>NZ_JCAPEU010000002.1:0-572606 GCF_059735265.1 Mangrovimonas sp. sgz306409
CCGCGTTAGAAAGGTAGAGGAGCCATGCGATACCCAATTGTTGGTTAAGATCACAGATGAGAAGAGCAAGGAGGCGATCGTTGGAGCGATGGCCACATTGTATGCAGCCAACGGGGAGGAACTGGGCAGTGCCGTTTCCGATGCGCAGGGTATGGTAAGCTTCAGCATATTGTGCGAGACGGATACGGAACTTGGGGTGACCTCTGCGGACCACATCGGTAAGAGAGTGTCCATAGAAGGAAGCCTTGAGAAGGAAGTAAGGGAATCTGTTGAGCTGGCACCTATCGAGGAGCTGATCGTAGCGGACCAGGTAGTACTTAACCCGATCTACTTCGACTTCGACAAATCGAACATTACGGCACAGGCGGCCTTTGAGCTTGACAAGCTGGTACAGGTGATGACCAAGTACCCGGATATGGTAATCTTGGCCACTTCACATACGGACAGCCGCGGATCTGATGCCTACAACATGTCACTGTCTGACAGACGTGCGAAGTCTACTGCACAGTACGTGATCTCGAAGGGCATCGACAAGAGCCGCATCACCGGAGAGGGTAAGGGAGAGACCGAGCCTAAGGTTGATTGTGGCGCAAACTGCACCGAAGAGCAGCACCAGCTGAACCGTAGATCGGAGTTCATCATCGTGAGCGGTGGACCTAAAACAGCAAACTAACCTAACTGAATAACTAAGTGTTAATTGAGCCCCGTCAGAAATGATGGGGCTTTTTTTGTTAGTTTAAATTATCTGAATGTTATTTGAAAGTTAATAACTGATTTAAATTTTCCAATAATTTTCATATCGTTTAAGTTTCTTGATTAATTCATGTTAATTCTTTAAATGAAATTTATTAAGCTAGTCTTGTTGATTTATGTTTTGGGAACATTTTCCAGTTTTGCACAATTAGGTTTTTGTGCTGGTAGCTCTGGAGACCCTATTTTTGTTGAAGATTTTGGAACTGGAACAACGAATGGACCGCCTTTGTCGAGTTCAGTGACAACCTATAATTATATAAATGGAGCTCCTAATGGAGGAGCTTACACTATTTCCAATTCTACAGATTATCATGCTTGGCATGAAACTGGGGATCATACCCCAAATGATACCAATGGAAAATGCTTAATTGTTAATGGAGATTTTGTGCCAGGGATATTTTATAAAACCACTATTACGGGACTTTGTGAATTTACAACCTATGAATTTTCAGCATGGATATTAAATTTGGTAAACCCTTCTACAACGGTCTGTGCTAATGGGGGGATCCCAATTAATGTTACTTTTCAAATTTGGGACAGTACCAATACCAATATTTTGGCTACTGGAGATACGGGTGATATTAATTCCCAAACTGATATAGTTTGGGATCAATATGGGTTGGTTTTTCAAACTGAAGCAGGGCAAACCTCCGTAATATTAAAAATGATCAACAATGCACCCGGTGGCTGCGGAAATGATTTAGCCATCGACGATATTGTCTTTAAAGCGTGTGGAGATACGACAGTGGTGACCGATACTTTGGGCAATACTGAAGCGACCATTTGTAATAGCGCCATTCCGTATGATTTAGATCTAAATGCTACGCCAGATTACGCCGTATATACTACACACGCCTTTCAATGGCAAGAGAGTATTGATGGTGGAAATTGGACGGATATGCCGGGAGTTACAGGACAAAATGTTACAGTAGCGGTTGATGGTCCAAAATACTTTAGAACTAAAGTTGCAGAAGCATCGATTAACTTAGCTAATGATCAATGTATCACCTATTCCGAAGTATTTTATATTGATATCAATCCAGATCCCGAAGTGGCAATTAGTGAAGGGAATGTCGATTTTAATTGCAATACAGGGCAGGCTTTATTATCCGTTACAGCTGAAAACGGTCTTATTGTGAATTGGTATGATGCGGCTACAGATGGGAGTTTGTTGGAAGAAAACAGCCTTAGTTATAATGCTACAACGGCGGGCACTTTTTACGTGGAGACGGTAGATCCTGTAACAGGCTGTGTATCTTTTCCTAGAACAGAAGTGTCAGCGTTTGGTAGTATTCCTGATGGGCCTTTGAGTGATGGAGACATAACGTTTAATTGTTATGATGATTTGGCCTTACTTTCTGTTTCTGTACCAAATGGTGTTCAGGTAAATTGGTATGATTCTGAAACCGGAGGCACTTTGTTACTGGCCAATAGTCTGACCTATGAAGCAATACAAGAAGGCACCTATTACGCAGAAGCAGTATTTCCTGATACGGGGTGTACTTCAGATATGCGAACACCGGTTTCAACCTCAATGATTTATCCAGAATTGCCTTTGAGTGATGGTGATGTGTATGTATGCGAGGAAGCAACGGCGGAATTAAGTGTTACAGTACCAGTTGGAGTGACTGTTAATTGGTATGATTCCGAAACTGGAGGCACTTTGTTAATGGAAAATAGTACATCTTTGCAAGTTTCAGAATTGGGAACTTATTATGCTGTGGCTGTTTTTGAAGATACCGGCTGTCCTTCACAAGGAAGTGTTCCTGTAAGCCTGAATCTTTTCGAAACCCCAGATGTTTGGGATGAAACCTTATATTTTTGTGAGGGAGATTATATTATGCTTCATGCTGAAATAATGGATGTGAGTTATATGTGGAGTACCGGACAGACCACGGAGGCTATAAATGTTAATGAGGCAGGAATTTATACGGTGGAAGTTACCAGTCCGGAAGGGTGTAAAGCTACAAAGACCATTACTTTAATTGAAGTTGGGCCACCAGTGATCCAAAACGTGGTTTCAAATGGTGCTTCAATTATTGTTACCATGCAAAATGACGGGGACTATTTGTATTCTTTAGATGGGGAAGATTATCAATCCAGCAATGTGTTTACCAATGTGCCTGGAGGATATTATACCATCCATGTAAAAGAAATTAATGGTTGTGAAGAAGCGGTGAGGGAATATCTACATTTTATGATTCCAAAGTTGATGACACCTAATTTCGATGGACATAATGACCGTTTTGATTTGGTAGGAATTGAGTCCTTTTCATCTTCCGAAGTTTATGTGTTTGATCGTTTCGGGAAATTGTTGGTGAGTTCAAGGAATACCTCTTTTGCTTGGGATGGCACCTATAACGATGCCCTAATGCCTACAAGCGATTATTGGTATTTCATCAAGATTGAAGGCCAGGTTTTTCAAGGGCATTTTACCTTGAAGCGATAATCCAAATGCTTTAGAACTCGTATTCGCGCTCTACCTTACAGATTTTTACATTGTACCAGCTGTACCAATGGGTTCTTCCTTTGCGTTGAGCTGCCAAATGTTCACTGTGTTGTTTCCATTGTTGGATGCTTTCTAAACTTTCCCAATAGCTAACGGTGATGCCTATGTCATTTCGGGCACTATCTATTCCCAAAAAGCCTGGTTGTTTCTGGGCTAGATCTTCCATTTGTTGGGCCATTTCAGTGTAGCCTTCAAGTGTGTTGCTGTGTTTTGAGGTGAAAATAACCGCATAATAGGGTTGAAACTCTGTATTCATTGGTTGTGTGTTAAGAGTGGGCAATGGGCAATTTGCGTTTTCCCCAAGTCAAAACCTGAACGCCTTTGGAGTAGTGGCTTCGATTTGGAGGGGTATTTAAAAACATGTCGAATTTAGGATAATGGACCTCCAATTTTTTGATATTTAGAGTTTGGATAGGCCATTCCAAATGATGGACATCATAGGCAATTAGGTTGTCTCGATAATCCTGAAAAACAGCATAACGCTCCGTTAGCCATATATCCGTCTCGTCCTTATAATTCAAATAGTCGCCAAGCCTGTATTCCACATCAAGGCTATTATTTTGTTTGGTGTTTTGTGAATGATAGCTGTAATCGTTGCGCATGATATTGGCATGTTGATAAGGGAACTTCGAAATCATTTTCAAGATACTGCAAGAGGACCTTTTGCTGCCTTCCATACTCAAAAAATAAACGCTAGGTTTTCCATGTCTTTTGACATAAGTGCGAAGGTTGATTTCATGAAAATCAGAAATATGGGGTAATTTTGGAACACTCCTAACCCCTATATTGTTCATGTCGAACGCTACCAAGCTAAGCCATGCTTTCCCATTTATGGTATCTAATTCCAATCCTTTAGGGAGTAGTGGCTCCAATTCCTTAGGTTCGATTTCCCAATGAAAAAAAAGGGCCTTGTTCCATTCTTGATAGAATTTCCAAGGCCTTTTTGGTATGTTAAACGAGCGGTGTTTAGTGTGTTGTAATAGCTCTGTAGCTTTCATTTTAGTGTATTTTCAAGGAAGATCTATCGCAGTTGTCAACTTCCTTAAAATTACACATTTATTTTGTTTTCAGCTTTATCCTGGTTACGCAATCTCAAATAGATTTCAGCTCCGATTTATTTTACAACATCCACCCATTTTCCTTTGTTTCTCACTAAATAATCATTGTCATACATAGCTTCTACTTGAATTCCCGGAAGGTAATACGTGCCCAAATACGATGCATTCAACATGATGTTGAAAGTTTTGGTATCCTGTGGACCTTTCTTGCTCAAATCAAAATAGAAATTTACACGGTCGTCCCTAATATCGGTATAGCGTGCTTGACTAACTGTAGTATCACCAAAATCGGTAAAGCGTGTGTTGACAATTTCCCAGCCGGAAGGGAATATTTGGGTTAATGCGATATCATTGACGTTTTCTTCTTTTAGGTTGCTCACTTTAACTGTGGCTACAAAGTCCTGTCCTTGCTGAAGTTTGGTTATATCCACAGGATTGCCGCCTAAATCTTTGTAAACTACCGAAACACTTAATCCGCGTTGTTCGGTCAATTCTTCACCCAGCGGTAATTTTCCAGAATTCAAGATTCGTACATAAACCGTGTTGTTTATGTTATTGGTGAAGGTTATGGCATTAGTGCCTTCAGAAACCTTCAATTGACGTTGTGCAATGGCATTTTTGGTGTTTATGGTTTCTGTTGTTCCATTGAAAGTATAAGCCAGGTTTAAAGCTTTGCCGCCATTGGAGTTTACCATTTTTGCCATGGCCATCAAGCAATAGGCCGTAGTTTGGGTACTCATCCATTTGTTGCTAGATAGGCTGTTGGCAATATATTCGGCAGTTTCCCTCATCTGCGGATTTTTGGTCAAGACCATCGTCTCAAACGCCATGGCACGATTTCTTTCTACTGAACCATAGGTGTAATAGTTGTATTGGGAAGACGTGAAATGAATGTTCGCCGAATTGGAAATTTGCTCACTTGCTTCCTTTTGACCGGCCAACGCATAAGCAGCAGCCAAACGCCATTTGGCTTCATTGGACAGCTCAGTAAACTCACGTAGGCGGTTCATGGCTGCCAAATCTGGTGCTCCAGCCAAAGCCAAAGTATATAAGCGGTAAGCTTGAGCCAAATCGGAATTATGGGAGCGGTAACTTGGTCTCCAATCCCTAGCAGCTTGTCTTTGGTATTGCAGCCAATTGCTCTTAAAGGTCAAAGGCAGTACAAATCCTTTTTTCTCGGCTTCCAACATAAAATGTCCAGCATAAGAGGTTCCCCAATCATTGGCTGTTGCTTCACCCATCCAATAGCCCATACCACCATTTGCCGTTTGGAAATGTGATAAACGTTTGATGCCGTTTTCAATATTGCTCTGGATGGATTTCTTTTTGTCTCCAGTCAAATCGAATATGTCTCCCAAATACAATTGCGGGAACACGCTGGAAGTAGTTTGCTCTACACAGCCGTGAGGATATTGGATCAAGTATTGTAATCTACGTGTAAAATCCATTGGAGGGAGGGTTGAAAACTCTACGGTAGCACTGTTGCTACCGGGCACTCCAAATGTTGTAAAGTCAATTGTTTTATTGGTATTGCCTTCTAAAATAGAATCTATCGCCCTTGAACTGATTGGATTGGGATTGATAACGTCCATTTCAACCTTATAGGAAGACTGTTCTCCGTTTCCTTTGGCGATGACTTCTACCGTGCTGATGCCTTTGGCTTTACTCACATCCAATGAAAAGTAAGCCATTTGTTCGCCTGGTTTGCTAAACGAAAGGGTTTGGGAAGGGGCTCCTTCTATGGTAATGCCATTGCTTAATTTTAAGCTCAAGTTGACAGTTTTTACCTTGTCCTCCATGGCAAAAACGGTCACTGGAAGTGTCACTTTTTCGCCAGGACTTAATTTCCGCGGAAGCGATGCCAAAACCATTAAAGGTTTTTTAACCTGTACAGATTTGTCTGTGCTTCCATAGGCTTCAGTTTGGTTGTTTCCAGCAACCACCATGGTTCTCACGGCTCCTATGTAGTTTGGGAGTTTTAAGTTATGAGTGCGTGTTTCGCCAGCTTTTAAGGTAAATGGGCCTATATAACTTACTACAGGTTTAAAACGGTTGGCTTTTTTGTTTTTACCAGCTGTAGCATAGCCATCGCCACCCACAGCAAACACTTGGTCGATACTTCCTGAATACGCACCAATCACATCGTCGTAGATATCCCAGGTTTTTACGCCCAAGGCTTCACGGGCATAGAAGGTATCCCAAGCATTTGGTGTTTTGAAACGCGTAAGATCCAAAAGGCCTTCTTCTACCATCGCAATGGTATAGGTCATTGGCTTGTCCTGTTTTTCGGAAACATTGATTTCGAAGGTCTGTTCTGGACGTAACACATCGGGCATTTTTAGTTCGGGCTCCAAACGGGTATCTGGATCTTCCACCATAATTGGAATGACCCCGTAAAGCCTAATGGGGAGATCGTTGGCCGAAATAGCATGGGGCTGCAATAGTGAAATATTGATGAATACGTTTGGTGCCATTAATGACCTAATTGGCAATTCCACAGTGGTTTCACCGGGTTGGGTTTTTACCCAGTTGAAGTCGATAACCTCGGTGCCGTTTTCAATACTTAACAAAGCTCTTCCCTCAGATCCGGATTGGAAGGTGATTTTGGCTGTTTCGCCTACATTGTATTTCTCTTTATCGGCCGCAAACACCAACATTTTGGCGGCTTCTTTATCGGCTGATGGGGCTTTTTGCCACCAATTTTTGTAGAAATAAACGGTGAGCCCGGTAGCGTGCCCGCTTACTGGATCGATAACTCTAATCAAGTAACGGCCGCGTCTATAATCAGGGACATTTACTTTAAAAGTTCCTTTTCCTTTGGAATCTGTGTCTATTGTTGTATTGAAAAACGGTGTGTGGTATGAGCTGGAAGCATAGCTGGATAAGTTGTCGTAAGAGGAGTTCCACCACCAACGCCATTCAATTTTATATACTTTTACTTCCAAACCATCACGCTGTACAGGTTTTCCATCTTTATCCACAACAACAATGTCAACGGTTTGGTCTTCTTCCGTAGGTAAAGACCCGTAGGCATTGCCTTTTGGGGATTTTAAACCAACGAAAGTTTTGTATGGGGCATAAGATTTTGTGAAAGCGTTTAATGAGAAATCTCCTCCGTTTTCAAAGGCACGTACCAAAAATTGTGCGTTCAACATTCCTGGGGCATTTTTGCCAATCTCCAGTTTTGAATTGATTTGAGCTAGACCCTCGGCATCTACATTGCCTTCAAAAATGTTGAGCTCTTCGGTGTTGAATTCTCTTGAAGGATCTACAAAGGTATAGTCCTTATAGTTTTCAAAACCGCTATAGGAAGTACTGAATTTAGCTTTCACTTCGGCTTTTAGATTTTTTCCTGGGGCTCCATGTAACCATTTTACATCCAAAATTCCTTTGAGAGGTGCGTTGTAGCCTAATATCTCATTTTCAAAATCCAAATTTAGCTTTAACCTGTTGGGCTTTACCGTTTCTATTTTAAGGGATTTATGAAATACCGCTCCACCAACGGAAACTTTCGCGCCATAGTTCCCTGTTTTTCCTTCGGATAATGTTGGTACAGTAAATTTGTAAAACTGATCAACATTTTCGGTAGTGACATTTTTGTAAATGAGTTTGCCGCTAGGATCTGTAACTTCCATTTTTACGGGATGTCCTTTTGGAAGTTTGTTTTGGACATCATTTAAGATAAAGGTAAGGTGCAGTGAATCGCCTGGACGCCATACGCCGCGTTCGCCATAAATGTAACCTTTTAGGCCGCGTTGCAGTTTGTTTCCGGAGATGTCAAATTTGCTCAGCGATAATGAATTTCCATCGTGAAGTTTGACATAAGTGGTACTTTGTCCTTTAGTAACGATGGCAAACGCCGCATGTTTATCGGAGTCAATCAAAGTAAGACCTTCTTCGTCTGTGGAGGCTCTTGCGATTTCCTGTTGTTGGTAGTTGTAAATGGCTACCGTGGCGTTAGACTCTGGATTGGTAGTTAAAATGTTGGTTACGGCAAAATAGTAAGAGTTGTTGGCTCCTTGTTTTACAATGGCTCCTAAGTTAGATGCGATCAAGTTTTGCGTGATGATGCGGTCTTCGTTGTAATAGGCATCATGGCAAGGATTATTTTTCTCGTTCCAATTATAGGTATAGTGGCGGTAGCGGTAGGTGAGATTGTCCCAATATTCTTCTTCCTTTAAATCCTCGTCTTCGGTGTCGGTTTCAGTATAATCTTCGTCATAATAATACTCTTCATCATAATAGTATTCATCGTATTCCTCATCATCTTTGGAAGTGGAGGTCGCCGAATGTGCATCGCAATGGTACAGAGAATAACTTTTGTCGAAACTTAATTCTACACGGTAGATAGCGCCTGGTTCAGCTTGAAAGTATTTTGAAAGGTCGATACTGTAAGACTTCCATTTTCCTGTGTTTTCAGTTTCGTTTTGAATAAGTGGAATGGTATGTTTGGCAATTCTTCTCCCCACTTTTCTAATGTCTCGGGAACTGTTACTGTTTAGGTTATTGTCTTGTAAAAACTGAAGCACATTGTCTTCGAAAATCTTGATAATGCGTACATCAACCGCTTTTAAGTTAACAGCTTCAAAATTGAATTTCAGTTCTTTTGAATTTGGTAAAATCGAGCCGCTTCCAATCAATTTCACATTGGGTTTGAGCTCTTCAAAGGACAGGATTTCAGAATAAGGCGTTTTTAGTTTGAAACCGTCTTGGTTGGTGATGCCTTGAAAAACATCAATTTGGATATTACCCACCAATTTAGCATCTGGATAGACTTTTAACACATTGCCATCCACCACAAATTTTGGGGATTTCACATTTTGAATGCTTACCAAACCATCAAAATTCTGCTGTTGCTTTAAAGGATCGGAGAAGTTTAGGGATAAGCACTGCTCTGGCGACTGGATTACGGACACATCTACAATAGTGAAGTTATTGGTGCCGGGAATGGTGATTTCGCGTTCTCCTTCATTGGTGGCCTTTATGGTTTTTCCGTTCCAAGTCACCACAATTTTGGAGTCTTCCATCTTACGGTTGATACTATCGATTTTGAATTCGAAGACCTTAGCACTTGCACTGCTTTCATTGAAAACAATACTTAGAGGCTTATTGTTTTGGGAGGCTGTAAGCAGTTGTTTGGCGTTGTCAAGAGAGATTACATCAGCCGACTTAATCATACCTTCCAAATATTGCCAGTTCTTGCTGTACGACTGCAGGTTGTTAGTGGTAATGTTGAAATTTGGAGTGATGGTTTTAAATTGAAAGGTGTAATCCTTAAACTCATCAGGAATGTTTTGGTAGATGTCTTTCAATTTAACGGTTACCGTATACTCTGTTGAAGAATCAAATGGTTCATCCGGAGTAAATAATAAGGAATGGTTGTTGGCAACGGTCAAAGTTCCCTGAACATACGGTGATATACTAACTAATTTATCATTGATTTCCTGGCCCATTTCCCAGCCTTCCACATCTTTGGCCAAATTAATTTGAATGGGTTCGGCTACAGAGACCATCCCAGAGGTGGTGTAGCTAATGTATTCCCTGAACTTAAAAATATTGTCGGGTTCTTCTTTCTTTTTACAGGATACGGCAAGCGCCATCACAAGTGCGATAGCAAATAATTTTCTTAGAAGCATAGGTTGGTGGTGATAAAATGAATGAACTTAATTGTAAGAAATCGTGCGTGGTTTCTTGTTAAAATAATTACGTTCAATGGGTTAGGTTTAGATTCGGTTTGGTTGTTAAATTTGTCTTAAAATGACGGTGTAAAGGGCTAAAGTTAACACTTATAAAGCAATGTGGACTTTATAAAAGCGACTTATTATTAGTATATTCGCAAAAAAGCAAACAAATAATTCAAAAATTTTAAATTATGCAGGCAGTTGCAATAGATTTCGGGATAGAAAAAGCCCTAGAGGAATTAGGGATAAAAGATATAAATGAAGGGACTTCCACAGGATCTCAAAGTTTTTCAAATGGTGATATTATTGAAAGTTTTTCTCCAGTAGATGGACAACTTATTGCCAAGGTAAAATCTACTACAAAGGAAGATTATGAAAGGGTTATGGAGTCGGCAACTTCTGCCTTCAAAATTTGGCGCAGTACTCCTGCTCCTCAAAGAGGGGAGATAGTAAGGCAGTTTGGGGAAAAATTGAGAGAGAAAAAGGAAGCGCTAGGAAAATTGGTGTCTTACGAGATGGGGAAATCGTATCAAGAAGGTTTGGGTGAAGTTCAGGAAATGATAGACATCTGTGATTTTGCTGTTGGTTTGTCGCGTCAATTGCATGGTTTGACTATGCATTCGGAACGTCCAGGACACAGAATGTACGAACAGTACCATCCTTTGGGAGTTGTTGGTATTATTTCGGCCTTTAATTTTCCGGTAGCAGTTTGGTCTTGGAACACGGCATTGGCTTGGGTTTGTGGTGATGTGTGTTTGTGGAAACCAAGCGAAAAGGCACCGCTTTGTGGGGTGGCTTGCCAAAATTTGGCAGCAGAAGTTTTTGCCGCCAACAATTTGCCAGAAGGAATTTCCTGCTTGATCAATGGCGATTATCGTGTAGGAGAGTTTATGACTAAGGATACTCGAGTGCCTTTAATATCGGCAACAGGCTCCACCCGAATGGGAAAAATTGTAGCACGGGAAGTGGCCGCTCGTTTAGGAAAATCTTTATTGGAACTGGGAGGAAACAATGCGATTATTGTGACTCCAGATGCTGATATTAAAATGACGGTGATTGGCGCTGTGTTTGGGGCTGTGGGAACCTGTGGACAACGCTGCACCTCTACACGCCGACTGATCATTCACGATAGTATTTATGATAAAGTGAAGCAGGCCATAGTGGATGCTTACAAGCAATTGCGCATAGGAAACCCTTTAGATCAGCACAATCATGTTGGGCCTTTAATTGATAAGGATGCTGTGGCCATGTACGAAGCGGCTTTGGACAAAGTGGTTGCCGAAGGTGGTAAAATTTTGGTTGAAGGCGGAGTTCTTTCTGGTGAGGGTTATGAAAGTGGATGCTATGTAAAACCTGCCATTGCCGAAGCACAGCCAGAATTTGAAATTGTGCAGCACGAGACTTTTGCACCAGTACTGTACTTGCTGAAATATTCTGGAGATGTTGAAAATGCCATTGAGATTCAAAATGGTGTTGCCCAAGGTTTGAGTTCGGCAATTATGACCAATAATTTGCGTGAAGCAGAACGCTTTTTGTCGGTTGCAGGGTCTGATTGTGGGATTGCCAATGTAAATATTGGAACTTCAGGAGCTGAAATTGGAGGTGCTTTTGGAGGTGAAAAGGAAACCGGTGGCGGACGAGAATCTGGAAGTGATGCTTGGAAAGTGTATATGCGTAGACAAACGAATACGATTAACTACACTACTGAGCTGCCATTGGCACAAGGAATTAAATTCGACTTGTAGAAGACGAATTATAGTTAGAAAATCTCCATTGAAAAATGGGGCTTTTTTTGTTTAAAGCGTATTAAATTGACTTGTAAATAATTTCATCTGTTACCTTATTTTAAGTCAGAAAAATTTTCCTTGTTCATTTATGTTAAAAGTTGCTCAAAATTTAGTAATTTCAAGGTTAATTAATTAATCCTTAGCTAGATGAGTAAATTAACGTACCAACTCGGTATTCTGATTACAATCCTTCTTGGCGCATTTTTAAACTATTATTACTGCTGTGATAAGGTGGAGGAAATTGTGGTGGAAGAGATTGTTTCAGAACCAGTAATTGAACCAACCAAAAATCCATTTTTGGTTCAAGATGCCAATGGCAATTTGGATGTCAAGGTTAATGACAATTTTAACTTTAAGACATCGGAAATGACCATTTTAGAGCCACTTTCCGGAAAAGTTACAGACGGGGTAATGCAATTGTCGGCCTATTTGGCTGAAAACCCAGACAAGTCTGTTAGTATTACAGGGTATTACAAAAGTGATGAGGTCAACCACACGGCTTACCCCAATTTAGGATTGGCCAGGGCTGGAGCGGTCAAGAACTATTTTGTATCCAAAGGAATTTCTTCTCGAGTTATTGATACTCATGGCAAGCTTTATGATGCCATGGTTCCTGATGCAGACAACATTTATTACGGTCCTGTGGAGTTTGCTGTGGCAACTACTGGGGATCATGGTGATTTGGATGCTTTGGCAGACGAGATCAACAGTAACCCTTTGGTGCTGAACTTTGGAATTGATGAGTTCGTCATTAAGCTAACCGAGGAACAGCGTGAAAAGTTTGCTAAAATCTCAAGATATCTTGACAAGGTGGATGGTGCCACTTGTACCATTGTTGGGCATACCGATACCACAGGTCCAGAAGATCACAACATGGTATTGGGTAAAGAACGTGCCGATTTTGCCAAAACCTATTTGGTAACACATCACATTCCAGAGGCTAAAGTCATGACTGAATCCAAGGGGTCTTCTGAACCTATTGCAGACAATAGCACTACCGAAGGGCGTGCTGCTAACCGAAGAACCATTGTAACTGTTAACAAACCATAAACCAAAAAGATAAATTATGAATATGTGTAGTTTAATTCCAATCATAGTTGGGGCCATTTGTGCCCTCTTAGGGTATCTGTTAGGCAAAATGCTAGGAAAAGGACCTGACAATACCGCAGAAATTCAAGCGTTGAAAAACAAGATTGCCGATTTAGAGGGCAACCTGAAATCCTGTAAAGATAAACTTGGAGCCATCCAAATGCAGGATAGTCGTATGGCGGCTGCCATGGCGCATGCTGCTATGCCTTTTAATGCTGCGGAAGCCAAGGCGATCTTTGGCAAAGTTGTCAAAGAAAATGACTTGACTATTGTAGAAGGTATTGGTCCTAAAATTCAAGAGTTGTTTCATAAACATGGCGTGCATACTTGGAAAGCACTATCGGAATGTAGTGTACCGAAATGTCAAGAAGTATTGGATGATGGTGGTGAAGCCTATAAAATCCATAATCCAAAAACTTGGCCAAAACAGGCTTTATTGGCCTATGAAGGCAAATGGAAGGAACTTTTTGATTGGCAACAAGAACTTGATGGAGGCCTTTAAATAAATTAGAGTGGTGGGGCTGTATGATAAAAGCCGTTTCGATTTTTGAAGCGGCTTTTTTATTTTAAGAAAGTATTGGTTTAAAAAACAAAACCCTATTTCAATGCCGAACTTTTATCGGGAGAAATAGGGTATGTATTTAATTGATTAATAGCTAGGCTAAATTCGTGAAAAAGAAGTTTCTGAAAAGATGGAATTCTATAGTTGGTACCAAAAAATGTATAATCGGTAAAGGTCGAAAAGACCATTTAACTGTACTTCACTTTTCTTAAAATCCGCATGGCATCTTTGTAGGAATCATAGATGCTTTCGCTGTATTGTCTTAGGTAAGGTTTGGCCTCGTTAAGTTTGTCAATGGCATTGTGAAACAAGTTGAGATAGCAAATTAAATAGGTTTCAGGAAGGTTTCTTAGGTCGGCAAGTTCATTGGGTGTTAAGGTGAGTCCTTTTTTTAGTTTTGTCAATAGGGTATTGTTGGTGTTGTAAATGTGATGCAATACCTTTTTATCGAATTGAGGTGGCTGAAACAATAATTTGGCGTCGATATTGTAATTGGCGTTATCCTCAAAACTGATAAGCGTTTCTTCCAAAGGGTAGTATCTGTAGGAGTTTTGAAGCCCTAATCTAACGTATTCAATGATTTTGAAACTGCTATCGTCATAACTAATGGAAACCTCGTCTAGATTGGAAAAGAAAATTCGAACTTGTTCATTTACCAATTCAATATCTACTCTAGAAAAGAATATTTCCTCCTTAACTGTCTTTTTCTTTCCAGACCAACATAACACGAAGTATTCCTTAAAAACTTTGTACTGCGGGTTGTAATCCTTGCGCTTGTTCATGAAGTCGAACACCCCATCCAAAGTGTATTCAATATTGTTTTGGGAATGGTGCTCGATGGCCTCCACAATTTTAGAGTTGACATCTTTGATCTCAACATCGAAAACTTTGGGCATGCTCATGCTGCCTTCCCTAAAAAACACAGAACCTCCGTAGTATTTCCAAATGTTTTTCCGTAGGGAAGTAATTTTTCCAATGGGCCTGATGGTTACCAAACCCACCACCTTGTTATCTGGCAAATGCGGAAAGGGAATATTCTCATATTGCACAATGGGTGGGTTGGTTAAATAGGCGTTGATCAGGTTTTGAATCTTACTGTCATCAAAGAAATCCACTCCCCAAATTTTATTGTCTTCATCATCAACACCAATAACGATATACGAGTTGTTTTTGGGGTTGCTATTGGAAAGCGCGCAGATGTGCTTTAAAAATTTGGCCTTTCCTTCCTTTTGGCTAATATCGATTTTACGCTTTTTATCATAAAAACTGTTCTCGTCGTTATGTGCGAGTAGGTTTTTAATGAGTAGGCGTTTATTGATCATATAGCTGTTTCTTAAAGGTTATAGCTCTTTTTTAACGATGGTTGAGGAAGCCTGTGCAGTTGGAAATACCAATAAGTCTGCAACATTGACGTGTGCCGGGCGTGATACAACAAAATAAATAATCTCGGCAATGTCTTCTGCTTGAAGGGCCTCAAATCCTTTGTAAACGGTATCCGCTACAGGATCTCCCTTAAAACGCACTTGAGAGAACTCGGTTTCTACCATCCCTGGATTCACGGCACTTACCTTAATGCCAAATTGGTTGAGGTCAATGCGCATTCCTTCCGTTATAGCCAATACGGCATGTTTGCTTCCGCAGTAAACATTTCCTTTGGGGTATACTTCTTTTCCCGCAGAAGAACCAATGTTGATAATATGACCAGATTTGCGTTCTGTCATTCCTGGAATTACAGCTTTGCTCACATACAACAGTCCTTTTACATTAATGTCCATCATAGCATCCCAATCGTCTAAAGATCCATTTTGTATAGGGTCCAATCCATGGGCGTTACCTGCATTATTGATTAAAATATCGATATTTTTGAAATCTTCGGGCAAGGAAGCAATGGCATTTAAAGTGGCTTCTTTATCTCTCACGTCGAAGTTTAAAGTAATCACGTTGGTCTCTTTCTTAAGGGCTTCTTCAATAGTGTCCAAACGTTCTTGTCGTCTGCCGCATAATACCAATTGAATGCCGTTTTTGGCAAAAATATGGGCGGTGGCGCGTCCAATTCCGCTGGTTGCTCCGGTGATTAAAGCAGTTTTTTTCATTGATTTTATATTAACTAGGTAATTTTAGCGTTTATGATTTTAGATTATTGCAAAAATGCCTTTCCTAAATTGAGAAATGGCATAAATTTGCAAACTTTTTTGGCGGTACAGGTCTTTAAAAACAAACTAAAGTTACAGAAATGTAAAGGAATAAAGTAAGCTGAAGAAAGCTTATTTGTGAAGTTTTGACTGTTTATGTTAAAATATTTTTGTAATCGATTGTTTTTTAGAAATGTATGGTCGGATTTTTGAGTTGAATAATCTAAATGAAGGATATGCTGCGTATATATAGACAAAACCCCAAATTATTTATGAAGATTTTAAAAACATCCTTTTTATTATTTAGCGCTGTCATATTTTTTACCCTTTCAAATTGTAGTAGCGATTCCTCTACTGGAAATGGCGTGGAAGGCACCTCTTTTATTTCTGTTAGATTATCCGATGAACCTGGCGATTTTGATAACGTCTTTATAGATGTTCAAGATGTTATGGTGAAGGTGAATGATAACAGCGACGGCGAAAGTGGTTGGCAGAGTTTAGGACCTATCAATGCTGGTGTTTACGACCTTTTGGAACTTACCGGAGGTATCAGTGTATTGTTGGTAGACAATTTTGAAGTGCCTTCTGGCATGTTGAATCAAATTAGGTTGGTGTTGGGCGACGATAACACTGTGGTTATTGACGGAGTGACACATGACTTACAAACCCCAAGTGCACAACAATCTGGTTTGAAGATTAAAGTAAATGAAACCTTGGATCCTGGATTTACCTACGAATTCTTATTGGACTTCACTGTTGATGAGTCTATTGTAATTGCTGGCGATTCTGGAAATATCAATTTAAAGCCAGTTATCTATGCCAGTGCAGAATATGCTTCTGGTATTATCGAAGGGATGGTTTCTCCATCCAATATTCAAGCGGTTGCTTCTGTTGAAGTAGATGGTAATATTATTTCGGCTTATACAGATGAAGAAGGCGTTTTCAATTTAAATGGCGTGCCTCAAGGAACTTATGACGTTACCATTACCCCAGCCGAAGGTTCTGGATATACGTATACAGTGGTGCAAGGTGTTGAAGTTATCAATGGCCAATATACAGATGTAGGTGTTATCAATTTGCCGTTAATGCCTGGAAGTATCGCGGGAACGGTTCTTAACGAAGGACTTTCCGCTACTGCCTCAGTAATGGTGGAAGGTGAAATGGTTTCTGCTTCAACTGATGAACTTGGAACCTTTTTGTTGGAAGGGATTCCAGCTGGAATATATAATGTTTATGTGGCGCCAGAAGAAGGTTCTGGTTTGGAAACTTCAGAATTTATTGAGGTAGAAGTAATTTCAGGTGAAACAACTAACTTAGGGGACATTATGTTATAAAATGTTAGGAGCCTAATAAAAAATTGTTAAAGAGCAGCACAATACGTGCTGCTCTTTGTTTTTTAACCTACAATTAACAGTTTGGCAGGAAAAAATTCAACAATTTGCAAGCCTCAATTAAGGATACTATATTCGAGTTTAAAAATAAATAGAATGGAACAAACAGGTACAATTGATATCGCGACCATCAATGAGAAAATTGAAAAAGAGAGTGCTTTTGTTGATTTGCTTACCCTAGAAATGAATAAAGTAATTGTGGGCCAGAAACATATGGTGGAACGATTACTTATTGGTTTATTGGGGCAGGGACACATTTTATTGGAAGGGGTGCCTGGATTGGCAAAAACGCTTGCCATTAATACGCTGTCGAAAGCTGTTCACGGTAGCTTTAGCAGAATTCAGTTTACTCCAGACCTGTTGCCTGCCGATGTGGTGGGAACCCTTATTTATAACATCAAGGAGAATGATTTCTCCATCAAAAAAGGACCAATTTTTGCCAATTTCGTGTTGGCGGATGAGATCAACAGGGCGCCTGCTAAGGTGCAGTCGGCATTATTAGAAGCCATGCAAGAAAAGCAGGTGACCATTGGTGATGAGACCTTTGTGTTGGACAAACCGTTCTTGGTAATGGCCACTCAAAACCCTGTAGAGCAGGAAGGGACCTATCCGTTACCGGAAGCGCAGGTAGACCGTTTCATGTTGAAAACCGTAATTGATTATCCTAAGTTGGAGGAAGAGCAATTAATTGTTCGTGCCAACCTAAAAGGTGCTTTTGAAAAAGTGAACCCTGTGGTGTCCATCGAGCAGATCTTGAGTGCCCAAAAGGCGGTTCGTGAGGTGTATATGGATGAGAAGATTGAGAAATACATCCTCGACATCATTTTTGCGACCCGTTATCCAGAGAAATATAGATTGGCCGATTTGAAACCGTTGATTTCCTTTGGAGCTTCTCCTCGTGGAAGTATCAACCTTGCCACTGCCGCCAAATGTTATGCATTTATCAAACGTCGAGGGTATGTAATTCCTGAAGATGTGCGTGCGGTGGTTTATGATGTATTGCGCCACAGAATTGGAATTACTTACGAAGCCGAAGCAGAAAATATTACTTCCGTAGATATCATCAATAAAATTGTAAACGAAATTGAAGTGCCTTAGTCGGTGCCTTTACGAGATAGATTTTGTTTCGCAGCAAGGCCTTAGCCAAACTGTGACCAATACTTTATTTGCTGATTGCTAAATACTGTAGGCTAATATGGATACTAAAGAGTTATTAAAGAAAGTTCGAAAAATAGAGATTAAGACAAGACGTTTGTCCGATCATATTTTTGGGGGTGAATACCATTCTACCTTCAAGGGACGTGGTATGACTTTTAGTGAAGTACGGCAGTACCAATTTGGTGATGATGTAAGGAATATTGATTGGAATGTAACTGCACGTTACAACGAACCTTATATAAAGGTTTTTGAGGAAGAACGCGAACTTACTATGATGTTGATGGTAGATGTGTCGGGTTCTGAATTGTTTGGTACGGAACAGCAGTTCAAAAACGAAGTGGTTACCGAAATTGCCGCGACTTTAGCCTTTTCGGCCACACAGAACAATGACAAGATTGGCTTGATTTTGTTCTCAGATGAAATAGAGCTTTTCATTCCGCCTAAAAAGGGAAGATCGCATGTACTGCGTATCATTCGTGAGCTTATCGAATTTCAACCTAAAAGTAGACAAACCAATGTGGTGGAAGCCTTAAAGTTCTTGACCAATGTCATGAAGAAAAAGGCCATTGTATTCATGCTTTCCGATTTTATTGCAGACGATTATAAACAGACCCTAAAAATAGTATGTGGTAAGCACGATGTTACTGGAATTAGGGTGTATGATCAACGCGAAGAGGAAATCCCAAATATTGGTATGGTGCAAATGCAGGATGAGGAAACGGGCGAACTTATGTTGGTCAACACACAATCCAAAACCGTACGCCGCAACTACACTAAATTCTATCTTGACAAGGTAGATTATTTTAGGGACAGCTTTACAAAATCTGGAGCAGGAACTATTGACTGCCGCGTAGATGAAAGCTATGTGAAAAAATTGTTGGGATATTTTAAAAGACGCGCTTAAAAAAGACAATAACCTATGAAAAACAGCCTCGGAATTATAAAATTGAACCTCAATAGACAACTGCAAGTTTTGGGTGTTTTGTTTTTGGTATTCGGTTTTACAAAGGTTTCATATGGTCAAGTAACTTCAACCGTAGATTCTACCAAAATTAAAATTGGAGAACAGATTACCTACAAAATTGCCGTGGAAGCGGATTCAACAGATTTGGTTGTCTTCCCCGAAGGGCAAACCTTTTCGCCTTTGGAAGTCATTCAATCTTATGAAATAGACACGACAAAGCGCGATGCCAAATTCAACCTAATCAAGAAATATGGTTTGACCCAGTTTGATTCTGGGAGTTATATCATTCCAAAACAAAAAATTCTTATTGGCGACAAAACCTTTTTCACAGATTCTTTAAGAGTTGAGGTGAATACAGTCGTAGTGGATACCACCAAACAAGGCTTGTACGATATCAAACCCTTTATGGAAGTCAAGGAACCATCTAGCAATTGGTGGAAAATCCTCTTGGCTGTTTTGGGCATATTTGCTTTGGTAGGCGGTTTGCTATATTGGTTCTTATGGCGAAAAAAGCCATTGACCGAAGAAGAAAAAATAGCGTTGTTGCCGCCTTACGATCGCGCAAAAATGGCATTGAAAAGCTTGGATGAAAGCGATTATCTGCAAAAGTCAGAATTGAAAGAATACTATTCTGAATTGACTTTCATCATTAGAAGGTATCTGGATGAAAAGGTCTATGACCGCGCTTTGGAAAGTACTACGGACGAGCTTATCGAACGCTTGTATTTGCTTAGGGAAGGCAACCAAATTTCCATAAGCAAAGAAGACATCCAAAATTTGGAAAGCATCTTGAAGCGTGCCGATTTGGTGAAATTTGCTAAATCTGCTCCAGATGTGGCTTTGGCCGAAATGGATAGAAATACGATTGATTTGGAGATCGATCATGTAAAGGAATCTCTTCCAGAGCCAACCGAAGAAGAGAAATTACTGGACCAGCAATACAAGGAAGAGCAGGAACGTAAAAAGAAACGCAAAAAGGTCATCATTACGGTTGTTATTGCCTTCTTCTTGATGATGGCTACTGTTGTAGGTCTTGGTATTAAATACGGGTTTGCCTATGTAAAGGATACGGTTATTGGTCATGAAAGTAAAGAACTTTTAGAAGGTGAATGGGTGAGTAGCGATTATGGGGTGCCGCCAATAAGCATTTCAACTCCTAGAGTATTAAAGCGTGTAGAGCTGCCGCTTCCAAAGGAAGCTCAAGGCTCGGTAAAAGTGACGGCATTCAGTTATGGAACCCTTTTGGATATGTTCAGCGTAATGGTAAGTACCACCGTCCTACAGCAACCACCACAAGGGCAACAAGCTCAGGGAGCCGATCAAAGTGCTCCAAAGATTGACTTGGCCCAAGCCTCAGAAATGGCTATTGCAGGTATGGAACAAAAAGGTGCTAAGGATATTCTGGTGAAAAGAGAACAGTTTATTACGCCTAATGCGGCCGAAGGTTTAAAAACGTACGGAAGTTTGAGCATTCCATTGTTGAATACAGAAACTTTGGTGCCTGCAAAATATACCATATTGCAATTTACATCAGAAAATGTGTTACAGCAGGTGATGGTTACCTGGCCAGATAATGACGTGTATGCTGATGAAATGATAGATCGCATTATCAATTCTGTGGAATTGGTTAAAAAAGAACAAGAAGCCGAACAAGAGAAATAAACAAGAGCTAAATGTTGGAAGGTATAGAGTTTTTAAATAAAGAATTTTTTTGGCTGCTGTTGGTGTTGCCCTTGGCATTGTTGTGGTATGTGTTGAAGCATAAAAAACAAACCGCCGAACTAAAGATTTCCAGTTTAAAAGGTTTTAAACTTACTAATACTTGGTTGCCAAAATTGAAGCATTTATTATTCGTTTTGCGACTTTTGGCTTTGGGGTTGCTTATTACAGCTATAGCTAGACCTAGAACCGTGGATGTTTCCACTAAAACCAAGACTACGCGAGGGATTGACATTGTCATGGCTATAGATGTCTCGGCCAGTATGTTGGCAAAAGATTTACAGCCTAACCGTTTGGAAGCCTTAAAGGATGTTGCTGCGGAGTTTATCAAAGGGCGTCCAAATGATAGAATTGGTTTGGTAGAGTATGCGGGAGAAAGCTACACAAAAACACCAATTACCAGTGATAAAGCCATTGTATTACGTTCTTTGGACGATATTAAGTACAACACCATCATTGAAGGTGGTACGGCTATTGGTATGGGATTGGCGACTTCTGTAAACCGGTTAAAAGACAGTAAGGCTAAAAGTAAAATCATCATTTTGTTGACCGATGGGGTGAACAATTCTGGATTCATTGATCCTAAAATAGCTAGTGAATTGGCTTTGGAATATGGTATTAAAGTATATACCATTGGTTTGGGAACCAATGGAATGGCACTTTCTCCAATTGCCATAATGCCTAACGGTAAGTTTCAGTACGGTCGTGTACAAGTAGAAATTGATGAGGCTCTGTTGAAAGAAATCGCTGAGGTTACTGGAGGAAAATACTTTAGGGCAACCAACAATAAAAAGTTGGAAGAGATTTATGCGGAAATCAACAAACTCGAAAAAACGGAAATAGAGGAATTCAAATTCTATAATTACGAAGAGAAATTCCGTCCATTGGTATTGTTAGCTAGTATTTTGTTGCTGGTTGAAGTGCTGCTGCGGTCTACGGTTTTTAGAAGTTTTGTGTAATAATAATTAAATGGATAACCTGATAAAGGTTATCAACAAGAATAGAATATGTATCAATTAGACGAAAAAATATGGTTCTGGGGATTATTGGTTATTCCAATAATCATCCTACTCTTTTTGATGCTCCAGGTTTGGAAATACAGAGCCCAAAGAAAATTTGCCAATAAGGAACTGTTACAGCGTTTGAGCCCTAACCAATCCTTGTTTAAATCCATCTTGAAAATAGTGGTATTGTGTTTGGCCTTTTCATGTTTGGCTTTGGCGATGGTGAACCCTAAGATTGGTACCAAACTTGAAACGGTAAAACGTGAAGGGGTGGATGTAGTGTTTGCGGTAGATGTGTCCAAAAGTATGTTGGCCGAGGATATTGCGCCTAACCGTTTGGAAAAGGCCAAGCAGTTGGTAACCCAAATCATCAATAATTTGGCCAGTGACCGTGTAGGGATCATTGCCTACGCAGGGAAGGCTTTTCCGCAATTGCCAATTACCACAGACTATGCTTCGGCCAAGATGTTCCTTCAAAATATGAATACAGACATGTTGTCTTCACAGGGAACGGCTATCGATGAAGCCATCGAATTGGCCAAAACCTATTTTGATGATGAAGAACAAACCAATAGGGTGTTGATCATCATTTCAGATGGGGAAGACCACAGCGAAATGTCTTCACGTGTTGCAGAAGAAGCCAATAAACAAGGCATTCGTATTTTTACTATTGGGGTTGGAGATGTTAAAGGAGGCCCTATTCCTATTAAGAAAAATGGGGTAGTGCTCAACTATAAAAAGGATAACAACGGTGAAACGGTAATTACGAAGTTACATGAGGAAACCTTGAAAAGTATTGCTGAAGAAGCGAACGGAGAATATATAAATGGAAGTAATACGGCTACAGTTGTGGAGACCATCCATGAGATTTTGAACAAGATGGATAAAACTGAGTTTGAATCTAAGGAATTTGCCGATTTCAAAGACCAGTTTCAATGGTTTTTGGGCTTTGGGATTTTCTTTTTGTTCATCGATATTTTCTTATTGGAACGCAAGACTGCATGGTTGAAGAAGTTGAATTTATTTAACGAAAACCTGTAGATTCCCTACTATTTATGTAGCTTGTCGGCATAACGGCAATTTTATAAATTTTTTAACGGACATAAAAAACAGGGTTTTATATCTTGGTATGTCAAATGGTTTAAAACAAAGGTTTTGGCCTTTTAGTTTAATAATGAAGTCACAAATGAAACAATTGGTTTTAGTACTCTTAATGGTCACCACCGGATTTTCCTTTGCGCAGGATAAAGACAAGGAAAAAGAGCAATTAAAGGCTATCCAAAAAGCCAATTCATATGTGTATGATGCCAACGAATTGGTAGAGCAGGAGGATTATACAGGGGCTGAAATGGAATACCGTAAAGCCATTTCTGAACAGCCTACTACCGTATCCGGAACCTACAATTTGGGAAATTCCTATTACGAAAAGGGAAATTACGATGAAGCGCTTTACCGCCACCAACAGGCGGCTAAAAATGCTACAGACAGAGCGGAAAAACACAAAGCTTTCCACAACATTGGAAATATTCTGATGAAAAATGAAAAGTGCCAAGAAGCTGTGGAAGCTTTTAAGAATGCCTTGCGCAATGATCCTTCAGATGATGAAACAAGGTATAATTTAGCCATGGCCAAAGAGTGTGCAGAGCGTCAGCAGGAAAACAATAAGGACAAAAAGGACGAAGACGAGAATAAAGAGGATAACCAGGATCAGGAGAAAGAAGATCAACAAAATCAGGATCAGCAAAACCAAGATCAAAAGGATCAAGGTGATCAAGATGAAAAAGATGGCGATGATCAAGAAGATGACAAAGGAAAGCCTAAGGACGACAAGAAAGACAATCAGGGAGGTGACGAGAAGGACAAGGAGCAGCAAAAGCCGCAGCCACAGCCTGGACAATTGTCGCCACAACAGATAAAGAATTTATTGGAGGCCATGAACAATCAAGAACAAAAAGTTCAGGAGAAGATGAATGCCGAAAAGCAAAAAGGCACTCCCGTAAAAGCAGAAAAGGACTGGTAGAACAAATTTTCAAGATTTATAGTTGCAGATAGACACATGAAATTGATCAAACATATCACAATATTGTTATTTGTTTTAAGCACCGCAATAACGGCTGCCCAAGTTAAGTTTGAGGCCAAAGTGAGCAAGACCAAACTTGGGATTAACGAGCGTTTGCGCATCGATTTTGAGATGAATAAGGACGGGGACAATTTTACTCCTCCGGACTTTGCAGGTTTCAATGTTGTAGGTGGTCCCAATACTTCGGTGAGCAACTCGTGGCTTAACGGAAAGCGCTCATTTTCTAAAACCTACAGTTATTTTCTGGCCCCTAAAAAGCGAGGAAAAATTACCATTAATCAGGCTACCATAGAAATTGATGGAGAAATTTATAAAACCCAAACCGTAGCGGTTGAGGTTACGGCAGCCGTAAAACGTCCCAACGATCCTTACAATGCCGATAATATAGCAGAAGATAATATCCACTTGGTAGCTGAGGTTTCCAAAACCAATCCCTATCTCAACGAGGCTATTTCGGTGGAATACAAACTTTATGTGTCTGCCAATACAGGTGTGAGCAATTGGAGGGAAATTGACAATCCTAAGTTTAGTGATTTTTGGAGTCAGAATATTGATATCAAAGGGCTGAAGGTAGAAAACGGCACCTACAAAGGCGAAGAATACCGTTATGTGGTGTTGCGTAAAACCGTGCTATATCCACAGAAAACCGGAAAATTGGACATAGAACCTTTAAGTTTGGATGTAACGGTTGATGTACCCACCAACCGCCGCGATATTTTTGGTGGGCGCTTAATGACCAAGGTGCACCGTACAGTCTCAGCTGGGGCAAAAACCATTAATGTAAAACCCTTACCGGAAGAAAATAAACCTTCGGATTTTACTGGAGCTGTGGGAGATTTTGACTTTAAATTGAAAGCTTCCAAAAACGAATTGAATGCTACTGAATCACTTCAGTTGAAGGCAGAAGTAACTGGAAATGGAAATTTAAAACTATTCAAGCTTCCCAAATTGACCGTGCCTAGTTCTTTGGAGATTTATGAGCCAGAATATAATGAGAATGTTAGAACAACACTTGGAGGAATGCAAGGGAGTATTTCCGATAGCTATACTGTGGTGCCTCAGTTTAAGGGGAAATATCCAATCCCGAAGGTGTCCTTTTCCTATTTCGATTTAAAAACAGAAAGCTATAAGCGCATCACTTCAGATGAAATTGTCATTGATGTTTTGGAAGGTCCAAACAACAATGCCACACAAGATAATAGTCTTACTACAGCGGCGGGCAATAAGCAAAAGGTTATTTTAAGTAACGACCAATTTGCCTTTATAAAAACCGATGCTCATTTAAAGCCTATCAAACCTCAGTACTTCTTTAAGTCTACATGGTTTTGGAGTTCTTTATTGCTACCATTGTTGGCTATTCCATTGGCGATGGTTTACAGAAAGGAACGTGACAAACGTGCCGCAGATGTCTTTGGAAATAAAATCCGTAAGGCCGATAAGTTGGCCAAAAAGTACCTTGGAGAAGCTAAGCGCAATTTGGGACAAAAGGAAGCCTTTTATGTGGCTCTTGAAAAGGCCCTTCACAATTATTTAAAAGCGACTTTGCATATTGAAACCAGCGAGTTCAGTAAGGATAAAATTAGAGAACTCCTCACGTCCAAAAATGTAGAAACTACGGTGGTGGATGAGTTTGTTGGAATTTTAAAGAATTGCGAATTGGCGCGATACACCCCAATTACCAATGTAGAAATGCAGCAGGATTATGAGAAATCTGCCAAGACAATTTCATTAATTGATAAGCAAATTAGTTAAGATGAAAAAGTTATTCCTTATCCTTTTCGTACTGATCTCTACTTTAGGCTTTGCCCAAAACGATTCATTGTTTGAACAGGCCAATAAGCTTTACAATGATGGTGATTATGCCGAAGCCATTGAAAAATATGAAGCTATTTTGAATAATGGTAAGCATTCTGCCGAGGTGTATTTCAATTTGGGAAATGCCAACTATAAGCTCAACAATATTGCGCCCAGTATTTTCTATTACGAAAAGGCACTGCAATTGGCACCAAACGACAGGGAGATCCAAAATAATATGGCATTTGCCAAAAATATGACCATAGATGCCATTGATGTAATTCCAGAAGTTGGTCTTTCAAAAATAGTAAATGGTGCCACTAGATCATTGGGATTTGATGGCTGGGCCTATGCAGCAGTGGCTGGGTTATTTATTTTTGTGGTGCTGTATCTTTATTACTATTTCAGTTATTCCACGGTTACCAAACGTATCACGTTTGTATCCAGTTTTGCTTTCTTAGGAATTAGCCTAATAGCCTTAACATTTGCGTTCCACAGGTATGAATTGGAGCGTAGGGACCAACCTGCCATAGTGTTTGCACAAGAAAGCCAAGTGAAAAGTGAACCTAATTTAAGAAGTGAAGAAGCCTTTAGGTTGCATGAAGGTACCAAGGTTCAAGTTTTGGATACACTTAACGATTGGAAAAAAATTAAACTCTCCGACGGAAAAACGGGCTGGATAAGCGGAAATGACATACGCTTGTTGAAGACTTTTTAAATTATTTAACGAATTTCTTAGTAACGAGTGTTATATTTGTTACTTTACGAATTCTAATGTTTCAAAAGGCCATTACAATTTTCTTTTTATCAGTATTTGTTGCTTTTATTGCAGCACCTACTGTTGTGGCCGTTCTTGATAACGATTTTGATATGGCAGCCTTTTTCAGTGTCAATGAAGAAGAGGAAAAGTCTGTAGAAAAAATTAAGGATAACGAAATCAAGTTTTTTGAATTTGATAAAAACGAATTGGTATTTGATGTTTCCAAGGAAAAAAGGATAACGGTATTACCTGTAAAACATTACTCCAAGAAGTTTTTTAAAATCATTTCTCCCCCACCAGAACATACAATAGTTTAAACCCAGTTTGGTTTGGATATACTCATCTAGGCCCACATTTTATGTTTAACTATAGCCTTTTTAAAGGTGAAAAAAATTAGCGTATGTTTAAGTTTATTAAGCAAGATTTTCCGGCTAGTATAGTCGTGTTTTTTGTGGCTTTACCCCTATGTTTGGGTATTGCCTTGGCAAGTGGAGCTCCTTTGTTTTCTGGAGTCATTGCCGGTATTATTGGAGGAATTGTAGTAGGGTCTTTAAGTGGATCCAATATAGGTGTTAGTGGGCCAGCCGCCGGTTTGGCTGCTATCGTTTTGACAGCTATTGGAACTTTGGGAGGTTATGAAAATTTTCTGGTTGCAGTAGTTTTGGGAGGAGTCATCCAATTAGCTCTTGGTTTTTTGAGAGCGGGAGTAATCGGGTACTATTTTCCGTCTTCGGTGATTAAAGGAATGTTGACGGGAATTGGAATTATCATCATTCTCAAGCAAATTCCTCACTTTTTTGGTTATGATGCCGAGCCGGAAGGGGCGGATAGTTTCCTTGAACTTTCGGGAGAAAATACCTTTTCTTCCATCTTTCATATTTTCGATCATTTAATCATTGGCTCCATGGTCATTGGTATCGTTGGACTTGGAGTAATTCTCTTTTGGGACAATGTATTGGCTAAAAAGGCAAAATTCTTTAAGATCATTCAAGGGCCTTTGGTAGCCGTGGTATTAGGTATCGTGTTTTATGTTTTAACACAATCCAACAGTGCTTTAAACATTTCGGAAACACATTTGGTAAGTGTGCCAATTCCTGATGATTTTAGTTCCTTTTTGGGGCAGTTTACCTTTCCTAATTTCGCAGCTATTACCAATCACGAAGTTTGGGTAACAGCCTTTACAATTGCATTAGTGGCAAGTTTGGAAACTCTATTGTGTGTAGAGGCCACAGATAAAATAGATCCTCACAAAAATGTAACACCAACTAATAGAGAATTGTTGGCTCAAGGAACAGGAAATATCTTTTCTGGGTTGATTGGTGGGTTGCCTATTACTCAGGTAATTGTAAGAAGTTCTGCCAATATTCAATCGGGAGGGCGTACTAAATTAGCTACCATCATTCATGGATTGCTGTTATTGGTATCGGTAGTTCTTATTCCAAGGTTATTGAACATGATTCCACTTTCTGTTTTGGCCGCTATCCTGTTAGTTGTAGGATATAAATTGGCAAAGCCAAAATTGTTCATCGAGATGTATAAGTTGGGTTGGAAACAGTGGTTGCCTTTTATTGTTACCGTAGTAGGGATTGTATTCACCGACCTATTGGTGGGAATCAGTATGGGACTATTGGTAGGAATCGTAGTCATTCTTCTAAAAAGCTACCAAAACTCACACTTTTTGCATATTGAAGATAAGAGTAATGGTAAGCACCAAATTAAAATGACCTTGGCAGAAGAAGTAACCTTCTTTAACAAAGGTGCCATTTTGAAGGAATTGGATAGCTTGCCTCGCGATACGTATTTGGAACTTGATTTGATGAAGACCCGTTATTTGGATCATGATATTATTGAGATCCTTGAGGACTTTACGCATAAAGCAAAAGAGCGAAATATTGATGTAAAACTAGTTTCAAAACGTGGTGTTGTTGAAAACCCTCCAAGTTTTGTGAAGTTTTTTAAGGAGCGTCCAAAATCAAAACTAAGTTTAAGCTAAACGGTTATGGAATCCAAGGCACATCACATATTGGTACTTTCAGATTTGGGAGTTGCAACGGAAGCGACACTGAAAAGTGCAATAAGTTTGGCCAACATGATTCAAGGCAATATTGAGTTGTTTCATGTAAAAAGGGCAGGAGATATTGTGCACAAGGAAAATCAGCTGTCCGCCATGCGTAGCATTAACGAAGAAAAGAGCAGTACCAAGAAAAGAATTCAAGAATTGATCCAGCCCATTTCGGAAGCTTATGGAATTGAGATTCCTTTCAACTTCGCTTTTGGCAATGTGAAGAACGAGATAGCTTCGCATATCAAGGAAAGTCGTCCAGATATTATCGTTATGGGCAAGAGGCAGTCCAAATTATTGGGTCTGGGCAGTGATGGTCTTACCCAATTTGTAATGGAGGAGTTCAAGGGTATCTTGATGATTGTAGGTTCTGAGAACAGTTTGGAGCCTAAGCAACCCTTGTCATTGGGAGTGTTTAATGGTAACGTTCCAAGTTTTGCAGGAAGGTTGTTGGCCTATACCAAGCAGCCATTAAAATCCTTTAAGATTATGAATGGGGATGTAGCTAAGGAAGAACAAACAGATGTTTACGAAACAGTAGAATATGTGTTTGAGTCAGGAGACCAAAGCATAAAAAATATGTCCAGTTACCTTTCCAAAAGTAACGTAAATCTATTCTGCGTAGACCGTGGAAGGACAAAAACAGGACAAGAAGTAAAAACAAAACATTCAGATATTACTAATATTGTAAACAATTTTAATATATCCCTTTTAATATCAGCTCAATAATTTGATGCTAAAGCAGGATATAAAATCAAAATAAAATTATGAAAGCACATACTAAGGAAACACAAGCAACCATGACCCCAGAAAAGTCATTGGCATTTTTGAAAGAAGGAAACCAAAGATTTCAAAATAACCTTAAGGCAAACAGAAATTTATTGGAACAGGTGAATGACACCAGCGAGGGGCAGTTTCCTTTTGCTACCATTTTAAGCTGTATCGATTCCAGAGTTTCTGCCGAGTTGGTATTCGACCAAGGATTAGGGGACATTTTTAGTGTTCGTATTGCAGGAAATTTTGTAAACGAAGACATCCTTGGAAGTATGGAGTTTGCTTGTAAATTGGCAGGAACCAAACTTATTGTGGTGTTGGGGCATACCAGTTGTGGCGCTGTAAAGGGCGCTTGCGACCATGCCGAAATGGGTAATCTAACCAAGCTGATTCAAAAAATAACACCTGCAGTAGACAGTGTGGCAGAACCTGCAGATGAAAGCTTGAGAAACTCTAAAAATTTAGAGTTTGTAGATGCCGTTGCAGAGAAAAACGTGCATTTAACCATTGAAAGAATCCATGCAGAAAGTCCAATTCTAGATGAAATGGAAAAGAATGGAGAAATTAAGATTATTGGCGCCATGTATGATATCAATACAGGAGCCGTAACTTTCTATGAATAAAACTTAGCATACAACATACGTTAAATTTTTATTTGGGCAGCGCCATCACTTAGTTGGCGCTGCTTTTTTTATTCTTTAGTATTTAAAATACAATTTGTTTCAAAGTGTTTTTGAATGCTCTTTTTTCTTTAAAATATTAGAGGTAAATTTAGTGTAGCATTTATAAATAGATAGAAATTGAACAAATTGTTCTCCAATTTTAAAGGTGATGCTTTTGGAGGTGTTACAGCAGGTATTGTGGCATTGCCATTGGCCCTTGCCTTTGGGGTGAGTTCTGGTTTAGGGCCCAGTGCCGGACTTTATGGTGCTATCTTTTTAAGTTTCTTTGCGGCCTTATTTGGAGGGACCAATACCCAAATTTCGGGGCCTACCGCTCCTATGACGGCGGTGAGTATGGTGGTTATTGCTGGTATTGTAGCTGCCAACGATGGCGATGTTCAAAAAGCGCTTCCTACTATTTTAATTGTGTTTTTACTTTCTGGGCTCATGCAAATTGGCTTGGGAGTTTTAGGGTTGGGAAAGTACATCCGTTACATACCATATCCTGTAGTTTCTGGATTCATGTCGGCAATTGGAGTGATTATTATTGTGACTCAAATTTTACCTTCTCTCGGATATTACCCAAAAGAGGATGCTGCTTATGTAAATCAATTCAAGCCCATGGCTGAAGAGGTCATTCTTGAAAATATTTTGAAGGAGGAAGCGGGTGAAGGTATTTTGGTTTTGGAAGATTTTAAGGAAACCATCAATCGAGCAGAACTTATCGATGAAGCCGATATTCTTAAAGAATCAGAAACCTTGGCTGCCAATGATGCTTCGGGGGTTTTGGGTGCCATTAAAGTATTTCCAAGAGCGCTAATGAATATTAATTGGTTGGAGCTTGTCTTGGCTTTAGGCACCATTTTTATCATTTATGGATTTAAGCGAATTACTAGGGCAGTGCCAAGCACCTTGGTAGCATTATTGGTAATGTCTACCATAGCGATTGTTTTTGGATTGGATTACAAACCTATACAACAAATCCCCAGCGGTTTTCCTGCGCCTAATATTAGCATGTTTGCCAATTTTAGTGTTAAACAGTTAACACCCTATATTTTTACCGCATTAACCTTATCTCTTCTAGGCGCCATTGACTCCTTGTTAACTAGTATCGTGGCCGATAATATGACCAAAACCAAACACCGTCCAAACAAAGAATTGATAGGGCAGGGTATAGGCAACAGCATTGGGGCTGTTTTTGGTGGCATTCCTGGAGCAGGGGCAACTATTAGAACCGTTGTAAATATTCAATCCGGTGGTAAGACTCGGTTGTCTGGAATGATTGCAGGTTTGGTATTACTCATCATTTTATTGGTATTAGGGCCAATTGCTTCTAAAATTCCAGCAGCGGTTTTAGCAGGAATTCTGATAACCGTAGGAATAGGGGTTATGGATTACAAAGGTTTAAAGGCCATCCCGAGTCTTCCAAGAGATACACGTATTGGTCCATTTTGGGTGAGTTCGGAAGTGTTGATCATGATCGTTGTGTTAGTGCTGTCATCTCTTTGGAATTTGGTCTATGCCGTTGGAATTGGACTTATCATTGCCTCGTTGATGTTTATGAAAAAGATTGGGGATCTCACAGCCGAACGTTCGGATGTGAAACCTTTGGCCAAAGAAACCGCCTGGGATGACGCTCCCAATTTTCCTGAAAAATTAAAAGACGAAGTATTTGTAAAACATGTAAAGGGGCCATTGTTTTTCGGTTCAACCAGCGACTTTCAAAGGTTGGCGGCCCAAATCCCATCAAATGCCAAAACAATTGTAATTAGGTTGGGACGTATGCAGTATATGGATCAATCGGGTTTATATGCCTTTGAAGATGTTTTACAGGAATTGAGTAAAAATGGAGTAACCGTTTTATTGGTTGGTCTATTAAGGCAACCTCGTTACATGATGGAACGCATTGGAATTATACCGGAATTGATATCGGAAGATCGTATTTTTGGTACTTTCAAGGAGGTAACAAATTGGATAAAAAATAACGTGATTTATTAGAGTGGAAAATGGATTTAAACAGAGTTTTTGAAAATAACGAAAAGTGGATTCAAGAGAAATTGGCCAAGGATAACGCTTATTTTCATAAGTTGGGAAAGGGGCAAAGCCCCCAGTTTTTGTATATCGGCTGTTCCGATAGTCGTGTAGATGTGGAAGGTCTTATGGGCCTAGAGCCAGGAGAAGCTTTTGTGCACCGTAACATTGCAAACATGGTTATTGCTACCGATTTAAACGCGATGTCTGTGGTGGAGTATGCGGTGAACCATTTGAAGGTTGCAGATGTGGTGGTATGTGGACATTATGCCTGCGGAGGTGTCAAGGCAGCCATGTTATCGGAAGATTTAGGACTATTGAACCCTTGGTTGCGCAGTATTAGGGATGTGTATCGATTACATGCCGAAGAACTCAATACCATTGAAGACGAAAATAAACGCTATGATCGTTTAATTGAGCTCAATGTACAGGAACAATGTGTCAATTTAATTAAAACGGCAGCCATTCAAAAGGCAGTTAGGGAGCGTGGCTTAAAAGTTCATGGTTGGGTGTTTGATGTGCATTCAGGGAAACTCATTGACTTGAAAATTGATTTTGCAGCTATATTGGAAAACATTAGGAAGATTTATCATTTAGATTAAAACAAAAAAGCCACTCAAGTTGAGTGGCTTTTTTTGTTGTCAATTTTTCAGATCGAGAGGTTATTTCAAAATAACTTTTTTACTTAAAGTATAATCTCCAGAAGTGAAATTAAGCATGTATACTCCTTTTTGTAGGTGAGATAGGTCGATGGTTTTATTGTAAAAACCTTGTTGGCTAGAAAGTGATGTTTCCAATACTTTGCTTCCGTTCATGGAATAGATGGTAATATGGTTGGTGCCAGATTTAGCGACATCATAAATCAAGTTGATTTTACCATCAGAAGAAGGATTTGGATAAACACCAAAAGTAACATTGTTGTCTAGTTCCTCTACTCCCAATGACTGGGTTACATTTTCAAAGGCAAAAGAAAGGTTTCCTGTGGAGCTACCTTCAAAAGAGGTAAAGTAAATCCTGTAAACCGAGTTGTCAGCATATTTTACATAATAAGCCATATCAGAATTCACATCATATTGCACGGATGAAACATAGGTTTTCCAATCGCTACCAATAGTATTGATTTCATCGGAATAGGTTAAGGTTGGATTTTCTGGAGCGCCTTCCATTTCTTCATTTTGAGCTACGGTAACTTGGTCGCTGTGCAATATACCTGTTACTGGCCAAAACAAAGACCCATTACCATTGTAATCTGAAATGTATTTTGTAGCAACAAAGTCCCAATCTGCTGTGGCCGGTTGAGCATAAACTTCTTCTCCGGTTTCTAAGGAATAGAAGTTATAGGTGTTGTCGGGGTTATTTGTATTGTCTAGTGTTACCGTGGTATCTTCTCCCCAAGTATTGGTACTGGTATTCCAAGTGGCGTATGTGAATGTGTAACCATTAAAAGCATCCTGGTTTATAAATTTGCGATAGGTGCCGTCTGTATATTTTAAAACAAAAATGACAGAGCCTTCGATGTGCTGGTTATCTGGGTTGTATTCTCCAAAGCCATAGGTTGCAGAACCGTTGTCAAAAGCTCCTTCCCAAGAAGTTTCACTATTGTACAACTGCGTCCATTCGGATTGGGCTTCGGATGTTACTGGTATGTCATCCCAAGCGTTTGTATTGGTAGTTACCTCATATACTTTAATCCCCGCATGATCATTGATGCGAATTCCTATATCGTCTTGTCCAGTTCTAAGAAATGCCAGATCCCAAACACTGCCGGGATAGGAGGTAGTGGTTAGGGTACTTAGTTTAAAGTAAACTTGGTTTGCATAAGAAGCCCCCATAGTAAGATCTATATCTTGTTGGGCTTTGGTATTAAAGATGCATAGGAACATCAAAAAAAGTGTACAATGTAAAGTTTGTTTCATAATGAAATGATTAAAGTTGGTTATTGATTTTGTATGTCTTAAAAATTAATTTGGGCACTTTAGATCCAAATTTTGACAGTGTTTTCCGCCTAAATTTAGTTTTTTTTCGCTATCGAGCAAGTGATTTTTGAGTTATGATTTGTCACTTTTAAATAAATTTCTTGTAAGAATTAACTTAATTGCTTGATATGCGTTATTTTGTGTTTTTGAAAAAAAAGGCCACTGAATTTCAAGTGGCCTTTATAGTGTTATTGCAACAATGAGTATACAAACTCGGGGTTTCCACGTTCACCAGATGCGGTGGACATTGCCAGGAATTTTAGTTTGTAAAGATTCCCATCGGTATCACTGATGATGTAGAATACATTTTCTTTAATGGAAGGAGAAGCACTAGGACCTCCACCATTTCTCCAACTGCTTCCAATAGCTCTTTGGTCATTGTAAACGAAATTTGCGTCAACAACATTAGCCAAAGTGAAATCATTATAGGTTAATTCGGTTTCAACTTCAGAATCTATCATATAAATGCCAACGTTGGCCTTTGTGTTATTCACCACAAAATCGGAATATCCATAAGCACCGTAACCTTCGATTAAGTTTGTGAATACCGTGAAGTTTAAATCCCAATTAGCTGAGGCTGGTTCAACAGTAACTTCACTGTTGGTATTGAAACTAAAGAACGTGAAATTATGTTCGTTGCTTTTTGAAATCACAATTTCTTCATGGGTAGTATCATCCAAGTTAGCATATTGCAATACATAGTCATTACCGTCTTTTAAAACGCGAATTTTCATCCATCCTCTTGATTCACCTGTTACGGCAATGGTTCCAGTTTCCGGAGTTTCTGTACCAACTTCATAGCCCAAGTTCAATAAGTATACCTTGTTGTCTGCATCATTTTCTGAAATCGTTGCAATGGCGGTTTCAGAAATATCACCTGATGGCGCATCTACAAAGGCTGCACTCGCCGCTTGAAAGGTTCCAACCGCAACTTGAGGTTGTAATTCCTGTACTTCCTGGTCGCTAGAGCTCACAGCATCAATATCGGTTAAAGTTAAAGCCGCAGTAGCCATATAGATAGATCCGTTGATGGTTACTTTGAATTCATCACCAGAATAAAATCCTAGGTCCCAAGAATCGCGTTGTACACTAGTACTGGTGTTGGTGCTCAAATCTACATAGACTTGGTTTTGTTGGTTAGGGCCTCCTACCTCTGGGCTTACACTTGCTCCCTCAATTACAATGGAGATTGGACCAGAGGGTGAATCGTCATCACTACTACAGCTTATAAAACCCAAGGTAGCAGCTAGGCATAATACAGTAAAAAGTTTGTTGATCATAATGGTATTAATTTTAAAAATTCAGATTATATAATAGTTTTAAATAATATGAGCGTCCGTAACCCAGTAGCAGCGATTGGCTCCCAGATGAGTGGGTACCTCCGGAACTAGAATTGCTAATATTCACACTGGTGATGTCCAAAAGGTTTCTAGCTCCTAAAGTGGCTGTTAGTCTTTCTTTAAAAAATGATTTTTTAGCAGAAGCGTCCAGCCAACCATAACCATCGGTGGTTTGTTGGGTGAATAATGCATTCCCATCTTCATCTTCATCTGATTGGACATATCTCTGAGTGGGGCCTTGGTATTTAAAAAGCATGGTGATAAAGGTGTTCCATTCTTTTAGGTGATAAGTACTGCTTGTATTGATTTGGTAGGCATATAGAAAATTGTCATTGCCATTGATTTCATTGTTGTTGACACGTGAAATGCCTTGTAGGGTAGCTCCCAATTTAAGTGTCCAACGATCTGTGTTTATGGCATTGTCTGAGGTGAGTCCCCATAGTGTATACCTGTCTATATTGATGTATTGATATTGAAGTGGAAGAGTATTTACCACGGCTAGATCAATTTTATCCTGAACATCTATATAGCTCAATTTTATTGAGTTTAGTAAAGAAGTGTTGTTGATGTAACTGCGTTTTTTTAAGTTTATAAAAGTGGTAATTCCGTTTTCGGGGTCTAAGTTTTCATTTCCCCTAACGTCATGGTTGGAATCCACAAAATAGTAATAGAGCTCTTCAAAATTTGGAGTTCTATAAGAAGTTCCTACATTGGCTCTAAGCTCAAATCCATGAGGCATTAAATAGCGAGCACTTAAACTAGCTGTTGTTTTGGAGCGGTACTTTGTATTGTACTCGTAACGTAATCCTGGTCGTAAAGAAATGGCTTTGCTAAATTGGAATTCCGATGAGCCAAACAAAGCGTAATTCCCTTGAGTATGAGTTTTGTTATTTTGGGTGTAGTCTCCTGAAGCTTTGGTGTCAAATCCTTCAATATAACGGGTCTCATAGCCCAACTGAAAATTGAATGCTTTGCTTTTTAGCAAGTTGCTCATGGTACCTTTAGAAAAGAATACTTTACTGGATTGGTAGGTAGTGTCAGCTTCATCCGTTTTTGTTTCGCTAAGGATGAAATAGGTGAATTGATTTAGGTCACGTTCCTGTTGTTGATAGGAAAGGGAAGCTTGGTAATTTCCTCCAGATTTTAATGTACCATTAAGGTTTATATTGTTGACTAATCGTTTGGTGGTATATATTTTATCTGTAGACGAAGGGTTTATGGTTTGCGAAGGAACGTCGTAATTGGATCTTACGGCTTGGTCGTAAAAATTTAGGGTCTCACTAAAATATTCAAACTTATAATTGAGGTTAAATCTGTTTACTTTATAATTGACCATGGCTCCACTTGTAAATTGGGTTTTTGGCAACCATTCGTATCCGCGCAAACTATCTGTTAAGTAATGATCTTTTCCTTGTCTATCATTCAAAAAACCTGCAAATTGGTTACGGTTAAAGCCTATTTTAGCGAACCATTTATCAGAGAAATTGTGAGCTAGGTTTAGGCCTTGTATATGTCTTCCCTCATCAAACCAAGCATATTCATCGCTTACGGTTTCCTCTTGGACTAAAGCTTCCAATTTCCAATTGCTGTCAATGGATTTTTTGGTAATGATGTTAATGACACCAGAAACTGCATTAGCTCCGTATTCCACACCCATAGCACCTTCCACAATTTCGATGCGCTCAATATCGTCTAGGTTGATTTGCGTTAAATCAATATTGTTACCAAGTCCGTTATCACTTACCAAAGGAATGTTATCAACGAGAATATTAAAGTATTGGGAATCCAAACCAAAGAAGGAAATGGTTGATTTTCCAGTCTGTGAGCTTGGTAGGATGGTAAGGTTCAGGTTGAAATTGAGCAAATCGGCCAGATTATTGGCTGCCTGATTGTCTATTTGTTCCCTTTTTATAACAATAACATTGTGAACCGATTTTTTAATGGACTGGGGATTGTACTGCCCTGTAACTACTACTTCGGATAGAGCTTCAACTTGGGTAGAGTCTTGTGTTACTTCCTGTGAAAAGGCGAAGCGGCTTAAAAAAAGTAAAAAATAAACGACAATTTTATTTTTATTTAGACTCATTCTTGATTAGTTTTGCGGTGCAAATATATCAATGTTATTTTAAATCAATCTAAATAAGAATAAAATTTTCTCAATGAAACGTATTTTTCCATTAGTCGCAGCGGCATTATTTCTTAGTGTGAACCTAAATGCCCAAAACAAGAAGAAGCAAGATCAACAAGCCATTAAAGATATGTGTGGCTGTTATAAGGTAAACTTCAATTTTGCCGAAACTTTTGAGTATTCAGGAGATTCAACTTACGTGCCTTCCAAAACAAAACACGATAGAGGTTTGGAGTGGGTACAATTGGTAGAGGACAGCAAGGATAAAATTTCCCTGCAGCATTTATTGATTGTAGGACCTTCGGAGGCGCCTCATATTGTAAAGCACTGGAGGCAGGATTGGGAATTCGAAAACACCGATTTGTATGTGTACGACCATAATAATAAGTGGAGCTACCAAAGTTTGCCGAAAAGTGAAGTAAAAGGACAGTGGACTCAAAAAGTATTTCAAGTGGACGATAGCCCAAGATATGAAGGGACTGCGACTTGGGTACACGTAGATGGCAAAAGCTATTGGGAAAATACTACAACTGCGCCACTACCAAGACGTGAGTATACCCAACGTAGTGATTATAATGTAACTGTAAGAAGAAATCGTCACGAAATCACCGATAACGGTTGGATCCACAACCAAGACAACGACAAGTTAGTGCGTGAGGAAGGAAAAGAAGATAAGGTTTTGGCTCAGGAAAAGGGGTACAATATCTATGTAAAAGTTGACGATAGCATGTGTAAAGCGGCTCAAGATTACTGGAGTACCAATCAGGCTAAATGGGCTTTGGTAAGAGCTAAGTGGGATGAAGTGTTTGCTAGACATAAAGACTTATATTTGGAGGAAAAAGTTGATAACAAAGTATTGTTTAAATATTTGTTTGATGCTGAAAAATACCAAACAGTGGAGGAGATCAATCCGTTAATTGAATCTTTTGTAAAATAAACTTATGAATAGTTGTTTTAAATCCTGTATCCTCGGTGCCATGTTGCTACTGGGGATACAGTCGTTTTCACAGGATAATGCTTTTTTAAGTCGTGACTTCTGGAAATCGCAGCCAGATGTTGCCGTGGTAAAAGAAAAAATTGCCGAAGGAAATGACCCTGCCCAGGCCAATGCTAATAATTTTGATGCTGTGGTTTATGCCATTTTGGAAGATGCACCGTTTAATACCATAACTTATTTGATGGCGCAGAAAGGCAATGATGTAAATAAATTGACCCACGATGGGCGTACCTATATTTTCTGGGCAGCTTATAAAGGGAATACCGAAGTCATGGAATACTTGTTGCAACATGGTGCCAAAACCGATATCAAGGATGATAAAGGAAATACCATTTTGAATTTTGCAGCCTCTTCGGGCCAAAAGAATACAGCGGTGTATGACCTTTGTCTGGCCAATGGTGCTAACCTAAAAAAGGATGTAACTCCAAATGGTGCCAATGCTTTGTTGTTGGTGGCTCCTAATGATCAAGATTTTCAATTGGTTGAATATTTTCAAAAAAAGGGATTGGATATCAATAGCGTGGATAGAGATGGAAATGGAATTTTTAATTATGTTGCCAGAACAGGCAATTTGGAAGCTTTGGAAGCTTTACAGGGTAGAGGCATAAAAGGAAATAACCAAGCTTTTATGTTTGCAGCCTATGGAACCAGAGGAAAGACCAATGGTATTGAAGTCTATAAGTTTTTAGAAGAACAAGGTCTTAATCCTAATGTTATCAATAGAGAAGGGCAGACACCTTTACATATTTTGACTTCAAGAAGTAAGGATGAAGAATTGATACGCTATCTCTTGGAGAAAGGTTTGGATGTGAATGAAGGAGATCATAATGGAAATACACCTTTTATGAATGCCGCTTACCGTAATAATTTGGACATGGTGCAACTGCTGTCCAAAAACCTTGAGGATATCAATCACGCCAACAAAAAAGGACAAACGGCTTTGTTTTATGCTGTGGAAGGAAATACGGTTGAAGTGGTTAATTTCATGATGAAAAGAGGAGCGAAAATAGATGTTGTAGATAACGAGGGAAATAGTTTGGTCTACGCGTTGGTCAATTCCTATTCAACTAGGAACCCTAAGGAGTTTTCAGAAAAATTAAACAGTCTAGAAAAACATGGATTACAGTTGGGGCAAACCCAAAGAAATGGAAATACATGGTATCATATGGCTGTTGAAAAAGGGAATTTGGACCTTTTGAAAATGGCTTCGGAAATGAAAATAGATGTGAATGCCAAAAATGGCGAAGGGAACACTGCTTTGCATTTAGCCGCAATGAAAGCTTCCGACGATAGTATTATGAAGTTCTTGGTTGCACAGGGAGCCAACAAAACCCTAATGACCGAATTTGAGGAAACGGCCTACGAGTTGGCCCAGGAAAATGAATTGTTGAAGAGCAATAACATTTCAATAGAATTTTTAAAATAAGACATTTACAGAATGAAGAATATACGTTTGATAGCAGTAGTATTGGTAGCGGTTTTTGGGTTGGTGTCCTTCACCAATCAAGGGCCATCTACCAAATATAAATGCATGATCCAATTGACCAATTATACAGGGGAAGGTGCTTATGTAGCCATTTCATTGATCAATCCAGCAGGAGACTATGAGCAAACACTGTTTGTGCAGGGAGATGATAATGAGTGGTACAATACCTTGGAATCTTGGTGGAAGTTTTATGGTAAAAAGCGTAACAATATCGATGCCATTACAGGCGCTACGATCTCTGGGGGAGAGCGTAGTATTAATGTCATCGAAATCGAAGATTCCAAAATTGATGCCGGTTATAGCATTCGTTTTGAAACCGCTGTGGAAGACCAGGAATATTACACGCAGGATGTTGAATTTCCATTAACATCCGAAACCGTAAAAGGTAAAATGGAAGGCACAGGGTTTATTCGCTATGTCCGCATGATGCCTAATTAAACAAACTTAATATGACCATTTCAATTTGGAGATACAGTCACCTAGCATTGGCTGTATCTTCTGTTGTTTTTATCCTTTTGGCTTCCATAACTGGGGCCATTTTGGCGTTTCAGCCTATTTCTGAACAAATGGTACCTTACAAGGTTGCCGATTTGGATGAGGTTTCTTTGGCCCAAACCGTTGAGGTATTTAAGGAAACCTATCCTGAAGTTATCGAAATCAACGTAGATGCCAACCATTTTGTAATGGCTTCGGTATTCACGGAAGAAGGAGACAACTTGGAAGGATATTTTAACCCAATTACGGCTGAGTTTTTAGGACAGAAATCGGAGCCTTCCAAATTTTTTCAATGGGTAACTAATTTTCATAGGTCTTTATTTTTAAAGAGTGTCGGCCGTTTTTTTGTGGGACTGTGCTCTTTTTTACTGTTTGTGATTGCTATTACCGGGACCATTCTAATAGTGAAACGGCAAAGAGGCATCCAACAGTTTTTTGCCAAGATAGTCAACGAGAATTTTAGTCAGTATTGGCATGTGGTACTGGGACGTCTGTCCTTAGTTCCTATCATTATCATTACCCTTACTGGGGTATATCTGTCTTTGGAAAAATTCAATCTGTTGCCAGAAAGCAAGGAAAAGCACACGATTGATTTTAATACAATTTCAGAGACTCCAAAACGTGATGTTTCTGAATTTAAATTGTTCCAAAACACACCACTTTCTGAAGTTGAAACATTGGAATTTCCCTTTTCTGACGATGTGGAGGATTATTTCACCTTAACGTTAAAACAGGAAGAGTTGGTAGTGAACCAATACACAGGAGAAGTGTTAAGTAGCTTGAAAGCACCCATGGTGGAAGTGGTTTCCAATCTAAGTATGGTGTTGCATACAGGTAAGGGCAATACGATTTGGGCTTTTATTTTGGGTTTGGCCAGTATCAATATCTTGTTTTTTATTTATTCTGGGTTTAATATGACCTTGAAGCGTCGTGCGTCGGGATTAAAGAATAAATTCCGAAGAGAGGAATGTCAATACATCATTTTGGTAGGCTCCGAAAATGGTTCGACTATGCAATTTGCCAATGCGTTTTACAAACAATTGTTGGAAGCTGGTGAAAAGGTGTTTATTACGGAACTGAACAATTATACTCAATTTCCAAAAGCGAAACATCTTATTGTTTTTACGGCGACTTACGGACATGGAGAAGCACCCACCAATGCCGATAAGTTTTTGGAACGTTTGCAAAGTATCAAACAGTTGAATACTTGTGGATTTACAGTAGTTGGTTTTGGGTCTTTGGCCTATCCGAATTTTTGTCAATTCGCTTTTGATATAGATAAAGCTATGGAGGTGGATTTTGAAAGAACCATGGAAATTACGGCTATTCACGACAAATCGATGGAAACGTTCCATCAGTTTGTGAGTACATGGAGCTCTAAAGTAGGCTTGAGTTTGGAACTTCCACAGGAAGCCTTAGTTCAAAATAAAAAGCAGACCAAAACATTTAAGGTTGTGGGGAAAACAGAGATTGCTGATAGTCCAGACAATACCTTTCTACTCAAATTAAAACCCAAAAAAACACAGCAATTTAGCTCAGGGGATTTGTTAGCCATCTACCCAAAGAATGATTATCGGGAACGGTTGTATTCTATGGGGAAGGTTGATGGAAACATTCAATTGAGCATTAAATTCTACGGCCATGGTTTGGGTTCCAATTACCTAAATGATTTGGTGGTAGGAGATAAATTCAAGGCAAAAATTATTAAAAATACGTCGTTTCATTTTCCTGTTAAGGTACCAAAGGTCATCCTTATAGCCAATGGTACGGGAGTGGCGCCCTTTCTGGGAATGCTCCATCAAAATAAAAAGCATAGGGAAACCAAACTCTATTTAGGTTTACGAACTCAGGCGTCTTTCAATTTATATAGACCTGAAATAGAAGCCTTGTTGATTGAGAAAAAATTAAGCGACTTTGAGTTGGTGCTTTCCCGTGAAGCTGAGCAATGCTATGTGCAGGACAAACTGCATGACAATGCTTCTGAAATAGCTCAAACCCTTTATAATGGTGGGGTTGTTATGATCTGCGGGTCTTTGGCAATGCAAAAAGGAGTTTTGGGAGTTTTGGAATCTATTTGTGTAGAGTTTACCCATAAACCCTTAAGTTTTTATCAGGCACAAGGGCAACTGAAAATGGATTGTTACTAATCGTTACTGTCTTCTTCGGTTTTAGAATCCCCTTCAAGTAGGCCTTCCATTTGGTCTGGATTTAAAAAGGCGGGAAATATCATGGGTGCTAAAGACTTTACAGGGCTGTAAAGTATGGAATCTTCAAATTGCTTTTCATTAGCAAAAGGCATGGAGTTATTCATGCGTTCGTAAACAATCAGAATAACACTTAAGATCAAGCCTATCTTTAAACCTCCAAAAAGGGCGCCTAACAATTTATTGATGATTCCCAAAGCCGCAAAATCGGCTAATTTGGTAAGCGCTTTCCCTGCAAGAGCGATCAACAATACAATCACCACAAACGTAATGGCAAAGGCTGTAATGGTTATGGTGTTTTCATCCCAATCTACTTTACTTTTCAAAAAATTGGCGGCATAGTTGCTAAAATGCATGGCGCCGAAAACACCAGCAACCAGGGCGATCAAAGAGGCTACTTCTACAAAAAGCCCTTTTAGAAAACCTCTAATAATTCCAAAAAGCAGTAAGGCTCCTAAAACAATGTCAATTACACTCATGGGGTCAACAATTTCAACAAATATACACATTTGGGGCACTTATCTTCTTTTTTTGGAAGAGATGTCCTTAGGTAGCACGATGTTTAGTAACTTTGCCCTTTTTAAAAGCTATGTCAAGAGACGAACAATTAAAACAACGATGGGATTTGGTGGTTGAAAAACTGTCCAAACAATTTGCCGATGGGGATACGTTGGACCTTGATGCTATAATTTATCTTATCGGAGTGCAGGAATTGGGCCAATTGGGGCGCCGATTTAAAAAGGACCATAAAGTGGATTTAATGCACATTGCCATTTGCCGTTTGTTGGAACCTTATGGTTACTACGAATTTGATTATTATGACGAAGATAAATGGCCACATTACAAGGTGAAGGAAGCCTTACCTTTTTTAAAGGCAGGCGAGCAGTCGGTGTTGATGAAGGAAGCCATTGTTAACTATTTTGTGGAAGCAGAATATATAGAATAAGATTTATTAAATTTGCAGTCATTTCAAAGGATATCATGATAGAAAAGATTAAAGAATTAATTGCTGAAGCAGAAGATTTTAAGGCGCAATCCAAAGAGGAAGTTGAAGCGTTCCGAATTAAATATTTGGGGTCTAAAGGCTTGTTGAAGGAGTATTTTGCGGAATTTAAAAATGTTGCCAACGACCAAAAGAAAGAATTTGGTCAGGTAATCAATGCCCTTAAAAAGACCGCCGAGGAAAAGGTGAACGCTTTAAAGGAGGAGTTGGAAGCCAAGGAAGAGGTGAAAGGTGTTTATGGCGATTTGTCCCGTCCTGGAGAACCTATTGAATTGGGCGCAAGACATCCGGTGTCGATTGTGAAAAATCAAATTATCGATATTTTTTCGCGCATCGGTTTTAATGTAAGTGAAGGACCAGAAATTGAAGACGACTGGCACAACTTTACCGCATTGAATCTTCCAGAATACCATCCGGCACGAGATATGCAGGATACGTTCTTTATTCAAACCAATCCTGATATTCTGTTGCGTACCCACACCAGTTCTGTACAGGTGCGTTACATGGAAGAACACAAGCCGCCTATCAGAACGATTTCTCCAGGAAGAGTGTATAGAAATGAAGCTATTTCGGCACGTTCTCACTGTTTCTTCCACCAAGTAGAGGGATTGTATATTGATAAGGATGTAAGTTTTGCAGACTTAAAACAGACTTTACAATATTTCACTACGGAGATGTTCGGGAAATCTAAAATTAGATTAAGACCATCATACTTCCCATTTACCGAGCCAAGTGCAGAAATTGATGTGTACTGGGGATTGGAAACAGAATCTGATTACCGAATTACCAAAGGGACCGGTTGGTTGGAAATTGGAGGCTGCGGGATGGTAGATCCTAATGTTTTAACAAACTGCAACATCGATCCAAAAGTGTATTCTGGTTTTGCCTTTGGAGTTGGGATTGATCGTATTGCAATGTTATTGCATCAAATCAATGATATTAGATTGTTGAGTGAAAACGATGTGCGCTTTTTAGAGCAGTTTAAATCAGCATTTTAAGAAATTACTTATATATGTAGGAAGCCGGTTAGTGCCGGCTTTTTTATTTAACAATTTTTTAACGACTAGTTGGTTCGGTTTTTTCCGAACTAAACTTATTTTTGTGTAAATCTTTTGGTTATGGAAGCAGATTTACTCAAAGAGAAGCAAAGGCTGGTCGAAAAATTAGGGGTGCTTATTGAGAATAATGATAAGTTGGCTCCCGTAGCGGCGCGCATTGTTTCCTATGCCATACTTACTGGGAAATCGGGTTTGACCTTTGATGATCTAGTAACCGATTTATGTGCTAGTAAGAGCACCATTTCCACACATCTAAACCATTTATTGGATTTAAAGAAACTCACCTACTTTACAAAGGTTGGAGACCGCAAAAAATACTATATCGTTAGTAGTGACAGTATTTTTCAGCATATCAACGGACTTATAGATATGTGGTCATCCATCCGTGACTTACACCTTGAAATAAAAACCTATAAAGAAAATGTCAACGCTGTTTCAGAAGAGGAACAAAAAAAGTTCGATTTGGAATTTCACAATAATTATATCATGTTTCTAGATGAGATTATTGGAGCGGTAACAGGTTTAAAAAATAAAATCATAGATAAACAATCAGAAGAGCAGCACTAAACAATTAAATACAAATATGAGAAAAGGAAGAATTACTATACTGTCGCTTACATTGGCGGCGATGTTTTTTATGGGGTGTGGTAACGATAATAAGCAGGTGGCACCGCAGCAACAACAGCCAAAGCCATTTCCGGTAACCGTTGTACCTCAAAAAACGGTCACTACTTTTGTAACATATCCTACCAGTATAGAAGGAATCATTAGTAGTGAGGTAAGAGCCAAAGTGAGTGGTTACATTCAGGAGGTTTTAGTTGACGAGGGCCAAACAGTAAAAAAGGGGCAACCTTTATTTAAACTGGAAACACAATCCCTAAGTCAGGATGCCGATGCCGCCAAAGCTGCTGTTAATGTGGCAAGGGTTGAGGTTGAAAAAATAAAGCCTCTTGTAGAGAAAGGGATTATTAGCAATGTACAATTGGAAACGGCCAAAGCGCAATTGGCACAGGCTCAAAGTACCTACAATAGCATTAATGCCAATATTGGTTACGCTACGGTAAAAAGCCCAGTGAATGGGGTGGTTGGTGCCATACAATTTAGGGAAGGTTCATTGGTCAGTGCGACTAGCCAGAAGCCCTTGACCACGGTGTCTGATATCAACCAAATCTATGCTTTCTTTTCAATGAATGAAACGGAATACCTAGACTTTTTACAAAATACTCCAGGTAATACGCTTAAAGAGAAAGTCGCTAATTTTCCAAAAGTGAAACTGACATTGGCCAACGGATTTGAGTACAAAAAGGAAGGGACCATACAAACCGTAACTGGCCAAATCGATGTTAGCACGGGGACCGTTAGTTTTAGAGCCATTTTTGACAATCCTACTGGATTGATTACTAACGGTAATAGTGGAACAATTAGCATCCCCAACGAATACGAAAATGTAGTGGTGATACCGCAATCGGCTACCTTTGAGCAACAGGGACAAACTTTTGTATATACTGTAAATGCCGAAAACAAAACTGTGGCAACCCCAATTAGTATTAAGGATAAAAACAATTATTTGTACCTAGTTGGTTCGGGTGTTTCAAAAGGTGACAGAATAGTAGCTAGTGGTACAGGGAAATTAAGAAACAATACGGTCATACAGCCACAGGAAGTTGCTTTCGATAGCGTTGCAAAACCTATTCCCCCTTTATTTCAATAATCTTTTAGAAAAGGACATATGTTAAAAACATTTATAGAGAGACCGGTATTGTCTACCGTAATATCCATCATCATAGTCATTTTAGGGGTGTTGGGCTTTTTTACACTGCCCGTAGAGCAATATCCTGATATCGCCCCACCAACTATTACGGTAAATACTACCTATCCAGGTGCGAGTGCCGAAACCATTATGGAAAGTGTGATCATTCCTATTGAGGAACAGATTAACGGGGTTGAAGGAATGACCTATATAACCTCGACGGCCTCGAATGCTGGTACAGCTTCTATAACCGTATATTTCGATCAGGAAACCGATCCGGATATTGCAGCGGTTAACGTTCAAAACCGTGTGGCGAGAGCCAATCCGTTATTGCCGCAGGAGGTTATTCAAACAGGGGTGTTAACACAAAAGCAACAAACCAGTGCCTTGATGTTCATGTCTGTTTATTCAGAAAATGAAAATTATAATGCCACCTTTCTTCAGAATTATTTGAAAATTAATGTGATTCCGTCCCTGCAAAGGGTGAAGGGTGTTGGTAATGTAAACGTGTTCGGTAGCCAAGATTACGCCATGCGTATTTGGTTGAAACCAGAAAAATTGGCGGCCTTTAATTTGTTGCCTTCGGATGTCACAGCGGCTTTAAAGGAACAGAGTTTGGAAGCTTCTGCTGGTGCTTTAGGGCAAAACTCAGGACAATCGTTTACCTATACCATTACATATAGCGGCCGATTTAAGTCTGAGGATCAATATAATAATATCGTCATTAAGGCATTGGACAATGGTGAATATTTACGATTAAAGGATGTTGCCGAAATTCAATTAGATGCACAGTCTTACGATTCGTATGGGTTTACGGATGGCTATCCTAGTATCAACATGGGGATTTACCAAACGGCTGGGTCTAATGCCCAGGAGATCATTAAGGAAATTCAATCAGAATTGAAGCGCTTGTCACAAGATTTCCCAGAAGGGGTGAATTATGTGATCAATTACGACACCAACGAATTTCTTACTGCTTCAATGAACAAGGTAAAACATACCCTTATTGAAGCATTTATCTTGGTGTTTATTATGGTGTTTATCTTCCTTCAGGATTTTAGGTCTACGTTAATTCCTGCCATTGCAGTACCCGTGGCTATTATTGGTACGTTTTTCTTTTTAGGCGTTTTTGGTTACTCTATTAACTTATTGACCTTATTTGCGTTGGTATTGGCTATTGGTATTGTGGTGGATGACGCCATTGTGGTGGTAGAAGCGGTTCATGCCAAATTGGATGAAGGCGAGCCTAGTGCCAAACAGGCAACCTTAAACGCCATGCACGAAATATCTGGAGCTATTATTTCCATTACTTTGGTAATGGCAGCGGTATTTATTCCTGTAACCTTTGTGCAAGGACCAACAGGTGTGTTTTACGAGCAGTTTGGGGTAACCCTTATTGTCGCTATTTTGATTTCGGCAGTTAACGCCTTGACTTTGAGTCCGGCCTTATGTGCCCTGTTTTTGAAAGGTCACGATGAAAACGAACATGAAAAGAAAAGTTTTCTGCAAGGATTTTACGACCGTTTCAACAAAGGTTTCAGTGCCACCACAGCACGTTATGGTAAGTCTTTACGATTCTTGTATAAAAATAAATGGATCTCTGCTTTTCTTTTAATACTTGCTGCTGTAGGCATTTGGTGGACAGCCAATACTACACCAACAGGATTTGTCCCAGATGAAGATAGGGGAATCATCTTTATGAATGTTGAATTGCCTGCCGGATCGTCTATGGACCGTACCAATATGGTAATGCAGGATATGTACCGTAGAGCTAAAGAAGTGCCGGGAGTAAAAGGCGTTACTGTTATCAACGGTAGAAGTTTGATTAGTGGAACTGGTTCCAACTATGGTTTAGGATTTATAAAACTGGAAAAGTGGGATGAGCGTGAAAACGAAGACGAATCATCTTCTGCCATTGTAGGTAAATTATTTGGGATTGCAGCGGGCATACCGGAAGCTCAAATTATCTTCTTTGCTCCACCGAGTATTCCTGGTTTTGGATTGTCTTCTGGTTTCGAAATGAATTTATTGGATAAATCTGGAGGTAGTTTTACCGAACTGGAAGCTGCTACCCAAGATTTTATTGGGCGTTTAATGCAGCATCCGGCCATTCAATACGGACAGTCGTCATTCAATACCAAATATCCTCAGTACGAAATGGAGATTAACGTACCGTTGGCCAAAAAATATGATGTGCCTATCAGTTCTATTTTTGCTACCATGCAAGGGTATATTGGTGGAGTTTATGCCGCCGACTTTTCCAGATTTGGAAAGCAGTACCGTGTATATGTTCAAGCGCCGCCGGAAAGTCGTTCGCAAAAGGAATCTCTAAACGAACTGTATATAAAAACAGGTAGCGGAGAAATGACGCCAATTACCCAATTTGTAAAACTGAAACGAGTGTATGGACCACAATCGGTAACTCGTTTCAACCTTTATAATTCTACCAAAATTTCGGGAGCTTCAAATCCTGGATTTAGTACAGGAGACGCTATTAGCATCATTGAAGAAGAACTGAAAAGTCTGCCAACACAGTACGATGTGGCTTATTCTGGTTTAACACGTGAAGAAGTAAATGCGGGGAACCAAACCGTACTTATTTTCATATTGTGTGTGGTCTTTGTATACTTCTTGCTGGCCGCCCAATACGAAAGTTATTTGTTGCCATTAGCGGTTATTTTATCCCTGCCTTTAGGTGTGTTTGGAGCCTTCTTTACTACAAAAATGATGGGCTTACAGAACAATATCTACTTCCAGATTGCCTTAATCATGTTGGTTGGGTTATTGGCCAAGAATGCTATTTTAATTGTGGAGTTTGCGGTACAGCGCCGACGTAATGGCGAAAGTATTCCTGATGCCGCCATACATGGTGCCCAAGCGCGTTTAAGACCCATTTTAATGACCTCGTTTGCCTTTATTTTAGGCTTAATGCCCTTGGTGTTAGCGAAAGGGGTTGGTGCCGAAGGGAACAATTCTATTGGTAGTGGAGCTGCAGGAGGAATGTTGATAGGAACAATATTGGGGATTTTTGTAATACCAATCCTCTTTATTTTATTCCAATGGCTACAAGAAAAAGTATCCAGTAAGCCAGCAGTAATAGAACAAACTAAAGAAGATTAATTGTATGACATCCATTATAAAACATAAAACCCTAACCAAGGTTGCGCTGATCGTATTCGCTTCTGTAACACTGCAAAGTTGTTTCGTTACGAAAAATTATGAACGCCCAGAGTTAGAGGAAACGGAGCACCTATACAGAACAGATAATTTGCCTACAGATAGTTTGTCTATGGCTGATGTGTCCTGGAAAGAGTTATTTACAGATACTTATTTGAGTCAGTATATCGAAGAGGGATTGCACAACAATTTGGATATCAGAATTGCCATTCAGCAAATGGCTGCGGCAGAATCATATGTCAAACAAGCAAGGGCTAGTTTTTGGCCTAGTGTTGGGGCAGACGCTTCCTTAACGCATCAAGAGTTGGCAAAGAACAGTCAGTTCGGAGCTTTTTTTAACGGTTCTTTGCAACAGTATCAATTATCGACTAACCTTTCATGGGAAGCCGATATTTGGGGGAAAATTAGAAGTCAAAAAAGAGCCTCACAAGCTAGTTTCCTGCAAAGTGTAGCGGCACACCAAGCCGTAAAAACGAGATTGGTTTCTAGTATTGCCAGTACCTACTACCAACTATTGGCCTTGGATGCGCAATTGGAAGTGACTAAAGCTACCATTGAAAATAGGGAGCGTAGTGTAGAAACCATTAAAGCCTTGAAGGATGCTGGGCAGGTGACACAGGTGGCAGTAGACCAAAATATTGCGCAGTTGAACAATGCCAAGGCTTTACAAGTAGATATTGAAACGGCTATTTTTGCAACAGAAAATACCTTGGCTCTTTTATTGGGCAAACAACCCCAACAGTTTGAGAGAAGCCAACTGCAAGGTCAAAGCATCGATACAGAAATGAAATTGGGAGTGCCTTCTTTGTTGTTGAGAAACAGACCAGACGTTATGGCGGCAGAGTATAGCTTGGTCCAAGCCTTTGAAATGACCAATGTAGCTAGAACCAATTTCTACCCATCCTTAACGTTAACAGCTACGGGGGGATTTCAAAGTCTTGAGTTTAATAACTGGTTTGATACGGGATCATTATTTGCGAATCTAGTAGGAGGGTTGACCCAGCCTATTTTCAATCAACGTAAAATTAGGACTCAACAGGAAGTGGCATTGGCACAACAAGAACAAGCTTTATTGAGTTTTAAAAAGACTTTGTTGGTTGCTGGAGGAGAAGTGTCTAATGCACTTTATGCCTACGAAGCAGAAACCAAGAAATACGAATTCAGACAGAATGAAGTAGAAGCTTTACGACAAGCCGAGAGTAACTCTGAAGAATTATTGAACAACGGTTTTGGAACCTATTTGGATTTATTGACCGCCAGAGAAAGCGCGCTTAGTGCGGAGCTGAATGTTATCAATAGCAAGTTGCAGCAATTGCAAACTGTAGTGACGCTTTATGAATCTTTAGGTGGTGGCTGGAAATAAACTTTAAATATGAATCTATGACCTTAAAAAGCGACATCTTAGAATGCTCCATTACAAATTTCACCAAATTTGGAAGCAAGCGTTTTACATTGGATGATCTGGCAGAGGTTATGGGCATTTCCAAAAAAACCATTTATAAGCACTTTAAGAATAAGGAAGAACTGGTAGCTGAGAGCTTATCGGTTTTGGTTGAGAATTACACAGCAGAAATTAACGAGGTGATTCAGGATAATATTGATGATCCTATTTTGTGCATTATTTTAATTTATGAAAGAGGGTTTGAGTACTTGAGGTATTTCAAGCCCTCTTTTTTATTTGGTATCAAAAAGTACTATCCAAAGGCAGATCAGGTATTCGCTGATTTTTCCGAAATGTTTGTGTTCGAAATCGTCTACAAATTACTTCAGTCGGCTAAAGAAAAGGGATATATCAAGCCAGGTGTAAATTTAAAGTTGGTCTGCGAACTGTACTTTTTAAGAATTGATGCCATTGCCTTTAGAAATAACAATCTCTTCGAAATCTATAACAAAAGAGAAATCCTAAACCATTTAATTGTATATAACCTTCGAGGGTTTACGGAGCCAAATTATTCAAATCCTTATTTTGAATAGCTTGTTTTTGACTAATTTTGCAAAAATTATCAAGCCTAAAAGAAGAAACAATCTCATGAAAAAAGATATCCAGATACCAAAAGTAGAAGAGGTTTATGTAGCGGTGGTGAATGAATTCAACAAAGTACACCAAACTCAAGATTGGAATGCCTACATCATCAATAATAAAGATGTGGATTTGGATACGGTGTTGATTGTTTCCAAAGGGTATAGCGAGAGCAAGGAAACTCCAGTAATGAGACATACCTTAAAAATGCTTCCTGCCAGAAGTTTTGCAAAAATTGAGTTTATGCCAGATGAACTGTTGGCACTTAACAACGAGTTCAAGATTACCTTTTTTGAAGGCAATACCATGTTTGACAAAACCTATTTGTTTAGAAAAAATACCATCAACAAAAATGCATTGCAAACCATCCCACTGATGCAGGAAAGAGGTGTTTTGGTAAAATAAGTTGGATTAGTCTAACTTTTCCGTCAACTTTTTAAAGACCTTTTTAGGCTCTTTTCCTTCGTATAAAATACCATATACGGCATTTATAATGGGGAGATTGGTCTTCTTGTTGTTTTTCTCGTTAAGTAAATGAGCACTTTTGGTGGCGTAATAACCTTCGGCAACCATACTCATTTCCATTTGTGCAGACTTTACTGTATAGCCTTTACCAATCATGTTTCCAAACATTCGGTTACGGGAAAAAACAGAATAACCAGTTACCAACAAATCGCCCAAATAAGCCGAATTGTTGATGTTGCGTTTCATTTTGTGCATCTTCTTGATAAAACGTTTCATCTCACGAATGGCGTTGCTCATCAAAACACTTTGGAAATTGTCTCCATATCCCAATCCATGGGCAATACCCGCTGCAATAGCATAGATGTTCTTTAACATAACAGCATATTCAACACCAATGATATCATCGCTTATTTTGGTGCGGATATAATCGCTAGATAAGGTTTTGGCAATGGTTTTAGCCTTGCTGGAATCGGCACAGGAAATGGTCAGGTAGGACAAGCGCTCCAAAGCAACTTCTTCGGCGTGACATGGCCCTGCAATCACGGCTATATTTTCAAAAGGAATATTGTAAATATCGTGGAAATGCTCGCCAACCAATAACCCAGATTCAGGAATGATTCCTTTTACGGCGGAAACTACAATTTTTTCAGAAATATCGGTAGTTAGTTTTTCAAGTTCCGAATGCATGAACGCCGAAGGAATGGCAAAGATCAATACATCGGCATACTCGGCTATTTCATTGATGTCGTTGCTCAATTTCAATTGGTTCAAATGAAACTCAACCGAGCTAAGGTAACTAGGGTTATGTTGTTCTTTTTCAAGATGTCCCTTAATGTAAACACTGCGCATATACCAGCCCACTTCATCTAGGTTTTCGCATAGCATTTTTACTATGGCAGTGGCCCAGCTTCCCGCTCCAAAAACGGCATATTTTAATGGTTTGCTCATCTCGTCACAAATTTGTAGGCCAAAAATACATAAAATATAAGTCTTAAAGGTTACCAAAGCCTGAAGTCCATTCCTGATAAAACTGGTTTTGATGCGATTCTAAGCTTAAAAAGAGGAGCTAAAGTGGTTTAAACCAAACATTTTTTTGAATTTATATGAGGTTTCGGGAAGATTTAGGAAATTTCTGTACTTTTTTTATGAAAAAATTAGGTTATATTGGTCCAAACTTTACTATATTTAGCTCGTTATTTTAGGGTTAAAGTGTTGTGAATGTGGTCGATAATTCGTAACTTAAAACTTTAACATTAGATTATGATTTGTTAAATAACTATTTTGTTTCTTTGGGCGTTCTTAAGATTGAGAGTGCTACTCAAAATATAATTGTTGAACTGGCACTTTTCAAAATAGATTGAAACAATATTTCTAAGCTCATTAGAAAAAAAATATAACGATAGAAACTAAATTTTGGTTGGTTATTTAGTTTCCTAAAACGCTCACTTCGATTTCTTCGAGTGAGCGTTTCTTCTTTTCTTACTTTTTTAGTTAGTAACTTTTATTGGAATTGACTTTTTATTTTTTGAATTTTACATTAATCATTTGTTAATAATTAAAAATCAAATAGTTATGGGGTTATTTTCATTCATTAAAGATGCGGGTGCCAGTGTTTTTGGCATTGGGAAAACGGAGGCTGAAGAAGCAGCCGAAGCTACGGCGGCTAAGTTGGAAGCAGAAGCTGCAGCAGCTAAAAGTTTAGAGGAAACTATTACCGACCTTGACTTGAAGGTGAGTGGTTTAAAAGTGGGTGTTTCTGGTGATATGGCAACGGTTACTGGAATGGCCTACGATCAAGCAACCAAGGAAAAAGTGGTTTTGGTAGTAGGTAACACAGCTGGGATTGCTGCGGTGGACGACCAAATGTCAGTAGAACATAAGGAACCCGAAGCCCAGTTTTATACAGTAAAAAGTGGAGATACTTTAGGAAAGGTTGCCAAACAATATTACGGTAATGCCATGAAGTACCCCCTTATTTTTGATGCCAATAAGCCCATGCTCGAAGATCCCGACAAAATTTATCCGGGGCAGGTGTTACGTATCCCGCATTTAAATTGATTTATGCCTCAAAAAAGCAAAAGCCCAATGGAAATTGGGCTTTTATTTTAAATCCTCTTTAAGTTCTTCCAAGTCATAAGGCTTAGCGATGATGGTTTTGTCTTTGTTCAATAAGAAATATGAAGGTGTTCCGGTAACATTATAATCATCGGCTATTTTGTTGTCCCATTTGCCCAATGCCAATACATGGATGAAATTAGGGTAGTTCAATTTTTCAGACGACCAAGTTTTGTCATCATTTTCCAAGCCAATGGCAATAACTTGTAAGTCTTCAGGAATGATGGTTTTTACTTCAGGCAATTCGGCTAAACAATGTGAGCAAGTACTGCTCCAAAAGATGATTAGGTAACGATCGGCAGTATCTAAATCATACAAAGTGGTGTTTATTGCCTTATTCCTTTTTGTAAGTGTGATATCAAAATTTTGGGCTTTATTGCCTACGGCGTTTTTCTTGTAATTGATAATTTCCCGGCTTAGTTCCCCATTGTTGGTTTGCTCTGCTAGATCTTCCAAATAAGTGTCAATGATGTAATTGGAAACTTCGGTATTTTCCATCATTACAAAACGTTGCCAAACGGTGTTTAACAAGGTGGTCTGCACTACAGGATCTGTTCCTTTCATTTGAGACATCAAGGAGTCTACATTGGCAATATAGACTTTGTTGTCGGTACTTGAAGCCATTCCAAAGACATACGCAAGCACTCTATCATTCAGGAAATTGGAACTTAGTAAAAGGGGATTGGAGAAATTTACGTTTTGAAAATAGGTGCGCTTTAAATTTTGTGAGTAGGTAGGCAGATCTTCAAAGCTCGAGGGAATGTATGGGGCGTTGGCTTTAATAAAGGTATTAGCCATAGTGCCTTTTGAAGCATCTTCAAACCCTTTTTGGGTATCTTCCAAAGTTTTGAAAATATCCTTATAGGCTGTTTGATCGGTGCTTTCTTGTGAATAAAAATTGCTGATGGCCATGTTTACCAACTCCATACTCTTGGTATATGAAGACCATAGTTTGTTTTCATTGGAAGTTGTGAATTCCAAACCTGTTTCAATACTAAAATTGAGAGCTACGTCTTCCTTGCCATTATAAATTAAGTCGAAATTGTATTCTTCCGGAGGAAGGGCATACACAATTTTATAAATGCCGGGTTTTACAGAACTGTCCAGTTGGATATGAAAACTGCCATCCTTCTCAATTTCACTTTTATCTATAAAATTAGTACCTGTTGGAGTCGCTTCATAAAGTAGGGCATAGGTATAGTCTTTCGCTGGGGTGAATTTTCCAGAAACTTTATGTTGGGCCAAAAGTAGGGTAGGTAAAAGCAATAAAAGCTGAACGATTGTTTTCATAGGATTTTTTTAATTAAGCATTGAAAGTTGGTATGGCAACTTCGGTTCAATAATTGCGCCAAAATAGGCTTAAGCTTGTTTTTTATAAGATCGAAAACTCTCGATCATAACGGTAAATATAATTAATGTTCCTCCAATAAAGGTATTCCAAGTAGGCCTTTCATTTAAAAATAAAAAGGCAATCAAGATCCCGAAAATAGGTTGTGTACTGCTAATGATGCTGGCGGTACTGGCTTTGAAAAAGCGTAAACTTTGGATAAACAAAGTATGGCCAATAGCTGTGGTTACCAAGGCAAGCATCAATACATAGGGAAATTGTTCGGATACGTTTCCAAAACCAAACAACCCTATAAACGGAAGCAATGCAATGGATAAAATAGCTACTTGATAAAACATGAGCATGATGCCATTATAGCGTACCACATGTTGTTTTAAAATCAAGATGCGAATGGAGTAGCAAACAGCCGAAGCCATACCAAACAGTGCACCTTTAAACTGACCACTTTCTAAACTGAATTCTGGGGCTAGCATATAAATGCCAAAACCCACAAGTCCACCTAACAATAGATGTATGGGGTCAAATTTTACTTTGGAAAATAGGGGCTCCAATAATGCTGTAATTACGGGAAAAGTGAATAGGGATAACATTCCAATGGCAACATTGGAAAGCTTTAGGGCATAGAAATACGTAATCCAATGTCCTCCCATGAGTAATCCACTTAGCAAAAAAGTAAACCGGTCCTTGGAATGGATTTCTAAAGGAATCTTCTTGAAATAACAATAGAGAAATAAGAACACTGCAGCCAAAATAGAGCGCCACCAAATGATGACCGTTGTGGGCATGTCAATGTACTTGCCCAAAGCTCCTGAAGTGCTAATAAAAATAGTAGCAAGGGTTAGCCAAAAGATATTCGTTACATGGCTTCCTTTCATATGTTTTGTAGCATGCTTAGTGCTTGTTTCACGGTTTTTATATGGTCGAAGGTTAACAACAATCTTAGTCCGGCACGTGTTTCTTTTTCTTTCATTTTACAGGCCTGTGGATTGGACTGTACATATTGCAATATTTTTGTAAAACCAGGACTTTGGTAAAAGTTGCTTTGCTGGTCGCTGATGAAGTAGCCAATAAGTTTGCCTTTTTTCATCACTACCTTTTCAAGTCCCATTTTGGCTGCAATCCATTTAATTCGAACACTGTTTAAAAGATCCACCACCTGGAATGGCAATTCACCAAAACGATCTACCAATTCGGTTTCAAACTTTTGCAGCGCTTCTTCGGTTTTTATCTCGTTAAGTTGGGTGTACAGGTTGAGGCGCTCCGTAATGTTATTGATATAATCATCAGGGAAAAGCAATTCAAAATCGGTGTCGATGGTAATGTCCTTTACGTACTCTTTTTCTTTGCCATCGTCTGGGTAAAGGTCCTTGAATTCATTTTCCTTAAGCTCCTCAATGGCTTCATGTAATATCTTTTGATAGGTATCAAAACCAATATCGTTGATAAATCCACTTTGTTCACCACCCAACAAATCTCCAGCACCACGGATTTCCAAATCTTTCATTGCGATGTTGAAGCCACTACCTAATTCAGAAAACTGTTCCAAAGCGGTAATACGCTTTCGAGCATCGGGGGTCATGGCAGAATATTCAGGGGTAATGAAATAGCAAAATGCTTTTTTGTTGCTTCGGCCTACACGACCACGCATTTGGTGCAGGTCACTCAATCCAAAATTATTGGCATTGTTGATGAAAATGGTATTGGCATTTGGCACATCCAAACCACTTTCAATAATGGTAGTACTCACGAGCACGTCAAATTCTCCATTGATGAAAGACAGCATAAGTTCTTCCAATTTTTTACCGTCCATTTGTCCGTGGCCAATAGCAACCTTCGCATCGGGTACCAAGCGCTGGATCAATCCAGCGACTTCCTTAATGTTTTCTATACGATTATGTATGAAGAAAATCTGCCCGCCACGCTCAATCTCATAGCTCACCGCATCACGGATGGTTTCCTCGCTAAAACGAATGACATGACTTTCAATAGGGTATCTATTTGGCGGAGGTGTGGTGATCACCGAAAGATCCCTAGCCGCCATTAAGCTAAACTGCAAGGTTCTAGGAATAGGGGTTGCCGTAAGCGTTAGCACATCTACGTTGTCCTTAAGGGTTTTAAGGCGCTCTTTAACAGCCACTCCAAATTTTTGTTCCTCATCAACAATTAGCAAGCCAAGATTTTTAAACTTCACCGTTTTGTTGGCCAATTGATGTGTTCCAATGATGATGTCAACACCACCACTTTCTAGATTTTCTAGGGTAGTGCGCTTTTCTTTGGCGGTCCTAAAACGGTTGACATAATCTACGGTTACAGGAAAATCTTTTAAGCGTTCCCTAAAGGTGCGGAAGTGTTGGTAGGCCAAAATGGTGGTGGGTACCAAAACGGCTACTTGTTTTCCATTATCTACCGCTTTAAAGGCGGCACGAATAGCCACTTCGGTTTTTCCAAAACCAACATCTCCACAAACCAAGCGATCCATGGGGCGTTCACTTTCCATGTCCGATTTGATATCAGCCGTAGCAGTACTTTGATCTGGAGTGTCTTCGTAGAGGAAGGAGGCTTCCAACTCATGTTGCAGATAACTATCTGGATTGTATTGGAATCCTTTTTCCAGTTTTCTTTTGGCGTAAAGCTGAATTAGATTAAATGCAATTTCCTTAACTCTAGACTTCGTCTTTTGTTTTAGGGTTTTCCAAGCTTTACTACCCAGTTTGTGAACCTTTGGAGGCTTGCCATCCTTACCGTTGAACTTGGTGATTTTATGAAGGGAGTGGATACTCAAGTATAGTACATCTCTTTCACCATAAATGAGTTTGATGGCTTCCTGTTTTTTGCCTTCCACCTCAATTTTTTGAAGTCCACCAAATTTTCCTATGCCGTGATCAATGTGGGTTACATAGTCGCCAATTTCCAAATTGGTGAGTTCCTTTAAGGTAATAGCCTGTTTTTTGGCGTAGCCATTTTTAAGTTGGAATTTGTGGTAACGTTCAAAAATTTGATGGTCCGTGTAGCAGGTAATTTTATTGTCTTGGTCTACGAAACCTTGATATAAGGACAGTACAATAGTTTCGTAATGTACCTCCTGATCCATGTCGTCAAAAATGTCATGGAACCGTTTGGCCTGTTGCTCACTCACGCAGGCAATATAATTGGTGTAGCCTTTGCTGTAGTTGGTGTTTAGGTTGTCTATCAGGACATCAAATTGTTTGTTGAAGGACGGCTGTGGCGTGGTGTTGTAAACAATTTCTTTACCGTTGGAACCCGAATTGAAATAAGAAGTCGTACCAAATTCAACAATTGAAAAGTCTAAAAGTTGCTTTTTAAACAGTTCTGAATGACAAAACAATTCTTCAGGTTCGGAATGCTTGATTTCTGTGCTTAACTTCTCAAAGGCCTCTTCCGCCTTTTTGAAAAACTCATCGATACGGCCAAAGAGCATGTCGGCATTTTTGATAAACACCACCGATTTTTTCGAGATATAGTTGAAAAAACTCTGGCGACTTTCTTCCAAAAGCTTGTTGGCGACGTTCGGGATGATGGTGATTTTCTTGATCTGTTCTGTAGACAATTGGCTCTCTACATCAAACGTTCGGATACTGTCTACTTCATCTCCAAAAAACTCTATACGGTAAGGTTCGTCATGCGAAAATGAAAACACGTCTACAATTCCCCCTCGCACCGAAAACTCTCCTGGTTCGGTAACAAAATCGACACGTTTGAATTTATATTCAAACAGGATTTCATTGACAAAATCAATAGAAAGTTTATCGTTTACCGAAATCTTAAGCGTGTTTTTCTCAAGTTCCTTCCTGGTTACCACCTTTTCAAACAAGGCATCCGGATAGGTGACAATCACAGCCGGTTTTTTTCTGGAATTGATTCGGTTTAAAACTTCGGCCCTCAACAATACATTGGCATTGTCTGTTTCTTCTATTTGGTAGGGGCGCCTGTAACTTCCAGGGTAGAACAAAACATCCTTATCTCCCAACAGTAATTCCAAGTCGTTGAGGTAAAAAGCAGCTTCTTCCTTATCATTAAAAACCAGTAAAAAGGGAAGGTCTGTTTGTTGAAAGGTTTCGGCAATTACAAACGATAGTGACGAGCCCACCAACCCTTTTAAATGGGTTTTGGAAGAACTGTTTTGTTTGTCTGAATTTTGATTTTGGGCAATAGCAGTCTGCAGATTTTGCGTTTGCAACATCTGTGCATAGGTTTGCGAGAGAACGGTTTTACTCAAGGCAGTATATTTTATGCAAATATAAAGGTTAGAATTGAATTAAACCGTAATCTTCAAGGGCCTTAAATGAAGATGAAAATCATCATTTTTCGGTGTGTTTTTGGTGCAAAAAATTCTGTGGAAGGAATAGGAGGATTTGCTTTTTTAAGGAGTGGCAGGCTATTGATTGTGCTGTCTATTGGGAAAATGGGGCGTTTTTATAGGGTTGTATTGCAGGGTTTTATGTGTGTTTTAGAGGCTTTTGTGAAGTGATTTTAAAAAAGCGAAATTTATGTTTTAAAAGCCTACAAGTTTAACTATATTTGCACGACTTTTAAAAAAGAGAATATATGTCGATTTCAGATTTATTTGACAGTGGATTTAAAAAACGTAATGAAGATCATTTTGCAGCAATTGTAAGGGTTGCCATGAGTGATGGAATTATCAATGAAGAAGAACGCGCGTTTTTAGATAGATTGGCAAGAAACTTAGGTATTGATGACCATGAATATGCAACCATACTTAAGGATTATAAAACACATCCAATTAACCCTCCAACCTCTTACGAATTGCGTTTGGAGCGTTTGTTTGATTTGGCTAGAATGGTATGGGTAGATCACATCCAATCTGCTGACCAAGTGAACATGTTGGAGAAATTTTGTGTAGGTCTTGGTTTTAGACCAGACAACGCCAAATACATTACCGATAAGGCTTTACATTTGGTACAGGAAGGTGTGGACATTGAAATCTTCAAAGATGAAATGAAAGCAATGAACAAATAATTGCTTACAAATAAATTAAAAAGAAAAGCGAACCAAATGGTTCGCTTTTTTTATTTTGGGTCGGCTAGTTGAACGAATTCTTCTGCTTTTTCCACCATGTGTTTGCTGCCGCAGATAAAGGGAACGCGTTGGTGCAATTCGGTAGGCTGGATGTCCAATATTCTGGTGTAACCATCACTAGCTTTTCCGTTGGCTTGTTCAGCAATAAAGGCCATTGGGTTGCATTCGTATAACAAGCGCAATTTTCCGTTGGTTTTTGGTGAACATTTTGGATACATATAAATGCCGCCCTTAATCATATTTCTGTGGAAATCGGATACTAAAGAACCAATGTATCTTGAGGTGTAAGGTCTATCTCCTTCTTCCTTTTGGCAATATTTAATGTAGTCCTTAATTCCTTGTGGAAAGTGAATATAGTTTCCTTCGTTCACTGAGTAAATACTGCCGTCCAATGGAAATTGCATGTTGGGATGCGATAGGTAAAACGTTCCAATGGCGGGGTTCAATGTGAAACCATTTACTCCTGCGCCGGTAGAATATACCAACATGGTAGAGGTTCCGTAAACCACATAACCAGCGGCAACCTGTTGGTTTCCCTTTTGTAGGAAATCTTCCATAGTTACCGGAGTACCTACAGGGGTAACACGTCTGTATACCGAAAAAATGGTCCCTACAGACACATTCACATCGATATTGGAAGAGCCGTCCAGAGGGTCAATAAGTACTACATATTTGTTTTGGTTGTTTTTGTCCTGCGAGTTGATGGAAATGAAATCTTCTTCCTCTTCACTGGCAATACCGCAAACAATATTTCGTTTGGTAAGGGTTTGAATGAACTTTTCATTGGCTAGAACATCCAATTTTTGTTGGTCTTCACCCTGTACATTGGTGTCGCCAACAGCACCGATGATGTCTACCAATCCGGCTTTGTTCACTTCGTGGTTAACCACTTTGGCAGCTAACCTAATTGAGTTGATAAGTCGGGAAAGTTCTCCTGTTGAATATTTAAATGCGGCTTGATTTTCTATGATAAACTCACCTAGAGTTTGATGTTTATGAGACATGAAAGTAAATCCTTTGGTTTTTGCAAATATCGGAGAATTTTACGCAACTACAACGTTTTCGTAAACAATTATCACGGCATATTTTTAAGTTTAAATTATATTTGAAATTAGATATCTAATATTATGAATTGTACAATAAGGGAGGCACTTAAATCCGATATGCCCAAAGTGCTGGAGCTCATTCATGAACTGGCAATTTTTGAGAAAGAACCTGATGCCGTGGAAGTAACCGTTGAAGAATTGGAGCAAAAGGGATTTGGAGAAAACCCCAATTTTTATTGTTTTGTAGCCGAGGTTGATGATGTGGTAGAGGGGATTGCTTTGGTATATACGAGATTCTCCACTTGGAAAGGTGTCGTATTGCATTTGGAAGATCTTATTGTAAGGCAAAGCATGCGGGGTCATGGTTTGGGGACTAAACTTCTGGATGAGGTGATCAAGTATGGCAATGCCTTGGGAGTAAAACGAATTTGCTGGGAAGTATTGGATTGGAACACGCCTGCCATCGATTTTTATGAAAGTAAAGGCGCCGATGTAAAACGGGATTGGGACGTAGTGCATTTGGATGAACAAGGAATAGCTAACTACATTTCAAGATTGTAAGATGCAGGTATTTAAATTTGGAGGTGCATCGGTAAAGGATGCCAAAGGCGTTAAAAACCTTGTGTCGGTTTTGAAACATGTTGGAATGAAGGATGCCCTGATTGTGGTGTCTGCCATGGGTAAAACCACAAACGCTCTGGAAACGGTGATTCACAACTACTTTCACAAACCTAATGAGCTGCAAAGTTCACTTCAGGACGTCAAGAAATATCACAACGAAATTTTATTGGAACTGTTTGAGCAGGAACAGCATCCTGTTTTTCAAAAAGTAACGGCACTTTTTAATGAACTCTCCGGATTTTTCGATAGGAATAAATCGCCAGACTATAATTATGTGTACGATCAATCTATTGGGTACGGCGAGTTGGTGTCCACTACCATTGTTAGTGAATATCTTAATCATGTAGGAATTAATAATAATTGGTTGGATGTTCGAAACTGTATCAAAACCGATAATTACTATCGGAAAGCCAATGTTAATTGGGAAGAGACGTGGGCGAATATCACGGCACAGGTGAAACCAGATGTTTTGAATATCACTCAAGGATTTTTAGGGAGCGATGCCAATAATTTTACGACCACTTTGGGGCGTGAAGGGAGTGATTATACAGCCGCTATTTTTGCTTATTGCCTAAATGCCGAAAGTGTGACCATTTGGAAAGATGTTGCTGGGGTTTTAAATGCCGATCCACGGTATTTTGACCATGCCCAATTGTTGAATCGAATTTCTTACACCGAAGCTATAGAATTGGCTTTTTATGGGGCCTCGGTGATTCATCCAAAGACGCTTCAGCCTTTGCAGAAAAAGGAAATTCCTTTACATGTAAAATCTTTCTTGGAGCCCAAAAGTAAAGGAACTACGGTATGCAAGGGAATGGATATTGAGCCAAAGGTGCCTTGTTTTATCGTAAAGAAAAATCAAGTGTTGATTTCCCTGTCTTCTTTGGATTTTTCGTATATCGTGGAAGATAATATCAGTGCAATTTTCAACTTATTACATACTTACAAAATGAAGGTGGACGTTATCCAAAACTCGGCCATTAGTTTTTCCGTGTGTGTAGATAATTTGTACGATAATTTGGATAAGTTATTACAGGACTTGAAAGCAAATTTCAAGGTCACTTGTTACAAAAACGTCTCTTTGTATACCATACGGCATTACAATAATACGGCGATTGAGGCTTTGGAAGACGGTAAAACTTTGCTCTTGAAACAGTTAACGCAGGATACGGTGCAGATGGTAACCAATTGAACAATTTAGTACATTTGCTATTATGAGTAAACAACAAAATGCTGGTTTGGTAAGTGCTAAGGAAGTAGCCAAAGCCATACAAATGGATAAGTACGGGTTTGTAGGGACTTTCTCGGGATGGGTATTGATGAAGTTGCTGAAAATATCTAAATTAAACAAGATTTATAATCGTAATAAGCATTTTTCCGATCTTGAATTTTTGGATAAAATCTTGGAGGAATTTCAGATTAAATTTGAAATTCCAGAGGAAGATTTAAAGCGTTTGCCAAAGGATGGGGCCTATATCACAGTGTCCAATCATCCGCTGGGGGGCATTGATGGTATTTTGCTGTTGAAGTTGATGTTGGAGCAGCGCCAGGATTTTAAGATCATTGCCAATTTCCTTTTACATAGGATCGAACCTCTTAAAAAGTATATTTTACCAGTGAATCCTTTTGAGGATCGGAAGGACGTAAAATCAAGTTTGGCAGGGTTTAAAACAGCCATTAAACATTTAAAAGAAAACCATCCGCTAGGGATTTTCCCTGCAGGGGAGGTGTCTACGTATAGAGATGGCAAATTGGTAGTAGATAAGCCATGGGAAGCGGCCGCCATGAAATTGGTAAAGAAGGCAGAAGTGCCCGTGGTTCCTATTTATTTCCATGCCAAAAATAGCAAGTTGTTTTACGAATTGTCCAAAATCAACGATACGTTTAGGACCGCAAAATTACCATCGGAATTGCTGACGCAGAAACGTCGTGTGATCAAGGTGCGTATTGGTCGTCCAATTCCTGTTAGTGAACAAAGGGAACATTCAACCCTGGAAAGTTATTCAGAATTTGTACGCCGTAAAACCTATATCCTTTCCAATTCGTTTGATGAAAAAGGGAAGTTCCTCAGCAATATTTCTACAACGCTTAAAGCAACCAAACCACCAAAGCGTATTGTGACGCCTATTGCCACAGATGTGATGGTGACGGAAGTGGATGCCTTGCGAGAAAATGATATGAGGTTGTTGCAAAGCAAGAATTATGAAGTGTTTTTGGCACCGGCCAATGCCATCCCTAATATTTTAAGGGAAGTAGGAAGGCTGCGTGAAATAACCTTTAGGGAAGTAGGAGAGGGAACCAACGAGGCTATCGATTTGGATACTTTTGATACCTATTACCACCATATGTTCCTTTGGGATAATGAGCGCCAGTTGATTGCTGGAGCCTATCGTATGGGATTGGGAGCTGCTATATTTGAAAAATATGGAATTGATGGGTTCTATCTGCAGGATTTGTTCCGTTTTGAGCCGGAACTTTATAAAATGATGAGCCAGTCCATTGAAATGGGGCGTGCCTTCATCATTAAGGAATACCAGCAAAAACCGATGCCTTTGTTTCTTCTTTGGAAGGGGATTGTGCATACCACTTTGAGATATCCTGAACACAAATATTTAATAGGAGGGGTAAGCATTAGTAACCAGTTTTCAAATTTCTCGAAGTCTTTAATGATCGAGTTTATGAAATCGCATTATTACGATCCTTATGTGGCGCAATATGTACGCCCCAAAAAGGAGTTTAAGGTAAAGTTGAAGGATGCCGATAAGGATTTTGTATTTGACGAAACCGAAGCCGATCTGAACAAGTTTGACAAGATTATCGACGAAGTGGAGCCAGGAGCTTTGCGCTTGCCAGTATTGCTGAAAAAATATATCAAGCAAAATGCCAAGTTGGTGGCGTTTAATGTGGATCCGCTGTTCAATAATGCTGTGGATGGCTTGATGTACATTAAAATTGCCGACTTACCCGAAAGTACTGTGCGTCCGGTTATGGAAGAATTTCAAGCTGAGTTAGAGCAAAAACTCTCCGAACAAAATGACGTGGAGAGTGCGGGGTAACAGCATTGTGAACTTGGCTAGGCAATTAAAACCAAGGTTTTTTTCCTAATTGGTATGTTTTATAGAATTCCCCGTCGGTTTTCGTAAGGTAAATGATACCTTCTATAACGGTAAATACCCAGACCAAAAAGCCCAAGAACCCAAAACTAAGCACGGATAGTATGATGGTTGCTATCAATAGGATGAGCCCTTCTTTGTTGTATCCCAAAACAAATTTATGAATACCAAAGCCGCCCAATAAAATGGCCGTTACGCCAGCGAGTACTTTTTTATTAGTCCCCGTAGTTTTTTCGAAGGCTTCTTTGGCACTTTCTCTAAATTCCCTACTAGCTTCTTCGGCTTCCTTGCCAAATTCTTTAGCACTGTCCTTGGCTTCTTTACCAAATTCTTCGGCTTTTCCTGCAGCTTTTTTTGCTGTTTTTTTGGCGTCGCCCAACATTTCGTTAAGGTCGTCTCCTAGGCTTTTTTCATCAGACATAGCTTTGTGTATTAATGGTTAGAATATTAAAAGTACTAAAAAATACCATCCTTTTTGTTGATTATGTGTGATTTGAGTTCCAAAGAGAATGAGGTTTTGTTATTGGAATGCTTGATCGATAGGTTCCCAAAGTTCAATTTTGTTGCCTTCATTATCCAAAATCCAAGCAAATTTTCCGTAATCATAGGTTTCCATATCTCCAACAATGGTAACCCCTTCTTCCTTTAAAGCTTTCAGCAAAGCTTCCAAATCCTCAACCCGATAGTTGAACATAAAGTCTTTTTGAGAAGGTTCGTAATACTTGGTGTCTTTTGGAAAGGGACTCCATTGGGTGGAGCAATCGTTGCCTTCTTTGTCTTTCCACCAAAAGGTACAGCCGTAATCGTCTGTATTAAATCCTAAATGCTTGTTGTACCATTCTTTGGTAGCGTTTGGATCGTTGCTTTTAAAAAACAAACCGCCAATACCTGTTACTCTTTTTTTCATTTGATGTGATTGTGTGATTATTTTTTCTTTAAGGCATTTTCATATACCGAAATCCATGCGTCAGGCGTCATTTTACGGCATAATTCAGCAATAAGCTTCATTGGGATGTCATCAATTCTCTTAAAGCGAATACAGCTTTTACCCATGTCTAATTTGTACTTACTGTAGTTGGGATATTCCTTTACAAACCATTCATGGATTTCCGGTACGGCATAAATACCGCTATGGTAGAGATTGATGGAATTTTTCTGTGAAGCGAAACTCATAAACGGCAAGGGCTCTTCCGGAGTGCAATGATAACCGTTTGGATAGAGGCTATGCGGTACATAATAGCCTATCATGCCATATTGGATGCCTTCCTCGAATCCCTTTGGAAGGTTGTCTTTGATAGTCTGTCTGAGTGTTTTTAAAACGTTTTGACGTTCTTCAGGAACCTGACTGATATAATCCTCTGGAGAGGTGGCTTTATATTGCATATTGGAATTCTGTCGTGTTATATGCAACTAAAGATAGTATAAAAAGTAGTAATTCTGCTAGGGAACTGAAATGTGGTTTAGTAAAATTCAGCTTTGATTTTGTCCACTATGGTTTGTGCCAACTTCTCTTTACTTTCTACTGTCCAACCGGCAATGTGAGGCGTAAGCAATACGTTCTGGGCCTGTATCAAGTATTTGAAAGCTTCTGGCATTTCCTCTAAAAACAGATTTTCAAAGGAGGCCTTTTCATATTCCAAAACATCTAAACCTGCACCCAATATATTCCCTGTTTTTAGGGCATCTACCAAATCTTCGGTTACTACACTCTTGCCACGGGCTGTGTTGATAAACCAAAATGGCTTTTTGAATTTTTTAATGAATGCTTTGTCAATCATGCCTAGAGTGAGAGGTGTTTGCGGCGTGTGAAGGCTCACCACATCCACTTGTTTGCAGAACACTTCAAAAGGAACTTGTTCTGCATTGTTGTCGCCTACACCATCTTGTATGTCGTAGCACAAGACATCTACTTCAAAACCTTTCAGTTTTTTTGCGAAGGCTTTTCCCATGTTTCCATAACCAATAATGCCCACGGTTTTTCCGTCGAGTTCCAAGCCTCTATTGGCTTCGCGAAGCCATTTGCCTTGGCGCACTTCAGCATCGGCTTTATTGAGGTTATTGAATAGCGAAAGGAGCATGCCTAAGGCCTGTTCACCTACAGCATTTCGGTTACCTTCAGGTGCAGCAATCAATGAAATGCCTTTTTGCTCGGCATAATCACAATCTATATTTTCCAATCCAGCACCAACACGACCAATGAACTTTAGGTTTGTTGCAGCATCCAAAAACTGCTGGTCAATGGTAAATCTACTTCTAATAACGATACCTTCATAGTCCTTGATTTTGGATTCAATCTCGGTTTTTGAAGAGGAGTAATCTTCATGATTGGTGAACCCCAAATCATTGAGTTGCTCAATTAACAAAGGGTGATTGGTATCGAGGTGAAGGATGTTCATAATGGGTATTAAAAACCTAAAATCATTTTGGCGATTAGGAAGTAAATTAAGATTCCAAAAATATCGTTACTGGTGGTAATAAATGGTCCAGTGGCTACCGCTGGATCTACGCCGCGTTTATCTAAAAATATTGGGATAAAAGTGCCTACAAGGGCGGCAATTACAATTACCGTAATCAAGGCGATACAAATTGTAAGCGAAACCAAATAAGGAGTCCCAAAAAAGAAATGACTTATGGGGAGCACAATCAAGGCAATGCCAATACCATTTACCAATCCTAAAAGAAATTCCTTAAAAAGGCGTCTCACTATTTTTCCTTTTATCGTGTCATTTGCCAATCCTTGCACTACAATGGCCGAAGATTGTACTCCTACGTTGCCTGCGGTGGCCTGTATAAGCGGGACAAAGGATAACAGGATGGTATATTTTTCCATGGCTGTTTGGAACCCTGTAATAATGGTGGCAGCACCCAATCCGCCAAACATTCCAATTAATAACCAAGGCAAGCGCGCTTTGGTCAATTCAAAGATGGTATCATCGGCTTCAACGTCTTGCGAGATACCGGCTGCCAACTGGTAGTCTTTATCAGCTTCTTCACGGATAACGTCTACAATGTCGTCAATGGTAATGCGACCGAGCAATATCTGGTTTTCGTCCACAACAGGAATAGCTTCCAAGTCATACTTCTGCATTACTTTGGCTACTTCTTCCACATCTTCATCCACATGTACAAAATCCACATTTTTAATGTAGATATCGGCTATTTTTTGATCGCTTTTGGCTGTAATTAAATCTTTAAGGGAAAGACGCCCGATGAGTTTTTCCTGTTTGTCAACCACGTAAATGGAATGCACTCTGGTAACATTTTCTGCCTGACCACGGATACGACGTAAACATCCTGCAACGGTCCAAGTAGCATAGACTTTTACAAGCTCTTTGGCCATCAATCCACCGGCGGTGTCTTCATCGTAGGCCAAAAGCTCTGTGATTTCTGCCTTGTGGTCTTCATCCTCAATATTGGAAATAACCTCCAATTGACGTTCTTCGGAAAGTTCTGAAAGGATATCGGCAGCATCGTCGGTGTCGAGTTCTTCAATTTCTTCTGCAATTTCCTTAGCAGAAAGGTTTTTTAGGACTTTCTCCCGGTTGTCCTCATCCAACTCCATCAGGATGTCCGAGGTGGTTTCAGAATCGAGCAATTTGATGATATAGATGGCGTCTTCCAGATCTAATTCATCCAGAATCTCGGCAATATCGGCATAATGGAAGTCATGGAGGAGTTTGCGCAGCTCTTTGTTGTTTTGTTCTTCAATGAGTTGCTCAACCTGCTCGATCAGTCCATCTGTCAGTTCAAATTGTATGTGCTCTCTTTCTTCAGGCAACGTGGTATATGTTATTGGTTTTCAATTAGGGATGTGAGTTCGATAAACTCTTGAACGTTGATTTGTTCGGGGCGCTTGTCAAATATAACATTTGCTTTTAAATTTTCTGAAGAAATGAGTGTTTTTAAACTGTTGCGCATGGTTTTTCTACGTTGTTGAAACGCGGTTTTTACTACGTTAAAGAAAAGGGCTTCGTCTACTGGAAGTGTATAGTTTTCTTTGCGTTTTAAAAGCAGTACTCCAGAATCTACTTTTGGTGGTGGGTTGAAGACTGTTGGTGGCACGGTGAATAGGTATTCGGCATCATAAAAAGCTTGGGATAATACCGAAAGGATGCCGTAGACTTTACTGCCTTCTTTGGAACAAATACGTTGGGCGACTTCCTTTTGGAACATTCCCGAAAACTCAGGAATCTGGTCTCGCATATCCAAAGCCTTAAAGACTATTTGGGATGAAATATTGTAGGGGTAATTACCAATAATAGCGAAGGGTTGCTCTCCGAAAACTTCGGTAAGGTCGTATTTTAAAAAGTCCTTTTCAATAACGCGATCTGCTAGATTCAGGTAGTGACTTTTAAGATACTCTACAGATTCGGTGTCAATTTCAATAACATGTGTAGTGATGTTCTTTTTGAGAAGGTATTTGGTGAGAACTCCCATACCAGGGCCAATTTCCAACACGTGTTTGTAGCCTTCCAAGGAGAGGGAATCTGCAATTCTTTCGGCTATGGACTCGTCGGTTAAAAAGTGTTGTCCTAGATGTTTTTTTGCTTTTACCTGATGTTGATGTGCCATAATCGAAATGGTTTTAATAAGAATTTATGTAAGAACTGAGTGAGCTGTAAATTAGTTGAAATCTACCGTGTATTCATCGATGATTTCCAATTCGGTTCTAAAGGACAGCATCTTGTCTGCAAATTTTTTAAGCCCTTCATTTCTCAATTGCGTGGCAAATACTTCGTAATATTCGTTCAAGGCTTCTTTAGAAAGGGCTCTATATTGAACGGAAAAGGTCAACCCGCCTTTTTCTTCTTCTATCAAAACCCTGGTAAGTTTTGCTTCCTTAAACTTACCTGTGGCCAATACTTGAGGGATGTGCTCCGTTTTCATCCATTGCAACCATTCTTCTTTGATGGTATCTTCAATATGCGTGGTGACGTTGTAAATAATCATGATTTCGGTAATTTTTTGCAAATAACAGGAGTTCCCCGCCATCTTCAAAAGGTTTTATTCTTTTTTCATAAGATAAGCCTATTTTTTGTAATTCTAATCAAGGATCCGCGAATTGTTCAATTACAAAAAGTAGTGTTGTAGGTGAGAATGTTGCGGCTGAAAAAACGTGGTTAATTGATGGCATCACCACGTAGCATCCTAAACTTTTTTCTGGCATCGACAAAGTAAATACTGTCTTCGTGATTGAAAATGATTTTTTCATAAAGTTCTTTAGCTTTTTCGGGTTGCGCTAAATGGTTGCTATAGAGTTCTGCCAAATAATAATAGGCATCATCGGCCAGTATGTCATCGCGGTAATTGGCAATGATTAATTGATAGTTATTGGCTGCCTTTTCATATTGCTTTTTCTTTTCAAACAATTGGGCTTGTTTAAACAACGCTTGGTCTTCTATGCTTTCACCTTTGTGTTCTGTCAGTATTTTATCCAAGAGGTTGATGGCTTCTTCGTTTTTGTTTTGAAAGGCCATTAAATCGGCTTTTGCGTACAGTTTTAAAGCCACATGAAGTGAGTCTTCATATTTGTTGTCCGAAATCAGTAGCTTCAAGTCCAAAGCATCATTGGCGATAAGTTGGGACGTGGAGGCCTTTAGAATTTTCAGTTGGGATTCGGCCCATTCAAAATCTCCTTTGTAATAGCTGGTCTTTGCAACTTTAAAACGGGCTTCCTGTGAAATGGTACTGTTTTTAAGATTGGCTTGAATTTGTGAGTAGAATATCAAAGCTTCATTGAATTTTTCTTGGTAGACCAAAATGTCGGCCAATTTCAATTTAACAGTGGCTTCCTGAAAATCGGAAAGCTCCAATTGTAAAGATTGTTTTAAGAATTTACTCGCCGCTTCAGGCTCATGTTTGTAAAAGGCCAAAAAGTTACCATAGGCAATCTGAAGGGGGACTGTTTGTTCAAAAGTGCCATATTCTTTAAAAACGGCTTGGTATTGGGCATCTATGCTATTGTATTCCTTTGGGGAAGCATTGGCTGTTTTGATGTCTAGTAACAATTGATGAGCTTTCAAAATACTGGAAATGTCCTGTGAATTTTGAAGGATAAATTCTAAAATTTCAGTGGCTGTTTCATAGTCCTTTTCGGAGGTGGCTACCATGGCCAGTTCCATGATGCGGTCCAAACTTTCAGGATTTCTCTTGTAAAGAGCCTTTTCTTGGGTGAAGGATTTTGAGTAATCCTTTTCCTGAACATAGAGCCAACTCAAGAGTTCATACCAATAGACGTCCGGTTGCGATTGGATTTTCTTTAGCAGTAATTTTTTAAGGTAAACATTGTTTTCGTTCTCTTTGTTTTCCGAAACAAAATCGCTGAAAGCTCTTTTGGCGTTGTTGAGGAATTCTGGTTTATCTTCTATGTAGTCGATGTAATTGGAAAACATTTGCTCGACATCTCCTTGCTCACCATAAATTCTGGCCAATTGGATGTTGTAGTTCTGGTCTGGGTTGAGCTCTATACCGCGTTTGTATACAATGATGGCTTTGTCCAAAAGGGAATGTTCTTCAAACTGGCGGGCTATACTGCTAACATAAATGGGACGCTCTTCTATTTTTTGAATGGCTTGATCGTAATAATTATTCGCCAAGGCCATGCTGTCCTGCAGTTGGTAATTGTAGCCCATTTCAATTAGCAGGGTAGGGAAAGAACCTCTACTGATACGTTCAGAGAGCATTTGGCCAGCTTTGTCGTACTGTTCCAGCTGCTGATAGGTTTCTACGATTTTGTAGAGGTATTTGGTAGAGCCTGGTTTTTCTTCGTCCAATTGCTGGTAGATGATCAGGGCTTTTTCAAAATCACCTTGTTTAAAATAGTTGTCTGCAAGTTGTTCGCTTTGGGAAAAAACCAAAGTATTCCATAGCGCAATAACAAGTAAAACTATCTTTTTCATAAGGCTAATTTATGTAAATATAAGGAATGCGGCTGCTACTTGCTGTGAATGTTTTGATAAAAAAAATGCCCGAACCTAGGTTCGGGCATTACCAGCCAAAATAAATGTGCTATTAATCATTATTTTTTAAAATGATTCAATTATTCTGCTGTGGCAATTTTTAATGCTATATGTGGGCTTGTTGTAATTCTTTTTAAAAGAAAATTTTACTCACTAACACAATAAGTGACACAAGTATAATGATGCGCTTAAGATTTTTCATAAGTAGGTTAATTTAATCGCTGTACTAACTTCATACTTATTTACAAAAAATCAAAATAAAACTACAAAAAATCGACGAATGACATGTTTTTTTTGCCTTTCGTCGATTTTTTTAAGTATTTTCCTGCTAAATTATATTTTGTCGAAACCTGTATAAGGAATAAGCGCTTCTGGGATGTTGATACCATCTTCGGTTTGGTAGTTTTCCAGTATCCCTGCGAGTACTCTTGGTAGGGCCAAGGAACTACCGTTAAGTGTATGGCATAACTGCTTTTTGCCTTCCGCGTTTTTAAATCTTAATTTAAGGCGATTGGCTTGGAAAGTTTCAAAGTTTGAAACGGATGAAATTTCCAACCAACGATCTTGCGCCGTTGAGAACACCTCAAAATCATAAGTAAGGGCTGAGGTGAATCCTAAATCACCACCACATAGTCTTAAAATACGGTAGGGCAATTTTAGTTCTTGAAGAATACCTTTAACGTGTTCTACCATTTCATCCAAAGCCTTGTAAGATCTTTCTGGATGTTCCACACGCAGAATTTCAACTTTGTCAAATTGATGCAAACGGTTAAGACCTCTAACGTGTGCGCCATAACTTCCTGCTTCTCTTCTGAAACAAGGCGTATATCCTGTTAAGGCGATTGGTAAATCACTTTCATTCAACATTTCATCTCTAAAGATGTTTGTTGCAGGTACCTCGGCAGTAGGGATTAAGTACAAATTGTCTTCGGTAACATGATACATTTGCCCTTCTTTGTCTGGCAATTGGCCGGTACCAAATCCTGAAGCTTCATTTACCAAATGAGGCAATTGGTATTCGGTGTAACCTGCTTGGGTGTTTTTATCCAGGAAATAGGCAATCAAGGCACGTTGTAACCTTGCACCTTTTCCTTTGTATACAGGAAATCCAGCACCCGTAATTTTATTGCCTAGTTCAAAATCTATAATGTCATATTTTTTAGCCAATTCCCAGTGAGGCAATGCGCCTTCCGGTAGTTCAGGAACATCTCCTTCACGGTATACTTCTTCGTTGTCCTCATCGGTATTCCCTGCAGGAACAATTGCGTTAGGAACATTCGGTATTTTATACAAAAGCTGATTTAAAGCTTCTGTAGTTTCATTAAGCTGATCTGAAAGGGTCTTTGAATCTTCTTTCAGTTGGCCTGTTTTTTCCTTTAAGGCATTGGCTTCGGCTACTTTCCCCGATTTGAACAACATTCCAATTTCCTTGGAAATACTATTGGACTCAGCTAAAATGTTGTCCAATTGTGTTTGGAAACCTCTCCTGTCCTCGTCTAATTTAAGGACGGTTTCTATCATTTCGGTGGCATCGATATTTCGTTTTGACAAACGAGTAATGATATCGGCTTTGTGCTCTCTAATAAAAGGTACTTGTAGCATGTGCTTTAAAATTTAAGGAACAAATTTAAGGAATTAGCTATAAAATCAATCTTGTTTTGAAGGCAAAATCCAAGAACTGTGTTTGTAAGGTTCCCAAGGCACACTGGCCAAATCTACGTTGGAATCTATAAGCTCTTGTCTCGGTTTACCATTGACGCTTATATGGCAGGTAACATAGACTTCTACGTCAAATCCCTTCTCTGCAAAATCCTTTTTTAAATGTTGGGAAAACTGCCAGATGACGTCGGGTTTTACCATGGCTCCCCTTATTTGCTTTCTGGTAAGATAATCGCTCAGTCGTATAGGTAATTCTTTGCCTGTTGCCTTGTCAATTACTTTGTAGGTGGCCATGCCATTTTTGGCTCTCAGCATCATACGCCAAGAGAGACGATGGCCTTCTTCTGTCCAAAGTACATCATCCTGAATAAAATGATGGCGTAACGGAAGCGCAATTTGGAATAGAAAGTATACAGAAAAGACCCCGATCATAATTTTATGATACTTCGGAATGAAAATCTCTCCTTCGCTATAAAATTGTTTCTTTTTTAAGAATAGCTTTTGAATGGTTTTTGGTTCAAAGAAAAATAGGTTGAAGGCTAAGGATAAATAAGGGAAAATCCCAACTTGAAAGACAAATGAATTGAACAGGTGGAAGAAAATGGAAGCAATAAAAGCATATTTTCTAGTCCGTTTCCACAGCATTAATGGAATTACCAATCCATCAAACAAAATGCCTCCGTAACTCAAGCAGTAGTGTACCCATTTTTCTTGTAAAAGTTCACCAACTAAAAAATAGTGTTGTTTAGATTTTAAAATCAATCCTATGGCAGATGCGTTTAACCAATCGGGGTACATTTTAGCAATAGATGCATAGGTGTAAACGATAAACAGTTGCAGTACAAAAATGTATTTACACCATTGCGGCATGGAATTGCTTTTGATTTCGGGATGTAATTTAGCGTCCAAAGAAAAATATCTGTTGGCGGGTTGAATTACCATAATGGCGCTTAGAAGCATCAATAAATAATAATGATTATTGTAAGATGACTTCTGCATGAAATACGTTCCCGACCACATGATGGTGAAGGCAAGCATGCTCCATCTGTACTTATATCCCAACATGATAAACAATCCCAAAAGTCCCATAATGGCATAATAAACATACATGCCGTTTCCTGGTAAGGGCTGCAACCATTCAAAACCTATAAACGAAAAAGTGAATTTGGGTTCTATCAAGGTGCGCTTGATCCAGCCTGTAAAGATGGCTCCTATGCTTTCAAAAATTAATAACAACCCAAAAATGGCCCTAAATACAACAAGGGCACTGTTGTCTATATGTTTGAAGAGGATTTTATTCATCGATATTGGCAATGAATTTCAAGGAATTTTCTTGATCCAATTTCAACTGTTCTTGCAATAAGGCTACGGATGCAAATTTTTGTTCATCTCGAAGGCGGTGCAATAATTCAACCCGAATGGTTTTTCCGTAAAGATCTTCATTGGTTCCAAATAGATGAACTTCTATGGATTGTGTTTTGCCATCAACAGTGGGATTGGTACCGATGTTCATCATGCCGTAAACTGTTTGGTCGTTCCATTGTGACCTAACAACATAAACCCCATTTTTGGGAATGAGTTTATAGTCTTCTTCAATATGAATGTTAGCTGTTGGAAAGCCAATTTGCTTGCCTAGCCCTTTGCCTTGTGTGATGGCTCCCGTCAAAAAGTAAGGATAGCCCAAATAAGCATTAGCCGTGGCGATATCTCCATTGTTGAGGGCTGTTCTTATTTTTGTGGAACTTACCGCAACATTTTCAATGTCTTCTGCCGAAATTTCCTCGACTTCAAACCCAAACTGTTCTCCAAATACCTTAAGGTCTTCAATGTTGGCACTCCTGTTTTTTCCAAACCGATGGTCGTAACCAATTATAATGTGTTTGGCATGCAATTCATCAACAAGTATTTTTTTTACATAATCATGGGCTGATAAATTGGCGAAATCCTTTGTAAACCTTTTTACGATTAAATGGTCCAATCCAGTTTGCTCTAAGATTTCTTGGCGTTCAGTAATGGTGTTCAAAAGCTTGATGTTGGCATCTTTTTGAAGTACCATTCTGGGGTGAGGGAAAAAAGTGAGGATTACAGATTCCAGTCCTTTGCCTTTGGCCGTTGCAATGAGGCGCTCAATAATTTTTTGATGGCCAATATGTACGCCGTCAAAAGTGCCTATGGTAATTACGGAGGGTTTGTCTATATATGTTGTTGAAGAATTGTGAAGTTTCAAGCCTGCTTTTTTGTGTAAAAATAGGTATTAAAGCCATGAAAATAAAAAAGGAGGATTGAAAAAATCTATCCTCCCTTTTTAGTGATATATACTTCTTTTAGCCTTTTAATCAAATATAATTACCAAAGAAGATTAATATAAGCGGTTATTTCCTGATAAATCGCAATGTTGTACTACTTGATTCTTTAGTAAGTTTTATAAAATACATTCCATTGCTAAACGCAGAAGTATTAATGGACAAGTCAGAACTATTTGCTATTGATTTTTGTAGCATAGACTGTCCAAGAATATTAAATATTTCATACGAATCGGGAAGGTTATTAGAGCTTCCCAAAGATATATTCAGTTGCGAGCTAACAGGATTTGGGTATAAAGAAATAGCAGTTGTGCTAAAATAGTCTTCTGTACTGAGTGTAAATGTCGAAATTTTTGTTTCTTCGGAATTGCCGAAATCACTGCCAGTATAGATTACTGTATCATCATCTGTGGTTAAGGTGTAAGATCCGGCTCCTATTGTTAATCCATCTCCCCAAGAGTCTGTTATTAAAAATGTATAGCATTCATCTGCATTAACGTCAAAGGAGTAATTGAACGTCGTGTTCGAATCAAAATTTGAATAGCTTTCAGAATATAGAATTGTTCCTTCGCTGTCTCTGAATTCCCAATCTGTATCAGTAGCATAGTCGTCAGTTACTAAGGTTAAATGAACTTGCGTAGTTGAGGCATAGGATTCTGCGCTTGTGAACTGGTATGATATTAAATTGTTACAGTCGCGTTGATCTAAGTTGTTGTTGGCAGTTGCTACCTCGGCATTATAAATGTGATCTCCTCCCGTGGAATTTATTAATGTTGGGAGGGTTATATCTTCAAATTCACCGTACGCCAATGATCCGGTCCATGAATAAACTACAGAGTCTGATCCATCGATATCGCAGTTGATTTCAGTAGACGTCAATGTGCTTTCTCCATAGTTTGTGATTCTAACGTTAGCAGAAACGGTTCCTGTACAAGCATCAGTTTCCATGGCTCTTATCTCGATTGATGCGTCGTCATTTACAGCTGCTAAGGCTGTACAGGCATCTGAAGAGGTTGAATTAGGTCTGTTTGCCTCATTTTCCAATGTAGCCAAAATCCTTGCTTTTTGATCATTGGTAAAGACATTCATGCAGGCATCATTGGTGTAATCCATATAATTTTCTATCATGTCAGGCATGCCACTAGGGAAGGAGCAAGAATCTACATTGGAAGGACATCCGTAATTTTCGGAAGCAACGGCGGGTGTATCATCACAGTAATCCCCATTTCCAGTGCAACCATTACCTGTGCCACTACTTTGGAAGGTGTGATAGAGACCTAAATAGTGTCCAACTTCATGGGTCATGGTTCTACCTAAATTGTATACACCAGGAATAGTTACACCCTCGGCATCATTACTCCCGAAGAAACGATAGTCTGATACAACGCCATCTGTATTTGCAGGCCCACCAGGAAATTGTGCATACCCCAATAGGCCATTGCTTCCAAAGTTTACAGACCACATGTTCATGTATTGAGAAGGATCCCATACTGTGGCTGGTTTTAGAGTTGCATCAATGACGTCTGGAAATGCCCATTCGGTACTAATGTTTGACATGTCTATGCGATCTATTCCTGTGGTAATACAACCATCAGGAGTTCTTGAGGCGAGGCAGAACTCTATTTCTACATCTGCTCCATCTGGGTGGGTGTTAAATCCATTGGTGCCTACCATTCTTCGGTAATCCTCATTTAAAACTTGGATTTGTGAAAGTACTTGTTCGTCAGAAATATTGGCACCGGTCCCGATTGGTTCTCCATTATGGATAACGTGTACTACAACAGGTATAGTGTATTGAAGACTGCGTTGCCCATTTGAATTTTTAATTTTAGTTTTTAGCGTTTGAATTTTTGGAGCCAGACGATTTTCATAAGCTTCGCTACCCATCATATTTGGGTGCTTGTTCAATAATTCTTGGTTATGTTCATCTGTAAGACACATACGGAGTTGTGTAGGGCTATTCGTTTGTGCCTTAAGGGAAAGGGAAAGTCCTATGCAGGCCAAAAGAAGTAAGTTAAAAGTAGTTTTTTTCATTTTTGTAATTGTGTAATTTTGTGTTAGGAGGGCGAAAATATAAAATATTGACGATAAAAATGTTAAATCTCAGTAGGAATGTCTTGTGATTGCTTGGTGGCCTTTTGTGAAGTCTTCGTTAATTGTGAAATTTTGTGACGTTAATGAATTGGGGTAGCAAAAAAAATAAAAAGAGTTGTTTGCTGGAATTATGAAAATGAGAGTGTTAAAGTTCAGTATCCTAAGGGTACAAAATTTCTTGCTTATAATATTTAATAATATATTCGTACGGATTCCTAATAATTGATTGAAAATGAACATAAATTGCACTAAAGTTTTTTGGCTTTTGTTATTTGCACTAAGTAGCTCAATAATTTTTTCTCAGTCTAGAAATACATATTGGGCTAGGGCAGATTTAAGGAGTTTGGAAACGTCTAAAAAAATACAAAGGGCTTCTCAGCCCAATACATTTAAGGTGTTTACTTTAGATGTTGAAAAATTGAGGGGAGTGCTTGAAAATGCTCCCTTACGAGGTCTTATTTCTGGAAAATCCAATACCGTTATCGAATTTCCAACTGCTAATGGTGAGTTACAATCGTTCCGAGTTTTGGAGTCTCCAATTATGGATCCGGTTTTGGCTGAAAAATACCCGATGATTAAAACCTATAAGGCTTTTGGGATTGAAGATCCGACAGCCTCAATGCGTTTCAGTATTACACAATTTGGATTGCATGCAATGATTCTTTCAGGAAATCAGAGCACTTTGTATATTGATCCTTACACGGTCGATTATAGTGTCTATATGGTTTATGAGAAGGTTGCATTGGGTACCAATACACAAGATTTCTCGTGTCTTCAGGAGGAGGGTGCAAATTTGGATTCTTTGGAAGGTGATATCTCAACACAAAAAGCTGCCGATGATGAAACACTGAGAACCTTCAAGTTGGCATTGTCGTGTACTGGAGAGTATGGCGCTCTTTTTGCAGGAACAGGAACAATAGCAGAGCAAAAAGCTAATGTTCAGGCGCAAATGGTGATTACTATGAATCGTGTAAATGAAATTTATGAGCGTGATTTAGCAATTACAATGGAGTTTGTGGCAAATAACGATGAGGTTATTTACTTGAATGGAGCGTTTGATCCGTGGCAAGGAGAATATAACATTAAGACAGCTCAAACTCTAGATGATGTTATAGGTGTGGGAAATTATGATATAGGCCATAATTTTAATACTTCTGGAGGTGGAAATGCGGGGTGTATAGGTTGTGTTTGTGCTTCTACCTCCCAATATAGCTGGCACAAAGGAAGGGGGTACACTGGTAGTTCTAATCCTGTCGGTGATGCTTTTTATATAGATTATGTAGCTCATGAAATGGGGCATCAATTTGGAGGCTATCATACTCAATCTAGTGTCAATTGTGTTAGTGGTAATGGAGAAAGTGAAGTAGAGCCTGGTAGTGGAAGTTCTATTATGGGATATGCTGGAATTTGTTCCCCTAATGTACAAAGTAATAGTGATGCCCATTTTAATTATATAAGTGTTTTACAGATTACCGATAATGTAAAAACAGGTGTGGGTAGTAATTGTGCGGAGGAAACTGTCTTGGTAAATCAAGCGCCAATAGCCGATGCTGGTGAGGATTATACCATTCCAGCTAATACTGCTTTTGTTCTGACAGGTTCGGCTACAGATGCTGATGGAATAGAAACTTTAACTTATAATTGGTCGCAGAATGATCCGGCTGCATCTGGTAAATCTGGTTTCCCTCAAAGCAATTGGCTTACCGGACCTGTTTATAGATCATTGCTTCCTTCAGATTCTCCTCAGCGCTACCTTCCAAAACTAGAGGATGTTTTAAATGGTAATTTAACACCAACATGGGAGGTAACTCCTTCTGTGTCTAGAGATTTGAATTTTGCTTTCTTGGTTCGTGACAATGGGAGTGGAGTTGGGAATGGTGTTGGGCAAACAGATGCAGATCTTATGACCGTAACTGTTAATGCTGCTGCAGGTCCATTTGTGGTGACTTCTCAAAATGAAGAAGGTATTGTTTGGAATAGTGGTGAAACGGAAACTGTGACTTGGGATGTTGCGGGGACTACAGCAAACAATATTAACACTTCCCATGTCAATATTTTGTTGTCAACTAACGGTGGGGAAAGTTTTGATATCGTTTTGGCAGAAAATACTCTTAATGATGGGCAAGAGGATATCGTTATTCCTGATGTTCTGCCTTCGTTTTTTTGTCGGGTAATGGTGCAAGCGGTAGATAATATTTTTTATGCTGTAAATTCTCAAGTGTTTGCTTTGGGGTATACCTGTGCACAGTATGAGTCTGGAGATCTGAATTTAGGAATTCCGGATGGTGTTGGAGCAAACAGCCCCGGTGATATTTTGTTAAGTTCTATTAATATTGAAGATTCGCAGGTCATTCAAACAATTAAAGTGTACACAGATATTTCGCATAATTGGTCTGGGGACTTGTTTTTGGAATTGAGACATCCAGATGGGGAGACTGTAGTAACGCTTTATGATAGAAATTGCAATAATGGAGAAGATGACCTAGATGTCGTTTTTGATGATGAGGGAAGTGTTATTTCTTGTAGTAATCCTGTAAGCGGGATATTTATGCCAGAAACACCTTTAAGTACTTTTTTAGGTTTGAATGCGGAAGGAGAATGGCAATTGGCCATAACTGATTATTATTCATCAGACCAAGGAATTTTAAACTCTTGGTATATTGAATTATGTACCTTGACAGATAGTTCTTTGGGAGTTGGCGAATTTTCATCTAATGAATTTAGTATTTTCCCCAACCCTAATAAAGGAGAGTTTACTATTAAGTTGAATTCTCTATCGGGTAATGATATCAAGGTGGATGTTTATGATGTAAGAGGACGTTTGATCTACAAAAAATCATTTGCCAATTCATCAGATTTTAGCCAGACTATTGGATTAAATAATGTGCAATCTGGAATGTATTTGGTAACGGTAAATGATGGCGAACGCAGCGCTACCAAAAAGATTATCGTAGAATAATTTAAGAGAAGTTATTTATGTGAAAAAGGAGCGACAAATGTCGCTCCTTTTTTATTTCCCGTTGAATGTGTTCATGGTGTTGTTGACGCCTGCCAATCCAAAAGAGGTGATCAATTCTGTGGATTTTTCTAAGCGTTCCGGAAGCTTTTCGGTTTCTTCTGGAGTCCATTCTCCCAAAACATAGTCTACTTGTCTTCCTTTTGCGAAAGCATCGCTAATACCAAACCTAAAGCGGTTGTAATTGGTAGTTTGCAATTTGTCTTGAATGTCCTTTAGTCCATTGTGGCCGCCATCGCTTCCTTTGGTTTTTAGGCGAATAGAGCCAAAAGGAAGATTCAAATCATCGGTGATTACCAATAGGTTTTCCAATGGAATGTTTTCCTTGGCAAGCCAATACTGAACTGCTTTTCCGCTTAGGTTCATATAGGTATTCGGCTTTAGCAAAATAAATTGTCTTCCTTTGAATTTGTAAATAGCGATATCTCCCAATTTTTGGGTTTCGAATGTTAGGGCTTCCTTTTTAGCCAAAAAATCCAATACCTTAAACCCGATATTGTGCCTTGTTTCGGCATATTTGTCTCCTATGTTTCCTAAGCCTACAATAAGAAATTTTTTCATGGGGTGAATGTCTTTGTCTTTAACCGATGGGGTTCTTTTAAAGAAATTAAAAAACTTCTTACACATACCTGTTTGTTTGTGTAAAAATAAAAAAGCATCCCACAAATGGAGATGCTTTTTGAATATAAGATTTAAAATCTATTCTTGTGCTTCTGCTGCATCGTCTTCGTCTAGATCTTCATCATCGTCAGATACATTCATTGCTGCTCTAGAACGTCTTACTTGACATACTACAGTGTTGTCTGGGTGTAAGAATTTGTAAGCTTCGTTTTCTAAAGCTGTAATGTAAAGCTTGCTTCCAATTCTCAAAGGAGTAATGTCTGCCTCTACGAAATCTGGCAAGTTAGCAGGAAGAGCCTTAACTCTAAGTTTACGCTTGTTTTTACGTAATACACCACCATTCAATACCCCTCTAGAAGTACCGATAATGTGTACAGGAATATCCATAGTGATTTCTTTGTCCTCGAATAACTGATAGAAATCGATGTGAAGGATTTTATCGGTTACAGGGTGAAATTGGATGTCCTGCATTACGGCGTTGAAAGTGTCGCCATTTTCCAAAGCAATCACAACGGTATGCGCATCAGGCGTATAAACCAGTTTAGAGAATGCTAATTCAGGTGCTGAGAAATGAACTGGCTTGTCTCCTCCGTATAATACGCAAGGAACCTGTCCAGCATTACGTAGGGCTTTCGTTGCCTTTTTGCCCACGCTTTCTCTTTGAGATCCATTGATTGTAATTGATTTCATTTGTTGTTTATATTAAATTAAAAATTTATTACTAATTGATTTGTTGTAGTGCACGTTGTGCATTACATCGGCAAATAGTTCGGCGCAAGTCAATACGCGAATCTTTTTGTTTTCTTGTTTTAAAGGAATGGAGTCTGTAACGATCAACTCTTCCAATTTGGAATTTTCCAAACGCTCGTAAGCGCTACCAGATAGGATAGGGTGTGTACAGATAGCACGAACGCTCAATGCGCCTCTCTCTATCATCAAATCGGCTGCTTTGGTCAAAGTTCCTGCAGTATCCACCATATCATCTACCAAAACCACATTTTTACCAGTTACGTCACCAATGAGTTCCATGTGTGAAATCAGGTTGGCTTTGGCACGCTGCTTGTAACAAATTACCACATCACTACTCAAAGCTTTGGAATAGGCGTAAGCTCTTTTAGATCCTCCCATGTCAGGAGATGCAATAGTTAAGTTATCTAAGTTTAAGCTTTCCAAATAAGGTAAAAAGATTGTGGATGCAAATAAGTGGTCTACCGGTTTTTCGAAGAACCCTTGTATTTGATCTGCGTGCAAATCCATAGTGATGATACGGGTTGCCCCTGCAGCTTCCAACATTTTTGCCACCAATTTTGCAGCAATCGGCACTCTAGGTTTGTCCTTACGGTCCTGTCTAGCCCATCCAAAATAAGGCAATACCGCTGTAATGTGTCTTGCAGAAGCACGCTTGGCAGCATCAATCATCAATAACATTTCCATTAGGTTTTGAGGTCCCGGGTGAGTGGATCCAATAATGAAAATGCGAGTTCCTCTAATAGACTCTTCATATGAAGGCTGGAACTCTCCGTCGCTATAAGTTGAGGTAATCACGTTCCCCAATTTAACACCAAAGTTCTCTGCAATTTTTTCAGCGAGCTCCCTGCTTTGTGTGCAGGTAAAAATTTTGGCTTCTGTAGCTACATTAGGCATTGGTAAATGTTTGTTTTGTAACGAATTAAAATTCGGTTTGTTAAATGAGGTGCAAATTTAGGAATTTATTTTAAGTCTAAAAGAATAAAAGTTGCAAATTTTTCTTGTGAGAATGAAAATAATTTATAATTTTGCAATCCGATTTCAAGCCTTGGTGGCGGAATTGGTAGACGCGCTGGATTCAAAATCCAGTTTCTTCGGAAGTGTGGGTTCGATTCCCACCCAAGGTACAAAGACCCGGTTAATCTTAGATTGATCGGGTTTTGTGTTTTTAGTCTTTGTTATACGCTGTCTTCCTTTTTTTGTTTAAACCGATTTAAATTTCATACTTCAACAACCGTAAGGCATTTAGAACGACCACTAATGTTGAACCTTCATGACCTATAACGGCAGGACCAAGGTCCACCATGCCCAGTATTGTTAATGGTACAAGAATCGCAACCATTCCTAGGCTTATAATCAGGTTTTGCTTTATAATTTTCTTCGCTTTTCGACTAAGTCCAATGGCAAAAGGGAGGTTGTTCAATTTATCTGCCATTAAAGCGATGTCTGCAGTTTCCAAAGCCACGTCTGAACCAGCTGCTCCCATTGCGATTCCTACCGTGCTTTTTGCCATGGCAGGGGCGTCGTTAACTCCGTCTCCCACCATAGCGACACCGCCTTTTTCTTCCTCTTTTAATTTTTCAATGGCCTTTACTTTATCTTCGGGGAGCAGGCTGCCTAAAGGATCCGTAATACCTATGTTTTTGGCAATGGCATCCGCGACCTTTTGATTGTCTCCTGTTAACATTATCATTCTTTTAATGCCAAGTTCCTTTAAGGCTGAAAGGGTCTCTATGGCTTCTGGGCGGGCCACGTCCATCACTGATATGATCCCTAAATAGTTTTTGTCTTGATGAACAATCATGGCGGTATGCCCCTCGGACTCGAGCTTTGACATGTTTCGGTCAATTTCAGATGGAATTTTTTTACCTGTAATTTCTGTTAAGAGCCGCCTATTTCCTATATGAATAACGGAACCTAGCCAAAAGGCTTTAATGCCTCTTGCTACCAAGGCTTGTAGATTTTCAGCTTCGGAAATGTCTGTTGCTCCCAATTCTTTCTTTCCATCTTCCACAATAGCTGCTGCCAATGGATGGTCGCTCAATGCCTCTACGGCAATGGCTGCCTTCAATAGGTATTCCTTGGTCGTTTTTCCGTAAGGAATGGCATTGGTCAGTTTAGGTTTGCCTTCCGTTAATGTTCCTGTTTTATCAAAAGCAATGGCACTCAGTGCGCCTAAGTCTTCTAATGGTCTCCCGCCTTTTATCAAAACGCCTTGTCGGGCGGCTCTTGCTATTCCTGCCAAAACTGCACTTGGTGTGGAGATGGCTAGCGCGCATGGCGAAGCGGCAATTAATACTGACATGGCCCTGTAAAAGCTTTGCTGGAAGGTTTCGTCAATGATTAAAAATGCAAGCAATAGTAAAACCACCACTATTAAAACTATGGGTACATAATACTTTTCAAACTTGTCTGTTAAATGCTGTGTTGGGGATTTTTGAGTTTCGGCCTCTTTTACTAAAGTGATCAATCTGGATAGGGTACTGTCTTTTGCTTGCTTTAAAACTTTCACTTCCAAGACGCCACTGCCATTGATTGTACCAGCAAACACGCGATTTTCAGGGGCTAACTTATTTATGTCATTTTCATTTTTCCATTGTAGGCTGGGACGTTTGTCAATAGGAAGGCTTTCCCCTGTAATTGGCGCTTGGTTGACGGCACTTGTTCCTTTTATTATTACACCGTCCGCTGCAATTTTGGTGTTGGGCTTGACCACGATAAAATCTCCTATCATTAATTGCTCGATCCTTACTTCTGCCACATTATTATCTCTTTTGACCAAAGCTACGGGAGGTGTTAAATCGGAGAGGGCTTGGATAGATTTTCTAGCTTTCTTCATGGCATAGTGTTCCAAGGCATGACCCAAACTGAACAAAAATAGGAGTAGCGCTCCTTCGCCCCATTTGCCTAAGGCCGCTGCGCCTATTGCAGCAAATAGCATGAGAAAATCTATTTCAAAATGTCCTTTCAACAAATCTCTTCCTGCGGTGATGAAGGTGAAAAATCCACCCCAAAAACAACTGATAACAAAAAGGGAGGTGGGTATACTTTGGGCAGTGTTAAAAAACAGGGAAATGACCAACCCAAATAGCCAGAGTACACCGCTGATTATAGCAAAATATAATTCGGTGTTTTCACCAAAAAATAGCAGTTTTGATGAAATTTCGTGATGCTCAGTCGATTCATTTTTTATGAAGTCACTATGAATCTGCCCGATTTTAAACCCTAATTTCTCTATGGATTGGATGATGGAGGATTGATTGGTCTGACTATTTTTGTTGTCCCATTCTAATTGGACAATTCCCGAAGCTGAAACAGACACAAAATTGACGTCAATTTTCTTCCTTAAAATTTGCTCAATTCTACGAGCCTTCCTAGCATGTCTAATTTCTTTTATTTCAATATGTAGCTTTGGCATAATTAAAATATCAATGCTATTGGGTCGTTTTTTTTTGCAAAGGCGGAGAGCCGTTTTATAACTGATAGTTATAGGATAAATTTACTTTAATTTTGGTTTAGAGCGATTATATATTGTTGTGAGAAGTGCTTTTGGTGAATTTTTCTTTTTGATAAATTAATCTTAATTATGGTAAAAGTTAAGAAGCTATAATCAACCTGCGTTCTATTATTGGTTGAATGGATTAAATTTATAATCAAATATATAGTTCATGGCGAACCAAACAGTTTTCATGCTTAAATATTCATCACTCATTTCTGCATCACAGGCTTGCTTTAAAAATGAATTCAAATCTTCAATTGTATAAAACGCAGTGAATGTCCCTTTTGAAATATCATATATAATGCCCGCCCGATAAAGAGTGCCAACTCTCCAGTCAGTCAATCCCATACTGTGGAAAAAGCTTTCAATATAGATGTAGTTTTCATTACTACAGATGGCTCTGAAATAGCCATTTTTACTTACAGCTAATTTCTCATTTTCTTTATTGGTAAAATATTTTTTTATTGAATTCGCTCTAAAGTAAATATGTCTTCCGTCAGAGACTGCGAAAGGTTCTTTGATTCTTTTCCCTTGACTATCCCAGAGTTTAAATGTATTATTTGTGGGATTATAGTTCTTTTTTACTTTAATCGAGTCTTCTGCTCTAATATCGTTCATTAGAAAATTCATATGTGTTTTGAAAATACCTGGCAGATATTTTTTATCCGAAATTTGACCAAATGACAAACTTATATTTGTGATAAAAAGAATGATTAGGATTGTTTTCATATTACAATATTGAGCTAATTGGTTGGTGATTGTACTTTGCACAACATTTGATTGAGAGCTTTGGTGTGAGTATGCCTAAATCAATTTTTTCGAATAGTTCCTGTAGGTTACATTTAAAATAATTCAAACTATCATCCCGGCATTAATGCACTGGCTAATCAATTCTACAGTATTACTGGCGCCAGACTTTAGAGCAATATTCCTTCTGTGGGTTTTTACAGTTTCGGCAGAGATGTGTAACAAATTGGCAATGGTTTTGGTGCTTTCCCCTTTTGCCAAATGCTGTATGATTTCCTTTTCGCGTTTGGTGATGCATTCTATCCAGTCCTTTTTCTTGTCAATAGAGTTGTTTGGGCAAAAGCACCCCGATTGGCTGCAAATATTATAATAGGACTTTTCCCCATCCAAATGGATAAAGGATACCTCATTTGTCGATTTTACTTTTAGGTGACTAATGTCGGTATGGATACTAATAATATGTTTGGGGAGTATTTCTTCGCTTAGAGCTATGATTGAAGTTTGGACCATCATGGTTTTTATTTGCTCTGATTGATCAACCCGATTGTAAGTAAAAATGATTTTATAAGAAAGAATGTCACTTTTTGGTAAAAACCGGAAGAAGAAGTCCTGTATGGTCTGCTCTTTTTTTAGGATTTTTTGGAATTCGCATTCTTGAACTTTTTCAAGCATTTTTTCCATGGTGACTTCTTCAGGTGGGATGCCTAAAATTTTCTCAACGCTGGGGGAAATGTATTCTATGGTTAAGGTTTTAAGGTTGAGTATGTAATAGTAGCTGGCTCCGGGAGTAAAAATATTGGCAATTTTAATGAGTTGCTCCGAATTTCGGAAGGTATCATCAAGGGCAATGTTTTTGGTGTAATTTTCTTTCCAAAAGTTTATAATGGTGGCTGGTTGGTTGTTGGTTTCCATTTCATTTCATTTAAATTGTTTTAGCTTACTGGGTGTATTTAAATTATTGAGATATGCTAGTTGCAACAATTATTATAGATGAAGATTAAATTTCATCGACAAAATGCAGTTTGAAGGCTAAAGGGGGGCATAAATTAGATGAATATTTAAATGTAAGCTGTATTGGTTTCTATTATGTTGTTTGTTATCAATTGGTATTCATCATGTTACGTGTTTGGTTTCTTTGTTTTTTTAATAAGAAAGCAATAACTTCGTGAGACTAATCGAGATAACTAAAAACATAACAAGCGATGAAAAAGATTATTTTAATTGTAATGCTTTTGTTTGGTTTCCAGAGTTTTGCTCAGAATGCAGAAATGGAAGCCTTTAAGGATTTGTTCAATTCTGAAAAGAAAATGGCTCTTGGCGAATTTTTGGATTTGGAAACATCACAGAGCGCTAAATTTTGGGAAATCTATAATGATTATACCGAAGAACGAAAGGATTTGGCCAATAGGCGAATTGCCCTGTTGAAAAAATATGCTTACCAATACGGAACCTTTACCGATGAGCAGGCAGCAGACATTGTTAAGGAAACATTTTCCATTAGAGACCAGAGCGATAAAATCCTGTGGAAATATTATAAAAAGTATGAGAAGGAATTTGGAGCAAAAACGGCGGCTAAGTTTGTCCAATTTGAACTTTACGTTCAAACGTCTATAGATAATGAACTACAAACAGCCATGCCTTTAATAGAAACAAAATAAGAGTTGTTGATATTTTTTAAGAACCACCTATTAAAGGTGGTTTTTTTTGTTTTGTGTTATTTTTATTGAGCAGTTTGGGAATTCCTTTTTTAACTTTTTCCAAACTTTCGCTTGATAGCATGTTCTACTTTTAGTAGAATAGCAATTATTGAGACAATTAGCGCAGCGCTGCCTAAGGCATTAGCAGTTTCACGTGCCGGTTCGAACGCAAATCCCAGTAAACTAAATACTATAAGAAGGGCTCCAACTATCATTAATATTTTTGCGGCATAAACTTGGGCAAAATCCCAGCGTTCCTGATTTTTCATGGAACTGCCAGTTTTGTAACCGTAAATAGGGTTGATGGTTTTGGGTGGAAACTTAAGCATGACTAAGCCAAGTAACATAAAAATGGTTCCTGAGCTGGCTGGAATTAGAAATAAAGGATTGTCTACTGGCATCTGAAACTTTTTTGTCTAAAATACAATTTTTTCAAAAAGTAAGTAATGTCTGTACTTTAAAAAGGTGCTTCGCAAATGATGGTCATGACCTCTTTGGAAACAGGGTGCGTAAACGTTAAACGTTCGGCATGAAGGTGTAATCTATCGGTTTTGGTGCCGTACAAATCATCGCCTACGATTGGAATTTGCAGGCCTTTGCTATGCGCTGCATGGACACGTAGTTGGTGGGTGCGTCCCGTAATTGGGTAGAAATGAATGCGGGTTTTTCCGTTTTCTACAGACACTACTTCATACTGTGTTTTGGCAGGCTTTCCGTGGTCGTAGCAAACTAACTGTTGAGGCCTGTTGTCCAAATCAACGCGTAAGGGGAGGTCGATGGTGCCCTCGGTGGTTGCTAATTCACCGTCCAAAAGGGCTACATAGCGTTTTTTTACAGTACGTTCTATAAACTGTCTTTGCAGTAATTTGTGGGTGCGCTCGTTTTTAGCTACCAATAGTAAGCCAGAAGTAGACATGTCCAAACGATGTACTAGCAGCGGACCTTTTGCTTTTGGTAGGTATTGTTTCATTTTAGTCAACACCGATTCGTTTTGGGTTTTCCCTGGTACCGACAAAAATTCGTGTGGTTTGTTCACTAATAAAAGATGCTCGTCTTCAAACACAATGTCCAATTCCTTGTCATAGGTTATGGATTGTTCAATGGGATTGTCTTCCACGTTTAAGCCTTGCATCATGTGGCCTAAAATGGGTTCGCACTTACTACGGCAAGAAGGATAGAACTGTTTGTGTTTGCGTACTTCCGATTTAGGTGACGCACCCCACCAAAATTCTGCCATGGCAATAGGTTGCAATTGGTTTTGATAGGCGTATTGAAACAATTTAGGAGCGGCACATTCTCCCGATCCTGCTGGGGGAACAGGGGAAGATGTGTTTTTAAAAATGTCCAATAAATCTTTTGAAAGACCTTCGGCATTTAAAAAGCGGTACTGTTCATGAAGTCGCTTTTGTAGATTAGCCGATTGTGATGCGCGCTGTTCTTTTAGCTCGATTATGGGCGCTGTGACTTTGGCTAAGTTCAGTTCGGCAACTTTTATGGCGGTTTCCCAATGTTGTTTCAGTTGTTTCAACTGGATTTGATACCCGATACTTTCTGTTTTCAACCTTTCAAAAAGGGCTTGAAATTCACTGTCGCTTAAAATTTCTTTGGCTTCATCCCGTTGTTTATTGCGTTCTTTCTTTTTGGCCTTCATCATGGCCTTAAAGTCTGAAAGTTCTTTTTCTGCGTTTCTTTTACTATCAGCTAGCTGTTCTTTGGCCATTCGTAATTCGTCGGCGCTTTCAAGGGTTTCAATGGTTCTGTTGAGTTCATTAAGTTGGGCTTCTCCCTTTTTGTAAAAACCTTCTTTGTTTAAGGTGTCATATACGGTTGGAACAAAGCCTTTAAGGTGATTGCTTTCAGCCAGTTTTCCGGAAAAGGCTGCTAGATAAGCCAATTCGTCCTGTTGGTTTTTAACCACCATCACTCCAAACATTTTTCCAATAACCAAGCCTTGCATTTCTGGAGCTAAACCAAAATTATGCTCAAAATCGGTTTGGTTTTCCAAATAGATTTGCAAATCCTGAGCTGCCTGAATGCATAATGGATGGGGTTGGTAGTAAAATGGAAATGTGAATTTTTCCGGTAAGTCTACTCCCGAATCCGCCTTTAAAGGATGTATCAATGTGTCGCCAAAATGTTGCATAGCTTCTAAAAAAGTGCCGCAAAGAAACGAAATAATAATGAATGTTAGCTTTGTCGTTAAGGGAGGCTAAGGCTTGCAAGTGTGATTCTTAGGGTAACAAGTAGTTTCCGGAGTGGATCTGTTCTAGGTGCTCTGTGTCTAAATTGTAAATATACACCCATGATGAAACTGTGTTGCCATCTTCTAGATGGGAATCAACTTTCATACGTTTGTAGAGATCCGGTTCTGTGGAATGAGGATCCATGCCTTCGTAACTATCCAAAACTTCAAAAACACGAATGGTATTGCTAAGCTGGTAAATGCTTCCGTAGACTTTATCTTTGGAATCGTCACTTAAAATAGCTCCTGGATAATTGTCTACCTTAAACAGTTTACCGTAAAAATAACCATCGCCTATCCATTGAGCATGTTCAAGTAAAAAGCGGGACATCTCGTGTCCTGTATCTTTTAATAAAGTGCCATAAACAAATAAATAATCTTTTTCTAGGGGAGTCATGCTTAAAAGAATGTTGCCTTTTGGTTTTTAAAAATATAAAAAATTGGGTTTGACTTAGTGTAATTTTCTGTTCAATTACTGTAACCTAGGTCACGATAAAAAAGTTGGGTTTTCTTAACTTTGTATTTTAAATAACTGTAAATCAATCGATAAAAATATGAGTTATTATTTTTCAACAAACACAACGGGAACTTTTGATGAAACCATAGATAAAGTAACTGCTTTATTGAAACAGGAAGGTTTTGGTATATTAACGGAAATAGATATGAAGCAAACTTTGAAAAATAAGTTGGATGTGGATATCAAGAAATATAAAATTTTGGGCGCTTGTAATCCGCCATTTGCCTATAAGGCACTTCAGGCAGAGAATAAAATAGGAACCATGTTGCCCTGTAACTTTATTGTACAGGAATTGGGGCCTAACCAAATGGAGGTGTCATGTATCAACCCCATGGTGTCTATGCAGGCGGTGGGTAACGACACCTTGAAGGATGTTGCCCAAGAAGTGAGTTCCAAATTAGAAAATGTGATCAAAAACCTTAACAATGAAGCGTAGTTTTAATGATATTGTCAATGCCGATACCCCTGTATTGGTAGATTTTTTTGCAGATTGGTGTGGGCCCTGTAAAATGTTGGCGCCTATTTTAAAACAGGTCAAGGAAAGTCTAGGAGACTCCATTAAGATTGTAAAAATAGATGTGGATAAGAATAATGCCTTGGCAGCCAAGTATCAGGTTAGGGGTGTGCCTACAATGTTGCTTTTTAAAAATGGACAACAGGTTTGGCGACAATCTGGAGTGCTTCAGAAGGAAGATATTATTCAGGTGATTAAATCAAATTCTTAATTAGTTGGAATAAAAAAGGCGTGGGAGCTGAAACCACGCCTTTCATCTCGAGTTCATCGATGATTTAAGAAGACATGCTAATGACAGTCCCATCGATAGTTGTCCAGTTAAAGAGTGGCAAAGAAACTTATTACTGAGCGAAATGAAGGGTTTCTTGGGTTAAGGAATGCTTAACTTTAGGGGTGAAATGTTAAGTGATGGTTTTTGGAGTCTTGAAAATTTGCCTGTGGATAAATGTCGTATTTCCGCTGTTAAAACGAGTATATTTTTTCGTAACTTTCTGATAATTAAAATCATAGGGCCATGAAAATCAACAAAGAAAACATCCCCACTACCATGCAGTCTCCAGATTCGATTATGCGTGCTCAGGCCGATTTTGGAGCTATGACCGCTTGTTATAATGAGTTGCCAGCCGGAACCGATTTTACTCCACTTTTAGACGGCTTAGACAACAACAGTTGCCATTGCCCGCATTGGGGATACATTATTGAAGGGGCACTTTTGGTGCTTTACGATGATGGTAAGGAAGATCTATTGCAAGAAGGCGATGTATTTTATTTGCCTGCAGGTCACACGGCCATAGTTCAGGAAAATGTCAAGTTCATTGATTTTAGTCCTACTAAGGAATACAATGAGGTAATTACCCATGTTGGTAAGAAAATGGCAGAATTGGAAGGAGAGGCTTCCTGATTTCTTCGTGCGTTTGTTGCTTGTGTTTGGCCTTCGATTCATAAGTGTTTGCGATTTATTATTTTAGGGTTGGTCCTTTTTTCAGTATTTCTAAATTCAATCATCTAAAATCAGGGAATTCATAAAAGCAATACTTTTTTGCAAATTTTTAATGTTTAAAATTTGTTTGGGTTCTTCGCTTCTTTTAGTTTTGCCTCCCAAATGATTAGAACATTTCTCAAATATCTTTTATTTGTATGTGCGGTACTCGTGTTTGGGTACGGCCAAGCCTATGCCAATCTTACGGTGAATGGGCAAGGAGAAATTGTTGCTAATCAATCTCAAACTATCGAGCAACAACATCAGGAAGGAGCATTCGTTACCAAGGGATGGTCCAATTCCGAAAAGGAAACTCCACTATTGGAAGTTTCCATTGCGGAACCTGAAGAAGAAAGTGCTCACCTTTACGATTTTGATAAACTTCTCCAAAGCCAAGGCTATTACTTTGCGGCTATTTGTTTTGCCATAGCCACTGGCTTCATTCTTCTGGAAAAGAAGAAACACCTACCTTTTAGTAAGTGCCATGTGCATTTACCATCCCAAAAAATATCCGTCCTGTACCAAGTTTTCAGGATTTGATTTTTACGTATTAAGGCAATTTAGTATTGCCTAACTTCTGTAATGTGTCCTAAGGATCTAGACCTTTTAGCGGACATATTGCTTATTTCAATTCATACTTTTTTCAAACTATTCAAACATAAAGCCAAGGAGCTTTATACAAACAAAAATTATTATGAAGAGATTCCCAATTTACGTTGGTCTATTGGCCATGGTATGTAGTGTAGGTTGTAACTCGCACAAGGAAGAAAAGCACGAAGAACGGACCTTCCAGGTAACCAATCCTGTGTATAGGGACACTTCCATTACCAAGGAATATGTCTGTCAGGTGCATTCTATCCGAAATATCGAGATCAGAGCCATGGAAAAGGGCTACCTACAAGACATCAGAGTAGATGAAGGTCAAAAGGTGCAAAAGGGACAGATGATGTTCCAGATCATGCCGAATATCTATCAAGCAGAGCTTCAAAAGGCCAAAGCCGAAAGTGAGGCTGCTTCTATTGAATACCAAAATACCAAATTGTTGGCAGACAATGATGTTGTGTCTCCAAACGAATTGGCCCTGGCAAAGGCCAATTACGAAAAGTCTAAAGCCGAGGTTGCCTTGGCAGAAACCCATTTAGGATTTACCAATATTAAAGCACCCTTTGATGGGATTATGGACCACCTTCATGTACGGGAAGGTAGTATGTTGGATGAAGGAGAGTTGTTGACAACGCTTTCAGACAACAGTCAGATGTGGGTATATTTCAATGTGCCTGAAGCCGAATATTTGGATTATGTAATGAGCCAAAACAAAGACGATAATAAAGAGGTTCGTTTGTTAATGGCCAACAATAAAACATTCAACCAAAAAGGTGTTGTTGAAACTATTGAGGGAGAATTCAATAACGAAACAGGAAATATTGCCTTTAGGGCGACCTTTCAAAATCCTGATGGCATATTGCGTCATGGTGAAACAGGAACGGTCTTGATGACGACGCCTTTAAAACATGCCATGTTGATTCCACAAAAAGCCACTTTTGAGGTTTTGGATAAACGTTACGTGTTTGTGGTAGATCAGGACCACATTGTTAGACAAAAGGAAATAAAGGTAGGAGCAGAGCTCTCTCATTTGTTTGTGGTTGAAGACGGTCTTGATGAAAAGGATATCATTCTTTTGGAAGGCATCCGTTTGGTTAAGGACAGTCAGAAAATTGCCTATGAGCTAGAGCAACCAGATGAGGTTTTGGCCCATTTGGATGTTTACGCCGAATAATAATCACAAAAATTTTAGATCATGTTTAAAAAGTTTATTCATAGACCGGTATTGGCTATTGTCATTTCGGTAATGATAGTTTTTGTGGGGTTATTGGCGATAAAGCAACTGCCTATTTCGCAATTTCCCCAAATTGCCCCAACCACTGTTAACATATTTATTGCCTATCCAGGGTCGAGTGCCGACGTTTTGGTAAAGTCAACCTTGATTCCTTTGGAAACCGCCATTAATGGAGTGCAAGGAATGCGATATATTGCTTCCGATGCCACCAGTGCGGGTGAAGGAACGGTAAGAATTATTTTCGACCCAGGCACCGATCCCAACGATGCCGTCGTCCGGGTCAAGACCAGAGTGGACCAAGTAATGCCGCTTTTGCCAGAATTGGTGCAAAGGGAAGGGGTGATTATTACGCCGGTTCAGCCTAGTATGTTGATGTATGTGAACCTGTATAGCAAGAAGGACAATACAGATGAAAAGTTTCTTTACAATTATGCATACACCCGAATAGTTCCAGAGATTCAAAGGATCAACGGAATTGCGAGTGCCCAAATTTTAGGGAGCCGTAAATTTGCCATGAGGGTTTGGTTGAAACCAGACCGTATGCGTGCCTATAATATTTCGGCGGAAGAAGTGCTTGAGGCTATGGAGGACCAAAGTATTCTGGCACGTCCAGGACGTATTGGTAGGAGTTCGGGGAAAAAATCCCAATCCTTGGAGTATGTATTGACCTATCGTGACCGTTACAACGAACCTGAAGAGTATAAGGAAATCATTGTAAGGGCCAATTCCGAAGGGGAAATGATTACCCTTGGTGACATTGCCGATGTGGAACTGGGAAGTGAATTCTTCGATATCTATTCCAATCTCGATGGGGAGCCTTCAGCCTCCATAGTGTTAAAACAAACCTTTGGAAGTAACGGTAGTGATGTAATCAAGGCCGTAAAGGAAAAATTAAAGGAACTTAAGGAAGATTTGCCTCCAGGGGTGGATTATAAAATCAGTTATGACGTTTCCAATTTCTTGGATGCTTCCATAGAACAGGTATTGCACACGCTTCGAGATGCTTTCATCTTGGTGGCTATTGTGGTGTTCATATTCTTGGGAGACTGGCGTTCTACGTTAATCCCAATTATTGCCGTTCCGGTATCCTTGGTAGGGGCCTTTTTTGTGATGCAAATATTCGGCTTGTCCATCAACTTGATTACTCTTTTCGCCTTGGTATTGGCCATTGGTATTGTGGTGGATGATGCCATTGTGGTTGTGGAGGCCGTCCATATCAAGATGGAAGAAGAGCATCTCACGCCTTATCAGGCTTCCAGTAAAGTATTAAGTGAAATTGGAGGAGCTATTATTGCGATTACCTTGGTAATGGTTTCGGTTTTCATCCCTATTTCATTTTTGACTGGGCCAGTAGGGGTGTTCTACAGACAGTTCTCCATTACCATGGCAGGTGCTATTGTAATTTCAGCTGTAGTGGCCTTGACATTAACGCCTGTATTGTGTGCCATGATTTTAAAGAACAATCATGGGCAGCCTAGAAAGAAATCTTTGATGAACCGTTTCATTGATAGTTTTAACCGTCTTTTTGAAAGATTGACGGGACGCTATGTAGGATTTCTGAAGCTCATTGTTCATAGAAGGGTGATTACGTTTGGGGTGCTGATAGCTTTCTGTATTGGGACTGGATTGGTGAATAAAGTGGTGCCTTCAGGGTTTATTCCTAGTGAAGACCAAGGGATGATTTATGCCATCATTCAAACGCCACCAGGAGCTACTTTGGAGCGTACCAATGATGTCGCTAGAAAACTTCAGGCGATGTGTGAAGAGATTGAAGGCGTGGAATCGGTATCGTCTTTGGCAGGTTATGAAATTATGACCGAAGGTCGTGGTTCCAACGCAGGAACCTGTTTGATCAACCTTAAACCCTGGTCGGACCGTAAGCATTCGGTACACGAGATCATGGAAGAACTGGAAGAGGAAAGCAAGGATCTTGGAGCGGTCATTGAATACTTCGAACCACCTGCGGTACCAGGATTCGGGTCCTCGGGAGGTTTTTCCTTAAGATTATTGGATAAAACCAACGGTACCGATTATCATGAATTTGAAAGAATCAACAACGAGTTTTTGGAAGCGCTGGGACAGCGTAAGGAGTTGAGTGGTTTGTTCACCTTCTTTGCGGCCAATTATCCTCAATATGAGTTGAAGATTAATAATAAGGCCGCTATGCAAAAAGGGGTTTCCATTGGGAATGCCATGGAAAATCTCAATATTCTAATTGGTAGTACCTACGAGCAAGGGTTTATCAAGTTTGGACGCTTTTTCAAAGTGTATACTCAAGCGGCTCCGGAGTACCGTAGCTTGCCAACCGATTTGGAAAAGCTTTTTGTGAAAAACGAAGAAGGCGAAATGGTGCCCTATTCTTCTTTCATGACGTTGGAAAAGAAATTGGGACCTAACGAGATTACCCGATACAATTTGTACAATTCTGCTGCCATTCGAGGGTTGCCTTCTAAAGGCTATACTAGTGATGATGCCATTAAGGCCATTCAAGAAGTAGCGCAACAAACCTTGCCTCGAGGGTATGATATTGCTTGGGAAGGTCTTTCGTACGACGAAGCGCAACGCGGTAACGACGCCCTTTATGTATTTATCGTGGTGTTGATCTTTGTGTACTTTGTATTGGCAGCTCAATATGAGAGTTTCCTATTGCCGTTGGCAGTGTTGTTGTCATTGCCAATTGGAGTATTTGGATCGTTTTTAATGTTGAAGGCCATGGGGCTTTCCAATGATGTATATGCTCAAATCGGGATGATCATGCTAGTTGGATTACTCAGTAAAAACGCCGTGCTTATTGTGGAGTTTGCGGTGCAAAGGCACAGGCAGGGTGCTACCGTTTTGGAAGCGGCTATTGAAGGAGCCAAAATGAGGTTCCGACCTATTTTGATGACATCGTTTGCCTTTATAGCTGGATTGGTGCCCTTGGTAATCGCTACTGGTGCTGGGGCTATCGGAAATAGAACCATTGGAGGCTCTTCTTTGGGAGGTATGTTGATAGGAACTCTTTTTGGAGTGGTTGTCATTCCAGGGTTGTATTACATTTTTGGAAAAATGGCAGAAGGAAGAAGCTTGATCAAGGACGAGTACGAAGAGCCTATTTCAGAAGAATTTGTAAGACGTGGTGAAGAAGAAAGTGCTTTAAGACAGCGACTGAAAGAGATGAACAAACAAATCAAAAAACTAATGAAAGGAAACAATGAGAAATAAATCAGTTTTTAAAACCTTCAATTTCAAAATTGGAGCACTTGTGGGATTTGTGCTGTTCGCTTTTAGCAGTTGTGTGCCCACAAAGGAAGTTAGGGATGAGAACACAGCATTGCCAGAAACTTTCTCAGAGCAGGTTGTGGTAGATACGAGCAATTCTGCCAAGATCAATTGGAAGGAATTCTTCAAGGATGACTATTTAACAGCTTTGATCGATACGGCTTTGGTGAACAATCAAGAGCTTAATATCATGTTGATGAAAGTGGATATGGCTAGGAATGAAATTCGTGCTCGAAAAGGAGAGTATTTACCTTATGTCGATATTCAAGCCGCTGGTGAAGTAGAAAAAGTGGGACGTTATACCAGTCAAGGTGCCAACGATGCCAATACGGATATCAGACCTGGCGAAGAGTTTCCTGAGCCGTTGCCTAACTTTCAAGTGGCAGCTGTTGCTTCTTGGGAAGTGGATGTGTGGAAAAAGTTGCGCAATTCCAAAAAAGCAGCAGTCATGGAGTACTTGTCTTCGGAGGAAGGGAAGAACTTTATGGTAACCAATCTTATTTCTGAAGTGGCGGAATCCTATTATGAGCTTCAGGCTTTAGATAATAAATTGGCCATTATCACTCAAAACTTACAACTGCAGCAAGATGCTTTAAAGACCATTCGTCTTCAAAAGCAAGCAGCCAAGGCCACCGAATTGGGGGTTCAGCGTTTGGAAGCTGAGGTTTTCAAGAACAAGAGTGAACTGTATTCAGTAAAACAGGAAGTGGTAGAGGCCGAAAATCGAATCAATTTCTTGATAGGAAGGTCGCCTCAACATATCAATCGCGAATCTGAAGGGTTTATCGATACAGAAATGGACACGATTTTTGTGGGAATCCCATCGCAATTGTTAGCCAATAGGCCCGATATCCGTCAAGCTGAATATGAATTGGCAGCTGCCAAATTGGATGTCAAAGTGGCCAAGGCTAATTTTTACCCTTCCTTTACTATTAGGGCTGGTGTTGGCTTGGAGGCTTTCAGTTTAAAATATCTATTCAATACCCCAACCTCATTGCTGTACACTTTGGCAGGGGATATGGTGGCGCCGCTTATCAATAGAAATGCCATTAAAGCGGAGTATTTTAATGCCAATGACAGGCAGGTGCAGGCCATTTTTGAATACGAGAAGTCCATTTTGGGCGCCTACATTGAAGTGGTCAATGGGGTTTCCAAGATTGATAATTTGAGAGAAAGTTACCACTTGAAAGAGCAACAGGTGGAAGCTTTAACGAAGTCTATCGATATTACTAATAAACTCTTTAGGTCGGCGAGAGCAGACTATATGGAAGTGTTGTTGACCCAAAGGGATGCGTTGGAATCGAAGATGGAATTGGTAGAAACCAAAAAAGAGCAAATGACTGCTTTTGTAACAATGTATAAAGCCCTCGGGGGCGGATGGAATTAATTCCTTGGTATAGGAATTATGGTTGGTTGATGAGAACCCCCATGTGTACTGAAAAGTATAATGGGGGTTTGTTTTTGTTATTTCTTGTCTAATTTGAAGTTGAAACTCACTTTAACATCTTTGGAAATTTTATTCTCAACAATACTCGGTATTTTGATGTTGTAATCAGAAATGAGCACCACAAAACTTCCTGTTAGGACGAGTTGATCTCCTTGTTTTTCTATAGTCACGGGAATGTCCTTTAGGGTATTGGTAACCCCGTGAAAGGTCAGCTCACCATCTATAGTGAATTGCTGTTTCCCTGAAAGGCTATTCTTGTCAAAATCTTTGAAAGTGCCTTTAAAGGTCGCTTTCGGGAATTCTGAGGATTCCGCATAGTTTTCATTGAAATGTTCCTCCATGAGGGCATTTTTAAACCGAAATCCTTTTACCAATGCCAATGAGGCAAATTCACCATTGTCAGCATTTAAAATAGCGGTTACCGAAGTGTTTTTGGCGGCCACTTCCTCAAAGGAAGGTACTGAAGCTTCAAACTCTAGGGTTCCTGTTTTCGTGAGATACTTTTCCTGGGCAAAGCCTGTTGTAAGGCTTAGGCATAGCAGGAGGTAGGCAAGTGTTTTCATAATAATGGTATTTATTCTTCAAGTAGACCATCTGTTTCCCATTGCTCAACTTGGTCAATGAGGTTTTGTGGCAATTTAGGACCTCCAACAGGCATTAACAATGCTGTGTTATCTGTCGTGATACGTCCAAAAAGATTTCTGTTCAACATGGATTCTTTTACAGTTTCATAGGTTGTCAATGCCATTGGCGCCCCATTTACTGGTGGATTGCTGTGGCAGTTGATGCAATTATTATCCATGATTGGTTTAATATGCTCGTTATAGGTAATTGTTTCTGTAATAGGGGTATCGTCGGTTAAGTCGTCTTCGCTATCGCTAGAACAGTTAAACAATAGTAATAAGGCTAAAATTGAGGTGTAAGTTAATTTCATAGTTGTTTTTTTGTGTGTGTTATTAAAATACTCTACTTAAGTTAAATCCAAAATAAACGTCTCCATCGGCCCAGTCGCCAGTGCTTTGTCCTAAGAATCCGTTAGTGTTCATGGGTTGTGCATTAGTGAAATGCATTTGGAATACATGGCCTCCAGTTTCCAAATCTACCCCAATTGATAATGGGTTTTTGAATGGGGAATTTGAAGCACGGTTAAGATGCCATCCGTAGTCCATATTAAGGGACCATCTGGTTGATAATTTGTATCTCCCACCAAAACCAAGGGCAAATTGCGAATTGTCCTGTTCATCAAGCTGCACATAATTGTCATGGAAAAATGTTGGTGCCAATTCCAGAGATAGGTTTTTGGTCACTTTTCTTGAAATGAGTAATTGCGCTGTATATCCCAATCTATGTTTGAATTCTAATTTTGGAAGATTGTCTTTGTCCAAAGCAGTATTTATTAATAGGGAATTGTAACCCACAATAGTTAGGGGAAACCCATTGGTTTCCTGTCTGAAAAGGCGATACTTAATGGCGCTTTCATAAATTTTTTGATAGGAGCTTCTGGAAACGCTAATGTTGAAACCGTCACTAATACCATAGATGAAATTAAGTCGGGTTACGGCATCGTCAAGCCCAAAGAAGGTGTCAAAACCATTTTCGATACTGCCGAATCGGTGGGCCACTACAAAGGTAAATTCGTTTTTAGCGACGAGTTTGGTAGATTCAAAATTGACGATTTTAAGACCTTTAAATACGGCAGAAACATAAGGGTCTACAATAGTGTCTGTGTCTATTTCGCTTAATAAATCTTCTTGTGAAAAGGTTAAAAATGGAATGCAAAATAGAAAAAGTAAAAAATAGAGGTGCTTCATATGTGATAATAATTCAATAAAGGGTTGTTATGAGTTAGTTGTTGATTGGGTTGCATTGGTCTAATTTCAGTTCTTCCAAAAGATCATCATAGCCAATAACGCGTCCTTTGATGGTGATGGTTTGACCTTGTGCTATAGTTGTTTCAGCAGGTTGTGAGAGTTGGCAAAATATCTTGTCGTTAAGTGTGATACTTTGAGTTGAACTTTCGGTAACTATCCCAGATACTGCAATCGTGTTGTTTAGGTATTTTGTTTCAGCAGCTGTTGGGTCTGAATAGAATTCTGAGACTAAATCTTGGGCTTCCATTGTAAAGGTTGGAGCCTCATTTTCTATATTCCTATGGTCTTGATAAACGTAGTTGTATCCCAATATGGCCACGATGGCAATTATGGCGATAATGAAAAGCCAGTTGCGAGTTGATTTCATATAATGGAGGTTATATTTTTTGGAAAGTTAATGTATCGGTGCCTCCATTACCTCCACTAACATCGATGAGTTTAATTGTTGTACTACTATAGGTGTCTATATCCCAATCGTCATTTAGGTCTTCAAAATCATTAGTGTCTGGCACATTAAAAAAGATATTGAAATCGAGGTCATCGTCACTGTTGTTGTCATCGTCTGTACTATTACTACTATCGGTAATAGTCCAGATACCTGTATGGGTAGTTGTGCCGTTGGTTGCGGTTAGGGTGCCATTGCTTCCAAAAGTGAAGGTGTACCCTGTGAAATCACTGGTTTCATCCTCTCCCGAATCTATGAATGAAGTTATAATCCAATCTCCAGATTCAGCAATATTTTCAACCTCTTCAATAATTGCATTGTTGTTTGAATTATTGTTGTCATCATCAGAGGAGCAACTTGTAAGTATCCAAGAAAACCCTAGCGTAAGAAGCGCCAAAAGAAGTGATTTTTTCATAACAATTGAATTAAGGTTAAAGTTTAATCTAATTAGATTAAAGTGTCAAAATATCAATATTTTATGAGAAAGTTAAGAAAATAGTTGTGTTCTGTAAAATAAAATTGAAAAAATGCTATTTAGTCAGAGGTTGATAGGGTAAAGGAATCCATGGTTTGGCAAGACTAACTTTAAGGAAAAAGCCTTAAAATTGGTTGGGGGTATGATATGTGAAAATGTTAAAGATTACATTTTTTTGATCACATGGGTTACAATACCCCATATTTGGAAGTTACTTTCGCTAGAAACTTTTATAGGTTCATAGGCGGGGTTTTCTGGCATTAAAAAGATGCCCTCCGAAGTGACGTTAAGGCGTTTGACGGTAAATTCTCCATCAATAAAACACACAGCTATTTTATTATGCTTCGGGTTTATTCCTCTATCAACCACCAATAGATCGCCGTCGTCCAATCCAGCGCCTATCATGGATTGACCGCTAACTTTTGCATAAAAAGTCGTTTCCTTGTTGCGAACCAAGGTTTTGTCCAGACTTATTTTAGAGTCGTTGTAGTCTTCTGCTGGAGAAGGATACCCTGCCGAAATTCCAGTTTGTGCTAGTGTAATTTCAAGAGAATTTTCAGTGTCTGGAGTAAAAAACTCTAGGCTGTTTTTAGGGGTTAAAAACTTTAAGGGCATTTGGTTTAGTTTTGGATGTTAGTGTTTTGTAGAGTAAACGGAATCACGTTACACAAGGTTTTAAAATTACATTAAAAAGTATAAACATCTAGAAATTTTAAAGAGCTTCTTATGTTAAAATTTGTTTTGCCAGTTCCCTATTAATCGTAACTTTGACTTATCCCAAATTGTAATTAATTATGCTAGCCGATTTTTTGACTCACCTGCAGCAAGGCATGTACCACGTGCTGAATATTAAAGCCTACGATCACATTTTGTTTTTAATTGTTTTAATGGTGCCATATGCGTTTAAAGATTGGAAACGCATCCTGCTTCTCATTACGGTATTTACATTGGGACACTCCCTGTCTTTGGCCTTGGCTTCCTATAATGTGGTTAGGGTGAATGCTTCACTCGTGGAATTTTTAATTCCCATTACCATCTTAATTGTTGCATTGTACAATGTGTTTACCTCTGGTAAAAAAGCTCCGAATGAAAAAATAGGGATTTTGTTTTTTGCAACCTTGTTTCTAGGATTGGTCCACGGAATGGGCTATGTTGGGACTTTTGGTAAATTTGTACATGCATCGGATATGAAGCTGGTGACGCTTTTGGAGATTTCCTTGGGCTTGGAAATAGGTCAGCTCATCATTGCTTTTATTGTATTGTTTTTGGGATTTCTGTGCGAGACTATTTTTAGGTTCTCTAAACGTGATTGGGTCATGGTCATTTCGGCTATGGTTTTGGGTGCCATGCTTCCTATGCTCATGCGCAGCGGTTACCTTTCCTAAATAATGCATGAAATTTAGGGTTTTGATAAAACTTTAACTCTAAACGCATTGCAATTAAAATATGAACCCGTTATCTTCGTTATACCGTTTGCAGTCATGTAGGCGATATCCCTTTTTACCCCTTAAAGATTAATGGGGGAAACCATAATAGAATAAAATTTGTGCAAATATCCTGTACTTTTTTAGATAGGTACGGGAGCGGGCACACCCTGATATTGAAACTAAACTAAATGCCGAAAAAGAAACAGTTACGCTATGACAAGGCGTATTTAAGAATTGCTAAGGAATGGGGGAAATTATCACATTGTAAACGCAAACAAGTTGGAGCCCTAATAGTAAAAGATAGAATGATCATTTCCGATGGGTACAATGGAACTCCCACTGGTTTTGAAAATTATTGCGAAGATGATGAAGGATATACCAAATGGTATGTGTTGCATGCCGAAGCCAATGCTATTTTAAAAGTGGCCTCTTCCACGCAGTCCTGTAAAGGGGCAACATTATATATTACTTTGTCACCGTGTAAAGAATGTAGCAAATTGATCCATCAAGCAGGAATTGTGAGGGTGGTGTACCAACAGCCTTATAAGGATGATTCCGGAATTAAATTTTTGGAAAAAGCAGGGATTGAATTGGTGCTGATAGAAGCTTTGGAAGATTCATAAATTGTTGAGCTAAAAATGAATTGAAACCTCGAGAAGGGATTTGAGTTTTAAGAAAAAGTACATACCGCTTTTTATGGGAATGGCCGTGGCTATTGGCGTATTAATTGGAGGAAAACTGAATTTTGCAGATACCTCCGATAGGCTGTTTACGTCCAATAGCAAAAAGGACAAGCTCAACCGTTTGATAGATTATATTGAATACGAATATGTAGATGATGTTAATACAGACAGCATTGTAGACGTTACCGTGAATGGTATTTTGGATAATCTAGATCCGCATTCCACCTATATTCCTCAAGGGGAAATGGAACGTGTTACGGAGAATATGAAGGGGGATTTTGTAGGGATCGGCGTGAGTTTCTATACTTATAAGGATACGGTAACGGTCATCAGACCTGTGGAGGGCGGTCCTAGTGAAAAGGCGGGTATCAAGGGAGGTGATCGTATTATTGTGGCCGATGGGGATTCTATTTTCGGAAGGCAATGGTCTAACGATGATATCATTCAAAAGCTGAAAGGGGAGAAGAATACCAAAGTGCATCTAACGGTTTATAGAAAAGGGGAGGACGAGCTGCTTGACTTTGATGTGAAGCGTACCGTAATTCCTATCAAAAGTGTGGATGCCGCGTATATGCTGACTTCCAAATTGGGCTATATCAAAATCAACCGATTTGCAGAATCTACTTATCGCGAGTTTAAAGTTGCCTTGGACAAGCTTCAAGACCAAGGAGCGACGAAATTGGCCTTGGATCTTCGTGACAATCCAGGTGGGTTTTTGGGAATTGCAGAGCAGATTGTAGATGAATTTTTGGAAGATGATAAGTTAATTCTGTTCACCAAAAACAAAGCGGGTAAAATTGAACGAAGCTATGCTACTCGCAATGGCGATTTTGAAGAAGGCGAAGTCTATATTCTTATTAATGAAAACTCTGCTTCTGCAAGTGAAATAGTGGCGGGAGCACTTCAGGATAATGATAAGGGGACTATTGTAGGAAGGCGTTCTTATGGGAAAGGTTTGGTGCAACGGGAGATGGCTTTGGGAGATGGTAGTGCCGTTCGCTTGACAGTTTCTAGATATTATACGCCTACAGGGCGTTCTATACAGAGGCCTTATCATAATGGTGGTAATGATGAATATTATAACGATTATTATAAGCGTTTGCGTAATGGAGAGCTTAATGAAGAACAGAATATTGAAGTCGCCGATTCGTTGAGGTTTGTGACTCCTAAAGGGAAAATTGTGTATGGAGGTGGAGGCATCATTCCTGATATTTTTGTGCCATTGGATACTAGTTTTCAAAATGAAACTTTAAGTTATATCAAACGCAGAGGTTATATCAGCAATTTTGTATTTGAAGAATTGGATCGGGATAGAAGTGTTTATGGAGATGTAGACAAAGAGGATTTTATCAAAAACTTTGAGGTGAGTGACGATATCGTAGTCAAATTTCAGAATTACTTAAATCTCAAGGAAAGTACCAAAATGACCTTTGTGGCTTATCATGATGCCATTAAAAGAATGATCAAAGCAGATTTAGCAGACCAACTATATGGCGGCAATACTTACGAACGGATCATAAATGCCGCCGATGAAATGATCTTGGAAGTCGTTGAATTAAGCGAAGGTCAATAACTTCTTATAATTTGTCGTGCACGTGGCTATCTTGGCTGTTGTTCCAAAGTGTTAAAATGTCTGTGGCTACTTGAGCACCACTTCCTGCCGCAATATTGAATTGACTTCTCCAGCCTGCTAAAGTTCCAGCAACATAAAGTCCTTTTGTGATAAGGTGGTCTTCATTTTTTAGCCAAATGCGCTCTTTTTCAGCGGCGGCACGGGGATGAGGGCCTACAAATGTTTCAAGGCCCTTTATGTTCAAAAGATTGGTGTAGCCAACTGCGATTACGACTAGTTTGGAGGTGTAGCTGTGTTTGTTGGTGATAACCTCAAATCCTTCAGGTAAAGGTTTTATTTCCAAAACTTTTTCGCTTTCAATTTGCGTTACATGTGGATATTGAGTGGCGAGTTGTTTCTTTCCTAATTCTAGAACAGATTGCCCGGTAGTACCTGCCGGGAGCCCCAAAGCATTATTGAATAAAGCGGTTTGCAGATGGGAAGCCTTTTGGTGCATTATGATACCAATATGTTTGTCTTTGGCGTATTCTTTATTAACCGCGGAACCTAAAACCAAGGCGCAGGACATTCCTGCAGCGCCTCCTCCAATAATCAGGGCGTCAAACATTACTTTTTGTTTTTCAATTGTTTCTCAATACGCTTGGAAATGCGCAAAATTTGTAGCAAAACAATTCCGCAAAGGGCGGCTAGAATGGTAATTAGTGCAATGATACTTTGTCCTTGAAATGGTGCGCTAAAATCAATTTGGGTAATGTTGAATATAATAAGTGCCGCGGCAATGACTGTAAAAATGATAGTAAATAGTTTCATGATATAAGTGTTTAAGCGAGTTCAAAAAGGGCTTTAATGTTGTGAGCAAATAGTTTTACGGCTATGGCCAGCAAAATCACACCAAATATTTTTCTAATAACTGCAATCCCGTTTTGGCCAATCATTCGTTCAATCCTTGAAGAGGTTTTTAGTACAACGAAAATCAATAAAACATTCAGTATTACGGCTATGATAATATTCTCGATACGGTATTCTGCTCTTAGGGATAAAAGTGTTGTTAAACTTCCGGGGCCGGCAATCAATGGAAATGCTAAAGGGAATACACTCGCGTTCATAGCATTGCTTTCTTCCTCTTTGTAAAGGGTAATTCCTAAAATCATTTCCAAAGCAATAAAGAATAGTACAAAGGCGCCTGCTACGGCAAAGGAGTTCACTCCAATGCCAATCATGGACAAAATGCTTTTTCCTAAAAACAGGAACAGAATCATGATAATTCCTGCGATGATTGAGGCTTTTTCGCTTTGGATGTGACCTGCTTTTTTCCGAAGGTCTATGATGATTGGAATGCTACCTATGATATCAATCACGGCGAACAATACCATAAAGGTGGTGATGATTTCTTTTATGTTGAATTGTATCATGTTATGATGGAAATTTTTGGCAAATTTCGGCATTTACAAATTAATGGGCTTTATAAAGACTATAAAATTTAATTGCTTTTAAAGGGGTTACTTTTGACGGATTATTGACTTATCTTTGCGGCATGTTTCAGTTAGGTAAAACCATAGTTTCGGAGGAAATCATAGAGAATGATTTTGTGTGCAATCTTTCTGCCTGTAAAGGGGCTTGTTGTATCGATGGCGATGCGGGAGCGCCTTTAGATGAAGAGGAAGCTGCGATTTTGAAGGAGATTTATCCAAAAGTTAAACCCTATTTGCGTAAAGAAGGAATTGCGGCTATAGAGGCGCAGGGTACTTATATTACCACGGAAGATGACGAATTGGAAACCCCTTTAATAGATGGTGCTGATTGTGCCTACGTTATTTTTGATAAAAAAGGAACGGCCCTTTGTGCCATTGAAGAAGCCTATAACCAAGGCGATATTTCTTGGAAAAAACCGGTGTCCTGTCATTTGTATCCTGTAAGGGTGCAGGATTATAGTGAGTTTTCGGCAGTAAATTATCACAGGTGGCATATTTGTGATGATGCCTGTAGTTTGGGAAAGGAACTTCAGGTGCCTGTCTACAAATTTGTGAAGCAGGCGCTTATCCGTAAGTTCGGTGAAGATTGGTACGCCGAATTGGAAAAAGTTGCCGAAAAACTTCAGAAATCTAAATAGTTAGGCGGTTCTAAGTACATTGGATCGTGTTGGGATATGTATGATGACCTTGGTGCCTGTTGGTTTATGATTGGTGTCGTACAAATCTTCAACTTCAATTTTGTACGGACTTGTATAGGTTTTGTAAAAATTGGATAATCTTGCCTTCGTTAAGGCAATCCCAACCGACTTTCTTTTCAACAGTTTGTTCTTGTTGATCTTTTCAGATTCTATTCTTCCAATACCGTTGTCTTTGATAGAAATGGTTACGTAGTCATCGGTGGTTTTTGAGGCGTGCAGCACAATTTTCTTGTCTTCTTTTTTGGAGGAAAGCCCATGCCACAGCGCATTTTCCAAAAAGGGTTGTAAAATCAAAGAAGGAAGTTTTACGTTAGCAGTGTTGATGTTGTCGTCAATTTTAACCTGAAAATCTATTTCATTTGAAAATCGGATATTCTCTATGTTCATATAGAGTTTCATGGTGTCCAATTCGTCTTCCAAAGAGATTTCTTTCTCGGTGGAAGCAATCAAGATCTTTCTGATGAGTTTGGAAAATTTGTTGAGGTAATACACTGCATTTTCCTTTTCATTATTGATAATGTATAGCTTGATGGAGTTTAAGGAGTTGAAGATGAAGTGTGGGTTCATCTGACTTCTAAGCATGTCTTGCTCCAAGGTAAGAATCTGTTTTTCCTGTTTTAACTGGCGGTGTCTGTTTACGGTAATAATTCCTCCCGCAATAAGAATCAAGGCAATAAGGGAGTACCAAAATATTTTTTGGTTGCGCAGTAATTTTGATTTTACAAGTTCGTTTTCACTGGCAAGAACCCGTATTTGGTTGTTCTTGATTTCACTTTCGTATTGTATAATGATGTCGTTTACATATTGTAGGTTGCGTTCGTTTAATATGGTTTCTTCCTCAGCAATGTAGTCTTTATATTTTTCTAGGGCAGCTTTGTAGTTGCCTAATTCTTGGTAGAGTTCAGAAAGGTGTTTGTTGGCTTCCACTTTGGATCCTTTCAAACCGTATTTTGTGCCAATATCGAGGGCGGTTTTTAAGTTGTTTTCAGCCTCATTATGAAGTCCCAATTCGTTTTGTGCCCAACCTAAGTTGATGTAGGAGGACGCAATGTAAAGTTGGTCGCCTTCCATAAGGGCCATTTGCAAAGCGTCTTCTATGATTTCTTTTGCTTCTTGGGGTTTTCCTTGTTTAATGTAAATCTGGGCGATGCTATTGTTGCAGATGACACGGCCAATGTCTGAATTAATTTGATTGTTGTATTCCAGAGAGGTTTTGTAGTCAATCAGAGCCTCGTCCAAAAGGCCTTTGGCCTCGTTGGCATACCCTATGTTTTGGTAATTGATGGCTAGACCTAAAATATTATCCTGTTCCTTTTCTATGACCAAGGATTTGGTGAACTGTTTAAGGGCCATGTCATATTGGTTCAGGGCAAGGTAAATGTTTCCCATACTGTTTTGGGAAACCGCAATACTGTGTTTTAATTCGGTAGTGAGTGGTTGTTGTGAATTGGCTAGATCTAAAGCTTTTTTGTGGTAGTCTAGGGCCGGTTTTACCAAGTCCATCCTTCTGTAAACCACTCCCAGCATGTTAAGGCATATTACCTGTAGCTCGATATTGTTAGCCGATTCAGATAGTTCGTAGGCTTTCTTGTGGTTTTCTATGGCTATTTCGTAATGAGAAATATTTCGGTATATAACACCTAAAGAGTTATAGGCGTAACATTCGGCTTCCAAATAATTGGAGGCTTCAGCCATGGTGGCCAAAGTTTTCATTTTAATGCTGTCTCTTCTGAAATTTTTAAAGGCCTCGTTAATCTCTTCATAATTCTTTGGAGTTGTTTTCATGAGGGCCGTTGCTGTATCATAAAAGTCTCCCGAGGTCTGGGAATAGGCCTTTATACTAACAAGCATAAGTAGTCCAAAAAGTACTAAATTGTAGCTTTTAGACAGCAAGAGGGTTCTTGAAAATCCAGAAGAAAATGAAATTGACATTTTAAAATTTCTCTAAAAAATTTGATTTACGTTGCCTTGCTACAGGAATTTTATGGTTGGATTGCATGACAACATATCCATCGTTTTTGATGTATTCCTTAATTCGGTTGAGGTTGATGATAAAAGAGTTGTGGATTCTGAAAAAATACTGTTTTGGTAGAATGCTGTTCACCTCCTTCAGTTTTTTGGTGATAACGGTTTTCTGGCCATCGGCCATAACGATGGTACTGTAATTTCCATCAGATTCAATGAAAAGAATATCATCTACAGGGACGAACATGAGTTTCCCATCGGTATTGATGGTGATTTTTTTCTGGTCGAATTTGGTGTGAAAATTAATCAATACTTCTTCAATCTTGGAAGAATTGAGTAATCTGTAGTTGAATTTTTTAATGCGTTTGATGGTGTCCGCAAGATCGTCCGAATCTATCGGTTTCAGCAAGTAATCGATAGCTTCATGTTTTAGGGCCTTAATGGCATATTCGTTATAAGCTGTGGTAATTACAATGGCAAAATCCTTGTTTGGAAGTTTGTCCAAAAACTGAAACCCGTCCATTGTAGGCATCTGTATGTCTAAAAACAAACAGTCTGGCGGATTGGTTTCAAGATAGTCTAGGGCGGCCTCCGGAGAGGTGAATGTATTGACGATTTCTATATCATCGCTAAAGTTTGTCAGCTCCCAGGACAGACTTTGTATGGCTTTTGGTTCATCGTCAACTATAACGGCTTTTATCATAGCCTCAAATATAGTAATATTCTAGTATAGAAGTACATGCTGTTAATAATTTGAAATTAGTTAAAATAAATTGTGAATAATAGTATGGATTTTACACTATTTTGTCTAATTTAAAGAGTGTTCCAATTATACAGTTTTTTTAACCAACTATACAAGTAGGATATTATGGTTGAATTGAATTGAAGATATTTGAAGTGTTAAAGGGATAAATTTTTTGTAAAGTAAAAGTGATTTTTGTGATTCACTTTTTTGATTATACGCTATTAATCAATTGAAGCTAGAGCAATCTAGTTTCGTCATCACAAAATTTAAGGTAACTATTTCTTTAAAGTATAGTTTTAGTTAGTTTAGTTAATTATTGGGGAAAAGAGAGCTGGTCAGGCTCTCTTTTTATTTATGCCAATGGTAGATTGGCTTCTTCTCTTTTTATTGACCAAAATTTAATGTTTTGTTGTTGTCAATTGTTTGTGAAATTTGTAAATAATTGGGTAGTTGTATTTTGTTTAATTTCTTGGTATATAGGGGTTTGATGTATATTTTTTGTAAACTTTTGGCTTTTAGGTGATTTCTAACTTGTTAAAAACTTGTTGACAATGTTCATAAAATTAGCTTTCTTTTTCAGCTTCAATTTTGAATATTTGTTAAACCCAAATCAACAAAAATGTTCATTTAAATCATCAAAAAACCAAAACACTAATGTCTCAAACTACTGAACCAATTTTACAAGAAAACAAAGATCGATTCGTAATTTTTCCAATTCAACACCACGATATTTGGGAGTGGTATAAAAAATCTGAAGCTAGTTTCTGGACGGCTGAAGAAATAGATTTGCATCAAGATCTTACAGATTGGCAAAGTAAATTGAATGACGACGAGCGTTACTTCATAAAGCACATCTTGGCATTTTTTGCTGCCAGTGATGGGATTGTAAATGAAAATCTTGCCGAAAACTTCGTTAACGAAGTGCAATACAGCGAAGCTAAATTCTTTTATGGGTTTCAAATCATGATGGAAAACATCCATAGTGAAACCTATTCGTTGTTGATTGATACTTATGTAAAAGACGAAAAGGAAAAGAGCATGCTCTTTAATGCTATCGAAACATTTCCTGCGATCAAGAAAAAGGCCGAGTGGGCTTTGAAATGGATAGAATCACCAAGTTTTGCGGAGCGATTGATTGCTTTCGCAGCTGTGGAAGGGATTTTCTTTTCTGGAGCCTTCTGTTCCATTTTCTGGCTTAAAAAGCGTGGTTTGATGCCAGGGCTTACTTTCTCAAATGAGCTTATTTCAAGAGACGAAGGTGTACACTGTGATTTTGCGGTTCACCTGCACAATCATCACCTTGTCAATAAGGTTCCAAAGGCGCGCATCACCGAAATTTTGGTGGATGCTCTTGATATTGAAAGAGAATTTATCACAGAGTCACTTCCTGTTAGTTTAATTGGGATGAATTCTAAATTGATGACACAATACTTGGAGTTTGTTACAGACCGTTTGTTGAGTGAATTGGGTTGTGAAAAAGTCTATAATACTGCCAATCCTTTCGATTTTATGGATATGATTTCCCTACAGGGGAAAACCAATTTCTTTGAAAAGCGTGTGTCAGAATACCAAAAAGCAGGTGTGCTTAACAAAGAAGAGGAAGAAGATAAATTCAAATTTGACGCCGATTTTTAATATTTGGTGGTTTCTCAAATCTAAAAGAATAACCCTGTATTAAGGGAATCAATACTTATTATAAAAAATTAAGCTCTGCAGTTTTTAAGGTGGATTTTCTTGAAAACTTCAGGGCCTATCTTACCGAATTTTGAAAGCTTCAGGGTTCGGGCTAACTAATTAACCCATTTTCTGAAGTGATTCAGAAAGCTAAAAATTTGAAAAACATATGTATGTAGTAAAAAGAGATGGCCGAAAGGAACCGGTGATGTTCGACAAAATCACCGCTAGAGTTAGAAAATTGTGCTACGGATTGAACGAATTGGTCGATCCGGTAAAAGTCGCAATGCGCGTAATTGAAGGGTTGTATGATGGGGTTACTACCAGTGAGTTGGATAATTTGGCGGCCGAGATTGCTGCAACCTTGACGACTGCCCACCCGGATTACGCTCGATTGGCGGCAAGAATTTCGGTATCGAATTTACATAAAAATACAAAGAAGACCTTCAGTGAAGTCATGCACGACCTTTATACCTATGTCAATCCTCGTACTGGAAAAAAGGCGCCATTGCTTTCAGAGGAAGTATATAATGTAGTCATGGAAAACCGTGACATTTTGGATTCTACAATCATTTACAATCGCGATTTTGGTTATGATTATTTTGGGTTCAAAACTTTAGAACGTTCTTATTTGTTGAAGCTCAATGGTAATATTGCTGAACGTCCACAGCATATGTTGATGAGGGTAGCTGTGGGCATCCATCTTAATGATATGGATGCTGTAGTTGAAACCTATGAGTTGATGTCTAAAAAATACTTTACACACGCTACACCAACACTTTTTAATTCTGGGACGCCTAAACCACAGATGTCTTCTTGTTTCCTATTGACCATGAAGGAGGACAGTATTGATGGAATTTATGATACGTTGAAACAAACAGCGAAAATTTCACAATCTGCTGGTGGTATTGGATTGGCAATCCATAATGTAAGAGCTACAGGGAGTTATATTTCGGGAACCAATGGAACTTCCAATGGTATTGTGCCTATGCTGCGTGTATTCAATGATACAGCGCGTTATGTTGATCAAGGAGGAGGGAAGCGTAAAGGAAGTTTTGCTATTTATGTAGAAACTTGGCATGCCGATATTTTTGATTTTCTTGATTTGAAGAAGAATCACGGAAAGGAGGAAATGCGTGCGCGTGATCTATTCTACGCCATGTGGATTTCCGATTTATTTATGAAACGTGTGCAGGAGGATGGTCAATGGACTTTAATGTGCCCTAACGAATGTCCTGGACTGGATGAAACCCATAGTGAAGCTTTTGAAGAATTGTACTTGAGATATGAAGCTGAAGGAAGAGGGCGTAAAACCATTAAGGCTCGTGAATTGTGGGAGAAAATATTGGAATCCCAAATTGAAACTGGTACGCCTTATATGTTGTATAAGGATGCAGCAAATCGTAAGTCCAATCAACAAAATTTAGGAACTATCCGTTCGTCAAATTTATGTACGGAGATTTTGGAATATACGGCACCCGATGAAGTGGCTGTGTGTAATTTGGCATCCATTGCTTTGCCAATGTTTATTAAAAATGGAGAGTTCGATCATAAGGAACTGTTTAAAATTACCAAGCGGGTTACCAAAAATCTTAACAGGGTTATCGATAGAAATTATTACCCGGTTATAGAAGCTCAAAACTCCAATTTTAGACATCGTCCGGTAGGTTTGGGAGTTCAAGGTTTGGCAGATACGTTCATTAAATTGCGTATGCCGTTTACAAGCGATGAAGCTAAAAAACTGAATCAGGAAATCTTTGAAACCCTTTATTTTGCTGCTATTACCGCTAGTATGGAAGAGTCTATTGCGGATGGTCCTTACCAAAGCTATGAGGGGTCACCTATTAGTAAGGGGGAGTTTCAACATAACCTTTGGGGAATTAAGGATGAAGAGTTGAGCGGTCGTTGGGACTGGGAAAAACTTAGAAAGGAAGTTGTAAAACACGGGGTTCGCAATTCGTTGTTGGTGGCACCAATGCCTACGGCCTCCACATCCCAAATTTTGGGGAATAATGAGTGTTTCGAGCCTTATACCTCTAATATCTACACCAGAAGAGTGTTGTCTGGTGAATTTATTGTCGTGAACAAACATTTATTGGAAGACTTGGTAGATCTTGGGTTGTGGAATGAAACCTTGAAGCAGGAAATTATGAGAGCGAATGGCTCTATTCAGGATATTGATGGTATTCCAGAGGATATAAAAGAATTGTACAAAACGGTTTGGGAATTGAGTATGAAGGATATCATCGACATGGCGCGTCATCGTGGTTATTTCATTGACCAATCCCAATCATTGAATCTTTTTATGGAGGGAGCCACTATGGCTAAATTGACCTCTATGCACTTTTACGCATGGAAAAGTGGACTTAAGACTGGTATGTACTACTTGCGAACTAAAAGTGCCGTAGATGCCATTAAATTCACCTTAGATAATAGTAAAAAGAAGGAAGAAATTGTTGCTCCTAAAATAGAAACGGAAACCTTGATAGTAGAGCAACAGCAAGAACAAGCTGCTAAAACAGCAGCTAAATTTGTAAAGGAAACTACGGAAGTTGAAGTGGAGCCAATGAGTCCTGAGGAAATGAAAGCCTTGATTGAGGCTGCCAAAGCAAACGAAGGAGATGATTGCCTTATGTGCGGATCATAATAGAGTGTGTTTTATGGTTAAACAAAAAAAAGCCATCTCATTGAGATGGCTTTTTTAATTAGGAGTGTATAATTTATTCTTCTTCGTTTCCAGCAAATAGTTTTCCTAAGGTTGCTGGTTTCACAGAACTGTCATGGGCGTTGTGATACTCTTCCAATAAGTTCATAGTGGCATTAAGAAGGTCTTTTGTTTCCAATAGCATACTGAAATAAAGCGTCGTGTTTTTCGGGCTCGATTCTTCAGTTCTTGTACGCTCTACTTGTTTTTGGATTTTATCTGTTACCAAAGAAACAATCTCTTCTTTTCTGTTCAAGATTTTTCCGATTTCAGCAAATGAATGGGATTCAAAAGCATTTTTGGTGTTTTTGAAGAAACGCTCAAAACGCTCATCAACTTCCTTCAACTCCTTAATCTGGCTGAATTTTAATTTCTTGTGATTATTGTTGATGTGCTTATGACTCGCTTTCGAGATATAATCCAAAGACTGGGTCATATCTTGAAGGTAGCCTAAAATATTGATGTAAAAATTACTTGCGCTAACACTGGATTCGTCCAAGTTTTTGATGAAATAGAAGATGTTGTCACGTAATTCATCAATTTCTTCAGATAATTTAACTACCTGCTTTCTATTCTTTTTAAGCATTGCCAAATCTTGTCTTGCCAAACCGTTGATAGCGTTGGTGTAAATTCTGTTACCTCTCTCCACAACATTGGCAATATTGTTGGCGCTCTCATGGATAACTCCTTGTACAGAACTACTTTCTGCTTTTAATAGACGGTCTTCAGCTTTAAGCTCTTTGGATTTTTTGTTATGTTTTAGGTAGTTGCGTACCAAAATGATAGTAGCTAATAACAGCAATACAGGTACCATTACCTTTACATTCCAGTTTAGGAAGTAGGCAATAACTGCAGCCGATACAAAGGCGATAAGAGCTGTAAAGAACCATCCTCCAATAACATTCAATACTCCTGCTACACGATATACGGCACTTTCTGCTCCCCAAGCTTTATCGGCCAAGGATGTACCCATGGCAACCATAAAGGTTACATAGGTAGTGGAAAGCGGTAATTTCATGGATGTTGCAATAGAAATCAATACAGCGGCAACCATTAAGTTCACGGCAGCTCTTACCAAGTCGAATGCAGGCAATTCGTAAGTTTTGTCCTTTTTAAGGGTAATTACTGGTTTTTCAAATTGCTTGTCAATTTTCTCTTGCCATGATTTCGGCAATATATAAGAGGAAACTTGAGATGCTACGATAGTAGTTCTAACAAAGATTCTGGATAAGAAATTAGGTTGAAAACGCTCTTTGGTGGCTTCTTGACTTGAAAGGTCCAAGGATGTTTTTACAACGTCTTTAGCTTTGCTAGAGAACCAAAGTGTTACTACCATTACCAAACCTGCGATTACTAATAGGAAGGTTGGAGTTGGTACTTTGGAAGCTAAGCTGGCCATTGCAAAGGCATCTGGAGCAGCTCCTGACGCAGACCAAGCTTGGAATGACTGCCAACCTGCAATTGGTACACCAATAAAGTTTACCAAATCGTTTCCTGCAAAAGCTAGAGCTAGAGCAAAAGTTCCTACTAGGATTACTAATTTATAGATGTTGGTTTTAGCAAATTTGATTAAAGCTAAAGAGAATAAGGACCAAAATACCAAGCTGATTGCTACAATAAGTAACACTTGGTGCTCCAAAAAGTGGCTAATGGTTTCGCCTCCTAAAATGTCAAAACTTTCTTTGGCATAGTTGGTACCTTTGATACCCTTCATGAAGATGAAATAAGTAATGGCTGTTAGGGCAAATCCTCCGAACAATCCACCTACCCAAGATGCTTTCTTTTCAAAATCATAAGACAATAAAAGTCTAGAGACCCATTGTACCAAAGCTCCAATAGAGAAAGCTACGACTACCGAGAGCAGAATACCAAATATAATTTCAGTTGCCTTGGAAGTGTTGATGTAGTTAACAACATCAGTAAAGGTTCCGCCATCGTTGGCAATTTTAATCAGTGCCATGGCAACAGAAGCTCCAAGTAATTCAAATACAATGGAAACCGTGGTTGATGTTGGCATCCCGACAGAATTGAAAAAGTCCAGAAGCAGGATATCTGTTATCATAACGGCCATGAAAATGATCATGATTTCATTGAACATGAACTCTCCTGGGTTGAAAATTCCCTTTCTGGCAACTTCCATCATACCACTGGAAAATATGGCTCCAACGGCTACCCCAAGACTGGCAACAATCATGATGGTTTTAAAGGAGAACGCCTTGGACCCAATGGCTGAGTTCAAAAAGTTTACTGCGTCGTTACTTACCCCAACAATCAAATCGGCTATTGCCAATACGCCTAGGGCAACTATCATTAATAAATAAATGTTATCCATAATTTAACTTCAAATAATTTGCAAATATCTATAGTGTTTTTATTAGGTGCGTTACCTAATTGTTATCATTTGTAATGTTTAAAAATGGATCTCAAATTGCAGACGATAGCCTAATCTGTCCGATTGAACGGCAAAGTCTGCATAGGTGATATCCGATTGGACCTTAAGTTTATGTCCTACAATATACTTAGAAACTCCAAGAGTATACTCATTTGTGGTGTCTCTTCCTGTAATTTCTTTAAAATCGGTGTTTGCAAAGCGTCCTGCTACCTCCCAATTGTTCTTAAAAAGGTATCCCGCAGAAAAGTTGTATCCAGATCCCACTTGTACAATGTCTCCTGTAGGGGTTCCATCGCTGTTAACGGCTACAGGCGAATCAGCATTTCTATCGGCGTATTCTGCCATAATGGATAAACCACGGTATTTGAACATAGCATCTACAAATAGGGTTGTAATGTCGGTTTCAAATAAACCAGTGTCTGTTTCCATGTAAGAGCCGCTGTTGCTTCGGATTCTTACAGCATTGTCGTTAAAGTCGTAAGATACACCAAACGCCAACTTTGGGGTTGCTGTACGTTTAAGGTCACTTCCCATATAATCTTCTTTTCCTTCAAATTTACCAAAAGGATATAACTCTATACGACCCGTATATTGTTGTCCTCCTAAATTACCGGTAGTAACGTTTCTTCCTTCTCCTTGAGAAATGGCCAAGGCTTCTGTAATAATGAAATTTTCGGTGATTGCAATTTGGTGGTGTAATTGAATTCCCATATCACGATCGATGTTGAAACCAGCGTTAAGGATAGATCTGTCTACAAATTGCAAATTGGCAGATGAGATAACGCGCTCACGGTTTCCTGGCAATTTGGTTTGTCCAAACCAAAGTACAAAGTTACCATGGAAATTCCATTTCATCACAGCATCCATTACAAAACGAGGGGAATTGTGCGTGTAATAGGAAGCTCCAGACATATCACGGTTTGATAAACCCAATTCTATTTTATATTTAAGTTTTGGGGTCAAAGCATATCCGTCAAATTTTAAACGGGAACGTCTTACCAACATGTTAGTTTGTAAATTTCCTAAATCTCCGTCGTTTTCGGTCCAAGTGGTAGCGCCTAGTAATTGTACTCTTGCTCCAATCTTCATAGACCAGGTACTATCTTTACCTACGAGGTTGAAAAGTCCTTTACCAAATTTTGGGCTGTTTGTTTCAGTTTCTTGGGCGTGCGAAGTAAGCACACAACATAGCATAACTGCTAGGGCAGTAAGTTTAAGTTTCATATCAGGGTACTAGTTTTTGTCGGCGGCAAAGAACTGAACTCTATGTTAACTTAATGTTACGTGAAGATTAAGTTTATAACATTAAACAAAAGAGGCTACTTAGTTAAAAGTAGCCTCTAGAATTCACTATAATATAGTCGACAAAAACTAATAGATTATATGAATCTCTCATTGTTTGTCATAAGACTCTGCAAATCTGCCATTATAAAATGACTTTAATGTAATGATAATATTAACTAATTATTAATAACATTTAATATTCTCAAAGTCTTAACTGTCAGAAAAACAGTGTTATTGCGTTTCAATGTTAATTTAATGTTACGTAAATGTTTATTCAATGTAAATTTTTCGTAACTTTGAGTATATATGAACCTTAAACCCAAAGCAACATGAGAAAGATAGTCGTACTTGCAGCATTGCTTTTTGTAAGTCTTGGATTTGCACAGAGTGAAAGAACATTAACGTTAAATAAAGAAACCAATGTCATTGATGTGGTGTATTATCATGACAACGGAACCATTAGCCAAACGGGTAGTTATACCTTTGACGGCAAACTTCAGGGTGATTGGTATAGTTATGATGTGAATGGAAAGAAGATAGCTGCGGCAAAGTATGATAATGGTGTTAAGACCGGAAAATGGTTCTTTTGGGAAGAAAACACATTAAAAGAAGTAGATTATTTGAACAATAGAGTAGCTAGTGTAAATGAATGGGCTACCAAAAGTACTTTGGCTTCCAAATAATCGTTATATAGTTAATTAATAACAAAAAAAGCATCCTGGTTAGGATGCTTTTTTATTTGTATGGATATGGTTATTATAATCCAGTAGTCCAACCTGCAGCCCACTCAGGAGCGTCAGCACCGTTACCAGCACCAGTAGCAGTTCCTTCAGTGTAGAACGCTTGGTTAGCACCAGTATAGTCAGTTGCGATAAACCCTTCAGCAGTGTTATCGAACATTACGTTGGTCATGCTTAAGTCTCCGTTCTCAATTCTTACAGCAGCTTCAGCATCTGAACCTACAACTTTGATACCTAAGTTTACACCAGTAGTGTAGAAGTTATCAATAGTGAAGTTTCCTCCTCCTTCTTTGAAGTAAAGTGCTCCTTCTCCAACAGGTCCTACAATAGTGATGTTAGACAAAGTAGTTGTAGTTGTAGGAGTAGCATTTCCGTTATCTCCATTGTTAGACCCTTCAATACCGGCTTTAGCGCCACCTTTAATGTACCAGTTAGATCCATTTCCAGTCCAACCATCAGCAAAGTCGATAGAATCGTCACCACTGTTGATAGATACTAAGTAGTTACCTACTACAGATCCTCCGAAGAACTCGATACCGTCGTCACCACCGTTGTAAGATTGTACATATTCAAAGGTAGTACCAGCGCCAACACCGAATAAAGATACACCGTTAAACTCTTTAGCGTTCGAGTAAGTTGCACCTGTATATTCAACTCTTAGGTATTGGATAGATCCTGAGCTATCGTTAGTATCGTTTCCTCCGTAAGTCATATCTCCTACTTCAGAAGTAACAGAAACCCCTTTGTTGGTAGGTGCATTACCACAGATTACCAATCCACCCCAGTCGCCAGCAGCAGGAGAGTCCGCTCCAGAAGTCATTACTACTGGGTTGTTAGGCTCACCATTAATATTGATAGTTCCACCTTGTTCCACTCCAATAAAAGAAGCAACACCGCCAGTAGCTTTAATTACAGTTCCAGCAGGAATGTTTAAAACTCCGTTAGCTTTTACTTTTAAGCTACTAGTCAATAAGTATTCAGTATTAGCGCTAAGGCTTACAGTACCTGTGATTTCCCCTGCTAAGTTTATAGTAGCAGATCCACTGTTGCTTAAGCCAATGGTCCATCCTGCAGTCCAATCTGGTGCAGCTGCACCGTTTCCGGCTCCAGTGGCAATTCCTTCAGAGTAGAAAGATTGGTTGTCCCCAGTATAATCAGTTGTCATAAAATCTTCAGCAGTATCTGCAAATTGAAGGTTAGTGATGGTTAAGTCTCCATTTTCAATTCTAGCCGCTGCTTCAGCATCAGTATCCACAACTTTAACTCCTAGGTTAACATTGCTTACGTAAAAGTTGTTAATAGTAAAGTGTCCACCACCTTCTTTGTAGTAAAGTGCTCCTTCAGTTACAGGTCCTACTACAGTAATATTAGACAATGTAGTAGTAGTTGTAGGTGTAGCATTTCCGTTATCTCCATTGTTAGACCCTTCAATACCAGCTTTAGCACCACCAGCGATGTACCAGTTAGATCCAGTTCCATTCCAACCATCAGCAAAATCGATAGAGTCATCTCCACTGTTAATAGAAACTAAGTAGTTACCTTCTACAGTTCCTCCAAAGAACTCAATACCATCATCACCACCATTGTAAGACTGTACATATTCAAAAGTAGTACCAGAACCTACTCCAAATAAAGATACCCCGTTAAATTCTTTAGAATTGGAGTATGTAGCACCAGTGTACTCAACTCTTAAATAACGGATAGAACCAGAATTGTCGTTTGATACATCTCCACCATAAGTTAAATCACCAACTTCAGAAGTTACAGAAGTTCCTTTGTTAGTAGGGGCGTTACCACAGATTACCAATCCACCCCAATCACCTGCAGCAGGAGAATTGGCAGCAGAAGTCATAATAACTGGGTTATTAGGCTCTCCGTTTACGTATATTTTTGCTCCTTGAGCAACAGCGATATAAGCTGAAGTTCCACCTGTAGCCTTGATTACAGTTCCAGCGGGAATGGTCAAAGACCCGCTAAGAACTTTTAATGCTCCGGTTAATTGGTACTCTATAGAAGCATCCAACGTCACATCGTCAGTGATATTTCCTTCCAAAATGCTTAAGGTTTCGCAAGGTTCACAATCACCTCCACAATCGATACCTGTTTCATTTCCGTTTTGGATCCCGTCATTACATGTAGCTTGTGAACCCCCGTTGTCGTCATCACTAGAACAGGATACAACAGAAATCAAAGTCGCCACTGTAAGAATTAAGGTAAATAAATTTTTTCTCATTGTGTTTTTTGTTGTTTTAAAAATTTAAAGCGAAATACGGTAACAGCTTTAAATTGAAGATTACAGAATGGTTAACTTAATATGAATATATACTGATAAATATTTGGTTTGTTAACAATTACTTAAAATTGGTAAGACAAGGATAATTTAAAGTCTCTACCTTTTTTATAGGTAAGGACGTTAACATCTTGAGTGTCTTGATAACGTTCTACAGAAGGGTTCAATAGGTTTTTGAAAGAAGCTCCTAAAGTGATATGCTCATTTATTTGGTACTTGGTAATAAAATCCAAAGTGCCGTAACCTTTGTCAACCATGTTTCCTCTTCCTTGAACTCCCAAAGCATAAATACGATCAGAAAAGTAGTTGAATGCTAATGTGGTCATGAAGTTTCTATCTTCTGAAAAGTCTTTGTTGAAGCTAATGTCGGCATTCATTAAAAAGTCTGAAGCTCCAGATAGACGATCATTTTCGTTAGTGAAAACAGTGGTTATTGTTGTATTTTCTTCCGCTACTTTATCATCGTTCAATTCTTGGTCTGTGTACATGTACGCTGCATTCAAACCAGCAGAGAAAACAGTAGCTAAAGTGCTATCGTCTGTTTCAACTTCACTTTTGAATAAGTTTTTGCGTACTTCAAGTTCAGCTCCAATAGCCATGGCATAATCTCCAGAGTTTACCCAGCTAATATCGTTGGATGCAGAGGCGATTGTTACTTGGTTTATTGGATTTTCAATATATTTTCCAAAGGCTCCAAGAGAGAAAATCTCGTCTGATTCTGGGAAGAATTCCCAAATGATATCGGCATTGTAATCTGTAGAAGCATACAGGTCTGGATTTCCTATGTAATCCTGGTTTACTTCCTGATAAAGGAAAGGGGCACGTTCTTTAAACTGTGGCAAGGTATAGGTTTTACTTGCTGCAAATTTTAAGTTATGCTTTTCGTTTACTGCGTACTTTAAAGATAAGGCTGGAAGGATTTCAAAAGTATCAAATTTGTTGTCCTCAGGTTCTGGACTCGAGCTTATGGAAGTATCCCATCCAATAGTTTGAGTGATGTGCTCTCCTCTAAGTCCTGCAATGACACTGAATTTTGGAGAAAAAGTATATTCAAAATTCACAAATCCTGCATGAATGTTTTGGTCTCCTTTGTAGAACTGAGGATCTAATGCGTTTGGTGTATTTACATTTCCGCGGAAGGTCTCAATTCTAAATAAACCGGCATTCAAATTTTCTTGAGTAAAGTAGGCGTCTATGTTATAAGGATCTACTTCAGGTTGTGAGATTAGGTTGTTGTTGGCATCTCTTAGGGAAATTCTAAAGTTGAATTGTGTTGCTTCAAAATTTACTTTTTTCATTCTCCCGTTGTAACCTAAAGTCACTTTTCCCGCATATACGTCATCTTCATTTTTGCTGAATTTGAATGTAGTGGCAATGTTTGCGGCTAATTCATCTTCATTCAAATCTTGGTAGAATCTGTGGTTGTCAGAAGCAGAAGATACCAATTGCATAGATTTTGGTCCGTCAGGGTCGTTAGGGTTTACAGGTAGCAATGTAGTTTGTCTTCTGTTAGGCACATTGTTGTAAAGCATGTTGTATGATACACCCCAGTTGATGTCGAATTGCTCACCAATAGCATGGTCTCCCAATAATTGGTTTACAAACAGCTCTGTTCTGTCAAATACTGAACGCTGAATGATTCCTCCGCCTTCTGGTGCGTCATCATAAATGTTGATTACACCATCGTATTCCAATTGCTTTTGACTTGTAGAGTTTAGGTAAAGTACATTGTACTTGATTGATTGCTGTTTGTGCTTCAAACCAATATTTCCCATTAAGGTTGTGTTGGTTTTATACTCGTAGTTTTCAAAGTCAAAATTACTCAATGGTACTGCAGATGCGTTCACGCCTCCTCTAGAAACACCTTCTTTATAGGTGAAGCCATTACTGTAGTTACCTACTCCAAAGAAGCTTAATTTGGTTTCGTCTCCTAATCTTAAGGTTTCTCCTCCAACCAAAGAGATTCCAGAGTTTACAGGCATAGGCCCTTTTTCTCTATCCCAACTTGTAGTAAAATTGTAGTTGTTAAGTGGGTAATCAGGATAGTCTGTTGTGTAGAATCCGCTATAGTTTGGACCTTCATGTAAATAGAAGTCATCTGTACCAATAGCTTCTGTATTAGCACCAGTACTTAATCCTAATTGTAAGAATCCAGATCCTGTGTAGTCTTTTGAGATAATGTTGATATTTGCACCTGCAAAATCTCCGTAGTTAGCCGCATTGTAAGTTTTGTCAATACCAATAAACTCTACAATGTTTGTGCTGAAGATATCCAAATCGATATTCTTGTTTGCTGGATTGTTTGAAGGTAACGGCAATCCATTTAGGGTTGTGATGTTGTAACGGTCTCCTAAACCTCTTACGAATACACTTCCTGAACCTTCTTGTTGAGAGATTCCAGAAACTTTGGTAACTGCAGTTGCTACGTCACCAACGCCTTTTCTAGAAAGTTCCTGTGCACCGATGGATGTTTTGATTCCTGTGGCTTTTTTCTGTTCCAATAATAGAGCTGCTTCAGTTTCTTTTCTTGTGGTGGTCGTAATGATGACCTCATCCAAAGAAGCGGCACTAGCGCCCATAGGTACATCTACCTGGGTTACTTTTCCGGCAACTATTTCAACTGTTAATTCTTGGGTTTCGTATCCAACGAAGCTAAATATTAAGGTATAGCTTCCTGGTTCCAGATTGTCAATGGCATATAGACCATCAAAATCTGAAGTGGTACCAGTAGTCGTACCTTTGATTAATATGTTGGCAAAGGCCAACGGTTCATTGTTAAAGTCTTTGTCTGTTAATTTTCCCGCCACAGAACCAGTGTTTTGGGCAAAAAAAACGGTGGTGAAAAGCACCGAAAATACTAATAGTAATTGTCTCATATTATAGTTGTTGTAATTCGGTGCAAAGAAACCTTCATACTGTAAAGTCAATGTTAACACATAATTAAAACTAGGTAATAAAAAGGTTAGGCAAATGTTAAGAGATGAGGCTATTTTTGACTTTTGGAAACATTAATTTAACATTGAAAAGAGTATCTTGCGACGACTAAAATTTTTGAAATGAATTGGGAGGACTTACTATCCTTAAAGCGTTATGGGGATACCCATAAACGTTTGCGCAAGGAACAAGATGAAACACGTTTGGGTTTTGAAGTGGATTATGACCGGGTAATTTTTTCGGCTGAATTTAGAAGCTTACAGGATAAAACCCAGGTTATTCCCTTATCCAAAACAGATTTTGTTCACACACGACTTACCCATAGTTTGGAAGTGAGTGTGGTGGGACGTTCCTTGGGTAGAAAAGTAGGTCAAAAGCTTCTGGAGAAATATCCTTATTTGCAAACCGTTCACGGTTATCAGGCCAACGATTTTGGGGCTATTGTGGCTGCGGCGGCTTTAGCTCATGATATTGGAAACCCTCCATTTGGGCATTCCGGAGAAAAGGCTATTGGTGAATTCTTTAGAAATGGTAACGGTGCCAAGTATAAATCCCAATTGACGGATAAGGAATATCAGGACTTGTGTGATTTTGAAGGGAATGCCAATGGCTTCAAAATCTTAACAGAAAGTAGAAGTGGGAGAGAAGGAGGACTTAGATTGAGTTATGCCACTTTGGGAGCATTCATGAAATATCCCAAGGAATCATTACCCAAAAAACCTACCAAGCATATAGTGGACAAAAAGTATGGCTTTTTCCAATCGGAAAAGGATGTTTTTATGGATGTTGCTACCGATTTAGGCTTACTTACCCGTGGAGATAAAGGAGAGGTTAGGTTTTCTAGACATCCGTTGGCATTTTTGGTAGAAGCGGCAGATGATATCTGTTATACCATTATAGACTTTGAAGATGGTATTAACTTAGGTTTAATACAGGAAGAGTTTGCTTTGGAATACCTCATCAATTTGGTTAGAAATTCTATTAACACTGAAAAATACAATGCCCTTCAAAATACTCAGGACCGCATTAGTTACCTAAGAGCGCTTGCTATTAATACATTGATCAATGAAGCTGTGGAACTGTTTATGGCCAATGAAGAAGCTATTTTGAAAGATGAATTTCCTCAGGCACTTCTTGATAAAAGTCGTTTTGAGGCACAGATTAGTGATATTATAAAAATTAGCATTCAAAATATTTATGAATCTTCCGAAGTGATTGATAAAGAAGTGTCCGGTTATGAAGTAATCAATGGGCTGTTAACAGCGTTTACCGATGCAGTCTGTAATACAGCCAATGGCACTGCCTCCAATTACAATAAGTTGATTTTGAAAATGCTTCCTGAAACGGTACAGTCTTCTCAAGTTTCAACATACGACAGTCTTATGGCGGTGTCCAATTATATTTCAAAGTTATCGGATAGCAATGCTATATTGACCTACAGAAAGCTAAGAGGGGATTATATTTAAGGATTGTTAATAAGCTGTTTATAACTTCTGGGCTTAAGCGAAAATCTGTGTGATTTTCACTTACATTTGTGCTGTTTTAGAATCTGATAATCAGAGATTTTTTTACATAAAAATGTATTTTGTCGAAGAAATTTGTTTTTTATCGATTAAATATTATATTTGTCCTGTCGTTTATTTTTTAATCCTACAATGATGAAAAAGAACCTTTTAGGAGCTCTTGTTATTTTCTTTGTTACTGTGGCTTTTTTATTGATGCTTGACGATATGCGTTCTAGCAAGAATTCGCAATTGAATGAAAGTGTAGATATTTACAATGCTACGGAGCAGCCTAACATGGCTACTACAGACAGTGACGCTGAATAATCGTTTCTAGTTTTTCTGCAATTGCATCTACGTCAATTTTAGTGAGATGCTGTAAGGTTTCAATACTACCGTGTTCCACAACAATGTCAGGAACAGCCATAACGGTTATATTGTTTTTGTAGTTGTACTGAGCTGCAAATTCTAAAATAGCACTTCCAAAACCTCCTTTTTCACAACCGTCCTCAATTGTAATTATTTCAGAATAGGAATTGAAAGCTTGGTGTAACATGCTTTCGTCCAAAGGTTTTAAAAAGCGCATGTCAATGTGGGTTACATCGTCTTTCATTTCCAGTTTTTCAATGGCCTTTGTGACATTATCGGCAATAAAACCAAGACTTAGAACAGCGATGTTGTTCCCTTGTTTTAATTCTATGGCTTTGCCAATTTCAATAGGTTCAAAAGCTTGTTTCCAATCCAAAGTATTCCCTCTTCCGCGAGGATAGCGTATAGCTATAGGATGTTCAAGTCCTAATTGGGCGGTATACATAATGTTGCGTAATTCTACTTCGTTACGAGGTGCAAAAATAATGAGGTTAGGGACACATCTTAAATATGTTAAATCATACAAACCGTGGTGTGTAGCGCCATCTTCACCAACCAAACCTGCTCTGTCCAAACAAAAAATCACGGGAAGGTTTTGAATGGCCACATCGTGAATTACCTGATCGTAGGCTCGCTGTAAAAACGTAGAATAGATATTGCAAAATACCACGGCGCCTTGGGTGGCCATTCCTGCTGCCAAGGTCACGGCGTGTTGTTCTGCTATCCCTACATCAATGGCCCGATCAGGGAATTGCTCCATCATATATTTTAAGGAGCTGCCTGTTGGCATGGCAGGGGTAATGCCAATAATGGCTTCGTTTTTTTCTGCTAGTTCTACAATGGTGTGTCCAAAAACATCTTGGAATTTTGGAGGTTGCACGGTATCTGGTTTAGGGAAGAGCTCCCCGGTTTTGGCATCAAATTTACCAGGCGCATGGTATTTCACTTGATCCTTTTCTGCTTGTTTTAATCCTTTTCCTTTGGTTGTAATGACATGGAGTAGTTTAGGGCCTTCTATGGTTTTTAATCGCTCCATTTCTGAAATCAAAGCGGCAAAATCATGTCCATCAATAGGACCTGAATAATTAAAATTTAAGGCTTCAAACACATTTTCGTGTTTTTGTGTACCTTTTTTAACATTAGTTAAATATTGTTTCAAAGCCCCAACGCTAGGATCAATTCCAATGGCATTATCGTTTAATATCACCAATAAATTGGCATTGGTTACGCCTGCATGGTTAAGGCCTTCAAAGGCCATCCCACTAGCTATGGAAGCATCACCAATAACAGCTATATGCTGTTTGGTTGTGTCTCCTTTCAGTTGGGACACAATGGCCATTCCCAACGCTGCTGAAATGGATGTTGAAGAATGCCCAACACCAAATGTGTCGTAGGAGCTTTCGCTTCGCTTTGGAAAACCACTCAGGCCTCCAAATTGTCGGTTGGTATCAAAGACCTCTCTTCTGCCTGTCAATATTTTATGTCCGTAGGCTTGATGGCCAACATCCCAAATCAATAAATCTTTAGGGGTGTTGAACACATAATGTAGGGCAATGGTAAGTTCAACCACTCCCAAACTGGCTCCTAAATGCCCTTCTTTGGTAGCGACAATATGAATGATAAAGTCTCTTAATTCCTTCGCTAATTGGGGAAGTTGATGTGGCTCTAACTGCCTTAAATCCTCAGGAGATTGTATGTGATTTAATAACTTGGACATAATTACAAATGTACCATTTGAAATCGTATTTTTGGGATACAGAATTCAATTTTATAGCTATGGAAAGTCCTTTTGATGACGTGTATTTTATGAAGAAAGCCTTACAGGAGGCCGAAGATGCTTTTGAGAAAGGGGAAATTCCTGTAGGAGCCATAATTGTGGTGGATGATAGGATTATAGCCCGAGCACATAACTTAACGGAAATGCTGAATGATGTTACGGCTCATGCGGAAATGCAAGCCATTACCTCGGCTGCTAATTTTTTGGGAGGAAAATATTTGAACAAATGCACGCTTTATGTGACCTTGGAGCCTTGCCAAATGTGTGCAGGTGCTTTGTATTGGAGCCAAATTGGAAAAATAGTGTATGGAGCCAGGGACGAAGAGCGTGGGTGCATCAATTTGAAAACAAAACTGCATCCAAAAACCAAAATGGTAGGAGGCGTGTTGGAGGTAGAAGCCTCACGTTTGATGAAACGCTTTTTTATTGAAAAACGTAATTTGAATTAAAAAGTATAAAAAAACGCTTAACAAATTTGTTAAGCGTTGAAACTGTGCTTAAAGATATATACTCGTTAAACCACTTGCACGTTTGCTGCAACTGGTCCTTTTCTTCCTTCTTCTTCTGTGTACTGTACGCTATCGCCTTCACGTAGCTCAATACCGTTCAAGTTTGATACGTGAACGAAAATGTCTTTTCCTGTTTCGTTGTTGGTAATGAATCCAAATCCTTTTGAATCATTGAAAAATTTAACTGTTCCAGTCATGGTAAAAAAAATTATTATTAAAACATAAATGTATGATTAATAATCTTACAATGTGTTAAGTAATTGTATTTTTATTTAAAAAATTGATTATCAGTATTTTTTTTTATGATTTCTCATTTTTTCTAGATTCTCTTTATTAATCATATAGTCTTTCATGTCTTTGTCCTTCCAACGGTGGTATGAAAACAAAGGAAACACTACAAAGAAAAGTCCAACTACCCCAAAACCAATGAGTTTTTGTGAATAGTCAACTTCTAAGAGAAAACCACATGCTATGCTTATTAGAGAAAGTATCAAGGATATGGCAATAATGTATTTCATGTTTAATGGGTAATGTTGATCAATTTGCGGCGGTAGGCTGTCAATAATTTGGATTTAGAAATAAAGCCAACGTATACATTATTTCTAACCACAGGTAGGTTCCAAGCGTTACTGTCCTGAAACTTCTTCATAATATCGGTCATCTTGTCCTTTTCAATATCGATGATTTCAGGAGGGTTTTGCATGACTTCCTCAGCTTTTATTTCATTGTAAAGGCTTTGGTCAAACATTACCTGTCTAATATCGTCCAGTAAGATAATCCCTTTAAGGGTTTGGTCTTTACTTCGCACAACTGGGAAGATGTTTCTGCTAGATTTTACCACCGCTTTGTGGACAATGTCTCCTAGGTTCATTTCTGGATTCACAGGAATGAAATTGGTTTCAATTACTTTATTGATGTCCATGAGTGTTAACACCGCATGGTCCTTATCATGCGTAATAAGTTCTCCCTTTCTGCCAAGCTCCATACTATAAACGGAATGTGGGTAGAAATATTTGGTGATGGCGAAAGAAATAGTAGCCGTAAGCATCAAGGGAATGAAAAGTTCATAACCTCCTGTTAATTCGGCAATCAAGAAAATGGCTGTTAATGGAGCATGTAGTACTCCTGCCATTAATCCGGCCATTCCCACAAGTGTAAAATTACTTTCGGAAACGGGATTGTTGATTAGGATGGTGTGGTTTAGGACTTTCGCAATACAATTTCCCATGATGCTTCCCATAAAAAGGGTAGGGGCGAAAATACCACCAACACCTCCAGCGCCAAAAGTGATGGAACTGGCAATAATTTTGAAAAAAACCAATCCGGCCAAAAGCCCAATTACAATCCAAACATTGCTTAGGTCCAAATGGAGGAAGTTATTTACCAAGGCTTTTTCTGGTTTTCCAGCAATGAGGTTGTTCATCACATCGAACCCTTCCCCGTAAAGAGGTGGGATGAAATAAATAAGAACCCCAATGGCGGCACCTCCAACCAAAAGTCTTTTAACTGGCGAGTCTATCTTTTTGAAAAGTTTTTGAATACGTTCATATGCTTCTGTGAAATAAATGGAGGTAAACGCAGCAAAAACACCTAAAATGGCATAAAAGGGGACGTCGGAAGCTTTGAAATGATCTTCAATTCTAAAGGGCAACAAAATATCACTTCCAAAGAAAAAGTAAGAGGTCATGATCGCCGAAAGGGATGCCAATAATAATGGAAGCATGGACGCGATGGTCAAGTCCAGACTAAATACTTCAATGGCAAATACGATAGCGGCAATGGGCGCTTTGAAAATGGACGATAAGGCTCCTGCAGCAGCACAACCAATCAACAGGTTTTTGGTTTTTTGGTTCATGTGGAACATGCGTGCAATGTTGGAACTTATCGCCGCTCCGGTAGCCACAGTTGGTCCCTCTAGTCCTACCGATCCTCCAAAACCAACCGTAATAGGTGCGGTTAATATGGACCCAAACATTTGGTATTGTTTCATGATCCCTTTGCGTTTTGCGATGGCAAATAGGGTTGATGGTATACCATGGCTTACTTTGTTTCTGATTACATATTTAATAATCAGATATACCAAGGTAAACCCGATGATGGGAAACAAAAAGTAAAACGCATGGTGGATGGATTGCACCAAACGCCCTTCCAGTAAATGTTGAATAAAGTGCGTCAAGTTTTTCAGCACTACTGCTCCAACTCCGGAGGTGAAACCAACCAATATACTAAGGAAATAAACAAATTGCTTATGGGAGATGTGCTTGGCTCTCCAGATCAACAAGCTTTTGTACAACGATTTTGCAGGCATAACCTAAAACTACTAAAAAATCCTGCAATTTGCAGGATTTAATTTTTTATGAATTTAGATTTAGTTTTAAGCTTAACTCATCTAGTTGGGCATTGTCTACTGGTGCAGGGGCATCAATCATGACATCTCTTCCGGAATTATTTTTAGGGAATGCTATAAAATCTCTAATGGTTTCCTGTCCACCCAAAATAGCAACCAATCGGTCAAGACCAAAGGCCAAACCACCGTGTGGAGGGGCACCATATTCAAAGGCATTCATCAAGAATCCAAACTGTGCTTTAGCTTCTTCAGGAGTAAACCCTAAATAGTCAAACATTAAGGATTGTGTTTTTTTATCGTGAATTCTAATAGAACCTCCACCAATTTCATTTCCATTCAATACCAAGTCGTAAGCATTTGCTTTTACTTCGCCAGGATTGGTTTCCAATAATTCCAATTGGCCTGGTTTAGGAGAGGTGAACGGGTGGTGCATCGCGTGGTAACGCTCTGTTTCTTCATCCCATTCCAAAAGCGGGAAGTCCATTACCCAAAGTGGTGCGAACTCATCTGGTTTGCGTAAGCCTAGTTGTTCAGCCAATTCCATTCTTAAGGCACTTAGCTGTGTTCTTACTTTATGGGTGTTTCCAGAAAGAATACAAATTAAATCACCTGGTTTTGCTCCCGTAACTTCAGCCCATTTGGCAAGGTCTTCCTGATCGTAAAATTTATCTACTGAAGATTTGAAAGAACCATCTTCATTGTAACGACAGTACACCATTCCTAGGGCGCCAATTTGAGGACGCTTTACCCAATCGATAAGTTTATCGATTTCTTTTCTGGTGAAGGCATTTCCACCTGGCACAGCAATACCTACTACCAATTCAGCAGCATTGAATACTTGGAAATCTTTATGTTGGGTTACTTCGTTAAGTTCTCCAAACTGCATTCCAAAACGGATGTCTGGTTTATCGTTTCCATACAAACGCATGGCATCATCATAAAGCATTCTTGGGAACTGGTCAATTTCAACGCCATTGACTTCTTTCAATAAGTGTCTTGTAAGGCCTTCAAAGGTGTTAAGGATGTCTTCTTGCTCAACAAAGGCCATCTCGCAGTCTATCTGTGTAAACTCCGGTTGTCTGTCGGCACGTAAATCTTCATCCCTAAAGCATTTTACAATTTGGAAATACTTATCCATACCACCTACCATAAGCAATTGCTTAAAGGTTTGTGGCGATTGTGGAAGGGCATAGAATTGTCCAGGATTCATTCTACTTGGTACAACGAAATCGCGGGCACCTTCCGGCGTAGATTTTATTAAATAAGGTGTTTCAACTTCAATAAACCCTTGTTGTGAAAGGTAATTTCGAACCTCTTGGGTTACTTTATGACGGAAAATCAAACTGTTTTTAACCGGATTACGTCTGATATCAAGGTAACGATATTTCATACGCAACTCTTCTCCACCGTCTGTTTCATCTTCAATGGTGAAAGGTGGTAGTTTGGCACCGTTCAACAGGGTAAGTTCCGAAACCAAAATTTCAATATCACCAGTAGCCATGTTTGGGTTTTTGGAAGCGCGTTCTATAACGGTTCCTTTTACCTGAATCACAAACTCACGCCCTAACTTTTGGGCTTGTTCCATAATGGCCTTTGGCGTGCGCTCTTCATCAAAAATAAGTTGGGTAATCCCGTAACGATCACGTAAATCTACCCATACCATAAAACCTTTGTCTCTCACTTTTTGTACCCAACCAGCAAGAGTAACTTCACTATTGATGTGTGATGCATTCAATTCACCACAATTATGACTTCTGTACATACCTTAAATTTTGAAGTGCAAATTTAATGAAGATAACTGATTAAAAAATAAAAAAGCCCTAACATTTGTCAGGGCCTTCTCCGCTATTAATCAATGCTCGGGTGAGCTTCAACTTTCTCTTGTAACGAAAACGATTCTTCGATTTCGGGTTCTGCAGGTGAGATTTTACTTCTAATCCACATTTTGAACTTCACCGATAGGAAAAACAGTACCGGAACCACAATCAAGGTCAAGAACGTGGCAACGAAAAGTCCGAAGATTACGGTCCATGCCAATGGTCCCCAGAAGCGCACGTTATCTCCCCCTATATAAATGTGTGGGTTGAATTCACTAAACAGGCTAAAGAAGTCAATGTTTAGTCCTATTGCTAATGGAATCAATCCTAAAATGGTGGTAATTGCCGTAAGCAATACAGGGCGTAAACGCGCTTTACCCGCTCTCACGATACTTTCAAATAGATCCTCAACAGAAAGGTATTCGTCATCATCCAATCCTCTATCAATTTTCTTTCTATCAATTAAAAGTTGGGCATAATCCAGAAGTACCACCCCGTTGTTTACTACAATACCAGCAAGGGAGATGATTCCTACCATGGTCATCATAATTACGAAAGCCCATCCAGTAATTACAAGTCCACCAAATACCCCAATGAAACTTAGGAATATGGCCAACATGATGATGGCCGGTTTGGAGATGGAATTGAACTGGAAAATTAAGATGAAGAAAATCAATCCTAATCCCGTAAAGAAGGCGCCCACCAAAAACTTCATTTGTTTTTGCTGTTCTTCAATTTGTCCTGTATAATCAATTTTGATGTTTTCAGGCAAGCCTTCATAGGTTTTCATTTCATTTTGAATTTGCGCTACAATAGCGCCAGCATCCGTAAATCCAGGGGACAATGCCGAGTGAACTGTTACCACACGTCTGGTATCTTTGTGTTTTATGGCACTAAATCCAGAGTTGTTTTCATGTTTGGTAACCGCTGATACAGGAATGCTCTTGATTTTTCCAGTATTATCCCTAAAAGTGATATTCTGGTTAAAAAGGGCACTGGTATTGTATCTGTTTTCTTCATTGAAACGCACATAGATGTCGTAATCGTCGCCACCTTCTTTGTAAATTCCGGCTTTGGTACCAAAGATGGAGTTACGCAATTGTTGTCCTACTTGGGCAGCGCTTACGCCAAGTTCTCCCGCTTTTTCCCTGTCGATTACCACCTTCATGGAAGGCTTGTTTTTGTTTACGTCTATTTTAAGTTCGTCAATACCTTGGATATTTTTTGAGTTGATAAACTCTCTCATATTTTCGGCAGTAGCGATCAGTTCGTCATAGTCGTCACCTTCAATTTCAATGTTGATAGGAGAACCTGCTGGTGGTCCGTTGGAATCTTTTTCTACGGAAATCAAAACTCCAGGGTAGATGCCTACCAGTGCTTCCTGAACTTTTTGGCGCAATAGCTCACTATCTTCCCCTCTTCGGAATTTAAACTCCCTCATGGAAGCGGTAATTTTTGCTTTGTGAGGCATTTCGGCCGAAGAACCCCCGTCGGTTTGAGGATTTCCGGCGCCTTCACCTACTTGAGATACGGCACTTTCTACCATGAAATTATAGTCGCCGTCTTTATATTGAGTATTGTCTAGTACTTGATAGACGCGCTTTTCAATCTCTTTAGTAATGGCATTGGTTTTTTCAATGGCAGTACCTTGTGGATATTCTATGTAGACAATAATCTGGTTTGGTTTGTTGTCTGGGAAAAATTCGACTTTGGTACGTTGTTCCTTCAATGATATTCCGAAGGCTATAAACGAAGCTATCAATGCAGAAAAAGTAGCAATGGTTATCAATACAGGTTTCTTGCCAGAGAGTGCCCAACGCAATTGTCCTTCATACCAGCGTTCCAATTTTACCAACGTTTTTGTTTGGAAACTGTTGGCCCACTTTCTTAGGAATAATCGGTACACCCAAAGCATGATGGCTGTAAATACCATAAGGGTTCCTAAAGATTTGTATGAACCTCCAAAAATAAAGACCAAAATACCTATTACGGCCATTATTGCCGTGAGTTTTATGATCTTGTTCAGCGGCATATCTTTGTCTTCTGTCGTCATAAATTGTGATACCAGAACAGAATTGAAGAAGATGGCTACAAATAATGAAGAACCTAATACAATGGATAGGGTCTGTGGTAAAATCATCATGAATTCTCCCATTAAACCTGGCCATAATCCTAATGGAATAAATGCAGCTACGGTGGTGGCAGTAGAAATGATAATAGGAAAGGCAATTTCTCCAATTCCTTTTTTGGCGGCTTCCAAACGGCTCATACCTTCTTCATCCATCAGTCGGTATACGTTTTCAACCACCACAATACCGTTGTCTACCAACATCCCTAGCCCCATGATGAGACCAAACAGTACCATGGTGTTTAATGAAATTCCGAAGAAATTCAGGATCATCAAGGACATGAACATAGACATCGGGATGGCAAACCCTACGAAAATGGCATTCTTAAATCCGAGGAAGAACATCAATACCATTACTACCAAGATCACCCCAAAAATGATGTTGTTCACCAAGTCGTCTACTTTTCCAATGGTTACGGAAGATTGATCGTTGGCGATGGTAACTTGTAAATCTTGAGGAAACACATCTTCGATGGCGTGGTCTACGATGACATTAATTTGATTGGCAGCGTCCACCATGTTCTTTCCTGCACGTTTTTTAACATCCAGCATGACTACAGGTTGTCCAAATTCGCGAGCATAAGTAGTCCTGTCTTCTTCCTTAAAACTTACAGTGGCTACATCTTTAAGGTAGATGGCATTTCCATTTTCAGATTTTACAACGAAATTTTTCAAGTCGTTTGGAGATTCAATTTCTCCCAACACACGGATGGTTCGGCGCTGTCCACTGGCTTTTAAATTTCCTGCAGAAATGGTAACGTTTCCATTATTGATGGCATTGATTATGTCGCTGAAAGTAACATCGGCGGCCATCATTTTATAGATGTCCACGGCAACTTCTACTTCCTTTTCTTGAGCTCCACGGATGTCTACTTTTTTAATCTCCAATAAATCTTCAATTTCCTCTTGAAGGTATTCGCCGTATTCCTTTAGCTTTTCAATTGGGTAATCTCCCGAAATGTTAATGTTCAGGATGGGCATTTCTTCTGAAAGGCTCAATTCGAACACATCTGGTTCTACTTTGGCACCGTTAAAGGTTGGCCAATCTTCACTAGAGGTTTCCTGATCGATTTCGTCTTTTACCTTTTGTTTGGCTTCTTCAACAGTGATGTTTTCATCAAACTCAACAATCACCATCCCGTAATCTTCTTGTGAAGTAGAGGTGAGCTCTACCAAATTGCTTACCGTTTTAAGCCTGTCCTCGAGGGGATCGATGATGAGTTTTTCGATATCTTCAGCAGTGTTCCCAGGGAATACAGAACTTACATATATTTTGGTTTCATTAACCTCGGGGAAGCTTTCTCGAGGCATGTCGAAAAAAGCGCCAACTCCAAGGTAGAAAATCACCACAATAAGGACGTACATTGTGGTTTTGTTGTCGATGGCCCAAGAAGACCAACGGAATTCTTTGTCCACTATTTTTTTGTTCTTTTCTGTCATTGTCGTTGGATTAGTAAGTGATTACTTTAACAGTTTGTCCGTCTTTAACGCTACGGGCACCTTCTTCGATAATTTCAGCACCGTTTTCAATACCTTCCAAGACTTCAATGACGTCTCCTTGGGTTCTTCCGGTTTTGATGATCACTCGGTTGGCCTGTCCTTCACCATTACCATTTTTGTTATTGATGACGTAGATGTACTGCTCCCCATTGGCATTTTCAGAAATGATACTTTGCGGGATCAATAGGGCTTTCTCATTGGTGTAATCGTTGATTTTTAATCGCGCTGTCAAGTTAGGTTTGATAGATTCATCTTTGTTTGGAATGTCAACTTGAACCTTAAACGTTCTGTTGGCAGGGTTGATGTAATCTCCTGCTTGGCGAATCTCTGTATTGATTGTTTTGTTCAATAACGGGAATTCAACAATTACTTCTTTGCCTTTGGAAACATCGGTGATGTAGCGTTCTGGGACATCTGTTTCTATGTACATGTCCTTAAGGTTTACCAAACGTATCAATTGCGATTGTCCTGCTGCTACCACACTTCCTTTTTCAGTGATGATGTCGTCAATAGTTCCACTAAAAGGAGCGGTTACTCTTGTTTTAGCAATTTGTTGTTGCAATTGGTTGATGGCTTTAGTCTGTGCTTCGTATGAAGATTTTGCTTGTAAGTACTGTAATTCACTACCAATGTTGGCATCCCAAAGACGTTTTTGACGGTCAAAAGTGGTTTTGGCCAATTCGGCTTGAATTTCCAATTGTGCCAGTTGTTGGCTCAATCCACCATCATCAATTTTAGCTAAAATTTGACCTTTGGTTACTTGTTGTCCTTCCTTAACGTAGATGTCAGTTAAGATTCCGTTGAATTCTGGAGTGATGACCAATAGGTTTTTGGTAGTTACATTACCCTGTATGTCCAACATGTGTTTGAACTCTTGTTCTTTTGCCGTAAATGAGGTAATCAGTGGCATGTGTTTTACAGTATCCAATTTTGCAATAGCTTCATCCAATTGTTTTAGTTTGCCAGCAATGACCTGTTGTTCGGCAACAACCTCGGCTCTTTTGGTTCTAATTAATTCTAAGTTGTTGGAGCTTAAAACATTTTCTACGGAGTTCTTTTTCTTCTCGCCTCCGCAAGAAACCAAAAGAAATGCTAGTGTTATGATGGAAAATATGTTTTTCATGATTTGAATGTTCTGTGTTTTGTGATTGACTAGTTTATAAGGACTGTGTTAAGTGCTGTTTCCAATTCTGCTTTTGTGTTGATAACCTGCATCATGGCTTGAAGGTATTCTTCTTGTGCCGTGTAAAGTTGCGTTTGTGCCTGTCTCAACTCAAAGCTCGATCCAACTCCCTCAAAGAATTTGGTTTCGTTTTTGGTTTCGATACGTTCTGCAAGGTTGAGGTTTTTCTTTTTGTTTTCGTATTCTTCCATTGCCAATTGATAGTCGCTTTTTGCAGAGGCAATTTGAAGTTTCAATTGTTGTTCTATTTCTATAAGGTCTGTTTGTGCTTTTTCGTAGTTAATACGGGCTCTTTGTGTAGAAGCCATTCGCATGCCCGAACTGAAAATAGGCACTTTTAAACTTAGCCCAAACAGAGATGTGCCATACCATTCCTGTTCTCCTTTTAAGAAGCCAAATTCATTATTGAATCCTAAATAACCACCATTAACAAAAGCGTTAAGCGTAGGAAGGAATTTGCTCTTTTCCAATTTCAATAATAGTTCTTTTGAAACCATATCGTTTCTGGCAATTCTATAGTCGATGGTGTTTGCTATATTTTCATCGGCTCGTAAAATGCCCAAGTCCATATTTTCTTCTGTAAGAATGGCTAAATCGTCTGTTAAGGTCGTATTGGAATTTAAGTCGATCCCCAAGGTGATATTGAACATTTGATAGGCCAAGATTTTTAAACGTTTGGTGTTGTTTAATTGACTTTCAATGCCGGAAAGGGTGATTTGCAATTGCTCTACACTTTCTTCCTCTTCCAAACCATTTTCAAAGATTTTGGTGGTTTCTTCCAAATTCTTTTGAAGAACCGCTAAATTTTTGTTCAAAATATCCAAAGCTTCTTCTGAAAATAGCACATTGACATAGGCGTTAATAACTGCTTGTCTTACTTCAAGATCTGTCTTAACTTTTGCGTTTTGGGAAATCTCCAGATACACTTTGGCAGATTGCAGTCCAACCAGATAGGAACCATCAAAAATCTTTTGGTTTAAGGTTGCAGTGGCAGTCATAGAGTGTTTGGTTCCAAAAGTTACAGGGATAAAGGTGCCTGGCTCACCGCCAGCAAGTTCTCCTGGTAAAAGGGATACTTGTTGTTTTATCCAATTTTGGTAATCTACTGTGGCGTCAATTTGTGGTAATCCGCTAGCTGTGGTTTCCCATTTTTGTTTTTCGGCAGCTTCAATATCTCGCGTGGCATTTATGGAGGAGCGGTTATGCTCCAAAGCATAGTCTATAGCTTCCTGTAGGCTGAAGACATGAGTCTCTTCCTGGCCAAAAAAGGTCAAGGAGCACAGCAGGCTAAAAGTTAAGATCAGTTTGTGTTTCATTATGATGGATTTGTGTTTGTGTACTTTTTTAATATTTCCAAGCCCTTTTCGGTACAGATGCCTCTAAGGTGATATTCCAAATAATGGTTCATCAACTCGTGCATGGAGAAATGGTTCAACGGGAACAGTTCTTTGTCCTTTAGGGCCATCATACAGTTGAAATAAATTTTCGTGACAAACTGTATGTTAATAGTGTCTCGGTATAGTCCTTGCTCAACCCCTGCGGTTAAATTGCAGGCCACGCAATCTTCCATAACGCAAAATTGATTGTTCTTCAGGGATTCGAAAATCTTTGGGTAATACTTCTGCAACTGATATTGAGGGGAAGATTTTTCGTCCTTAAGATGTTGCATACTGAACCTTTTAATTTCGAAAATTTCCTCAATAGGGTTGAGTTTTTGTGCTCGTATCTCATTAATACCATTAGAAATGAGATTGAACATATAAAGGGTCGTAGCCTCTACCAATACGTTTTTGTTTTCAAAGTATTGATAGATGGTTTTTTTGGACATGCCAAGTGCGTTGGCAATTTCGTCCATTGTAACACTCTTAAAACCATAGGTTAGAAAGAGTTCGGAGGCGGTTTTTAAAATATCATCTTTCATAAGAAGCGGCAAATATACTATGGAAACTTTAAAAACAAAAAAAGTTTCCTAGGTTTTAACATAATGATAATAATAAAAGGAAACATTTGTGTCTATTGAGTCAATTGCCTTATTTTTGTCCGATGCAAAACGTGGAATACTACCAAGATACTTTTAGCAAGTATTTACAGACTTTTACGGTTCAAAGAGAGCCTGTTTCTTTATACAATCCTATTAATTACATTCTCAATTTGGGCGGCAAGCGATTGCGACCTGTGCTTACATTGATGACGGCAGAAATGTTTGGTTGTGAAGTGGAGAAGGCCTTGCATGCGGCTTTGAGTATTGAGGTGTTTCATAATTTTTCTTTGGTGCACGATGATATTATGGACGATGCACCGCTAAGAAGAGGTAATGAGACCGTCCATGAAAAATGGGATTTGAATACCGGTATTTTGTCTGGAGATGCCATGTTGATTTTGGCTTATCAGTTGTTTGAAAACTATGAGCCACATGTGTTTCAAGCCCTAGCAAAATTGTTCAGTAAAACGGCTTTGGAAGTTTGTGAAGGACAGCAATACGACATGGATTTTGAGTTAATGGATAATGTGTCCATTCCTGACTATCTAAAAATGATTGAGTATAAAACGGCTGTTTTGGTTGGTGCTGCAATGCAGATGGGAGCGATTGTTGCTGAGGTTTCTTTGGAAGATCAGACGGGTGTTTATGAGTTTGGGAAAAATCTTGGGATTGCCTTCCAATTACAGGATGATTATTTGGATGCTTTTGGGGATCCTAAAAGTTTTGGAAAACAAGTAGGCGGGGATATTATCGAGAACAAAAAGACCTATTTATATCTTAAGGCTTTGGAGTTTTCTTCAGAAAGTGATTGTTTGCAACTACAGCATTTATATGGTATCCAGCCTACGGATGCTTCTGAAAAAATTAAAACTGTTAAACAGTTTTTTGAATCTACGGGTGCTGCCCAGGCCACTAAGGAGGCCATAAAACATTATACCAATTTGGCGTTTGCTGTGTTGGAGGAATTGAATATTCCTGGAGATCGAAAAGATGTGTTGCGAGTATTTGGAGAACAGTTAATGGATAGGGAGGTATAATGCAATTACCATCAACATACGATGATTTGATTGCTCAAGCTAATGAGCAAGACCTTTACAAAAAGTTGATAAGGCAGTTAAATAAGGACTTTTTGTACGCCAATATCGATTTGGATTTTGATGAGCAGGTGTTGCCGTCTAGTTTAAAGTTGCTTTTGCAGGAAACGGTCTATAAACTGATCCATGAAAAATTCGCCGACTATTTAAACCTTCTTTATATTATAGATGTTTCCGAGGAGAAAATAAACCAACTTGATGGTAGTGATACCTTAAAGCTTTCGGAAGATGTCACCTTTTTGATTTTGAAGCGCGAATGGCAAAAGGTGTGGTTCAGAAACAAATATTCTTAAAAATAAACCCTCACAAACGGTGCCCAAGGGTCGGCATAAATACTTTTTTCCCTATCGTATAATACGTCATATCTAATCCCAATGGTGACATTGTGCGTGCTGTAACCGGCTCCCAAATAAAGGGCGGGATACCAATAGTTGTCATCTTTGTAAATTAAACGGCTGTCGTAGTTTCGGCTAATGTTCATTTCTTCAAATTCTGCCGAAAGTTGTATTTGTTCAATAGGCCTAAAAAGTCCAATTAGGCTACCTCCCACAATGGTGGATTTATAAAAATCTTTTTGAGTGTTGTAGGAAAAGTTGAGTCCTACACCAAGAGCAAATTGCCAATTAAATTCATAAATGGCACTAGGGGCCAAGGTGCCGCTAAAGAAACCATCTCCAAATCCAAGACCTATGCCGCCACCAAATCTTACATGGCGCCAAAACTCACTTTTCTGTTTAGGAGGGGTTTGCTGAGAGAATCCTGGGACTGAAAAAAGACAAAGGAAAAGTATGGACAATAGAATTTTCTTCAATGAAATTGAGGTTAAATCCGTCATATTTTAAATTGATGAGGTTATGTGTTATAAATATAATAAAAGCATATCTAATTTTTATAAAAATTGTATTTTTGGACAAATTTTGCAAAAGCGAAAAAGCAGTTAGTACACATAATGGATAAATATTCCTTTTTAAACGCAGCACATACAGCATACTTTGCTGACTTATACGATCAATATTTACAAAACCCAGATTCAGTTGAGCCAAGTTGGAGAGCCTTTTTTCAAGGTTATGATTTTGGTAGTGAAAGCTACGGAATGGAGGGTGAAATCGTTGAAGGGGTTTCGGCCCAAATTCCAGAACATTTACAAAAAGAGTTTCAGGTAGTAAGTCTTATTGATGGCTACCGCTCTCGTGGGCACTTGTTCACCAAGACCAATCCTGTACGCGAGCGCCGTCAGTATGAGCCTACCTTGGCAATTGAGAACTTTGGCCTATCCAAAACCGATTTGAATACCGTTTTCAATGCAGGAGAGATTCTTGGAATTGGGGCACAACCATTACACGAAATCATAAGGCACTTAGAAGCCATTTATTGCGATGCTATTGGTGTTGAGTATATGTATATAAGAAATCCAGAGCGTAAGCAATGGATTCAGGAGCGATTGAACATTAATGACAATCACCCGAAATTTTCTGTAGAACAGAAGAAGCACATTCTTAAAAAATTGAATGAGGCCGTTTCTTTTGAGAACTTTTTGCATACTAAATATGTAGGGCAAAAACGTTTTTCATTGGAAGGAGGAGAATCTTTAATCCCAGCTTTGGATGCCGTTATCGAACGTGCCGCTGAGTATGGTGTTAAAGAATTTGTGATGGGGATGGCCCACCGTGGACGTTTGAGTACCTTGACCAATATTTTTGGGAAATCTGCAAAGGATATCTTCAGTGAGTTTGATGGGAAGGATTATGAAGAAGAAATTTTTGATGGGGACGTTAAGTACCACTTAGGTTGGACTAGTGACCGTGTAACGGATACAGGAAAGAAAATCAATTTAAATATAGCGCCTAACCCTTCGCACTTGGAAACTGTTGGAGCCGTTGTTGAAGGAATTACCCGTGCAAAACAAGACGATAAGTATGCTGATGAACCATCATTGGTATTGCCAATCGTGGTGCATGGAGATGCTGCTATTGCAGGTCAAGGTTTGGTGTATGAAGTAGTGCAAATGGCGCAGTTGGATGGTTACGGTACTAGCGGAACCATTCATATTGTAGTGAACAACCAAATTGGTTTCACCACAAATTACTTGGATGCGCGTTCCAGTACTTACTGTACAGATGTTGGTAAAGTAACTTTATCTCCAGTGTTGCATGTTAACGCCGATGATGCCGAAGCTGTGGTGCACGCAATGTTGTTTGCATTGGATTTTAGAATGCAGTTTAAGCGCGATGTGTTTATCGATTTGTTGGGGTATAGAAAATATGGACACAACGAAGGTGATGAACCTAAGTTTACGCAGCCTTTACTATATAAAGCCATTGCAAAACATAAAAATCCAAGAGATATTTATGCTGAAAAATTAATTGGTGAGGGGATTATTACTCAAGATTATGTAACCGAATTAGAGGAGCAGTATAAAGCATCTTTGGAAGAGAAACTTGAAGACTCAAGAAAAGAAGATAAAACGGTAATCACCCCGTTCATGCAAAATGAATGGGAAGACTATGTTTCGGTTAAGGAAGACGAAATGATGAAGAAGGTGGATACTACCTATTCTAGAGAAGGTCTTGAAAAAATAACCAATGTCATTTCTTCTTTGCCAAAAGATAAAAAGTTCATTCGCAAGATTGAGCGTCTAGTGGAGTCTCGTAAAACAATGTTTGAAGAAGACAAGTTAGATTGGGCTATGGCTGAACACTTGGCTTACGGAACTTTGTTGGAGGAAGGGTACGATGTGCGTATTTCAGGACAGGATGTGGAGCGTGGAACTTTCTCTCACCGTCATGCAGTTGTGAAAGTGGAAGACAGTGAAGAAGAAATCGTATTGTTGAATACGATAAGTGATAAGCAAGGTCGTTTCTTTGTGTTCAACTCATTGCTTTCTGAGTATGGTGTAGTGGGATTTGATTATGGTTATGCTATGGCGAGCCCAAAAACCTTAACTATTTGGGAAGCACAATTTGGGGATTTCAGTAACGGAGCCCAAATTATGATCGATCAATACATTTCTGCAGCAGAAGATAAGTGGAAATTACAAAACGGTTTGGTAATGTTATTGCCTCACGGATATGAAGGTCAAGGAGCAGAGCACTCTTCAGCACGTATGGAGCGTTATCTTCAGTTATGTGCTAAGGACAACATGTTTGTGGCCGACTGTACAACACCAGCCAACATGTTCCACTTGTTAAGAAAGCAAATGAAGGCTAATTACAGAAAGCCTTTAATCGTGTTTACTCCAAAGAGTTTATTGCGTCATCCAAAATGTGTTTCATCGGTAGAAGAGTTTGCTAATGGAAGTTTCCAAATGTTGATTGACGATGCCGATGTAGCAGTTGAAAACGTAAAAACATTGGTGTTTGTAACAGGTAAGTTCTACTACGACCTATTGGAAGAGCGTGAGAACTTAAATAGAAATGACGTTGCACTAGTGAGAATAGAGCAGTTGTTCCCATTGCCAGATAAGGAAATTAGAGAAGTATTGGCTAAATATGAAGGTGTAGAGGACGTTGTTTGGGCGCAGGAAGAGCCTAGAAATATGGGAGCTTACAGCCACATGCTAATGCATCTTGATGAAGCTAGAACTTTCAGGGCTGCAACACGTAGACCTTATGGGGCACCGGCAGCGGGAAGTAGCGTTCGTTCCAAAAAACGTCACCAAGAAGTCATTAACTTCGTATTTGATAAAACAAAAAATAACCAGAGATAATAAAATCCAACGATAAAATTATAACACAATGATTTTAGAAATGAAAGTCCCTTCACCAGGGGAATCCATCACGGAAGTAGAAATTGCAGAATGGTTAGTTGCAGATGGAGATTATGTTGAAAAAGACCAAGCCATCGCTGAGGTTGATAGTGATAAAGCAACCTTGGAACTTCCTGCTGAAGCCAGTGGAATTATAACGCTAAAGGCGGAAGAAGGTGATGCTGTTGCTGTAGGTGAAGTGGTTTGTTTAATAGATACCAGTGCGGCAAAGCCGGAAGGTGACTCACCAGCAAAAGAAGCTGTAAAGGAAGAAGCGCCGAAGCAAGAGGCTCCAAAACCAGTTGCAGCTCCTGAAACCAAAACCTATGCAACGGGTTCTGCAAGTCCAGCGGCTAAGAAAATCTTGGCAGAAAAAGGAATGGAAGCCTCTGAAGTTGCCGGTACGGGAAAAGATGGTCGCGTAACTAAAGAAGATGCTGTGAATGCTAAACCTTCTATGGGAACACCAACAGGAGGAAGTAGAGGGGAGACTCGTTCTAAATTGTCTATGTTGCGTCGTAAGGTAGCAGAGCGTTTAGTGTCTGCTAAAAACGAAACCGCGATGTTGACCACTTTTAACGAGGTGAACATGACGCCAATTTTTGAATTGCGTAACCAATATAAAGAGGAGTTCAAAGCTAAGCACGGTGTTGGTTTAGGTTTCATGAGTTTCTTTACTTTGGCAACCGTAAGAGCTTTAAAAGAGTTTCCTGCAGTAAATTCGATGATTGATGGTAAGGAAATGATCACTTACGACTTCTGTGATATCAGTATCGCTGTATCTGGACCAAAAGGATTGATGGTTCCTGTAATTCGGAATGCGGAAAACCTAACCTTTAGAGGTGTGGAAGCGGAAGTAAAGCGTTTGGCTTTACGTGCTCGTGACGGACAAATTACCGTAGATGAAATGACAGGTGGTACCTTTACAATTTCTAATGGAGGTGTATTTGGTAGTATGTTGTCAACTCCTATTATTAACCCTCCACAGAGTGGAATTTTAGGAATGCACAATATTATTGAGCGTCCTATTGCTGTAGATGGTAAGGTTGAAATCCATCCAATGATGTATTTGGCATTGTCTTATGATCACAGAATTATTGACGGAAGGGAGTCTGTAGGGTTCTTAGTAGCTATTAAGGAGGCCCTTGAAAACCCAACAGAATTGTTAATGAACAATGATGTTAAAAAGGCTTTAGAGCTTTAAAAACATTCCTGATAATATTTAAAAAGGCGCCATTTTCAATGGCGCCTTTTTTTCTTGATAAATAACTAACTAATAACTAAAAAAAATTAACAAGAATATTTACTATTATTATTAAAATGGCACAGCTAACTAAGCTAATGACCACAATTTTATGTTGGTGTTCATAAGAATTTTTCATTGGGACAATGTTTAAATCATTAGACGTTAGGCTTTTGAAATAAAAGCTCCGAGTCAACAATAAACCCAGAGCTTTTATAATTCTCCCTAAGAACTAATTAATAGCAATGTAAATTTCGCCATTATCTAGATGCCAAACAATACGTAGTTCTACGTATTTTTTAAACTAAAAAAGCGCAAAATTTACATTTGCGCTTTTCTGGGTTGGTTTGGTTTTTGGTTGATTTGATTATTTTTTGATTGATGAACCTTAGGTTAAGTTCAATGAAAACATACAAAGATGTTCATAGAAATAATCAAGACAGAGCTCAAAATTAGGGCAATGATTAACGCAAGGTTAACAAAGGTGAATTTTGATTTCATTTTTACAGGTGTTTATTCCTAAAAGGAAATTATTAGGAATAAAACCTTGAACTCAATCAAGGTTTTACGACTTCCTAAATAAATTGATTAATAGCTCCGTAAAAGTCTTTAATATTCATGTGTTAAACAATACGTAGTACTACGTATTTTTAAGGAAAGCGTTGTTGGAGGCGATACAAAATGCAAGGGTATTTAATTGCGAAACCTAAATGCCAATACCTCAATTTGGGTGCTTTATAAAGTGTTGTTTCAGTGGGTTTTAAGGCAATTTGAGATAGAGGTACTTTTTTTCGTAATCAATAATTGCTTTTCCTTTTTTTAGAATATCCGCACCAATGATACCGTCTACTGGTTTTGAATTGTGACTGGTCAAGGCGGTGTTGACATGGGTGAGGTTGAATAGAATGATTGGCACTTTATCTTTTTTCCATTTGCCTATTTTCATTTTATTCTTTTTGGAAATCTGCGTGAGCATGTCTACTGCACCTGCTCCAGCCGCTTTGATTTCAGAATCCTTTACTTTTAAATTGAAGCGTTCAACTGTGTCAAAGCCTACACAGGTACTGGAAGCGCCGGTATCCAAAATAAACAATCCTTTAACACCATTAATAGTGGCTTTTATTTCAAAATGGTTGGTATGCGTTAAGTGTAATTTAATTTTGGTGTATCCCTTTTCCAGTAAAAAATCCTGTAATCTTTCCATTAGTATCTCTTTGGTGCAAAGATAATGATGTAAAACATATATTTTTGCAGCATGATAATTACAGATACCCATACCCATTTATATAGTGAGGCTTTTGATGAAGACAGGGCAGAAATGATGACTAGAGCACTAGAAACTGGTGTATCGAGATTCTTTATTCCCGCCATTGATTCTTCGTATACAGAGGCCATGTTGGATCTTGAAGCTAAGTTTCCTGATTATGTTCATTTAATGGCAGGATTGCATCCAACTTCGGTCAAGGAGAATTACAAAGAGGAGTTGGCCCATGTGGAAGAGCTTCTAGCTAAACGTTCCTTTTGCGCTATTGGGGAAATTGGGATCGATTTGTACTGGGATACCTCCACGCTTGAAATTCAAAAGGAAGCGTTTCGTCATCAAATTCATTTGGCCAAAAAGTACCAACTGCCAATTGTTATTCATTGCAGGGATGCTTTTGATGAGATTTTTGAAGTGTTGGAAACGGAAAGGGGAGAAGGTCTTTTTGGGATATTCCATTGCTTTACCGGAAATTTGGAGCAAGCACAAAGGGCTATTGGTTTTAATATGAAATTGGGAATTGGTGGTGTAGTCACTTTTAAGAATGGAGGATTGGATAAATTTATTTCCGAAATAGATTTGAAACATATTGTTTTGGAAACAGATTCACCATATTTGGCTCCGAAACCTTTCCGGGGTAAACGTAATGAAAGTGCCTATATAATTGAAGTGGTAGAAAAACTATCGGAACTTTATGGTGTTTCTCAGGAAGAAATAGCAAACATCACCACGCAAAATTCAAAAGACATTTTTAGTATATAATATGGAACAAGGCCACCCAAATATTCTTTTGATTTATACAGGAGGAACCATAGGGATGATCAAGGATCCCAATACCGGTGCATTAAAAGCTTTCGACTTCAATAATCTACTGAAACAGATTCCCGAATTAAAACTGTTGGATTGTGACATTAATACGGTCTCTTTTAAAGAACCCATCGACTCTTCCAATATGAGTCCCGAATATTGGGTGCAGTTGGCAGAGATTATTGAAGACCATTATCACGAGTTTGACGGATTTGTGGTGCTACATGGTAGTGATACCATGAGTTATACTGCTTCGGCCTTGAGCTTTATGTTGGAAAATTTGGCGAAGCCTGTTATTTTAACTGGTTCACAATTGCCAATTGGGGATTTAAGAACCGACGCCAAGGAGAATTTGATCACTTCTATTCAAATGGCTTCCTTGCAACATAGAGACCGTCCTGTCATAAGGGAAGTAGGGTTGTATTTTGAATACAAGTTATATAGAGGTAACCGCACCACAAAAATAAATGCAGAACATTTTGAGGCATTTGAATCTTTGAATTATCCACATTTGGCGGAATCTGGAGTGCACCTTAAAATCAATCACGATTATTTGTTTAAACCAAACGCTAGAAAGAAACTGGTTGTGCACAAATCTTTCGACACAAATGTGGCATTGATTAAGTTGTTCCCGGGAATTTCGAAGGCTACTTTGGAGTGTATGAGTCATAACCCCAATATCAAGGGGGTGATTTTGGAAACTTATGGAGCAGGAAATGCAACAACAGCGCCATGGTTTGTGGATTTTATAAAACAATTGGTGAAAAACGGTGTTCATGTGGTGAATGTGACGCAATGTTCTGGAGGAAGTGTCGCTATGGGGCAGTACGAAACAAGTTCTCATCTTCAGAATATTGGAGTGATTTCAGGTAAGGATATTACTACCGAGGCAGCTATTGTCAAATTAATGTATTTGCTAGGTGAAAAAGTTGCCGTGAAGACATTCAAAACCATATTTGAAACCGCACTGCGTGGAGAATTGTCTTAAAATTAACTCGTAAAATTTTCAGCTTTCAAAAGTTTTTTGGTTATTTGCTAAACTTTATTAAAAAGCAATAAACAGAGAGGTGGCCGAGTGGTCGAAGGCGCACGCCTGGAAAGTGTGTATACGCCAAAAGCGTATCGAGGGTTCGAATCCCTTCCTCTCTGCTCTTATTTTATTTTTAATTACAAATTTTTTATATCTTTAACACTTTAACTAATAAAATTAAGATTAAGAACAATGAAAAGACTATTTTCTATCCTAGCCATAGCAGGAACCATGGCTTTCGGAACTGTTAATGCTAATGCATACACTACTACTAGCGCAGCTACTGCAACTGTTGCCACTGTAACACAAGAGGACGAATCTGCTGCTCCTGCTGAAGAGACTCTTGGATTCCACCAAGAGCTTAAGAAGCGTTTTATTGAAGGTGGTCCTGGATTTATGGGGATTGTATTGCTTTGTTTGATCTTAGGATTGGCTATTGCAATCGAAAGAATTATCTTTTTGAACTTATCTACTACTAATACTAAGAAATTAACCAAGAATGTAGAGGATGCTTTACAATCTGGAGGTATTGAAGCTGCTAAGGAAGTTTGTAGAAACACTAAAGGGCCTGTTGCCTCTATCTTCTACCAAGGTTTGGATAGACATGATGAAGGTATCGATGCTGCTGAAAAAGCTGTTGTAGCTTACGGTGGTGTTCAAATGGGACAATTAGAAAAGAACGTTTCTTGGATTTCATTATTTATCGCTTTGGCACCGATGTTAGGGTTCATGGGAACTGTAATCGGGATGATTCAAGCATTCGATAAAATTGAAGCAGCTGGTGATATGCAACCATCATTGGTAGCGGGAGGTATTAAAGTAGCACTTTTAACAACGGTATTTGGACTTATCGTGGCTATCATCCTTCAAATTTTCTACAACTACATTATTGCTAAAATTGATAGCATCGTTAACGATATGGAAGATGCATCTATTACTTTAATGGATATGTTGATCAGATACAAAAAATAATCCGCAATAATTTTTATTAACTATGGGTTTACACAAAATTTTAAGAATACTAGTAGCTATCTTAAGTGTTTTAGGTGTTATTTTTCTGGGCCGTATTATAGGTGAAGGAGATGATGCTATTAAGGCAGCTGCTTTGGAAGGAGATACAGCAATTGTTGACCCTATCGCATATATTGCTTACGTTGTTTTAGGGATTATCTTAGCGTTTGTAGTGTTCTTCGTATTGAAAAACTTAGTAACACACACTGCTTCCCTTAAAGGAACTTTGATAGGAGTTGGACTTTTTGCTGCTATACTGATTGTAGCTTACGCCGTTTCTGGAGGAGACACTACAGTATATAAATACAACAACCAAGTGGCTACAGAAACTGAGTCGCACATGGCGGGCGCTGGATTAATTGCGTTCTACATTCTAATTATCGCTGCAGCAGCATCTATGTTGTTGGCAGGTGTTAAAAAAATGATTAAGTAATTATGGCAAAAAGAGCAGCACCCGAAGTAAATGCAGGATCGATGGCTGATATTGCGTTCTTACTTCTTATTTTCTTCTTGGTAACAACAACTATTGAAACCGATACAGGTTTGAGTAGAAAGTTACCGCCAATAGATGATAGTCAAGTTGAGCCACCAGTAATTAAGCAAAAAAACATTTTTACGGTGTTAATCAATAAAAATGATCAATTGTTGGTAGAGGACGAATTGATGGAGTTGAAGGATTTAAGAAAGGCAGCTGTTGAATTTTTAGATAATGGTGGTGGAGCAGGCGAAGATGCTTGTGGCTACTGTAAAGGAAAGAAAGATCCTAAATCTTCTGATAACCCTGATAAGGCAATTATCTCCCTTAAAAATGAGAGAGAAACATCATACGCAATGTATATTTCTGTACAAAACGAATTGGTGGCTGCCTATAACGAATTGAGAAATCGTCGTGCTCAGGAATTGTTTGGAAGACCATTCCACGAAATGGAACTTGCTTACGATGACTCCCGTTCACCGGAATTTAAAAGTGAGAAGTTAAAGGAAAAGATCGAGAAGATAAAACTTGAGTATCCTCAAAAATTATCTGAAGTTCAATAGTAATTTAGAAAACACAATTTTATGTCTAAATTTAAAAAGAAAAAATCAGGCGATTTACCGGCGATCTCAACAGCATCTCTACCCGATATTGTATTTATGCTTTTGTTCTTCTTTATGGTTGCTACCGTAATGCGTGATACTACATTAAAAGTGAAAAATGATCTGCCATTTGCAGACCAAGTTGAGAAACTTGACAAAAAAGACTTGATTATGTATATCTATGCAGGTAAACCATCTGATAGATTTCAAAGCACGTTTGGTAAAGAAGCCCGCATCCAGTTAAACGATAAGTTTGCGGATGTAAGCGATATCCAAGCTTTTATTGAAGCTGAACGCGCTTCTAAGCGTGAAGAGTTAGTGCCTTATTTAACTACTGCATTGAAAGTTGATAAGGACGTAAACATGGGAATTGTTGGTGATATCAAGACAGAACTTAGAAAGGTGAATGCCTTGAAGATTAACTACACAACCAGAAATGGTGATATTTCCCAAAATAAAGATTAAATAATTTTATTTGTTAAAAATATGGAGAACATCCTGGTGCTAGCATCAGGATGTTTTTTTATATCCTCATCTTAAGCCCCAAAAGTTTATTCTTCTATATTTGTTACAATGAAACACTTACTAACTGCTTTTTTTATAGTTTGCTTTTCTGGTTTGGGATTTTCTCAAGTCCTTCCCGATTCTGTTGTGGTTGATACCAAGTACAGGGAAGATCAGTTTTATGCTGGGGTAACCTATAATTGGTTGGTCAAGGAGCCTTCTGGTTTGTCACAAACAGGCTTTTCTTATGGATTACATTTGGGCTTTGTTCGCGATATGCCTATCAATAAAAGACGTAACGTAGCTTTTGGTTTGGGACTTGGATTTGCATTTAATAATTACCGTCAAAATATGGCTATAATTAATGAACCAAATCGTGGTTTTAATTATAGCATTATTGATGATAGCGAAAATCCATATTCAAAAAATAAATTTTCTACTTATGTCATCGAAGTCCCTTTTGAAATTCGTTGGCGTACATCAACACCCCAATCTTATAGTTTTTGGCGTATTTATGCTGGATTTAAGCTGGGGTACGTGTTTTACGACACTTCTAGATACGAAGGAAGCCTAGGGACGTTTAAATACAAAAACAATGATGATTTTAATGCTTTCCAGTATGGAGTTACTTTAAGTGCGGGCTATGACGATTTCAACCTTCATCTTTATTATGGCTTAAATTCTATTTTTGGGGATGTTCGGGTGGACAATGAGGCCTTAGACATGACTACATTGAAAATAGGATTAATGTTCTATTTTCTATAGCCAATAATTGAGCATTATCAACTGCGGTAAAAAGCCTATAAAAAATCCAATTACCAATTCAATAGGTGTGTGGGCTTTCATATGAAGCCTGGATGAAGCTATAGCACCTAAAACGATGCACATAAAGGCAATACTTCCATTAATATTTATCTGAAAATGGATGCCAATGGCAACGGCAAACATAAAGAACCCGGCTGCAGCAATCATATGGATACTAGCTTTGATGTCCATAAGGGCCAAAATCAGGCAAGTTAGGGTTGAGCATAGAATGCCGATAAAGAAAAAGTAAAGCTCTGGGATTTCGTTTTGGGGTAATACCCTAGTGAAAATTAAAATGACAATAGCACACTGCAATACCAACGGAAGCACCCTTTCCTTGGTAGTTTCTAAATGAAACGAATCTATTTTCTTAAGTGTTTTTAATAGATAAAATAATAGAATAGGAAGCACAATGGTTAGTATGGTAACGGAAAACAACTTTGCTTTTACAATTGGTTCAGGGATGTACCTTGGCGTTCTGGAAAAGTAAAAAAGTACCCCTAAAAGAGGCATTAGAACTGGGTGAAATATAAATGAAATGGCTCTTAGCATGCAAGGAAGCAGTCTTTGGGTTTGGAATTTCAATTATGGTTACAAGATAGCATTCCTTATTGATTTATATGAACTCTTGGCAATTGAAATTAATCCAATTAGTTTGATTTTAGGAAAGAGGGAATGTAAACCTTTAGAACTAGATTTTTTTTCGTAACCTTGCCACAGGAAAATCCAATTGTTCTCTGTACTTCGCGACGGTTCTTCGGGCGATAGGATAGCCTTTTTCCTTTAGAATAGATGCCAATTTTTCGTCAGTAAGTGGTTTGCGTTTGTCTTCTTCCTCTATAACCGTTTCTAGGATTTTTTTTATTTCCTTGGTTGAAACTTCCTCTCCTTGGTCATTGGTCATGGATTCTGAAAAGAATTCTTTGATGAGTTTGGTTCCGTAAGGGGTATCGACATATTTACTATTGGCTACACGTGAAACGGTTGAGACATCCATACCAATATTATCGGCAATGTCTTTAAGAATCATCGGTTTCAACTTACGCTCATCCCCTGTAAGGAAGTATTCTTCCTGATAATCCATAATGGCACTCATGGTTACAAAAAGGGTTTGCTGACGTTGTTTTATGGCTTCGATAAACCATTTGGCAGCATCCAGTTTCTGCTTAATGAATAGCACGGCATCCTTTTGTTGTTTGGACTTGTCCTTACTTTCTTTATAGCCCTTCATCATGTTGCTGTATTCTCTGGAAACATGTAATTCAGGGGCGTTTCTTCCATTAAGAGTCAATTCCAATTCGCCATCCACAATTCTAATAGCAAAATCTGGCACCACATGTTCCACCATTTTGTTGCCCCCAGAGTAAGAGCCTCCCGGTTTTGGATTGAGGTGTTCTATTTCCTCTATAGCATCCCTAAGCTGTATCTCGGTAACATCGAATTTTTGAAGCAGCTTTTTGTAGTGCTTTTTGGTGAATTGCTCAAAAGCATTATCTATAATATCAATGGCCAATTCTACGTCTGGAGTTTTTTCTTTGTGATGAAGTTGAATGCTCAAACATTCCTGTAAATTTCTGGCGCCAACACCTGCAGGATCCAATAAATGGACCGTATGAAGCACTTTTTCTACGGTTTCTACCTCTGTAAAGATATTTTGAGTAAAGGCTAGGTCATCTACAATATCGTTTAAAGAACGTCGTATATAACCACTTTCGTCAATGCTTCCAACCAAGAATTCGGCAATGTCCATTTCTTCATCCGATAGCCTGAAGGTATTGAGCTGGTTGGTCAAATGTTGTGTAAACGATGTCCCAGCCGCATAGGGCACACTTTTTTCTTCGTCGTCACTACTGTAGTTGTTGCTTTGTGTACGGTAGTCAGGGATCTCATCATCGCTCAGGTAGTCGTCTACATTAATGTCTTCCGCATTGATGGTTTCATTATCATTGATCTCATCGCCAGAATTGTCAAATTCCTCAAAGGTATCCTCGTAATCTTCGTGTTTTTCCTTTCCGCTTTCCAAGGCAGGATTTTCTTCCAGTTCTTGCTTCAAACGCTGCTCAAATGCCTGTGTAGGCAATTGGATCAATTTCATCAATTGAATTTGTTGCGGCGATAGTTTTTGCGATAATTTAAACTGTAAATACTGCTTGAGCATAAGGTAAATTTGCTTTCGGATAAAGGTAAAAAAAACAACCTATATTAAAATGTAAACATAGGTTGTTTTGGGAATATTTATGCTAATTTTTTATTAAAACTCGGCGTTTTGAGGCGTCCTTGGATAAGGGATGACGTCTCTAATATTGGTCATTCCTGTGGCGAACATTACTAAACGCTCAAAGCCAAGTCCAAAGCCAGAGTGAACCGCAGTTCCGTACTTGCGTAAATCTAAATACCACCAAAGCTCTTCTTCTGGAATGCCAATGGCAGCCATTTTTTGTTTTAATACATCCAGACGCTCTTCACGTTGTGCGCCACCAACAATTTCTCCAATTCCAGGGAATAAAATATCCATAGCACGAACAGTTTTGCCGTCGTCGTTCAAGCGCATGTAGAAGGCCTTGATGTTGGCTGGATAATCGAACAAGATAACAGGGCACTTGAAGTGCTTTTCAACAAGGAAACGCTCATGCTCACTTTGAAGGTCTGCACCCCATTCATCAATGATATAGTTGAATTTCTTCTTTTTATTTGGTTTCGAATTTCTAAGAATATCGATGGCCTCGGTATAACTTACACGCTTGAAATTGTTGTCTACAACAAACTTCAATTTTTCAATAAGGCTCATTTCGCTACGCTCGGCTTGAGGCTTGGTTTTCTCCTCGTCTAACAAACGTTGCTCCAAGAATTGAAGGTCGTCTATGTTGTTTTCCAACACGTAGTTGATAACATATTTCATGAAATCTTCAGCAAGGTCCATGTTGCCTGCCAAGTCCATAAAGGCTACTTCTGGTTCAATCATCCAGAATTCTGCCAAGTGTCTTGAAGTATTGGAGTTTTCTGCTCTAAAGGTAGGTCCAAAAGTGTACACTTTCCCTAAGGACATAGCGTAGGTTTCGGCCTCTAATTGACCCGATACTGTCAGGTTGGTTTCCTTTCCAAAGAAATCTTTGCTGTAATCTACTTCTCCAGTTTCATTTAAAGGAGGTTTTTTAGAGTCCAAATTGGTTACTCTAAACATTTCTCCGGCTCCTTCAGCGTCACTACCTGTAATAATAGGCGCATGCATATAGTAAAAGCCATTCTCGTTAAAGTACTTGTGAATGGCAAACGACAATGATGAACGCAAACGCATCACAGCACTGAACGTATTGGTTCTGGTGCGTAAGTGTGCATTCTCACGTAAGAATTCGAAGGAATGCTTTTTAGGTTGAATAGGATAGGTTTCTGGATCGGAATCTCCTAAGATTTCAATGGTCTTTACCTGGATTTCCACACGTTGTCCTTTTCCTTGGCTTTCTACCAATTCCCCTACAATGTGAACTGCAGCCCCAGTGGTAATGCGTTTTAGGGTAGAAGGATCGATGTTTTCAAAATCCACGACACATTGAATGTTGTGAATGGTAGAACCATCGTTTAAGGCGATAAACCTGTTGGCTCTAAAGGTACGTACCCAACCTTTTATTTCTATGTCATGAAATGTGATATCCTGCGATAATAAGTCGGCAATTGTATGTGATTTCATTTCTAAATCAATATTATTTTAAAGCTTATTTGCATGGAAGCAGTTGTAAACAAGTCGGCTTCAATTGCAAATAGGTTATTGGTTTTAAATTTTGAACTGCAAAGATAAAAAAGCCAAACGGCATTTTTATCGATAATTGCTATTTAAATACTTCAAGGTTTGTCAAGTAGAACCTGTCTTCCTGAAAAGGCAAATTCCAATGGATAACAATTCCCTTAAAGCTGATCTTCCTCGTCTTCCTCTGGAATAATGTTGATAGAAGGTTCTCTTAAAACTTCCTTGTTGGCAATACTTCTTTCCAAGGATAGCAATAAAGATGGGAGCAGCAATAAATTGGATAACATGGCGAACAACAAAGTGGTGGATACCAATGCTCCCAATGCTACCGTTCCTCCAAAACTTGAAATGGTAAACACCGAGAATCCAAAGAACAATACAATAGAGGTATAGAACATACTCACTCCAGTTTCACGCAATGCTCCAAATACCGATTTTCTGATTTTCCAATGGTTGGCTTGCAATTCCTGTCTGTATTTTGCCAAAAAGTGGATGGTATCATCTACCGAAATTCCAAAGGCAATACTAAATACCAAGATGGTTGATGGTTTGATTGGAACTCCCAAGAATCCCATCAATCCAGCAGTTACCAACAACGGCAATAGGTTCGGGATTAATGACACTATAATCATCTTGAACGAACGGAACATATAGGCCATAAACAATGATATTAAGAAGATGGCCAAGGACAATGAAATAATCAAGTTTTTAACCAAGTACTTGGTTCCTTTTTGGAATACCAAGGCTTTACCTGTAAGGGTAATGGTGTATTGTTCTTCAGGGAATACTTTGTCAATTCTAGTTTGTAAATCTTCTTCAATACGCTCCATTCTGTCGGTGCCAATATCCTTCATGAACGTAGTGATACGGGCATACTGACCTGTGCTGTCCACAAAATTTCTCATTAAATCCACATCCGAAGATGAGTTTTTGGCATAGGATAGAATGAAATTATTTTCCTGACTGGTTGGCAATTGATAGTATTTTGGGTTGCCATTGTAATAAGCTTGCTTTGAATATTTCAACAAACTCACTACAGAAATTGGTTTGGACAGTTCTGGCGTTTCATTGATGACTTCCTCCAACTCGCTCATACGTTTCAGGGTGCTCAGCTTCATCACCCCTTTTTTGCGTTTGGTGTCCACCATGATTTCCAAAGGCATGATACCATCAAATTCACTTTCAAAGAACCTAATGTCGTCAAAGAATTCGGTGTCCTTTGGCATGTCTTCAATTAAGCTTCCTGAGATTTTAATTTGGTAAATCCCAATAATGCTGGCCATGATCAAAATCAACGAAATGGAATAAATAGCAATATTGTGCTCTTTTACCATACGTACCATCCATTCTACGAAAGTGCCTATCCAACGTTTGTTTAAGTGCTCTAGGTGGCGGTCTTTTGGGTGCGGCAAGAAAGTGTAGATAATTGGAATGATCAATAAACACAGCACGAAAATGCCCAAAATGCTTAAAGAGGCTACAATACCAAATTCCTTTAAAAGCTTACTTTCTGTAAGGATAAAGGTGGCAAAACCAGAAGCCGTGGTAATGTTGGTCATCAAGGTAGCATTTCCAATTTTGGTAATGACACGCTGAAGTGATTTTACCTTGTTTCCGTGTAATTTCACCTCATGCTGAAATTTGTTGATGAGGAATATACAATTAGGAATCCCGATAACGATAATTAATGGTGGAATTAAGGCCGTTAAAACCGTGATCTCATACTTCAACAAACCTAAGAGGCCAAAGGTCCACATTACCCCAATACACACTACGATTAAGGAAATAAAGGTGGCTCTAAAGGACCTAAAAAAGAAAAAGAAGATTACGGACGTTACCAAAAGGGCAGCTCCAATAAACAATCCAATTTCATCAATGATACTTTTGGCATTCAACGTTCTGATGTAAGGCATCCCAGAGACTCTTACATCGAGGTTGTTGGCAGCTTCAAATTCTGCAATTTTTGGTTCCAGAATTTGCTCTATAAAATCTTTTCTAAGGGACGTGTTAACAATGTCCTTTTTCATGTAAATGGCCGATCTCACCGTTTTGGTTTCCTTATTGAAAAGGAAATTGTCATAAAAAGGATATTGTTCAAAGAGCTCTTGCTCTAGGGTGTCAATCTGCGACATGGAATGAATGGAATCCTTGATGAAAGGTTCCAAATCAAATTTTTGCTCATCGGTGTTTTTGACAAGTTTTTGAAGATCTTTTATAGAAACTACGGTTTCTACTTCTTCATACGGCTTAAAACTTTCGGAGAGTTTGTTCCAAGCGTTGAGTTTGTCTACGGTAAACAAGGTGGAATCCTTCACTCCAATTACAATCAGGTTTCCTTCTTCTCCGAAGATGTCAAGAAAATTGTTGTAGGTAATGTTTACTTCGTGGTCGTCTGGTAATAAATTGGCCTCGGTGTAAGTGAAGCGCATGTATTTCCATTGATAACTGAAAAACAACGTAACCGCTACAATACCAATTAAAATGGCAACTTTGTTACGTAAAATAAGTCTTGCAATGACTTCCCAAAAGCCTGTTGTAAATAGTTTGAGCATAGCTTGATAAAAACAGGCGACAAAGGTAGGAAAAACCTAAGGAACTGGTCGCAAAATAGGGTATTTAATTCTGTTAAAGGGTGAGGTTGAAAGTGAACTTTACGGCAATGTTATCTTCTTCCCTCGGTAAGTGATAAGCGCCATAGCGATAGGCAAAACTTAGCCCAAAGCCAAACAACAGTTTGTTGATTTCGAGACCAGATTCGGTATAGCCTTTATCCAAAGTGGCGAACGTGACATTTTGGTGTCGTTCAATATGGTCCATGTCACCTAGGGCATAGCGCGTAATCAATACCAATTGAGGTTGGTAACGTTCAGTTATTTTAAAGGGCTTAAAGAAATGTTTGATTTGAAAGGTTGTAAATCTATCGGAGAAAAACTCGTTGAAGTACATGGTCTCAAAACTGTTTAGTCCCGCTACAGAGAAACGTTGTAAAATGGTTTCTTTAGTGATGTTGTTAGGGTAGGTGTGGTACAAATGCGTCAGCGGTGTTTTTCCTTTTGCAATACCAGCACGCAATGTGAATTTTGTTTCCGAAGCATTAGGATATACAATTTGATAGATGCTTCTGAAATCTAATTTTAAGAAATTGAAGTTGCCATCAAAAATGTTCTTGTAACTCTGGGTGTATTGTAAAGTAAACTGTGGAAATCCCTTTTTAAGTTCCCTTAATTTATCGTCAACATATTCGTATCTACTAAAGGGACTCCATTGCAGGGATACAATTGAAGTGGTCAAATCGAAATCATGATAGGCCTTGTCATCCACCACAAAGGAATAGCCATAGGTTGGCAAAACATCGGTGCTGGCCAATTGGATTTCTGTCAGCAAGCGTGGCGAAATACGGTGTTCCAAGGAAATAGTCCGATTGATTAATCGGTGGAAGAGATCAATGTTAAGCAAGCGTGGTTGAAACAGTTGAAAAAAGCGCTTGTCGGTTAAAAAGGTGGAACTTCCCGTTTCCTGAAGATCGTCTGTGTAGGCCACATTGATCCAAGTGTTGGAACGCGGTCTTACCCTTGTGCCTCCACCAATGCTGTATTTCCATCGGTTGTCTCTAAATCCGTAAGACAGATATCCGGTGGCACGGTATCTGCTAGAAAAGGCGTCATTGGTAACAGCACCCATGCCTGTGCGAAAGCCTTCGTATTGGTTGAATTTCACTAAATATCTCAAATCAAAATTGAAATATTTGGTAGGGAAATAACCGTTGCCAATATTGGTTATAAAAGCCTTCCTTTTTAAGGAATCTTGTTTGGTGCTATTTAAGGAGTCTGTTGGTGCGGTTTGCGACTGTACAGCGATAGAGCATAGAACAATAAATAAGAAAATGCAGTGCTTACGCATGTAGAATATCGAAATGGTTATTAAAGGAAATCTAAAAAAAGCGACAATTGATGTCGCTTTCTTTTATACCGTCATGATCTCTTTTTCTTTTACAGCTAAAAGCTCATCTATTTTCTTAACGTACTTATCGGTCATTCCTTGTACATCAATTTCACCATTTTTTTGAAGGTCTTCAGAGACTTCAGTAAGTTTTTTGATGTCATTATTGGCATCTTTTCTCGCGCTTCTTACCCCAATTTTGGCATCTTCAGCTTCAGTTTTGGCTTGTTTTACCAACTCTTTACGACGTTCTTCGGTTAAAGGCGGTACATTGATTATAATAGTGTCGCCGTTATTCATAGGGTTGAAGCCAATGTTGGCCAACATGATGCCACGCTCAATTTCCTGGAGCATGTTCTTTTCCCAAGGTTGTACCGTAATCGTTCTTCCGTCTGGGGTGTTTACGTTGGCAACCTGGTTTAAAGGTGTTTGAGAACCATAATAATCTACCATAACGCTACCAAGCATTGCAGGGCTTGCCTTTCCTGCTCTAATGTTAACGAATTGCTTTTCCAAGTGCCTAATGGCACCATCCATGGCTTCTTTGGTAGCATCTAATATAAATTGAATCTCTTCGTTCATGTTTTTTGAAATTTAATGTGATTACAAAAAATAAGCTTCGTGGTAAGGGGCTATAGGTTTACTTTGGTTCCAATGTTTTCGCCAGAAATCACTTTTAGCAAATTGCCTTTGGTATTCATATCGAATACAATAATTGGCAATTGGTTTTCTTGGCTAAGGGTAAAGGCCGTTGTGTCCATGACTTTCAAACCTCTTTGTAAAACATCGTCAAAAGTAATATGGTCGAATTTTACTGCGGTCTCATCTTTTTCTGGGTCAGCATTGTAAATGCCATCAACACGAGTTCCTTTAAGGATGACATCGGCTTCTATTTCAATGGCGCGCAATACAGCGGCAGAATCTGTAGTGAAATATGGGTTTCCGGTTCCTCCACCAAAAATGACAACACGACCTTTTTCCAAATGGCGGATGGCTTTGCGACGAATGAACGGTTCGGCCACTTCATTTATTTTGATAGCTGTTTGCAAACGTGTAGGAATACCACTATTTTCTAGGGCACTTTGTAATGCCAATCCGTTGATAACGGTTGCCAACATCCCCATGTGGTCTCCCTGTACACGATCCATACCATTGCTGGCACCAGCCACACCTCTAAAAATATTTCCTCCTCCAATAACAATGGCAACTTCAACGCCTTTGTCTGTTATGGATTTAATGTCTTCGGCATATTCGGCCAATCTTACAGGGTCAATTCCGTATTGGCGGCTCCCCATTAGTGCTTCTCCAGATAATTTTAGAAGTATTCTGTTGTATTTCATTAGTTTGAGACGATTTGTTTTAAAGAAGCTGCAAACTTTAAGTGTCTTTTGTTCAGTAGATAAACAAGTTAAGAGCAGTTTATTTACAGTACTTTTTTAAGTTTAGCAAAACTACGTAATTTTTTTGTTTTTGGGTTATAAAAAAAGCTTCTCGTAAGGAGAAGCTTTTTTAAATATTTTGAACAGTACTGGACTATCCTACGCTTACACGTTTGAAATCTGTGATTACTACGTCGCCGTAAGATTCCACATATTTGGCCACGTTCATTTTTTCATCTTTGATGAAGTTTTGATCTAACAAACATTTCTCTTGGTCTAGAGTAGTGTTGTCTGAAATGAAACGCTCCATTTTACCTGGTAAAATTTTGTCCCAAATTTGTTCTGGCTTACCTTCAGCTTTCAATTGCGCTTTAGCTTCTTCTTCAGCTTCAGCCAATGCTTCAGGAGTCAATTGAGCCATAGAGATGAACTTAGGTACGTTTTTAAGGGTTTTACCCAAACGAGCCAACTCTTCGTTATCTTTTTCGATTACTGCAATTCTAGCTTCAGTTTCAGAAGCGATGTAAGCAGGATCAAAATCTTTGTAAGATAACGTAGTTGCTCCCATAGAAGCTACTTGCATAGCAACATCCTTAACCAATACATCAGCGTTGTCAACGTTAGCAGACAATCCAACTAAAGCAGCAATTTTGTTGATGTGCACGTAAGAACCAACGTATGGAGCTTCCAATTTCTCAAATCCAGTGATGTCTAGTTTTTCACCAATTACACCAGTTTGCTCAGTTAATTTGTCAGCAACAGTCATTCCGTCGATTGTAGCAGCCAATAAAGCGTCTTTAGAATCTACGGTAAGGGCCAAGTCAGCCAATTGGTTGGCAAGGGCCACAAAGTTTTCGTTTTTACCAACGAAGTCAGTTTCACATCCTAAAACGATAGCAACACCAGCAGTGTTGTCGTCGTTTACTTTAGCAACAGCAGCACCTTCAGAAGAATCTCTGTCAGCTCTCTTTTCTGCTACCTTTTGACCTTTCTTACGTAAAACCTCAATGGCTTTGTCAAAATCACCTTCAGCCTCAACCAAAGCTTTTTTACAGTCCATCATACCGGCTCCAGTAGCCTGTCTCAACTTGTTTACTTCAGCAGCTGTAATTTTTACTGTACCTTCCATAAGTATTTGAATTTTTTAAAAAAAAGTCGTTCAATTAATTTTCAACAAAGAAAAGAATTAAACGACTTATTTGTGTTTTGTAAATGTTATCTTATTCTTCTTCGTCACCAGCAACTTTAGCTTTTGCTGATTTCTTTGCTGAAGTTTTACCTTCTTCTTTTACAGCTTTGTCTGATTTTCTTTCAGATAAACCGTCAGCAATTGCTGAAGTAACAAGAGATAAAACTTTATCTATAGACTTTGAAGCATCATCATTTGAAGGAATCAAATAATCAACTTGACGTGGGTCAGAGTTGGTATCAACCATTGCAAAGATTGGAATGTTTAATTTTTGTGCTTCTTTAATTGCAATGTGCTCACGTTTGATGTCCACTACAAACAAAGCTCCTGGCAAACGAGTCATGTCGCTGATAGAACCTAAGTTTTTCTCCAACTTAGCTCTTAAACGGTCAACTTGTAAACGCTCTTTTTTAGATAAAGTGTTGAAAGTTCCATCTTTTTTCATTCTATCGATAGAAGCCATTTTCTTAACAGCTTTTCTGATAGTTACAAAGTTGGTCAACATTCCACCTGGCCATCTTTCAGTGATATATGGCATGTTTACAGCGCCTGCTTTGTCAGCAACGATGTCTTTTGCTTGCTTTTTTGTAGCTACAAATAAGATTTTCTTTCCAGAAGCAGCAATTTTGTGAAGAGCTTCAGCAGTTTCTTCGATTTTTGCAGCTGTCTTGTAAAGATTGATGATATGGATACCGTTACGCTCCATGTAGATGTAAGGAGCCATGTTTGGATCCCACTTTCTGGTCAAGTGACCAAAATGTACACCTGCTTCTAATAATTCTTTTACTTCTACTTTTTCCATTTTGTAATAGTTTACGTTCTGTTGATTAGCAATGGGCAAGTGGTCACGCGTTGCGTTCGCCTTGTCCATTTAGATGCTAAACTAAATCCTAGCCTTAACAGGCTATGGACAACAAAAACTGGGTTGTTTCTTTTACTGTGGGATTAACGTTTAGAGAACTGGAATTTCTTACGAGCTTTCTTCTGACCGAATTTCTTACGCTCTACCATTCTTGGGTCTCTTGTCAATAAACCTTCTGGCTTTAAAGTCAATCTGTTTTCTGCATCTACCTCACACAAAGCGCGAGAAATTGCCAAACGGATTGCTTCTGCTTGACCGGTAATACCACCGCCATATACATTAACAGTAATGTCAAAGTTGCCATCATTGTTAGTCATGGTCAAAGGTTGGTTTACCTTGTACTGTAAAGTTGCAGTAGGAAAATAAACCGCCATGTCTTTTTTGTTAACCGTGATGTTCCCAGAACCTTGGGCTACATACACACGAGCAACAGCCGTCTTTCTACGGCCGATTTTGTGAATTACTTCCATTAATTGAATTCGTTTAAGTTAATTGTTTTTGGTTTTTGAGCCTCATGAGTATGAGCTGCACCAACAACAACATTTAGATTACGGAATAAGTTTGCTCCTAATTTGTTTTTAGGCAACATTCCTTTTACTGATTTTTCTACTAACCTAGCTGGATCTTTTCCAAACATCTCGGTAGCAGTTAAACTTCTTTGACCACCTGGGTAACCTGTGTGACGAATGTAAGTTTTGTCGTTCCACTTGTTTCCTGTCAAGTTGATTTTCTCTGCATTGATAACAATTACGTTATCTCCACAATCAACGTGTGGTGTGAAGTTAGGCTTATGTTTACCTCTTAAAAGTTTTGCAACTTTTGAAGCTAAACGACCTAAAGTCTGACCTTCAGCATCAACCAAAACCCACTCTTTGTTTACAGTAGCTTTGTTTGCTGAAATAGTTTTGTAGCTTAATGTGTCCACACTAATTAATTTAAATTAAACATTCCTCTCTCAAAAAGAGTTTGCAAATTTACGATTATATATTTGATTACCAAATAGTGTGGACTGAAATTTTATCCGGCAATTAAATTGAATAGGTGCTTTAGTTTAACAAAACACTTTCAGGATGTTATGTCTTATGTAGGTGTTTGGATGTTGATAGCAATTGTTTATGTTGTTTTAGGTTGAACAATCTTTAACGGCGTGATTGTTATTTTTAAACAAGTTGCTTTTACAAGTATGGCTGTTAGACTTTGATGAAAATTTTTCTTTTATAGAGTAAATGGGCCAACATTATATAACATACAACAACCGACAGGGCATAAAGTAAAGATGAGAGTTCCTGCGGAATAGTGGAAAACGTAAAGAACTTTTGGTAAAGCCATGAATGTACATTATTTGATTCACCAATAGGAATTAAGTAAAACGACTTTGAAATCAAACTTGATAGGAAGTAAATGACTATTGCGTTCATACCAACCTGTTTAAATATGGACCCGAAAGATAGTTTCCTCACATCGGTAATATAATATATAATGGTGAGGATAAGTGATCCCCAACCACAGGTGACTAGTACAAAGCTGCTGCTCCATAAAGCTTTGTTGATTGGAATCCAAATACTCAATAAATATCCCGTTGCCAAAAGTATCACAATTGTTCTTATCAAATATCTTAATGGCGTTGGTCCGTCCAAAAGTTTCCCGATGAGAATTCCAGTAACACAACTCACGATGGAAGGAAATGTGCTCAACAATCCTTCTGGGTCGTAATCTTCTTGCCACATATGCTGCCCAAAAAATTTAAGGTCTATATAATTGGCCCAATTATTTGGTGCTCGATCCAAGCTTGGTAAAGTACCGTTTGGAAAAGGAATCAATCCTAAAAAAATTGAATATGACAATAAAATGGTAATGCTGATAAAAAGCAGCGTTCTTGGTTTGCAATTCAGATATAAGATGGAGGAAATCAAAAAGACGATTCCAATCCGTTGTAAAACTCCCGGAATTCTAAAAGTGCTTAGGTCCGTAATAAATGGGAGATATGGGACAAATAGGTTTAGAAAGAGTCCCAATTCAATGAGTTTTAAACTTCTAATGGTTATTTTTCGATAGGTTGGGACTGTGTTGGGTTTGTTTTTATACGAAAAATAGATAGAGATGCCCACAATAAATAGGAAGAATGGAAATATCAAATCTGTTGGCGTGAGTCCATTCCATTCAGCATGTAATAGTGGTTGGTAGACATGACTCCAATCTCCGGGGGTGTTGACCAAAATCATGGCTACAATGGTGAATCCCCTTAAGAGGTCAACGGCTTCAATTCTATTTTTCATCAAAGAAAATATTAGCTGTTTTTGAATCTTATTTTGTGTCCGTAAAGGGCGTAGAAAAGAATCAAAACATAACATGGAATTAAAATCCAATAGCTGGATGTGGAAGCTTCCGCAGCTGAATTTACGGCATCCGCACCACTGGCTAATAAAGCCTCCTTTTTATGGTCAACCAAGGTTCCGTACAATGGTGGGATTAAAGCGCCTCCAGAGATCGCCATAATTAAAAGCGCGGATCCTGTTTTGGTGAATTTTCCAAGGCCTTTTAAAGCGAGAGGCCAAATGGCCGGCCATACCAAAGCATTGGCAATTCCTAAGGCAGCAACAAACAGCACAGAAGTAAAACCACTGGTCAATAAAATACAGATGGAAAACAAAATCCCCAATACCGCACTGACTTTTAGGGCAAGTACCTGACTGATGTATTTAGGAATCAAAAAGACGCCTAATGCATAGGTGAATACCATGGCCATTAAGGTGAAAAGCGTAAAGAATTTAGCCTCTTCAACGGGTAGGTTTAATGAAATTCCATAAGAAATGATAGTGTCACCAGCAATTACTTCGGCCCCTACATATACAAAAAGTGCAATCACGCCCAACCATAAATGAGGGAATTGGAAGATGCTTACTTTTGCTGTTTCGCCATCCTTTAAATCTTCTGTTTCTGCTTCAACATGTGGAAGGTTTACTTTTCTTATCAAGATTCCCAAAATGAATAAAACAACAGCCATAACAATGTATGGCATGACTACGCTATCGGCCATTTGATTGAGCAAAGATGCTTTTTCAGTGGCATCTACAGTGCTTAGTTGTTCCTTAATGTCATCAATTCCCGAAAGTAAAAGAGCTCCAAAAATCACCGAACCCAAAGCTCCAGCAACTTTATTGGCAATACCCATAATAGCAATACGTTTTGCAGCACTTTCAATAGGCCCCAAAATTGTGATGTAAGGATTTGAGGCCGTTTGTAATAAGGTCATACCTGCGCCCTGAATAAAAATTCCGGTAAGAAACACCCAATAAGTTCTGGCTTCGGCCGCAGGAATGAATAATAAAGCACCCAAAGCAATGATGATTAGTCCAAGTGACATACTTTTTTTATAGCCAATTTTACCAATGATAAAAGAGGCGGGAAGCGCCATGACCACAAAGGAAATATAGGAGGCCGAGGCCACCAAATAGGATTGGGCATCGGTTAATTCGTTGATGGTTTTCATAAATGGAATCAAGGCGCCGTTGATCCATGTGATGAATCCAAATATGAAGAACAATCCGGCAATGACCAGAATTGGGAATAAGCTGCTTTGTTTTTGTGCAATGGGCATATCTATAGCTTTAGACATAAGTTAAATTTTAAGTAATAGTTAGGTTTCTATATCTTCGGTGGTATTGAAGATGCGTTCTTTGGTTTGTTTAAGGTAGTTTCTTCCGATAGGTATTTTTTTATTGGAAATCTCAATAGTATTTCCTTCAAGGGCCATAATTTTATTGATTGAAATGGTGTAGGACCTGTGCACCCTGATGAAATTGGATTGCGGCAATTCCTCGCTTATGGCTGTAAGGGATTTGTGAACCACGTAATCGCCCATGGTTGTGATGACTTTTACGTAATCCTTTAAGCTTTCTATGTACAGGATGTCTCCCAAATTCACCTTGATCAGTTTTTTATTTACCTTAAGGAAAATATGTGGTTCCTGTTGAAGGTTGGAATCATTGCTTACATTGTTAAGATAGACTTGTTGGTACACCTTATTCATTGTTTTTAAAAAGCGTGTAAAGGGAATTGGTTTAACCAAATAATCCAAAACATTGAGTTCGAAACTCTTTACGGCATATTCCCTGTAAGCGGTTGTAATAACAATAAGTGGTTTGTGATTTAGGTTTTCGATAAAAGTGAATCCGGACATTTGTGGCATATTGATATCCAGAAAAACAATGTCTATTTTTTCCTGTTCCAAGAGGCTGTAAGCCTTTAGTGGATTGTTGAAAGTGCCCAAAATTTCTACGTGGTCAAAGTTTTTTAGGTGACTTTCTATCACTTCAATGGCCAACGATTCGTCATCTATGATTACGCACTTAATTTTCATTGGATAGGAATTTTTAAGTAAATGTTATAAGTGTCGTCTAAAATATCAGTTTCAAGGACATAATCATTAGAAAATAATAAATTTAACCTTCGTTTGGTGTTGGCAATCCCAATGCCATGGTTGTTTTCTTGAACAGCTTCTGGGTTAAACGTATTGGATAATTTGAATTCCAGATAGTGTTTATTAAGGATTTCAAAACTCATATTAATCTTGATATTGTCATTCCCTTTTAAACCATGTTTGAAACAGTTTTCAATAAAAGATAAAAACAGTAGAGGAGGTACTTGGACGTCTTCAATGTCGCCAGTAATATCAAGTTCAGAATCTATGCGGTCCTTAAAACGAATATGCTCTATGTCGATATAATTATTGATATGGTTGATTTCTTCCAGCAAATTGGCCTTGGAGCTGTTCACTTCATACAGTACATATTGCATAATGTCCGAAAGTTTAATCACCAGTCTTGGAGCGTCATCCGATTTTTGTAGAGTAAGCGCGTAAAGGTTGTTTAAGGTGTTGAAGAAGAAATGTGGCTGTATTTGGGTTCTTAAAAATTTCAATTCCGTGCTCAATTGTAACTTGGCAAGGTCTTCATTTCGTCGCAGTTCTATCGGCCAATCAATAAGCAATTGTATGGCGGTTACAAAGGCCAAAACATATAGCTCTCCCAATATTACCGCAATGAGGTGGTTGGTCTCAAGGAACTTTCCGGCCTCTTCCGCTTCTGGCCAAATTTCCTTGGTTACCAAAAGATAGTTGAGTCCCGTTCTTACCAAATAAACTAAAATGAGTATTCCAAAGAGCCATGCTATGTAGGTTTTGTATTTCCGCCTTAAAATGAATTTCGGAATGAGATAATACACATTAATATACACCACAATAATGTGGATAGGAAATTCAACAAGGTTGGATTTTAAGGAGTACCAATAGTCATTAAAATAGCTTCCCCATCGTACCACATTAAACGAAAAGTACAGCAACCAAAACAGGATATGATACTTTAAAGGAATATTGTTAGCTATTTTTTTGTTAAGCAAGAGTTGAGGTTTTTGTTTTAAATGAATATTTGTGTTGTTGATTCTTTAAATAATTATGACAATTTTAGAAATATATTATGTGATTAGCAATAAAAATGACAATTGTTTATTTGTAGGAAATCGTTTATCGTTAATAGAATGTTGTCTGTGTGTTAATTCTTGTCGTTTATATATTTTTTTTCTTAATAATTTTCATCCTAGTTACTTTGGACATCAATAAACAACTAAACAATTCATTTTATGAAACACAATTTAAAAATGACGTTTTTGTGTTCATTGTTATTTTTTGCTGTAAACTTCACATTTGCGCAGGAAAAAACAGTGACCGGAACTGTTACTTCCCAGGCCAACGGGATGCCTATTCCAGGTGTCAATGTGTTGGTTGAAGGAACTACCCATGGGACGCAAACAGATTTTGATGGTAATTATACCTTAACGGCATCGGTTGGTGACGTACTTACTTTTAGTTATTTGGGAATGACCACCAAAAAGGTCACAGTTGCAGATAGCAATGTTATAAATGTGCAATTGGCGGAAGATACGGAGATGTTGGGAGAAGTCATTGTTACGGCTTTGGGGATTTCCAAAGAGAAAAAGGCCTTGACTTATTCTGCGCAAGAGGTAAGTGGTGATGAGCTTACCAAAGTGAAGCAAACCAACCCTATTAATAGTTTGTCTGGTAAGTCTGCCGGGGTTACAATTTCAAGAAGTTCTTCTGGTTTGGGTGGTGCTGTTAAAGTGGTTTTGAGAGGTAATGCCTCTACAAGTGATAATGATCCGCTATATGTAATTGATGGTATTCCAATGCTTAATAGTGGAAACGGTTCTAACGGAAATGAACCCGGTACAGATATTTTTGGTAGCCAAACAGGGAACCGTGATGGAGGAGATGTCATGTCCATGATCAATCCAGATGATATTGAAAGCATAACGGTTTTAAAGGGAGCTTCGGCTTCGGCTTTGTATGGAAGTCAAGGAGCAAACGGGGTGATTTTAATAACTACTAAAAAAGGTAAGGAAGGAACTTTAGCTGTAAACTTTACTTCTAATTTTACTGTGGACAATGTGATGTCTTTGCCTGAGCTGCAATCGGAATACCAAAGTGTTTCTGTAGGGCAACCCATAGCTGAAAATGGAAGGGTAGTAGACGCGAAATCTTGGGGAGATAAAGTAGGTGGTTTGTCTAATGACCCTAAAGACTTCTTCAACACTGGATTTACTTCTATCAGTTCCATGTCCCTAACAGCGGGGAACCAAAAGGCCCAAACCTATTTTTCTTATGCCAATACTATTGGGGAAGGTGTGATTCCTGAGAACCGTTTGGTGAGAAATAATATTACTCTTAGGGAAACAGCGAAGTTTTTAAATGAAAAAATTGATGTATCTGCAAGTATTAATTTATCAGACCAACGTATTTGGAACCGTCCAACAAATGGTTTGTATTCAAACCCATTGACGGGAGTGTATTTACATCCTGTAGGAATTGATAGAGATATCTACAAAAACAAATATGAATATTTTAACACGGCTTTGAACCAAATGGATCAATATGCTACGTCTTTTGATGAAAATATTCAACAAAACCCATATTGGTTAATTTATAGAAGTCCAAGTAAAGATATTGCGCAGCGTGTATATGCAAATTTGTCTGTTAAGTATCAAATTACAAATGCTCTTTCCTTGCAGTCTAGAGGAAGTTACGATAAATCGTTTTTCACTTTTGATAAGAGACAATTTGCGGGGACAGATCCTGTAAACTCTGGGGATAACGGTCGTTATATTCTTGAGAAAACAGAAAACTCACAACAGTACATCGACTTCATTTTAAACTATAACAAAGATTTTTCGGAGAATTTCACCTTTAGTGGAATTTTAGGATCTAGTTTGACAAAATACACGATTGGTGATCAGGTTTATTTGGATTCTGGAAGAGATGGTGCCGGCTTGATTTATCCTAATGTCTTTACAATTGCCAATTTTGCCAATACCAACAATATTCGCCAATCTGTAGGAAGAAGAGAGGTGCAGTCGGTATTTGGCTCGGCTAACTTTGGGTTCAAGGATATGGTATTCTTGGATGTTACTGGAAGAAGCGATTGGTCTTCAACGTTGGTGAATACCGATTCGAATTCCTTCTTTTATCCATCGATTGGTTTGACCACTGTATTGTCTGAAATGTTCGATATGCCAGATGGTATTTCCTTTGCTAAGCTTCGTGGATCTTATGCTGAAGTTGGATCGGATATTCCAGTATATGCTACTATTCCTCTTAATTCTATCAATGCTACCAATACGGGAATTGGAACGGCGCCTTTTGCACCTTTGGAAGGGGAAACATTGGAACCTGAAAGACAAAAGTCTTTTGAAATTGGAACCGAGTGGCGCTTTTTCAACAATCGCTTAGGATTCGACTTTACTTATTACAATACCAATACTTTCAATCAAATCTTTTATATCCAGGCAGAACCAAATCCAAATGGATATTCACAAAACATTGTAAATGCCGGTGAAATTTCAAATGAAGGTTTTGAGATTGTGTTGAATGCAACGCCGGTACAGACAGATAAATTCTCTTGGGAGACTTCTGTGAATTTTGCTCAAAATGATAATGAAGTGATTTCTGTACACCCATCCTTACAGGATGGTGAGGCAATTATTACCGCTAGAGGAGTGAATGGATATGAGTATTCCTTAATTGAAGGAGAAGATTTTGGAAGCATTAAAGCGCGTTCCTTGGTAAGAGACGAAAATGGCACACCTGTAATTAATTCTTCAGGAACCTTAATGTCTACCGATTTTGAAACTGTGGCGCACGCACAACCAGATTTTACCTTAGGGTGGAACAATACGTTTGAATTCGGAAACTTCACATTGAATGTGTTGATAGACGGGAAGTTTGGTGGAGATGTTATGAGTGTTACCGAAGCCGTAAATGACAAGTATGGAGTGTCTCAAGCTTCAGCTGATGTTAGAAATACCAACGGAGGGATGGTTGATGTGGTTGATGAAAGTGGTGAGGCTTCTCAAATAACTGCACAGGAGTATTTTAATGCTATTGGTGGAAGAGATGGTATGTTGGGTGAGTATGTATATGATGCTACCAATGTAAGCTTAAGAGAATTGTCTTTAGGGTATAGACTAAATCTACAAGACAAGTTTATTGATGATGTAAGCTTCTCGTTGATTGCCAATAATTTGTTCTTCTTTTATAAAGATGCACCGTTCGATCCTAATGTGGCTGCCAGTACAGGTTTAGGACTTCAGGGAGTGGATATCTATAACCAACCTTCTACAAGAAGTATCGGGTTAAACATTAACGTAAATTTCTAAAACGCTATGAAACACATAACAAAATATACACTAGCCTCTTTGGTGGCTATGAGTTTGATAAATTGTACTGGGGATTTTGAGGATATCAATACCGATCCAAATGGGATTTCCCAGGCCAGTTTAACGCAGCAAAACAACCATATTGGATCTCGTTTTTCACCACTTTTTTCAAATGTCATTCGTGTAGAACCTGCTTGGAACTACCAGTTGCAACAAAACTTGAATGCCGATGTGTTTTCTGGTTATATGACGGCGCCAACACCTTTTGCAGGAAACATCAATAACCAAACCTACGCCTTGGTAAATGGGTGGAACGGATTTATTTGGAGCGATGCATATGATGCGGCTAACGGAAATGGGGTCATGCCATATGCTCGTGAGATCTGGCAGCAAGTGGAATTATCGGGAGATGAGAGTGGATACAAATTTGTGTATTTGGCAAACATCATTAAGGTAATGGCCATGCATCGTGTTTCCGATGTGTTTGGACCTATTCGTTATACAAAATACAACGATTACGAAACCACTGGGCAATATGATTCGCAAGAAGAAGCTTATGTAGCCTTCTTTGCTGATTTGGATGAGGCAATCGATGGATTGGAGGCTTATGTAGGAGATGCTCAATTTGTAGCTTTCGATCAATCTAGTTTTGCTGGTGATATTGCCAAATGGAGAACTTTTGCGAATTCTTTGAGGTTGCGCTTGGCAATTAGAGTGTCTAAAGTGAATCCAAGTTTGGCACAAACAGAAGGTGAAAAGGCATTTAACAGTAATGCAGGACTACTAGATGAAACTATGACCATTGATATGGGAGGTTTTGTGCACCCAATCTATACCATCAGTAAAGTTTGGGGAGATATCTGTATGAGTGCCGAAATGGAATCGATTCTAAAAGGATTCAACGATCCACGAATTGCCAAGTTTTTTGATGCGCCTCTAGATGAAACCTTAGGAGATTACAAGGGCATCAGACAGGGAATTGAAATTGAAGCGAAAGCACAATACGGAAGCCACTCTTTAATTGGTGAAGCTGTTGAAGGAGATTCAAAAGTATGGATGACAGCAGCTGAAATTCATTTCTTAAAAGCTGAAGCAGCTCTTAGGGGATGGACTGGTGCAGGAGATGCACAGGCTAATTATGAAGCGGGTGTGATGGCATCTTTTGCACAATTTGGTGTAGGTGGTGCTGATGCTTATTTAGCGGATGCTACAAGTACTCCAAATGATTTTATAGATGCTTTAAATCCGGACAATGATTATGTGTATCCAAGTGACGTTACAGTGGCATTTAATACGGCAGGAACCAATGAGGAAAAATTGGAGCAAATCATTACTCAAAAATGGATTGCCATGTTCCCTGATGGACAAGAGGCCTGGAGTGAATTTAGACGTACAGGATATCCTAGAGTATTCCCAGTGGTGGTGAACAATAGCGGTGGTGAAATAGATACTGATATTCAAATTAGACGTATCAATTTCGTGGACAATGAAATCAATACCAATGGGGAGAATGTCCAAACTGCGGTAGGCTATCTTAATGGTCCCGATACAGGAGGGACGCGTTTATGGTGGGATACCGGAGGATCTAACTTTTAAATTTTTTTCATATTCATTTTAGTTAGCAGAAAGGCAAGCGGGAGTTCAATTTTCCGCTTGTTTTATCAACATATCATTTAAAAAGAAATTTAGCATGAAACTGGATATTGCAGATTATAACAGTATCGTATATAGGGAAGCAGGGAAGTTTGAGGAAACCCGTTTTGAAAAAATCCACAACGTTATCTTTAAAACTTCCAATGAGGCCTCCATCTTGGTGGCTCATGAAATTGCTGATTTGATTAGGGGGAAGGCGGTCAAAAACCAACCTTGTGTGTTGGGGTTGGCAACAGGGTCGTCTCCCATTAAGGTGTATGAGGAGCTTGTTCGCATGCACAAAGAGGAGGGGTTGAGTTTTGTAAATGTGATTACATTCAACCTAGATGAGTATTATCCTATGGATAAAAGCAATATCCAAAGTTACCATTACTTTATGCACCAGCACTTGTTCGATCATGTTGATATTTTGCCGGAGAATGTTCATATTCCAGACGGTAAAGTAAGTCCGGAAGAACTGTATCAATATTGTATTGATTATGAATTGAAAATTAAAGCCGTTGGTGGTATAGATTTTCAGTTGTTGGGAATTGGAAGAACGGGACATATTGGCTTTAATGAGCCTGGGTCTCACTATAATTCTGCTACGCGAAGTATTACCTTGGATCACTTAACTAGAAGTGATGCGGCGCATTCGTTTTTAGGTATAGACAATGTACCAAGAAAAGCCATCACCATGGGAGTGGGAACGGTTAGAAATGCCAGAAGAATCGTTCTGTTGGCTTGGGGTGTGAGTAAAGCGGAAATTATCAGAAAAACTATTGAAGGGGAAATTACGGCCCATGTTCCTGCCACCTATTTGCAGGAACACGACAATACCACTTTTGTACTTGATGAAGGCGCTTCGGAAGAATTAACACGTGTGAAAACACCGTGGTTGGTAACTTCCTGTGTGTGGACCGAAGAACTTAAACTGAAAGCAGTAGTTTGGCTAAGTGAGTTGACAGGGAAGCCTATTTTAAAGTTAACCGATAAGGATTATAACGACAATGGGATGTCAGGATTGCTTACTGAAGAGGGCACAGCATACGATTTGAATATTAAGATGTTCAATAAGTTGCAGCATACCATTACGGGTTGGCCGGGAGGAAAACCAAATGCAGATGATTCCAATCGACCAGAGCGTGCCGATATTCCTAAGAAGCGTGTCATTATTTTTAGTCCGCATCCTGATGATGATGTCATTTCTATGGGCGGTACTTTTGACCGATTGGTAGAGCAAGGGCATGAGGTGCATATTGCTTATCAAACCTCAGGAAACATTGCAGTGTCTGATGAAGAAGCTTTAAAGTTTGCGGAAATCTCCAAAGCCTTGAATTCGCATTCTAACGGAGCCGATATAATCATTGAGTTTTTAAAGAAGAAAACTCAAAATGATGTTGATTCCTTGGAAGCGAGAAAGCTCAAGTCTATGATTCGTAGGAGTGAGTCTTTGGCAGCGACTAGGTATTTGGGATTGCCCGATGATCAAGTACACTTTTTGGACTTGCCTTTTTATGAAACGGGGACTATTAAAAAGAACAATTTGTCTCAGGATGATTTGGAAATCATGTGCAATCTTATAGAGAACATCAAACCGCATCAAATTTATGCCGCAGGTGATTTGGCCGATCCGCATGGAACCCACAAAGTGTGTTTGGATGTTTTGTTTGAAGCTTTGGATGTATTAAAACAAAGGGATTACATGAAAGACTGCTGGGTTTGGTTGTACCGTGGTGCTTGGCATGAATGGGAAACCTATCAAATAGAGATGGCAGTGCCTTTAAGTCCGGACCAAGTACTCAGAAAACGTCATGCGATTTTCTATCACCAAACTCAAAAGGATGGGGTGATGTTTCAAGGGGATGACTCCAGGGAATTTTGGGTGAGGGTAGAGGACAGAAACCGATTGACGGCAAAAAAATATAACGATTTGGGCTTGGCGGAATACGCCGCTATAGAAGCTTTTAAGCGATACCACTTTTAGTTTATGAAACAATTATTAATGATTTTTTTCTTCTTAATGGTCTTTGTGGGATATTCCCAAAATAGCCTTATGGAAACATACAATCTGATGCCTTGGCCATCAGAGATTAGGGAACATAATACTAGGTTGGTTGTTGACTCAGAACTTACTATTTCCATTAACGGAAATAGTAAGGGACGTGTTTATACGGCGGCTACAAAATTTTTAAGAAGGCTGTCTGGGAGAACAGGTGTGTTTCTAGATAAAGGATTTCCTGTGGATAATGTTCAGGGAACGATTCAAATTGCATTTGATAAGGTTTCCAATTTAACCATTGAAACAGACGAATCGTATTCTTTGGAGATTAAGCAGGATTCCGTTCTAATAAAAGCCAAAACCGATGTTGGTGCTATGAGGGCCTTGGAAACCTTGCTGCAAACAGTGACTTCCAATGAAACTCAATACTACTTTCCTGGGCTTTCCATTATTGACCAACCGCGTTTTGTTTGGCGAGGATTGATGATTGATGTAGCGAGGCATTTTCAGCCAGTAGATGTTCTAAAGCGAAATTTAGACGCCATGGCTTCCGTGAAAATGAATGTGTTTCATTGGCATTTGATAGATGATCAAGGATTTCGAATAGAGTCTAAGGTGTTTCCTGAGCTTACGGAATTGGCTTCAGATGGTTTGTTTTATACCCAAGAACAAGTTAAGGATGTGGTTGCATATGCTGATAAATTAGGGGTTCGTGTGGTTCCTGAATTTGATGTGCCAGGGCATGCTTCGGCTATTTTAACGGCTTTTCCTGAATTGGGCAGTAAGCCTGGGTATGTGTACGAAGTGGAACGTTATTCAGGCGTTTTTGACCCCACGTTGGATCCAACAAATGATAAAACCTATGTGTTCTTGGAGCGTTTGTTTACAGAAATGACTCCTTTGTTTCCGGATGCCTATTTTCATATTGGTGGAGACGAGAATGAAGGCAAACATTGGGATGAGAATGAGCAAATTCAAAAGTTTAAGCAAAAACATAAATTGAAGACGAATCATGATCTTCAAACCTATTTCAATATTAAGCTGGAAGTGATTCTAAATAAATTAGACAAAAAGTTGATGGGCTGGGATGAAATCATGACCGAGAATATGCCAACAACGGCAGTAATTCATTCTTGGAGAGGTGAAAATGAGGGGTTTTCAAAAGGGGAAACACTTATTGCTGCAGCCAAGTCGGGCTACAATACGGTGCTGTCCGATGGATTTTATATCGATAGGATGCAGTCTGTGGTGGAGCATTATTCGGTAGAACCCATTGGCGATACAAAATTGACAGCCGAAGAGCGTAAACGTATTTTAGGTGGTGAAGTAACGATGTGGAGTGAATTGGTAACACCGTTGACAATTGATTCTAGAATTTGGCCAAGAACGGCAGCTATTGCTGAACGATTTTGGTCACCAAAGGAAGTGAATGATGTTGATTTGATGTTATCTCGTCTTGATGAGGTGAGTTTTAGATTGGAGGAATTGGGGATCACACATCTCAAAAACCGTGATGTCATTTTAAGAATGATGACCAATAATCAAAATATTCAGCCGTTGGTTGAATTGTCAAATATTTGTGAGCCTTTGGAAATTTATACAAGAAATGAAAACGGTACCGAGTACAAAACCTATTCGCCATTTACTTTGTTTGCGGACGCCTGTGTTGCCGATGCAGCCAATAAATTTGTGTTTAATAAGCGTGTTCGGGCCTTTGTAGAAAATCCTTCGGAGGAGTCTAAGCAAAGTGTGTTGGTTTGGTTGCATATTTGGGAAGAAAACCATCAAGAATTGATGCAAATTAAAAATGCTCCGAATGTCCAGCCGCTTCTTCCTTTGTCTAAATCTTTGAGTGAAACAACTTTATTATTGACTGAAATTCTTGATGATAAACAGGTTTCCCAAAAACAGTTGGGTGAACTAAAAGGATTAATGCAAGCACTTAAAGCACCTTATGTGGATGTGGAACTGGTGATTGCGGAAGATTTAGAAAAACTGGCACTTTTTTCTGAGCAAAACTATCTAAGAAAATAGCATGGTCGTTATTGCAGATAGTGGTTCTTCAAAATGTGATTGGGTGTTTTATGAAGTTGGTGAGAATCCAATAAAGATTAGAACGGGAGGGCTAAATCCCTCTGTATCCAACAAAGATGCTTTGTTGGATATTTTAAGAAATACTGATGAGGTTTTGCAACATGGAGAAGGCGTGTGTCATGTTTATTTTTTTGGAGCGGGCTGCAATACGGTTGAGAGTAAAAATATGATGAAAGATGTTTTGGTGGAAGTGTTTCCTAATGCCGTTTTTGACGTGGAAGAAGATGTAATGGCAGCCGTGAAAGCTACTGTGAAAGGCAAACCGGGAGTTGTGTGCATTTTGGGGACGGGCTCTAATGCGTGTTATTTTGATGGAACTGAAATTATCACCAAAGTACCTTCGTTGGGCTATGTTTTGATGGATGAAGGCAGCGGTAATTACTTTGGTAGGGAGCTGCTCAAAAGCTATTACTATCAACAAATGCCAGAAGATTTGAGAATGGCATTTGAAAAGCAGTTTTCTCTGGAGGAGAAGGATGTGCTCCATAGGTTGTATAAGTGTGATGCGCCTAACAAATACTTGGCGCAATTTGCTCCATTTTTGGTGGAATACAAGCCGCATGAGTTTGTACAAGGGCTTTTGGTTCAGGGCTTTTCAGTGTTTGTTGATAACCAATTGATGCAGTATTCAGAAGAGTTGAAAACAAGTTCGCTACATTTTGTAGGCTCGATAGCGTTCTATGCACAAGATATTCTACAGGAAGTTCTTTCTGGATATGGTTTTAAGGCCAAGGGTTTTGTGAAATGCCCAATGGATAACTTGGTGCAGACCATGTTGAATGGTAATTCAGTTCAACTTAAATAGTGTCGATATGCAAATTGAAATTGATGGTGATAACATCATCAACTTTAATCAATCCCATAAGTTTTTTAGGGTTTTCCAAATCAAAATCACGAATATTCAATTGCAATTTTCCTGAAATCGATAAGTCATCTTTTCCGTCATAGGTAACGGGAACGGTATATTCCTTTGTTTTGCCAGCGATTTTAAAATCTACTTTGGCGTTTACTAAGTTTTTGTCTGTTGTAGAAGGAATGACTTCTTTTAAGATAAGGTAAATATCGGGATAGGTTTCTGCTTTAATTAAATCCTGAAAATCTTTATTGATAAGTTTTTTGCCACAATCAAAAAGATAGGTATTCAATTTTAGCTTCGCCTTTTTGAAGTAAATGTTGTCTCCTTTTTTTCGAAATTCAACAGGAATAGGTTCTTCCAAGGTTTTGGAATCGAACCCGCAATTAAATTTATTGATGTTTGTGTTACCTACGATAGTTAGTTGGCTGTCTGGATGTATTTTTACATTAATCTTGTATGTTCCGGTTGTGGAAGATACGGTTAGCAACATGCACAAAAAAACTAGCGTAGGTATTACAAACTTTTTCATTAATAGAATTCACTTTAAATTATAGACTTAAGGGTGTTTCTGCTTTAGAAACTTATAACGGCCTCTACCATAAGGCCATCAAATTTACCGTCTTCAAGTCTTCCAGTGGCCCCGTCATAGTTTTGGGTCACATATTCCAGTTTTGTTAAAATATTTTTGGTCATAAACCAACCTGCGGCTGCCTGAAATCTTTCAACGGTAATGTCGGCGGTATCATCGTATTCTGAATTTACGACGTTATACCGACCGCCAAGATAGAAATTTTCTCTGTGACCAAAACGATAAATTAACTCGGCAGCGTATTGTTGCGCTTTACCATCCTTCTTAGGGGTAATTACAACAACATCATCCACAATACTTGAGCTGGCATTGGTAGATCCAGAAGTATATTCAATAGTTCCGAACAATTCCAGTCCCCCAAATTTAACAAAAGGATTGAACATAAGCGCGGTAATACTGTTTCTAAAACTTGGAGAAAAACGTCCTGATCTAAAAGCACTGGAGCCAGGGGCTTCCAAAACACTATAGTATCTAGATCCAGCACGGTCTGCAGAATATAGATACAGACTTGGTACGTATCCCGTGTTGTACAGTGATCCTGTTAATCTAAGCCTGATACGATCTGTGATTTGGTTGTCGTATCCCAATTTGGCCAAAAAGGAAATACCGCCAGTTTTGCCGTTGGAGCCTTCAACAACGGATTGGTTTAACTTTCCATTGGCAACTCCCACCATTCCTATAAAACCATTTCTTTGGTGGTACACTTCGGCTCCTACTTCTGTAGTAAAGGAGTCCATGATCAAGTTTCCAACGAAAGGGTTATAGATGGCTTGGGCGTTGTCTGTTCTTCTAAAGTGGGCATCCCCATAGTTGTTTTCCATATGCCCAATTCTAATGGTGGTATATTTCATAAAGCCGTCCATAAGGCCGTCACTTAGAAAACTTAAATTGTCAATTTGGAAGTACCCACCTTTTACGTAAGGTTCTGGGTGATGGCGAGAGGATAAATAGGTTCTTAAGTGCATTCTAACTCCAGGTGCTAAAGCTACGTCCAAATCGAGGTTGGCCGTTGCCAAATTGAAGTTGTAGCCGATAGATTCCAATTCCGCTGCTCCGGAATTTTCATGGTCCAAAGCTTGGAATTGTAAGGCAAATGAGCCTCCAACTCTAACTTTGATACCGTCAAAAGTTAAAATGCTGTCCTTAGGGTCTTCAAATACGTTGACTCCTGTTTGGTCTGGATACCTAAAGTTGTCCAGATGTCGGTTTTGGGCATAACTCATTATGCATCCAAAAAATAATGTGCTTAGTAATAAGCATTTGATTGTTGCTTTCATGATGTGATAAATTAGTGTTGAAAAATGGTTGGATGATGGATTATTGACTTAAGACCGAAGTGAACTTAATAGTTACATCGTCCCCGGTTTTAACGGTGCCAAAAACCGCTGTAGGAGGATCAATCTTAAAAGTGGACATTTTAAAGGATTTGGCACCATTAAGTTTTACGGTGCTGCCACTTATTTCCATGGTGAAATCCAAATCGGTAGAATTGGTCACTCCGGCAATACTTAAATCTCCCGTAGTACTCACCTTAAATTTGCCATCGCTTACCTTGGAAATGCTTTTCACTTTGGTAAGCTTAAAGCTGATGGTTTTGTTGGATTTGGTCTTTAAAGCAGTATAGGTGTTTTTGTCCATTGCAGACTTACCACTTTTTAAACTTTCGGCTTCAATTTCAACAGAAAGGGAACTAATGGAAGGTTCCGACCCCGAATTGTCAATAACAATGCTGCCTTTTTGCTTTTCCGCAACTTCTTCCCAATCATGTAGACTAGAAGTTCCTTCCACTGTTAATTTGGAAGAAGAATTGTTTAGTGTGAATGTTTGTGCTGAAACATTAAAAGAAATGAAACAGAGGCAAAGTCCAAAAGCAAGACTTAAAATGTTGCTTGTAAGAGTAATTTTTTTCATAACTGATGGATTAAAAGTGTTCTAAAGATAGTAAATATATTGAATACTAGGTATTTGCGTGTTTGTAAATTGTTATGTAATGATTTGGAAGGTTATCAATATTTTAGGTTTTTGAAGATTTAGAGGAAGGAAAACTTTGGGCTTTTTTATAGTTTTATAAACTAAAATTTGTCCATGAAACTAAAATATATGTTAGGCCTGTTAGGGCTCATGTTTGTGAGTTGTAAACAGGAAGAAAACAAGGAGCTGAAATTTATGCCTTCCAATCCTCAATTTGAATATAAGGGAAGGGTTGCTACGCATGACAATGGTGATAGAGCCTTGGTTGGTTCGGCGGCTTCAGTGGCCTTTAAAGTTAAAGGGGATTCGGTGACGGTGTATTTGAAATCTGAATACAAGCCCCGTAATTATGTAGTGATAACTGTTGATGGGGAGTATCAAAAAAGACACACTATTAAAGGCGATAGTATAAACAAATTGGTACTTAAATTGGATGTAAAAGAAAGCCATCGCATAGAAATTTTTAAAGCGACCGAAGCGGCAAGTGGCGAAGTGATTTTTAAGGGAGTTGAAGCCCAAGCATTGCTTCCTATTGAAAATAAAGCATCCTTATCCATTGAATTTATTGGAGATTCCATTACCTGTGGAGCTTTAGCCGATAATAGTGGCATTCCTTGTAATAAAGGAGAATATATCGATCAGCATAATGCCTATTTGGCTTATGGGCCAAGGGCAGCAAGAGCTTTGAATGCTGATTTTGTGCTAAGCTCTGTTTCTGGTATGGGGATTTATCGCAATTGGAATGATGAAAATATAAACGAGCCTATTATGCCGCAGGTTTACGAGAATTTATATCTCAATAGAGATGTTTCAAAACCCTCTGATTTTTCGTTTCAACCAGACTTGGTAAGCATTTGTTTGGGGACGAACGATATGTCCAACGGAGATGGCGTGAAAGAGCGTTTGCCATTTAATGCAGAAAAGTTTACGGACAATTACATTAACTTCGTGAAAATGATTTACGGTCATTATCCTAATACAAAAATTGCATTGCTCAACAGTCCAATGATTCAGGGTGAAAACAATGAAATTTTGGTCAATTGTCTTGAAAAAGTACAAGGTTATTTCAGGGATAGTATGCAAAAGGATATCGCTGTTTTTCAGTTTGATACCTTGTACGTAAATGGTTGTAATTATCATCCAAGTGTTGAAGAAAATGAAATTATGGCAAAACAGTTAGTGCCATTCTATCAAGAAATTTTGAATAAAAACTAAAAAATCATGTATACGGCTTCCGAAAAAAGATACGATACTATGCAGTATCGAAGATGTGGAAACAGTGGTTTGTTGCTGCCTGAATTGTCGCTGGGTTTGTGGCATAATTTTGGGCATGTGGACCAATTTGACAATGGAAAACAAATTTTGCACACAGCTTTCGATAAGGGGATTACCCATTTTGATTTGGCCAACAACTATGGCCCACCTCCAGGATCTGCCGAGGAGAACTTTGGGAAAATCATGAAGAAAAGCTTCGCTCCTTATAGAGATGAAATGATCATTTCTACCAAAGCAGGCTATTTAATGTGGCCGGGGCCGTATGGTGAATGGGGATCCAAAAAGTATTTGGTGGCTAGTTTAGATCAAAGCTTAAAGCGAATGGGCTTGGAGTACGTGGACATTTTTTATAGTCACAGGCCAGATCCAAACACGCCTTTAGAGGAGACTATGGGGGCTTTGGATTTAATCGTACGACAAGGAAAAGCCTTGTATGTGGGAATCTCTTCTTACAGTGCTGAGGATACCAAAAAAGCGGTTGAAATATTGAAGGATTTGGGAACGCCTTGTTTGATTCATCAGCCAAGATATAACATGATGGACCGTTGGGTTGAGGGTGGTTTGTTGGAGGTTTTGAAAGATGAAGGAGTAGGTTGTATTCCTTTTTCTCCTTTGGAACAGGGTATCTTGACTTCTAAATATTTGAAAGGGATCCCTGAAGATTCCAGGGCAGCCAAAAGTACTGGGTTTCTTCAGTTGGATCAGGTTACAGCGGAAAAGGTATCAAAGGCTCAAAAACTGAACGCAATTGCTGAAGATAGAGGGCAAAGTTTGGCCCAAATGGCGGTTGCTTGGTTGTTGAAAGATGAACGAGTGACTTCCGTTTTGGTAGGGGTTAGTAGCGAAAAACAGTTGTTGGATAACTTGGGGGCTTTGGAAAATAAAACCTTTTCAACTTCGGAATTGGAAGCGATTGAAACCATTTTAAATGATACAAATGCGTAACCTATTTTTTATTGCAAGTTTTTTTATTGTTCAGGGAATTTGGGCAAATATCAGTTTGCCGGCCATATTTTCAGATCATATTGTCTTACAACAAAATGCCAATGTGAAATTTTGGGGTTGGGCAGCACCTGATGAAGAAGTGGTGATCCGGCCATCGTGGACTTCTGAAATCTATAAGGTAAAAGCCAATGTGCAGGCCCAGTGGGAAATGAATATTCAAACACCTAAAGCAGGAGAGGGTCATTCTATTGTTATTTCAGGATATAATACCATTGAAATTAAAGATGTTTTGATTGGGGAAGTTTGGTTGTGCTCCGGGCAGTCCAATATGGAAATGTCTCCGGCCTGGGGGATTAAAAATAATGATGAGGTAGCTAAGGCCAATGTGCCGAATCTGCGATTTTTCAGAGTGACTAAAACAACGTCCATTTATCCCCAAAATAATCTTCCAGGAAGATGGGAGGTGTGCACGCCTGAGACTATGAAAAACAATAGTGCCGTGGCCTATTTCTTTGCGCAACAGCTCCAAAGTAAAATACTGGATACTCCTGTTGGTTTGGTGGTGTCCGCTTGGGGAGGGACGCCTATTGAAGCATGGACTCCAGAAGAAACTATACTTGAAAATCCTGTTTTAAGAGATGCGGCTCAAAAATTAATACCTGTACCTTATGGGCCAGTGGAGCCTGCACGGATCTTTAATGCTATGATACAGCCTTTGGTAGGCTATCAATTGGCGGGTGCTCTTTGGTATCAAGGAGAAGCCAATGTTGGTGCAGATACCTATGATGCGTCTCTAGAAGCGATGATTCAATCTTGGAGAAAGTTGTGGAGTGCCGAATTTCCATTTTACTATGTGCAAATAGCGCCTTATAATTATGGGGAGGATATCTATTCAGCAGTTAAAATTAGAAATGCTCAACGTAAGGTTTTGGACCGTGTTTCCAATACCGGAATGGTGGTCATTGATGATGTGTCTACGGTAGATGATATTCATCCTAAAGATAAGAAGTCTGTTGGGGTGAGGTTGGCCAATTTAGCTTTAAACAAGCATTATAATGTAATTGATGAAGTTGCAGAAGGACCTTTGTTCGAAAGTGTAGATTTTGATGGAAAAAGGGCTGTTTTGACTTTCAAAAATAATGATGGTCTCTATCTGTCATCCTCGGAATCTTTATTTGAAATTGCAGGAGAAGATAAAGTGTTTTATAAGGCCAATGCAAAGTTGGTTAATGGAAGTGTGGAATTAAAATCGAAGGAAGTTAAAACGCCAAAATATGTAAGGTTTGCTTGGAACAATTCCTATCAATCAAATTTGTTTAACAGGGCTCATTTGCCGGCTTCTTGTTTTACTTCGGAATAAAAAAAATCCCCGAACATAGTTCGGGGATTTTTTTTAGCTATTTAAGTAGACTGTCGTTGGCCTTTTTAATTAATTCCAAGGTGGAGGTGTCTGAAGCAAACACCGAATTCAATCCTTGCGGTTCTTGTGGAGGATCGGCGCTAAAGTCGTCGCCATGTTGCCATTTCCCATTGGAAGGATTGGTTTTGGCATAGCCTGCAAAGCCCCAAAAATTCAAGCCAGCCAATACACCTTGCTTTGCTTTACTGTCCGAAATTCTATTGAAAATGGCGCTATAGAAGGTATTTCTGTTATCGATGGAGGCGTCCAAAGAAAGACTTTCTTTTTCCCTTGGAAATCCAAACTCCGACATCACGATTGGTTTTTGCTGTTTTTGGGCAATAGCAATATGTTCATTCATATAGGCATTGGCTTTTTCAATGGATTCTTGGGTGGTGACTTTTTCATTGTCAATATCATACCATCCCCAGTTTTTAGGCCACATATGCATGGTCAAGTAATCGATATTAGGATTGTCGTGCAATCTCTCATACATCGCAAGATCTTGCAGGTAACTTGCTTTTCCTTCAGCCCCGGTTGAGATGAGGTGTACAGAATCTAAAGATTCCATAAGGTCTACTGTTTCTTTAAGCCAGCCAGAAAAAGCTTCCTCATGATCTGGAGTCATTAATACACGAGGTTCGTTGGCAACCTGCCAAGACATAATGGTATTGTCTTCGGTGTATTTCAAACCGGTGTAGGCGTTGGTTCTTCCCATGATGAATTTCACATGCTTGTAAAAAGCTTTTTTACATGGTTCGCAACTGTGGAACTGCTTGGTATAGTTCATATATTGGTCCCAAGTGTATTGTTCTAAAAATGGGTTAGGAACTTCACCATAACCGTTCCATTTCAAGTATTCGGACATCCCTCCGGACCAAATCCAGTTATTGTTCAAATACAAAATGGCATACATGTTACGCTTGCGCATTTCGGCCATAAGGAAATCAAGGCCATCCAACAAATCTTCGTTATAAACTCCTTGTTCGGGTTGCAGGGCAGGGTGCACTCTAGAGTCGCCACCATCACCTTCGGCGCCAGCTAAAATTCTTAGGTTATCAATTCCTATAGATTTCATGAGGTCAAGCTCCTTGATCAAGCGCTCTCTGTCACCTCCGTTTTTGGCTCCAATAAGCGGTCCGTACCAATAATTGGCGCCTACGAAATAGTAAGGCTGGTCACCTTTGTAAAATTTTGAATCCTTAACCTGAATTAAAGGCACTTCGTTAAGGGCGATTTCGCTAGTGGATTTGTTGTCTTCTGCAACAGTTTGTTCTTTGGCATTCTCTTTACAAGAAAAAGCCATGAGCAATGATAGTAATAGAGTTGGGTAAATTCGCATTGTTTAATGGTTATGGTAATAAATACATGTCTGGAAGTTCGTTTTCCAGCGTAGATTTAGGTTTGTCTGTAAATTCTATAAAATCTGTCACGTCCGATTGTCCAGGCACAGGGGTGCAATACGTATTTTCGCTGTTGCTCCAAAACATCATATACGCAACATGGTTGTTGTTTTCGGAAATGGCGTTGTACAGATTTATGGAATAGAAGTTGGAAATAGGATTGTTTTCTCCAGGGGTTACAAAATAGCCGGTTTCCGTGAGGGCGGCAATTTTTACCTTCTCCTTAGCCAAATCCGAAACGATTTTAAGCTTGTTGTTGGCAGCGGTCACACCACTTTGCCCTTGATTGTTAAAATCGCCATAGTTGTCCATTCCTAAGATATCAACATAAGCATCGCCAGGATATCTAGACAGATATTCTACGGAAGAATTAAATTGATTATCTGGAGAAAAGGCGAATAAAATGTTGTCCACATTTAAAGTGTCCTTAAGATAAGTGACGGTGAACTGCCATGCCGTTTTAAACTCTTGGGCCGTGCAATAGGCTTCTCCCCACCAAAACCAATTGCCGTCAAATTCGTGGAAAGGCCTAAAGATAAATGGGACTTTCTTTCCGTCTGAACCAATCATATTATTGGCCACTTCGGCTACTTTGTTAAGTTTTTCCTTATAATAGTCATGATTTGCGCCTCCGGGAAGGATGCTTTTAAAGGCGTTGTTTTTTTGGAATTCGGTCATTTCACTAGTGTAGAAATGGTTGCCTTCATAAGGTTCTCTTAAATGCCAGCTAAACGAAGTCACCATGCCTTTGTTGTAGGCTTCAATGGCGTGTGAAGTTATTTGCTGTTCTTGTTGGTAAAACCAATTTCCAGAGGAACCATCATTTTGGTCGTCTGTAATAAACATAAAATCCAATCCAATTAAACCGGGGTCACTTCCTGTAGTTTTCTTAATATCCGAATCCCCAGAATTGTTATTGTAAAAACTGCTAAAAGCGTCTTGTTGTCCAACGATGAATTTGGTTCTGGATAATGTCTTTAGGTTGTAGAACAAGGCTACAGTTTCGGCAGAGGCGTTTGGGTTGACCATGTAATTTGGGGTGTCCTCTGCCTGTAAAATAAAGTCTTCTGGAATTTCCGAAATAGTGATCGTGGCCGAATTTGGGCTGCCAATGATTGCATTACTGCTCACCTCTATAATTTCAATCTCTACGGTTTCGACTCCTTCGGTTTCGAGATCGTCGATTATGGTTAAAGGGATGGTGAAACTTGTAGTGTTTGCTGGGATGGTGGCCGTGTTGGAAATGGCTTGATAATCTTCTCCGTTGGTCGCGCTTCCGGTGATGCTTAATGTGACCGTGGTGGCGGAACTGGAGGCTCCTGTAAGCGTTAGTTTGAAAGAACTGTTGGCGCCAGGTTCCTCTGCGGTGCTGTTTGTAGCGGCAATACTCACCTTTGGAAGAGTATCTCCATCTCCATCGGAGTCGCTATCGCTTGAACAATTGAACAGCGTCCAAAAGATAGTGGTTAGCATTGCTAATTTGGCAAGTGTTTTCATGGTGTTATGGTTTTGGACTCAACATGATGCAGGCGCGCGATGTGTGGTATGGTGCCTTCCACATGCTAACTTTGTTCTCGTTTTCATAAGGTGTTCCTTTGTCATCAACCCTAAAATGCCACTCTCCATTTTTGTGGTCTATCAAATAGGTTTTGGTGAACTCCCAAATAGGCAGGGAAGCCGAAAGGTATTTTTGGTCTTTGCTTATATGATAAGCATAATTGAGGCCAACCAAAGCTTCTACCTGTGGCCACCAGTGACGGTCATGGTCAATATGGTTGCTGTTAAGGTTCTTCTCATTGATAACCGCGCCTTCTTTGTCAATACCTTCGAAAAGAAAAGCATCCGCTACTTGAATAGCAATGGCTTCACATTCTTTAATCAGTGCGTCATCTCCAAGTGCTTTGGCGGCTTCAATCACCAGCCAAGCAGTTTCTATATCGTGACCATAGGAAATTGTGTTACTCAAGAGATTCCACTCTTCATCAAAAAATAAATCGTAGTGATTGGTTTTGTTTAAGAAGGTGTCATTGAATAAAGTTATGAGCTCGTGAAGCGAAGCCCTTAAGCTTGGGTGGTCATAAATTTTTAGTAATGAAGTGTAGGCTTCCAAAACATGAAGGTGGGTGTTCATGGTTTTGGCGGCATTCATATCTTTTTCGCTCAAACGCATGTCTTTAATAGGAGTCCAATCTTCATTAAAAGCTTCTAAATAGCCCTTGCGCTTGGTATCCTTGGCGTGGGTTTCCAAAAGATGAAACAATTCAATAGCCCATTGTTTGGCAGCTTCATCACCGGTTAATACATAATATTCAGATAGCGCATAAATCCCAAATGCTTGTGCGTATACCTGTTTACGTTTGTTGATGGGAGCTCCCGTATAATCGAGTTCCCAAAACAAACCTTTATGAATTGTATCCCTAAAATAGTCGTTTAGGTATGTAAAGGCTCTATCGCAAATGTCTTTGTAAGTGTCTGTTTTTAAATGATTGGAGGCTGCTGAAAATGACCATAAAATGCGCGTGTTCAAAATAATTCCTTTGGAAGCTAATGGGACTAACTCATTGAAATGATTTCTTGTTCCAACGAAACCGCCAAATTCCATATCGAGCGTATTCCCTACCCAATAATTGAGAATTTGTTTCAGTTCAGCAGCAAGCACCTGTTGTAAATTTTTATATGCCTCAAGCATTATAATGCCTTGTTTTTATTGATGAGGTCAATGATGTTTTGCACAGATCCTTCCGAAATAAAGGTGTCTTCGGGAGTGTTGGTAACATAATCGACCAATTTGTCAACGGTAGAAGTGGCCACATGCATTCTGGTATCTGAAGAAGCATAGTAGATATAAACCGTTCCATCTGTGTCTTCAATCCATCCATTTACAAACAAAACGTTGGAAACGTCGCCTACGCGCTCGTTGCCGATAGGTCCCATAAAATGACCAGCGGGTTGATGCGTTACCTTGGAAATATCATTCAAATCTGTCATGAACATGTACAAGGTATAGCGCAATCCAGCTGCAGTGTTACGAACACCGTGAGCCAAGTGTAGCCATCCTTTGTCGGTTTTGATTGGGGCTGGTCCCAAACCATTTTTCAATTCGTAAACGGTATGGTATTCTTTATTGTTGATGATGGTTTCATTTTCTACAACGGGGTTGTTCATGTCTTCAATGAAGCCCAGGCCAATCCCTCCGCCACTTCCAACACTGATGAAACCGTCTTGAGGTCGGGTGTAAAGGGCATATTTGCCATTGATAAATTCTGGGTGCATTACCACATTGCGCTGTTGCCCCGTATTGGAAATAAGGTCGGGCAGACGTTCCCAAGTCATTAAATCTTTGGTGCGGACAATTCCTGCATTGGCTACTGCTGCACTGGTATCTCCAGCAGGGGCATCAGGGTCTTTGCGTTCGGTACAAAAGATGCCGTAGATCCAGCCGTCCTCGTGCTGGGTCAAGCGCATGTCGTAGACGTTGGTATCTGGATTGCCTTCAATTTGAGGAATCACACAAGGTTGGTCCCAAAATTGAAAGTTGTCAATCCCGTTGTCGCTTTCGGCCATGGCAAAAAAGGACTTTCTGTCATTTCCTTCAACCCTTACACATAACACGTATTTGTCCTTCCATTTGATGGCGCCTGCATTAAAGGTGGCATTAAAGCCAATGCGTTCCAAAGCATTTGGATTGGTAGTTTCGTTTAAATCGAATCGCCAATGTAGTGGCACATGGGCAGCTGTTACAATAGGGTTTTTATAGCGGTTGTATATTCCGTTAGGGCTGAAAATAGCCTCGTTTTTTTGAGCGATCAATGCGTCAAATTCTTCCTTAACTTTTTGAAGTTTGGGGCCAACAGGGTAAACATCGTTTTGCATCATCTTAGTCTAATTTTTCTTCTAAATTATTCCACCAATATTTTTTCAATAGGAACACACAAACAATCAAAATGGCTATTGAAATGTATATTGGTAATGTCTGTCTGAAAATGAGATACATTGGAAGGATTACCAAAACCGTTTGGGCAATGGTACCAATAAGCACATTGAACATGTCTCTTCCAAAGTCTGTATTTTTTTTGAATCCAGGAGTTTCGGCTTCCAGTTTATCGTGAATTGGTTTCCAGAATCCCCACGGGCGTACGTTTTTGTAGAAAGTTTTCAATACTTCCTCATCGGTTGGAGGTGCGGAATAGGTGCCTATTATACACCCTATCAAAGAAATGATTAATAGGAGAGGGAATAGGTAAAGGCCTAAAACATTTGGGAACAGTTCTGGAAAGATGGCGGCGGATAACAAACCTGCGGCCATTCCCCAGAAAAAGCCTTCTCCATTAAAGCGCCACCAGTACCATTTTAGGATGTTGGCACCTACATAACTTCCGTAAAGTACAGAAACAATCCATTGCAGTACAGAATTAACATCTTTAGCGAAGAAGCCCAAAACAATACTGATAAGCACTACCAATATACCAGTAATGTAGTTCATGTTTTTAATTTGGTTGGTGCTGGCATTTGGGGCCTTGTATTTTAGGTAGATATCATTTACCAAATAGGCTTGCGCGGCATTCAAAGTTCCTGCGAAAGTGGACATAAAGGCGGCAATCAATCCTGCTAATAAAAGTCCAAGTAGGCCAACAGGTACAAATTGCATGATGGCTGTTGGTAGGATCAATTCAAAATCGATATTTCCAGCGGCATTTTCCAAGTTCAGTTTTTCGTAGTAGATCAAGGCTAAAGCGGCAAACCCAGCGATCATTAAATAACGGATTGGCATTAAAATAACCGATACAAATCCACTCATTTTAGATGCTTCGGCAGGTGATTTTGTGGATAGAATTTTTTGCATGTCGTAGGTTGGTGCTGGCCCAGCAACACTTACCAAAACACCTTTGAAGACCATCATCATAAAGAAAATAGTAAAGAGCCCAAAGCCGTCTTCCTTGATTTTTTGATTGACTTCAGGGATGATATTGCTCCAGTCCAAATTAAGTTCCCAACCAAAGAACGGGCTGTCCCATCCTTCTGGAACTGTGAGTCCTTGGGTGCCCACGGCTTGGAATCCTAAATATCCAATAACCAAAGCGGCAATGGTCATGATGGCAAATTGCACCACATCGGCCCAAACAATTCCGGACATTCCTCCCAATAGGGAATAGAACACGGCGAACAGGGTGAAGATGGTTCCGTAGAAATGTGGTACGTATTCTGGGGTTACATTAAATGGCACATAGTTGCTGACCATTTCCCATGGAATGAAAATTTCGATGAATTTTCCTAGACCTATAAAGCCATAGGCTAGATAGCCTAAACACATGATAAGGGCAAAAATCACTACAATAATATGGGAAAGTTTTGCGCCCTTTTTGAATCCAAATCGCGTCCCAATCCATTCCGCACCGGTTGTGGCATTGGATCGTCTGAGCCATTTGGAAAGGTAGACCATTAAAAATATTTGATTGAATACGGGCCATAGCCATGGAATCCACGCACTTTTAATTCCGTACACAAACATGAGGGTTACCAGCCAAATAGTTCCTGAAATGTCGAACATTCCTGAGGCATTGGAAAGACCCAACATGTACCACGGAATGGATTTTCCTCCCAATAAATAATCGTCTTTACTTTTTTGTGCTCTTTTCCTAAGGTAAAGCCCTATAAATACAATGGTTGCCAAATACAATAGGATGATAATAATATCAACGGTGTGCAATAATTTCATAAGTTAGTTTTTTATGTCCTGCAAAAATAAAGTTTTAGGAAGGGCTTTAAAGGTTTTAAAGTCATTTTCGCTAGGGTGGCCCTTGTAGGGCATATAATGATGGTCGGTTCGGGCATTCCTCCAGAACAATACCCATGCAATGCCAGTATTTTCAATGGCTGGGTACAATACTTCGGTAAACCAATTTGGGGAGGATAAGGTTTCTAGGCCAGTTTCGGTAAAAGCATATAGTTTTCCTTTTTGTGAGGCGATATTTTTTACGATTTTTAAATCATTCACAACTGATTTTATATAATCTTCCGAATTTTTAAAGTCGTAAATGTCAATTCCCAATATGTCCACATAATTGTCGCCGGGGTAGTATTTAAGGTAATCGTCTGTAGGGTTAAGTTTGTTTGGGGAATAGGCATAAAGCAGGTTGTGAACTTCGTGTTTGTCTCTCAAAAGTTCAAGAGTTTCTATCCAAAGCGTTTTGTAATCTTCGGCGCTACAGTTTCCTTCTCCCCACCAAAACCAAGAGCCGTTCATTTCGTGGAACGGTCTAAAAATGACAGGAACCATTTCGGTTTCAGTTTTAAGTGATTTCATGAAATCGGCCACTCTGGAAACCCAAAGTTCGTAGGTGTCCCTATGGTTACCTCCTTTGATGATGTCTTTAACGGCGGATGTTTTATCCCAAGAATTTCCTCCGGAAGTGGGATTGTCCAAATGCCAGCTTATGGTAATAATACCTCCTTTTTTATGAGCATCAATGATTAGGTCTCTCATTAATTTAAAAGGTACCGAATCCAGGTTTCTGTCGTTGCCAAGCTCAAGGTGGCCTATGTCAAAACCATAAACGGCGGGATAATCTCCACAGACCTCATAAACGTCACTTTTTATGGTTGTAGGGTTTTGTTCGTAAAGCCATCCTAATCCATAAGAAGTAGCATCTTGGTGTCCTATTGCGAAGCCTTTTTTGGAAGAGGCTTCCAATTTTTGATAAAGATTTTTTACACTTTTTGATACTTTTTTGTCAGAAAGTTGCAATTCTGGAGCTTTTTTCTGTTGGGCTTGTGCACAAGCGAAGTTGAGAGCTAAAAATAGAATTGCAAATTTCTTTGTGAATGCATTTTTATTAATGATAATCTGCATTTTTTGTGACTCGATTTAGTTATTTGATATTTTTATGCGATATAATTGTAAAATATCTATTTTTGTTAAGTAAAATTTACAGTATTCAAAATTAAACATACAGCTAACATATTCATGATATTATTTTATCAATATGTTACAATATAATTGCAAATTAAATGGACATACTTAAAAAGGTGCATCGCGAGATTACGCCCTTATCTCCAGAAGATAGCTTCTTAGTGTTTGACAGAATCAAGAATGATTTTGATTTTCCTATTCATTTCCATCCAGAGTACGAGCTCAATTTTATCAGTAATGGTAAGGGGGTGAAACGTGTTGTTGGGGATAGTGTAGAGGTTATTGACGATGTAGAGTTGGTGCTGGTTGGGCCTAATCTACATCACGGTTGGTTGACTCATGATTGTAAAAGTGAAGCTATTCATGAGGTGACTATTCAGTTTCATGAAAACCTTTTAAACAAGGAGTTGTTGTCCAGAAAAATAATGAAGTCCATTAAGGATATGTTTGAGAGATCCATCCATGGAATCCTGTTTTCCAAAAAGACGGCTGCCGAAATTGGGGAGCGTCTGGGGCAGGTGTCTAAATTGGATGGGATGGACTATTTTTTGGAGTTGGTATCTATTCTTCACGATCTCGCCAACTCTAGAAATCAAAGGCTTTTGTCGACCTATACTGTGAATCGAGACAATTTTGAGAATAGTGATAAAATCAAAATTGTATATGAGTTTGTGCAGGATAATTTTGAAAAGAAAATTTCCCTTTCGGAAGTGGCGGAATTGGTGAATATGAGCAATGTGTCTTTTAACCGTTTTATGAAAAAGAGAACCGGGAAAACCTTTGTGGATTATGTGAATGATGTTAGGATTGGCTATGCCTCGATGTGGCTTTTGGAGAAGGATATGAGCATTTCCGAAATCGCATTTAATTCAGGGTTTAACAACATTGCGAATTTTAATAGGGTGTTCAAAAAACTTAAAAATTGTACGCCAAGTCAATATAAAAACGAATTCTCAGGTATTAAACGGATTCTGTAAGAAAGGGATGAAAGTTAAAGTGGAGGTGTATGGTGTGATTTTGTTTTAGTGTCTTGTTGCTGTTTAAGTTGTTGTGGGTTAGCTTTTTGTGCTATTTAAAGTAGGTTTAGCTTAATTATTTTAGCTATAGGTGAAATATTTTATAGGTAAATGACAAAATAATATTAACAGTAGCTTAACATTTGAGCTAAATTTGAATATGATAAAAAACTCATTAATTATTTGTATTAATATCAATTATAAGGCATTTAAAATTAAAATTACTTAAATATACTGTACTAACACTTTAACAACATGCGAAAATTTGATCTGAAAAACATTTATAGGTGTACAAAATATTGTTACGCCTTTTTGTTCTTTTTTCTGGCGGGACAATTTGCCTTTGCACAATCTCAAGTCACTGGAACAGTCAGTGATGAAAATGGGATGGCGCTGCCAGGGGTGAACATTTTGGTGAAGGGCACAACGGTTGGGGCTGTTACAGATTTTGATGGGAACTATGCAATTAATGTCAAGCAAAATGCGACCTTAGTTTTTAGTTACCTAGGATTTGTGACGCAGGAAGTTCCTGTAGGAGGAAGGACTGTTGTGAATGTTACCCTTAAAGAAAACTTGGAGAGTCTTCAGGAAGTTGTGGTCATTGGTTATGGATCACAATTGAAGGAGGACCTCAGTGGATCTGTGGCAACTGTAGATACGGAAGCGATCCAGAACATGCCACAAGTGAGTGTGGACCAGTTGATTCAAGGTCGCGCTTCTGGGGTGAACGTTACTCTCAACTCTGGTCAGCCAGGTAGTGCGGTGTCCGTAAGGATTCGTGGGGTGAATACCATTTCTGGATCTGGTGAGCCGTTGTATATTATTGATGGCGTGCCAATTTCTGGGGATACCAACAATATTGCTACTAGTGGGCGTTCTATTGCCGATAACAATATTGGTCAGGGAGATGGTGCTACAGACGTAAGTCCATTGGCGGCACTGAATCCAAATGATATTGAAACGTTGAACGTTTTAAAGGATGCTTCCGCAACCGCTATCTACGGTTCTAGAGGAGCGAATGGGGTAGTAATCATTACCACTAAAAGTGGGAAAAACAAAAAGGGATCGCTTAAGTACAATACTTTTATGGCTATCCAGCGTCCTACCAATTTTATTGACGTTATGAACTTGCAGCAATATGCAAGATTGCAAAATGAAATTGGGACTATTTATGGATTGAATCTTCAGCCTGAGTTTGCTAATCCAAGTTTGTTGGGAGAAGGTACCAATTGGCAAAGTGCCATTTTTGATGATGCCTTAATGCAAAGTCACGAGTTGTCTTTTTCAGGAGGAAGCGATACAATGAATTACTTCTTGTCTGCTGGATTCTTGGATCAAGAAGGAACGGTGATCGGTTCTGGGTTTGACAGGATCAATATTCGCTCTAACATATCGGCTAAAGTAACCGACAAAATTACGGTTGGAGCTAACTTGACTGCCAGTAGAACCAATGACAAATTAACATTGAACAACGCGACAAACGGGATTGTTTTCTTATCTTTAATGAACAACCCTGCTACCGCGGTCTATAATCCGGATGGGTCTTTTGCAGGTCCTGATGCTGATGACGACTACAAAAACGAGAATCCTATTGCAAAGGCCTTAAGTCTTAAAAATACTTTGACTCGTAACCGTCTTTTTGGAAATATGTTTGCTGATATCCAATTAGGAAATAAAATTACCTATAGGGCTGAATTTGGTGGGGACTTTGGTTTTAATTTAAGTGACCGATTCCAGCCTACTTTCACATATGGTGAAATTACTGGAGGGGAGAGTTCCTTGAATGTAAGAAGAGAAAATAACGATTTTTGGATTGTTAAAAACTTGGTGACTTATAATGATCGTTTTAATGACAAGCATGATTTAACAGTGTTATTAGGGCAAGAAGCTCAGGAGTCCAAATGGGAAGGTGTCATTGGAAGCGATGGGGATTTCGTGAGTAACGATGTGCCTATTTTGGGTACTGGTGATGCCAATGATAACAACGAGCAATATAAAGGTAGCGCCGCTTTGTCTTCTTTCTTTGGAAGGGTGATTTATTCCTTCGATAGTCGTTACAATGTAACGGCTTCCTTAAGAGCGGATGGGTCTTCAAAATTTGCGGATGGCAAAAAATGGGGGTATTTCCCATCTATTTCGGGATCTTGGAGATTGTCCAATGAAAACTTTATGAACGATTTTAATGCCATACAAAATATCAAGTTATATGGAGGTTATGGAGAGGTAGGTAATCAGGCCATTCCAAACTTTGCCTATGGAGCAAGATTGAATACCATATCCACAGGCTTGGGAACTGGTTTTGAATTTGCCAATTTTGCCAACGAAGATTTAAAATGGGAATCTTCACAACAAACCAACTTTGGTTTGGACTTCTCATTGTTTGATTCTCGTTTCGGGGCAACAGTTGAAGTGTACAACAAGGTATCTAAGGATTTCTTGTACCAATTGGCGGTTACTGATTTTGTCACTGGTGGTAATTCTCCTGGATCCATTGGAGCTCCTTGGGTAAACCTTGGGGAAATGCAAAATAAAGGGGTTGATGTTACCTTAAGTTATAAAACTATTGGAAGCGGGGATTTTTCATATAATTCCTCTTTAACGTTTTCGAAGTATGAAAACAGAGTGAACGAACTTTTGGGTGATTTGACCATTTACGGTACGGTTACCATGAACACTTCCAACCAGATTATTACTATTACCGAGGTAGGTGAGCCAATCGGGATGTTTTACGGATACCAAGTGGAAGGAATGTTTAGAACCGTAGAAGATATGGAAGGGGCTCCAATACAATTTGGACGTCCTTTTGAAGACGCTTTATTCTCTACTACTTGGTTAGGAGACTTGAAGTTTAAGGATGTAAATGGTGATGGCGTGATTGATACTAACGATAGAACGGTGATTGGTAATCCGCACCCAGACTTTACATTTGGATTCCAAAACTCATTCAACTATAAAAACTTAGATCTTTCCATTTTCATGCAAGGATCTTATGGAAATGATGTGTTTAATGCTGTGGCAAGAAACTTAACTGCAGGTAATGCAACACATACCAACCAGTCGCCTTCAGTTTTGGATTATTGGTCAATAGACAATCCAAATGCAAGTTCTCCAAGACTGGCTAGAAATGATACCCCAAACATTAATATTTCCGATCGTTATATCGAAGACGGGTCTTATTTGAGAATTCAAAACGTGACCCTTGGGTATACTTTACCACATGATGTAACAAAATCTGTAGGTATTAACCGATTGAGATGTTATGGAATGATCCAAAACCTTTACACCTTCACCAACTACTCGGGATACGATCCAGAAGTTGGGGTGTATAACCAAAATGCGCTACTTATGGGAGTGGACAACGGACGTTACCCAACCCCAAGGATTTTTACGCTAGGATTTAATTTAGAATTTTAAAAACATCAGCTATGAATACATATACAAACAGACTATTTAAAACGAAACTTGTAGCCGTGTTAACGGTGGTGTTGGGCTTGTCGTCCTGTACGGGAGATTTCTTGGATAGGCCACCGGAGGATTCATATAACGTTGATGAATTTTATCAAACTACAGAGCAGGTCAATGCAGCAACTAATGCACTTTACACAAGGCCTTGGTACAATTTTGTGACCAATGTGTCCTGGTGTATTGGAGAGATCAGTTCTGGGAACGGACGTACTTGGGACCCTAGAAATGGGGACTTTATGAATTTTGCCATCACAGGTGAGCATGGAACTTTAACCCAAGCTTGGGAGTCCTTATATGCGGTGGTTGCACAAAGTAATGCTGTAATTAACACCTTGCCAGAAAAAGTAGCGGCAGATGTTCCGGTAGATGTAGTTAATAATGCCTTAGGAGAAGCTCGCGTAATTAGAGCTGCCGCTTATTTTTACCTGGTAAGAATTTTTGGGTCTATTCCAATTATTGCTGATAATAACGAATATGTTTTGGAGCCTGTGGTACCACGTAATCCAGAATCTGATGTGTATGAGTTCATCAAAAGAGATTTGGAGTTTGCCATCGACAATTGTTATGAAAAAGTAAGAGGTTCCAACTATGATGCCAATGCTAAAGTGTCTAGCGGATCTGCTAAAGCCTTATTGGCAAAGGTGTATTTATACGAGCAAAACTATACCATGGCTTATCAATTGGCGAGCGAAGTGATTAATTCAGGTGAATTTAAACTTTATGGAGGCGATGCTGAAGATGGGGACCCTGCAGGAAGCTACTACGATCTGTTTCTAACGGCAAATGACAATAATCCAGAATCTATCATTGCCTTACAATGGACCAACACAGGAGTGTGGGCCGAAGGGAATGGATTGCAATCCTTGTTTGCGCCAGCTGGTGTAACGGGATTCTCCGATGGATGGTCTGCAGTAGGGCCTTCAATAGACTTGCAGCAGGCTTATGAGGATACGGAATTGGATGAGAGATATTATGCTACAATTATGGCTCCAGGGGCCTATTATCCAGATTTAAATGATGGATATACAGTTTCCGAAAATATCAGTCACCAAGGAACCAATGCTGGCGTTAAAAAATATGTGGTAGGTAATGCTGCAACCAACGGTGGTGGTGCCGCGCAAAGTTATCCGAACAACACCTATATTTTACGTTATGGAGAGTTGTTGTTAATTCATGCTGAAGCGGCTTTAAGCGGAGGTGGCTCTACAGCCGATGGCATTGCGTCCTTCAATAAGGTGAGACGTAGAGCTGGATTGGCAGATAAGCCAAATCCAACTTTGGATGATGTGTTCAATGAAAGACGAATTGAGTTGGCTTATGAGTCTGAATTTTGGTACGATGTAGTAAGACGTGGGCCAAATTTCGCTTTGAATTTCTTAAGCAATACCGAAAGAGGTACTTATAACAATGATACTGATCCACCTTCTGTTTGGTCGGAAACTTATATAGCAACAATGGATGATTTGTTGTTCCCATATCCAAACAACGAGATTGAGAATAACCCAGCCCTATTGGAGCCACCGGTACCTTACGATTTTGAATAAAAAGAAGACTATGAAAACAATGCATATAAACTTACAGAAGGCAAGATGGTTTATGGTAATGATAATTGCAGCATTACAGTTAACATCTTGTGAAAATGACTTTAAAGACGCTCCCACGCCTGATGCTTCAAAGCCACCAGTGATTACTAGTGTGAGTGAAGTAACGGAAGACGTTGCCGTAACTCAAGGAGTTTTGGAGGGCACTTATATTATTAGAGGAAACTATTTAGGTAGCTTGCTCAAAGTATACTTTAACGGATATCAATCAGGATTTAATCCAGCATTGGTCACAGATAATGTTGCGTTTGTTACTATTCCAGAACAAGCACCTTATGTAAACCAGCCAAATATTTTGCGTTTGGAAACCTTGGGTGGTTCTGTTGAATACGATTTTTCCTTGTTAACTATTACAGACTTTACAGAGGAAACTGTAGACGGTGTAAAATTGGTACACCTAATGGGAGGTGATTTCACTGATACAGATACGGTAACCTTTGTAAGCGGTTCCGAGGAAAATGGAAACCTTGTAGAGTTGGAAGCAGAAATAGTGTCTATTACTCCTGAAGTGGTTACTGTAAAAGTTCCGGATGGTGTGGAACAAGCCTATATTTATTTGGCAACTACCAGAGGCGCTGTGGCCAGATCGGATTCTTACGGATTTTCATATTCCATTTATATAGATGATCTGCATCCAGATTGGACGGTTGGAGAATGGGGCGGAACCCATGATTTGTATTCTACAGAGCATGCTATCGGGCAATATTCTATCAAGTGTATTAGAGAGGCTTGGTCTGGATTTACTTTCTGGGTGCCAAATATTCCTTTCAATCAGTTTGATGCCATTACCGTATCGGTATATGGTACTGGAGCGTCTGGAGACACTGTAACCTTGGCAATCAATGATTTTGATGGCGCCGCAACGCACCAACCTATCCAATTGATTCCAGGAGAGTGGAACAAAGTGGTGATTCCGTTGTCAGATTTCTATCCAAACGGAGCGCCAAGTACAATTTTCAGATTGGATTTCCAAGAGTCATCCAACACTGGATTGGCTGAGTATATTTTTTATATCGATGATTTTGGATTCCTATAATTCATTGTCGGTATTATAATCAACTAAAACATATTAATTAAAAAGAATTATAATGAAAGTATCCAAAATATATAACACGTTCTTGTTTGTGGCCTTGGCATGCTTTACGGCATGTAAGGACGACGATGACCAGTTTCCTAGTTTGGGGAATGATCCAAGGAGTATTTCTGAAGTAATTTCTGAAACTCCAGACTTATCGTTATTGAACGACGCCTTGGCGCAAGCAGGTTTGGATGAAACCTTGGGAACGACATCTACCTATACCGTTTTTGCCCCAAATAACTCGGCCTTTGGAAATATCGATACGTCTTCATTGACGGAGGAAGAATTGGAAAATGCTTTGCTCAACCATGTCATTAGTACAGTGACTCCAGATTTCACCACTACAATGACAACTGGATACAGGAGCACAATGGCAACGGGACCAGATGGTCATAACTTGAGTTTTTTCACGAATGCCAATGCCGAATTGATGTTCAATGGAGTGGCTTCTCTAGTTGATGGTGCTTACGACATAGGAACTACTAATGGGGTACTTCATACCGTGGATGCCGTGTTGTTGCCTCCTACTGTAGTTGATCATGTTGCTGCAAACCCTGAGTATTCTTCTTTGGCGGAAGCTATTGAGTTGGCAGGCTTGGGAGAGGCGTTGTCGGAATCGGATCCTGAAAATGAAAACTATCCATTTACCGTATTTGCGCCAACTAATGAGGCCTTTGAAAGCTTGTTGGCTCAACTTAACGGTGCTTTTGGATGGACTTCATTGAGTGATGTGCCTGTAGAAATATTGCAGGAAATACTGTTGTATCATGTAGTTGCTGGAGAGAATATATTAAGTGAAGAAGTGAATGGAACTACGCCAACAACGATGCAAGGAGAAACATTCGCTATTAATGATAATTTAATCGATGATGCTTCTTATGATAATGGTGAAATCGTTCTGACCGATGTGCAAGCTGTAAACGGTATGGTACATGGCGTGAATAAAGTGTTGATTCCGAATTCCATATTTCAATCGGTGTTGAGTGCAACTTTGAATATTGTAGAGCGTTGCAACGACAGAGGGTTTACGTCATTTACTTCGGCTGTTGAAATGGTGGGCTTGACTGAAACCTTAACTACAGATGAACTAACAGTTTTTGCACCTAATAATGATGCTTTCTTGGCCTTGTTTGCTATTGCAGGTAACTTTGAAAGTTTAGATGATTTTGATACTCCTGAAGAATTAGCAGTATTGACAGATATTGTTAATTACCATTTGCATGTAGGAACATTAATGTCCAGTGAGTTTGTGGATGGTGGGGATATTAGTACGATTTACGGAGATGTTATTTCGGTAGATTTAAGTGGGGATGATCCTAGATTGTTGCCAACTTTTGAGGCTGCAATCCCTTCTTTGGTCGTAAATACAAATATTGGTGCTACTAACGGGATAGTGCATGAAATAAATAGAATTTTGGTTCCTGATGCCTTAACGAGTGCTCTAGGAATTGAAACGGGAGAAAGTGGCCTATGTCCTGTTGGGGATCCAGAATTGGTATTCTTCGATTGGGATGCTAATGGTCCTTGGTGGGGTAATGTAAATGCTGAAAATGATGCTTCCCTAAGCATCGATGGGTCTAGCTATGGTAGGGCTAACTTCCAAACTGGAGGCACTGGATGGCAGGATTTATTCTGGAGAAACGGGTCTACTTTAAATGGTCAAAATGTCGTTGGAAGTAACGTGAATGATTACGTATTGAAATTCGATTTGAGAACCATAGAGCCACTTTCAGCTGGAATGTTCAGAATTCGTTTCCATGATGGAGATGGTGTGGATGCCTTTTACAACTGGCAGCCATGGGTGGACACAGGTGAGCCTTTAGAGACGGATGGATGGGAAACCATTGAAATTCCTTTATCTGTTTTGGGAGTTCCGGATTTTAGTTTAGTAGATCAAGAATTTGGAATGGCCTTTGAAGGTGCCGATGTCTTATTGAACTTCGCTATAGATAATGTCCGTTTTGATACTGCTGGTTGTGGTGGTGTCGATCCTGTAGATGATACCGATTTGGTATTCTTCGATTGGGATGCCAATGGTCCTTGGTGGGGTAATGTAAATGCCGAAAACGATGCGGCTATTAGTTTGGACGGTTCCAGCTACGGAAGAGCCAATTTCCAAACAGGCGGTACCGGATGGCAAGATCTTTTCTGGAGAAACGGTTCCACATTGAACGGACAAAATACTGTGGCTGACAATATCAGTGACTATGTTTTGAAATTCGATATCATGACCATTGAACCGCTTACAGCGGGAATGTTCAGGATTCGTTTTCATGATGGTGACGGAGTGGATGCCTTCTATAATTGGCAGCCGTGGGCCGATACTGGAGAAGATTTTGATACCGATGGCAGCTGGACTACAGTCACTATTCCTTGTTCTGTCCTGGGAGTGCCAGATTTCAGTTTGATTGACCAGGAATTTGGAATGGCTTTCGAAGGAGCCGATGTCTTGTTGAATTTCGCCATAGACAATGTGCGTTTTGAAGCTCAGTAAATTGATTAATAACACTTATTTGAATTAGTTTTTTTATTCCCTGTAAAATACCTTTGCAGGGAATATTTTTTAAAATATTTATACTTATGAAAAAGATTTTTGCCCTTATTTTGCTTTTTGTCACCGTACAGATCCAAGCCCAAAAGTTTGACGGTTTGGCAGAAACACCTCCAATGGGGTGGAACAGTTGGAATACCTTTGGGACCAATATCAATGAGCAATTGGTAAAGGATATTGCAGATAAATTTGTAGAGCTTGGTTTGAAGGATGCAGGTTACGAATATATTGTGCTTGATGATGGTTGGATGGCCAAAGAGCGCGATGAAAATGGAAATTTGGTGCCAGACCCAGTGAAATTTCCAAATGGAATGAAAGCCGTTGCGGACTATGTGCATTCCAAAGGTTTGAAATTTGGATTGTACAATTGTGCAGGGGCACAAACCTGTGCGGGATATCCTGGAAGTAGAGGGTACGAGTATCAAGATGCCAGAAGTTATGCCTCTTGGGATGTAGACTATTTAAAATACGATTGGTGCAACACAGAAAAATTAAATGCCGAAGGAGCCTATATGACTATGCGTGACGCATTAAAGGCTGCAGGCAGGCCTGTTGTATTCAGTATTTGTGAATGGGGCGATAATGAGCCTTGGAAATGGGCTAAAGATATCGGACATTTGTGGCGTGTTACAGGTGATATCATCAACTGTTGGGATTGTGAGGTAGGACATGGTTCTTGGTCTTCATGGGGAATCTGGAAAATCATTGATATGCGTAAGGACATTCGCGGTGCTGCAGGCCCTGGTCATTGGAATGATTTGGATATGATGGAGGTTGGAAACGGAATGACCGATGCAGAAGACAGAAGTCATTTTGCCATGTGGAGCATCATGACCTCTCCGTTAATTATGGGGAACGATTTGAGAAGTGCTTCCAAGGAAACCATAAAAACGCTTTCCAATAAGGAGGTCGTTGCTATTAATCAGGATGAATTGGGAATCCAAGGGTTCCGATTTACTAATGAAAATGGTACCGAAATTTGGTTGAAACCTTTGGCTAACAATGCTTGGGCCATGGTTTTTGTCAATATGAAGAACGAGGAGGTAGAAATTGATTTTGATTTTGCCAAGCATGATATTGGAGATGATGTTCACGGTAGAATGTTAGAGCCAAAACACAATGTCTATAGCATTAGAGATTTGTTCAATCACAAGAATTTGGGAGATACTTCAAAAAGCATGAAAGCTAAAATTGGGGTTCACGATGTTCTGATGATTAAACTTGAAAAAAAATAATCACGAATAAAAAGATTTAGTAAATTTAAACCATGGGTACAAAAATAACGCTAAAGGATTTAGCGAAAATATTGAATGTGTCGGTATCAACGGTTTCGAAGGCCTTAAATGACAATCCTGAAATCAGTGTTGAAACCAGGACGAAAATTAAGGAGCTGGCGGAGTCGTATAGATATGTCCCGAACAACATAGCTCAGAGTTTAAAATCTAAATCGACCAAAACTATTGGAGTGGTAATTCCGGCAATCTTGCTGGAATTTTTCTGTAAAGTACTTTATGGTATCGAGAAGGAAGCCACTGCGCGAGGTTACAAGATCATTATCTGTTTGTCCAATGAACTTCAGAAGAAGGAAAGTGAAAGTATAGATACTTTTATTAACGGAAGTGTGGATGGTATTATTCTGTCGTTGGCAGAAGAAACCCAGAAAACAAAGAATTACTCGCATTTTTATAAGAGTATGAACTATAACCTGCCTATGGTTATGTTTGATAGAGTCTCTGATGAAATTGAATGCGATAAGGTAACTGTTGATGATTTTCATGGAGCTTATAATGCAGCAAAATTTCTATATGAAACTGGATGTAGAAATATTGTATTTGTAAATCCTATTCCAACTATTAGTGTTGGGCAAGCTCGTGAAAGTGGGTATTTGGAAGCTTTGGATGAGTTGAAAATTGAACCAAAAATCCTTCATGTAGAAAACTATAATACCATTGAAAGAGAACTTACGGAATTTTTGAAAAACCATAAAGTAGACGCTATTTTGGCTGCCGACGAATATTCTGCTGTGTTGTCTTTGAACGTAGCCAGATTGAATGATTATAAGATTCCTGATCAAATATCGGTCATTGGTTTTACAAACGGTCTTATGGCGGAGCATTCCATTCCTTCTTTAACGGTAGTAAGCCAACACGCCGAGCAAATTGGAAGAGAGTCTGTAAAAGCGTTACTGAATAAAATAACAGGTCAGACTACGGAGACAACGCATCATGTTGTAGAAACTACAATTATCCATAGAAATTCTACAAAAAAACTAGCTTAGAATATTTTGAAATAAAATTAACTTCAGGGTTACTTGTTTAATACTTGTAACTCTGAAGTTTCCTTTTAAAATAGGTTCCATGCCTTGATGGGGTGTAATTGTCGTCTGTAAATAACCGTGGCGCCCATTCTTTGTCAAACACCCAAATCATATAAGATATTTCTTTATCGTCGCAATAATTGGTTATGGCATCACCATAGCTTTCATCGCTAATAACGGGTTGATGAGCTCCTGGATCTTCCGGGCCGCAAAAACCGATTTCGGTGAGTATTAATGGATATTTGGCTTTTACAAATCCCCAATCTGCTGTCCACTGCTTTTCCCAAGGCTTTTCTCTTTTTTGAGGATAAGGATGGCTTACATAGGCAATGCCTTCAACGTCCAAAGGTGTATCTTTAACAGGGGTTAGGTCGTAGGCCCAATTAAATCCAGCTACCAAGGGAATCCCTTTTCCGCCATTGGCACGGATAATGGTAATCATCTCTTTGTTGAATTCAAACCATTGCTCCCAAGTAATAGTGCCGAGTTCATGGTTGTATGTAGTTGGCTCATTAAATAACTCGTAAAAGGCTACTGTTGGATTATTGCCATAACGCTTGGCAATCTTCCTCCAAAAATCATAGGTTTCTTTAGGAGATGTATCATAAATATCCGATTGATACATTTCGGTTCTAAGATTTCCAATGCTATGCCAATCGATAATAACGTACATCCCCAAGTCTCCGGCCCATTTAATGCCTTCATCCAAAAGTTTCAAGTAGTTCTCGTGTCCACGTTCGTTCCATCGTGGAGGATGCACCGGGAATCTCACTAGATTGGCCCCCCAATTTTTAATCTCCTGAAAATAACTTTTGTTCCAATAACCATCTTTTTTTAGTTTGTCAGGATCACTAGTGTTTAGTCCTCTAAATATGATAGTATCGCCTGTTTCGGTTACAAAGCTATTACCTTTAACTGCAATGCGAGACATTTTGGATTGGGCATTTAAGTTTAGGGTGAGGAAAAGCAGTGCGATAATTGTGAAAGGTTTGATAGTCATTTTTATGGATGTATAATATTGAATATTCTATTAGCAAGTTAGGGTTTTTGCGCGAAAAGCGAACGTATTATTTTGTCAAAGACTGCTATGATATTTCCTATAATTAACATTTATTTGTAGTCTTAAGATTACTTGAATGTATTTCGTCGAATAAATTGATGTGTTTATCGTGTATATTTTATCCGTTACATCATTTGATTATATCTTAGCTATACTTCTTTAAGCCCCAAACACTTATCGAGGTGATTTTAATTCATTGAATCTTATTTTGAGTAACTAAATTTTATTCCCTCAACTAGTTACGATTTGCACAGAAATGTGTATTTGTTAATCCATTCCTCCCTCCAATGGCATTTAACGATGCGTTGTTAATAGTAATTTAATAAACCCAAATATTAACTATTGTTCAACCAAAAAATAAGAATCATGAAAGCCCTAAAAATTACATTATTATTGTTAGCCGTATTAGTATTAACTGTATCTGGACAACGCAGCGATATTAGCAACGATAATACACCTACCTATAAAGAATACAACAATAAAAACTTATTGGCTCACGAGAGGTCTTTAGGAAAACTAAAAACCAACGGATAAACATATTTCTCCCTGTATAGTTTGTAAAAGCCTTTTGTCAAATGTTGATAAAGGGCTTTTTGTTGTTACATAAGTTCAAAATCTGTATTCATTTTCTTAATAATTATTCTAAATTTGAGAATAGATTGTAACAATTGGTATTTTGATAAGGCCCTTTCTTTTTGTTTTTGTCTTTCTATTCTCTCATCCATTTTTTTCTCAGGATAGTAAGAATTCTTCTGTTTTGGATAGCATTATTAAATTAAGGGCAATGTCCCAAGATGAAGAATTCTCTTTGGAGGAAAGGTTGGATTTTGCTTTAAAGTCTTCGCTGATGGCCAAGCAAATGGGGGTGGATTCTACCATATTGGCCAGTGACAGGAAATTGTCCTTGATGTATTTTGAAAGGGAACAATATGATGACTATGTCAAGATCAATCAACGAAATGTAAAACTGGCTGAAAAACTAAGGGATACTTCTGCAATGGGAGTAGCTAGTTCTAATTTAGGATATTTCTATCATTACAATAAGCAGATTGATAGCGCCTATTATTACCTCTATAAATCTTTAGACTATGCTCTCGCTTTGAAGGATAGGACTGGACAGGCTGATATTTTGTCCAGTATAGCTGATATACAGGTGGGAGAGAAGGATTATATGAGTGGAGAGGAGAATGCTATTAAGGCTATTAAGCTTTTGGAAAAGCAACCTAAAAGTGAATATAATCTTGGAAATCAATGGATGCTTACCAATTTGATAGGGATAGTCTCCAATAAATTGCAACACTATGATAAATCTATTGAACACTATGATCGTGCTATAGATATTGCAGATAGAATGGAGGACGGTTTTGTTGAAAGATGTATTTCTGTGAATAATAAGGCTTTTGTTTATAGAAAAAAGGGAGATTTTGAAACAGCCTTGGAATTATATGAAGGTCTAATGCCTTACAAGAAGGAGTATGAAGATTACGATCCATCTTTTTATGCGCTTATCGTGGACAACATTGCTTATACTAAATTAGAAGCGGGACGTACGGATTATGATTCTATGGAAGCCATGTTTAAGGAGGCGTACAGAATTTCAGATAGTTTGGAGGATCCAACTACTAAGCAGGCAGTATGTTTGGATATTTCAAAGTTTTATGTAGAATTAAAGCAAAAGGACTCCGCTTTGGTTTATGCCAATGAGGCGCGAAAATTGAGTAAAGAAACCTCTTCTAACGAAATATATTTGGATGCTCTAATGGTGCTTTCCCAACTGAAGGAAGGTGATTCAGGTAAAGTGTATTTGAATGAACATATTAAATTGGGCGATAGTCTACTCAATGTAGAGCGTAATGTACGTAACAAATTTGCGCGAATAGAATTTGAAACCGATCTTATAGAACAGGAAAACCACAGGATTTCGCGAGAGCGATTTTGGTTGTTTGTAGTGTCTTTGGTGTTGTTGTTTACGCTTTTTCTGTTGTATGTTATCGCCACCCAAAGGGCTAAAAATAAGGAGTTGAGGTTTAAGCAGGATCAGCAAAAGGCCAATGAGGACATCTATAATCTCATGTTGTCACAACAGGATAAGGTTGAAGAAGCTAGAGCCCACGAAAAGAAGCGTATTTCAGAAGAATTGCATGACGGTATTTTAGGGCGTTTGTTTGGCACTAGACTTAGTCTGGATAGTTTGAGCTTTAGTGAAGGGAAAGAGGCAGCCAAAAGCAGGATAGGGTACATTTCAGAACTCAAGAAAATAGAAGAGGACATTCGGAAGATTTCACACGACTTAAACACCGATTTCGTTTCAGGTTCTGGATTTATGGATATTGTGGGGGAACTTGTGGAAAAACAGGCCAATGCCTATCAATTGAAATATACCTTTAATTATACCGACGATATTAATTGGGAAAACGTACCCAATAAAACCAAAATCAATATTTACAGAGTGATTCAGGAGTCACTTCAAAATATTTATAAGCATGCTCAAGCCCAATTGGTGAAAATCAACGTAGATTTAAAAGATGATGTCATTATGTTGTCGCTTAAGGATGATGGAAAGGGCTTTGACGTCAACAAAAGCCGAAAGGGAATAGGCTTAAAAAATATTAATTCCAGAGTGGCAGAAATTGAAGGAAAGTTGAGTATAGATTCAGCTCCAAATCAGGGAACAATAATTACAATAGAAATTCCATATATAAATTAAAACTATGATGCAGCAGATAAATATCTTAATGGTAGACGATCACCCAATGATTATTGAGGGCTATCAAAACACCTTAATGGCCACTAAAAATGATGATCAAGTACTTTTAATTGATACTGCAAACAACTGCGATACTGCCAATGAATTGTTACAACGGGGATCGAAAGAACGTCCTTATGACGTCTGTTTTTTTGATATCAGTTTGCCTAGTTCGGCCGATGGTGCTATTTCTTCCGGTGAAGACTTGGCAAAAATAGCTCGCGATATCATGCCGCATTCCAAGATCATCATTCTTACCATGTTTAACGAATCTTATCGCATTCATAATATTATAAAGGCTGTGGAGCCTGATGGGTTTTTGATAAAAAGCGACTTGACTTCTATGGAATTGGCCGAGGCCTTTCAACATATATTGGTGTCTCCTCCCTATTACAGTAGTACGGTAAATAACTACCTTAAAAAATCGGTGACCAGTGATATCTATATAGATGATATCAACCGAAAGATATTACACTTATTATCACAAGGAATCAAGACCAGGAGTTTAAAGGAGTATATCGACTTGTCCATGAGTGCCATTGAAAAGCGAAAAAAGCAAATGAAATTGTTGTTTTCAGTGGAAGATGGTAAGGACGAAACCCTTTTAAAGGAAGCGCGTGATAAAGGATTTTTATAAAAATGTACTTTTTTTTGACTTTTTGATGGTTTCAAAAAATGCGAGAGGCCTTTCGTATTCTGGGTTTTACGGTTTTTCCGCATCAAGTTTGAGGTTTTTCCGCAGTTTTAAAAAGAAACCCTAACATATATTTGTATCAGTCAACAGAATTAATTAATCCCTCTAAGTAATTTGTTGAATTGATAGCAAAGAACTTAAGCCTGACAACCTACGTCAGGCTTATTTGTTTTTAGGAAATTAGGTTTCCCCAATTGTCAATGAGCTTTGCAATAAACAGACCTAAGTAAACAAGGGAGATTACAAACTTCATAAAGGTAGATGCCAAAAAGCCTAAAAAGGAGCCCCAAGCCGCTTTCATGGCGGTGTCAAAGGAACTTTTGTTAAATAGTTCTCCTATTAAGGCTCCTATAAATGGCCCGACGATAATACCAAATGGTCCAAGAAAAATTAGTCCTACAATAAGTCCGATAGTGGTTCCAATAATTCCCGCTTTACTACCTCCGTATCGTTTGGTGCCCACTGCAGGAATGATATAATCCAAAATCATAATGCCAACGGCAATAATAAAAGTGATCACCAAAAAGGTTTGGGTTACCGGGATGCTATTGGTGATGCCAATCAATAATAAACCTATCCAGCTTAACAGAGGTCCTGGCAGTACGGGAAGGAAGCTTCCCAAAATTCCGAGAAGCATACAGAAAGCTGAAATAAAAATCAAAAATATGTCCATGAAGTAATTTAAAATTTAATTGTTTGACGTCTTTACGATCTTAAAGTTACAGTTGTGAAACTTTAAATCCGGTGTATTGAAGAATAATTTGTGAATTTTGATATTGATATTTAGAGAGTTAAGAGCTGTGTTGCTTGTGATTTTAAGAAGCGATGATATTCCTGATTTTATTTGTATATTATTGAAACGATTGAAGTAGTATAATTGTATTTTAAATCCCTGAAAAAATTGTACTTTTCGTGTTCATTAATATATAAATGAAGCACTTATTACTAGTTTTTTGTGTTGTTTTGTTATCGTCCTGTAACTATTTTGAGCAAAAAAAGATGTCTTCGGATGAGCTTTTGGAAGAAGAGTTGCAAACGTTTAATTGGAAGGATGTAGACGAGTACCCTACATTTGCTTCCTGTGATTCCTCATCGGGGAAATATGTGAAAAAACAGTGTTTTGAACAAACGCTTCAAAACATTGTGGCTACGCAATTGTCTAAACAACACATTATAGTTTCACAAGATGTATCGGATACCATTCTACTGAAAATTACCATAGACAATAAGGGGCAATTCACCATTAATGACATCAGTTATAAACCGTTGACTGGACAACAAATTCCAAAGTTAGATAGTTTATTGCGTCATAGTTTCGATTCCTTGCCAAAAATATATCCCGCCATCAAAAGAAGCCAACAAGTGGCGACGCAGTTTAGCTTGCCAATTGTGGTGAATATTCAATAAGAAGTACCTAAAGTTTAAGTTTGTATCCTAGTGTAAAATCTGTAGAAAAGTGCTTGCCGTTTTCCAATCTTATCGCGGCAAGATTGTTGAAGCCAAACATGATGTAACTGCTGTTGGAAATGCGATAATCGGCTCCAATTCCAAAAATAAAAGGTGCATCAAAAATGGTTTCTTTGTAATTTTCACTCACAACAATATTATTTTCGTCGGTATAGGTGTCGACTCTGTTTGAAAGATTTAGTGTTGCAAATTTCACATCGGCATAGATGTCAAGCCTTTTGAATTTAAGAGCCCTAAAGCGGTATCCCAAAGAAATTTCGGTAGTGCGATATTCAAAATCCTTGTTTTCAAAAGTATGTCGAAATTGCAAAAATCCAGAATGTCTCTGTTTTTCGGCATTTGTAATTACTTCCAATTCGGCACCCAAAACCGAAGAGGTGTAATTCTCGGGGTTGTAGATAAAAGGGCTATTGGTAATGCCTCCAAACACACCAAGGCGCAATTCTGGTTGGGCTTTGATATCCTTTGATTGGTAAGACGAATCAGACGAGCTATTATAACTGTCTACAAATTTTTTCAGGCTAGGTAGGGTGAGGTTCACATTTTTTGTGGACATGCCAGAACCTTGCGTTGCTTCCTGAAGAGTGGTTTTGTATTCGTTTTGATATTTTCGGGTATCTGGATTTTTGGTGTTTTTCAGTTCAACAATATTGTTGTCAGTGGTTCTTATAAAATAGCGGTAAGTACCGTTGTCTATGGCCCAGAGTAAATCAAGTGTACCTTCAATTTCTGTTTTGAGTTCCAAAGTTTCTCCATTAACGGTGTACGAGTTTTGGGAATAAATAAGACTGCTAACCAACAGACAAATAATAAGAAGTGCTTGTTTCATTGGGTTGATACTTAATATTGGAGTAAAGCTAGTAAAAATAAACTACAGTCACCTATTTTTTGTAGGAGCGACCTTTCCATTTGTATCCTTTAAAAATGGAATTTACGGCCACGTAGACACTGAAAAATGGATATAAAAAACTGGCTGGGACATAGGTGCCTAAATATTGTTCCTGTTCAAAAAAACGGGAGGCTTTAAAAATGAGTAGGAAATCAATGCAGAATTTTAAGGTGAACAGATATACAAGCGTTCTTAAGGAGGCAATATCCATAATCCAAAACAGTAATAGACAAACCAAAATGGCATTCATAGCAAAAACCGACAATGCTGTAATTTTTGAAAAGTAGCCTGAATATTTCGATGTTTTTGCAGCCCACCTGATGCGTTGCGAAATTAAGAGTTTGAAACTTTTTTCGGCTGTTGTGGTTACCATAGCACCAGTGCTTTTCAAGTAATGCACATGATCCAAACCTGTTTTGGTAGCTTTCTCAAGCATAAAAATATCATCGCCACTGGCAATACCGTTGTTGCCTTCAAAACCATTAAGAGTGTGGAAAAGGTCTTTTTTGTAGGCCAAATTGGCGCCGTTACAAAGAAAGGGTTTGCCAATGCCAAAACCACCAATGGTAGCCCCTTGAAGGCTCAAAATGTCCAAAAGTTGAAATCTGTCCAAAAAGGAGGTTACATGATGATAGGAAACAGGTCCGACAATAAAATTTGTATTGTTGGTTTGGATAAAACCGTCAAAACAATCCAACCAATATTTTGGTACTATACAATCGGCATCAGTGGTAACAATCCATTCGTTTTTTGCCAAGCCTATGGCTGTGGAAATGGCATCTTTTTTAGGTGAATTTGAGCTGCGATGGTTCGGAATCACTTTAAAATTAACCTGTTTTCCTGAAAAATAGGTTTCAATAATGCTAACAGAATCATCGGTGGATTCATCGTTTACAAAGATGATTTCAAAAAGAGATTCAGGGTAATTTAGATTGCCAAATGATTTTAAAAGTTTGGGCAAGTTTTGGGTTTCATTCCTGAAGGGAATGATTATAGAAAATTGTGTTTTAGGACTGTTGTCCTGAAGGTGAAAATCGGGAACCTTGTCAAAACCTACAATAAGTTTTGCAATGATGATCAAATATACCACGCCAATAAAAAGGACAATAAAGGTCATAGGGAATATTCGGTTTTGGGTTGTTTGAAAATCAGCACAAAATAACTGCCAATGATGGCTGGAATTGCTAAGTTAAGAATCCACATTAAGGTTGTGATAGTTATAATGGGTAGTTCGGGTACTCCCAATAATCCAAATAGATAAACTGCAACACCACCTTTAATTACTACATCAAGAATGGTAAAACTTGGAATGATGGAGGCTAGTAGATACATGCTCGATACTACTATCATGGCATTTTCAAATGACAATGAAATCCCAAATAGAGAAAGTAACCAATACCATTGAAAGGAAAAGCTAGCATATCTTAGAAATGAAAGTCCTAAGGTTTTTAAGAATACTAATTTTGGAAGCTCTCTTAAAAACTGTAGTGTTTTGCTTTGCTTGGGTGTTGTCAATTTTTTTAAACCGATCAACAAAGCTAAAACGCAACCAACAAGTATTACGAGAGGTAGTGGCCATTTTAGGTTGTTCATAGCTAAAGGTAGATCGTATAAGATTGCAAAGAAGTACAATCCAATGGCACCAAAAACAGTCGTAATACACATTTGACTCAAGTTTCCTATAAGATTTAAGGCCATTATGCGTTTACGTAATGAAGGAGCAAAATAAATGGCTTTGGCTCCATATTCGCCAATACGGTTAGGAGTAAGCAATGAGGCCGCTAAAGAACCTAAGGTTTGTTCTGCTGAAGCTTTGGCTGAAATAGGTTGAATAGAACTGGCCAAACCTTGCCATTTGTAGATTCCAAACAACCAGTTACAACAGCTTAGAACAACCAGGAATAGTAGGTTGTTGAACGAAAAAAAGCTTTTTTGGGATAAAAAGAGGATAAATTCAGTAAATTCAATTGAATTGCAGTTTGCCAGTTTCTGGTAGATAAAATAAAAAACGCCAAGAACCACGCCCAATTTCAGAAGCGCAATGAAGAATTGCTTAGTTTTGTAGGGAAAAGCTATGGTTGGCATAGTACAAATAAAACCAAATATTATCAGATGACTTCAAATTTTAAATACAAAAAATTCCTGTTCATGTTAATGTGTATGGTGTTTGTATCTTCCTTTATGGATGCCCAAAATGCCACTAGTGAATGGAAGTTGCAATTGGCTGTGGGGTTTAATAACCCCATAGATAATGAGAAAGATCCTATTTTTTATACCGAATATGTTAATCTTCCAACGGTAAACATTGGGTTACAACATATGTTTTCGGAGACTTGGGGAGCTAAATTGGATGGTGGCTTCAACAGGGCTTCCAACGCTGAAAATTCAGAAGAGTTTAAGATGAACTATACACGTATCAATCTTCAGGCCGTCTACGACTTTAACAGGTTGATTTGGTTTTGGCCAGAACCCATTGCCATTGTAGCCCATGCAGGTCCTGGGGTAAGTTTTACCAAGCCATTGGGTAATTATGCAGATAACACATATACCTTTGTAAACGCCTTGGCAGGTCTGGAAGTGCATTATGGTTTGTCTAGAACCTTGTCTGTTTATGGGGATTTTGGATATGTGTTCTCTTTTTCGGGAGAAGATAAGTACGACCCCGTTATAGACGGTTATTCATTCCATAGAGATATGATGTATGTCACCATAGGAATTTCTATTTCGTTGAGTGGCTGTTCTTATTGTTAATGAATTTATGAAGCAGGAAAAAATTATTTTGGGAATCGATCCCGGGACTACCATTATGGGGTTTGGCCTCATTAAGGTAGTAGGAAACAAGATGTCTTTTTTACAGCTCAACGAGCTCGATTTGAAGAAGTACGAGGATCATTACCTAAAATTGAAGCTCATTTTTGAGCGTACCATTGAGTTGATTGAAACCCATCACCCAGATGAAATAGCGATTGAGGCTCCCTTTTTTGGAAAGAACGTGCAGAGTATGCTTAAGTTGGGCCGTGCCCAAGGGGTTGCTATGGCGGCAGGTTTGAGTAGGGAAGTACCAATTACCGAATATTCTCCCAAAAAAATAAAAATGGCCATTACCGGAAACGGAAATGCCAGTAAAGAGCAGGTGGCCAAAATGCTTCAAAGTTTATTGGGCTTAAAAACTTTGCCTAAAAATTTGGATGCAACCGATGGATTGGCGGCAGCGGTTTGTCATTTTTACAATCAAGGACGCGTAGAAGTTGGTAAAAGCTATTCTGGTTGGGCCAGTTTTGTAAGGCAGAATTCTTCAAAGATCAATAAGCAATAACCAATTAGCAGAGAAAGTTATGGTTGAAAATCCTTTGGCAGATAAATCGTATCAATTAGCTTTAGCCATTGTTTGTGTTTATAAGGACATTTTAGCTAACCATAAAGAGTTTGTGCTTTCTAAGCAGTTGTTGAGATGTGGTACAAGTATAGGAGCCAATGTAGCAGACGCTAACGGGGCTATCTCAACAGTCGACTTCTCAGCAAAAATGTCAATAGCTTATAAGGAAAGTTTAGAAACCAAATATTGGCTCCAACTTTTAAAAGACTCAGATTATATTTCTATTAAAGTTTTTATGATTTATTTTCGAAAACAGATGAAACATCCAAAATTTTATTTTCAATATTAAAGAAAACCCGTTTAAATAAATAATCAGTGTAGTTTCATTGTTTATTGCTAATTGTTAATTGTCAGGTATCTATTTCCATATCCCGTTTTGTAAGCAAGCATGTTATTATTGCGATTTTCATTTTTCAACCTCTTTGAAGAAGAAGGATGAATTGTTGCAGTGCTTGGTCCAGGAATTAGAAATGCGTCATGAGGAGTTCCAAAATGAAACCATAGAAACCATTTATTTTGGAGGGGGGACGCCTTCGTTATTGACTGCAGAAGAACTTCAGTGTTTATTGGATGCCGTTTATGAGAATTTCAAGGTAGTTGAAACTCCAGAAATTACTTTGGAAGCAAATCCAGACGATTTAACTCCTGAAAAAATAAAAGCTCTGGCCGCTTCTCCTATCAACCGACTGAGTATTGGAATACAATCTTTTTTTGATGAAGATTTAAAGGGGATGAATCGTGCCCACAATGCTGTCGAGGCCAAACAAGCTTTGGAATTGGCGACCCAATTGTTTGATAATATTACTATCGACTTGATTTACGGAATTCCAGATATGGATCTTCAAAAGTGGGATCAAAACCTGCAAATGGCTTTTGATTTTGGGGTACAGCACATTTCCAGTTATGCTTTAACTGTGGAGCCCAAAACCGCTTTGGATTCTTTTGTGAAAAAAGGAACTTACCCACCTGTAGATGAAACTTTGGCTCTTCAGCATTTCAACCATTTAATGGAACGAACCAATGTGGAAGGCTTTGTACATTATGAAATTTCCAATTTTGGAAAACCTGGGTTTTATTCCAAACACAATACCAGCTATTGGCAGGGAAAACCGTATTTAGGGATTGGCCCTTCGGCGCATTCTTTTAACGGGACGACGCGAAGTTGGAATGTGGCCAATAATTCAGCCTACATTAAATCCATTGAAAAAGATGAGTTACCATCTGCAGTTGAGGAACTAAGTGTGGAAGATCAATATAATGAATATGTCATGACTGGACTGCGAACCATTTGGGGCGTTTCATTGGATAAGATTGAAAGAGATTTTGGTCCAAACTTCAAAGAATACATCCTAAAAGCTGCCAAACCTCATTTGGAGCAGGGAGTATTGGCATTTTCATCGGATGAAGGCAATAACTTGCACACTACTTCAAAAGGAAAATTTTTGGCAGACGGCATTGCTTCCGATCTGTTCTTCGTATCCTAAAATTTATGCTTTCAGCCTTGAGGAAATAAAAACAATCCTCAATTAAAAGGCTTATATTTGAAACTAAAGCAAAAAATTAAAGAGAGTACCTAGTAAAATTGATAATTAATGATTGCAACAATACATTATAATTCCAAAAAATATAAAATAGATTTAACTCAGCCCATAGATATTTCAATACCAATGATTTCATCTGTAACAAATGTAAATGCTTGGTATTTGGGGCCACCAAAAATTGAGCCCGTTGTTGAGGATGATTGGGTGGCAAGCGTAGAGGAAGGTGCTGTGATAAATTTCAACAATATTTCCTTTAATCCGCATTCCCATGGTACGCATACGGAATGTGTGGGGCATATTACCAAAAAGGTACATTCCATTAATCAAAATCTGAAACAGTTTTTCTTCATGGCGGAGGTGATTACTGTAGCTCCAGAAAAATTGGGAGATGATTTTGTGATTTCTTCAAAGCAGATCCAAACGGCTTTGGGCAATAAAAAAAGGGATGCGGTTATCATTAGGACGATTCCAAATACAAAGGAAAAACTGTCTAAGCAATATTCACATACCAACCCTACCTATTTATTGGAGGAAACAGCCATTTATTTAAAGAAGAAGGGCATTAAACATTTGTTGGTAGATCTGCCAAGTGTGGATAAAGAAAAGGACGATGGCGAGCTTTTGGCCCATAATGCATTTTGGAACACAAGTGGAAAGTTAAGAATGGACGCTACCATCACCGAATTTATTTTTGTGCCAAACCATGTAGAAGATGGCTCCTATTTCTTAAACCTTCAAATTGCGCCTTTTGAAAATGATGCCTCACCAAGTAAACCTATTTTGTATAAGATAGAATAGTATGAAACAGTCACTAAAAACTGAAGAATTGCTAATGTTTCTTTTGGGGATATATGCATTTCACACTTTAGCCTATAGTTGGTGGTGGTTTTTGGTGTTGTTGATGCTTCCAGATATTGGGATGTTGGGCTATTTGGCTCATCCAAAAATTGGAGCCATAACCTATAATTTATGCCACCACAAAGCTATTGCGGTGGCATTATTTTTATTGGGAGTAAATTTCGAACTTGAAATACTAAAGTTGGTGGGCATTATTATGTTTTCGCATGCTTCTTTTGATCGTATGTTTGGCTTTGGCCTGAAATATTTTGATGACTTTAAAAATACCCATTTGGGAAAATTGAAGTAAGTATGGATATTGAACAGTTGCATAACTACTGCTTGGGCAAACACAAGGCCACGGAAGATTTCCCTTTTGATGCGGACACATTGGTGTTTAAGGTGCTTGGAAAAATGTTTGCTTTGATTTCGCTTGAAAAATGGGAGGCTGGGCAGAAGGCCATAAGCTTAAAATGCAACCCAGAATATGCCATTGAACTTCGAGAGCAATATGATGGTATTATTGTTCCTGGTTTCCATTTAAACAATAAGCATTGGAATACAGTTTACCTTAATGGAGAAATTCCGGTTTCCATGGTTTTAGAGCTTATTGATCACTCTTATGACATGGTTGTAAAGGCCATGCCCAAAAAACTTAGAGAGCAGTTATAAAATTACAGTTCATAACAATATGAAATGATTACAAGGTGCTAACATGTTAAATGTTAGGAAAATATTGTATATTAGTAAGATAAATCTCTTCCCAAAGAATACTGAAATTAAGCTTTTTATAACAACTTCCCCCAAAAGTTTGGTTGTCCCAAATTGAGTTTTTTTGAATTTTTTGTTGTCAATATAGTAATCTTAAAACTTAATTAATTATGAAAACGACCAAACGGATAATGCTATTAGTGGTGTTGTCGCTATTTGTAGAAATGGGCATGGCTTTTGCCCAAGAAACTTCAAAAAGGCCCCAATACGTAACTGTTACCACCATGCATTGGAACATGGACTTAAAGGACTTTAAAATGGAAGAATGGAAAGCTGTTGAAAAGGAGTTTTTGGACAAAGTCACCAGCAAAAATGAACATGTGGTATCCGCCGGATTTTATTTGCATAGAATGACCCCTGACAATACAGAGTTATTGTATGTCCAAGCATTTCCAACATGGAACGATATTGATTTGGCAGCCAATCGCAATGACGAGTTGATAAAGGAGGCATGGTCTTCTGAAAGTGCTAGAAAATCCTTTTTCGAAAAGCGAAACAAGTATTATTCGCCGTATCACTCCGATGAAATTTATGCCACGATGCCCAATGCAAAATTATTCAACGATGATAATATGACCGAGGACAAGATCTTGTATGTAAGAACGGGACATTTTGCTTATCCAAAAGATGGAAATGGCGATGAATTTAAAAAGGCTTTCGATGATTATACGTTGAATGTGTTCCATAAAAATGAATACATCAAAGGGTATTATCCACAGTCTCATGCATATGGGGCGGATAGAACGGTGTTTGTAGAGGCCTTTTATTTAGATTCTATGGCAGATTTGGAGAAGATGTATGATAGAAATGAAGAACTCTACAAAGCTTATTGGAAGGATGAAGCCGCTAGAAAGAAGATGGCAGATTTAGAAGGGAAGTATTTTACTCCCGTGCATAGCGATGCTATTTATACTGCAGTTGCTGGTTTGCGAAAGTGACCAAGATTAAACTTTTATTGTAAAAAGGAGCTTTTTAAAAAGCTCCTTTTTTTATTTAAACACTACTTTTGTGCAAATCTAAACTTGAAACCATGAGCGTATTACAGACATTACAGGAAAGAAGCAATAATACATGCGAATTGTGTGGGGCAACAGAGTATTTAAGCCAGTATACCATTCCACCTTCGTTAAATGAAAATGTCGCCAATGATGTATTGGTTTGTAAGACCTGTTTAGATCAAATTGAAGGCAATGAAGAGATGGATGCCAACCATTGGAGATGTTTAAACGACAGTATGTGGAATGAAAATGTTGCAGTGCAAATTATGGCTTGGAGAATGTTACAGCGTTTACGTAGTCAAGGTTGGCCGCAAGATTTGTTAGATATGATGTATCTGGACGATGAAGCATTGGCATTGGCAAGAGCTACGGGAGAGCATGAAGATGAAAGCAGCAAAATTGTACACCGCGATGCTAATGGCACTATTCTACAAGCTGGAGATTCTGTGGTTTTAATTAAGGATTTAAAGGTAAAAGGCTCCAGTATGGTGGCCAAACAAGGAACGGCTGTAAGACGCATTTCCTTAGATCATGAAAATGCCGAATATATCGAAGGAAAAGTGGACGGGCAGCAAATTGTAATCATCACCAAATACGTAAAAAAGATATAATCATTCGTCATCTTTCTTTCGGTTGAAAAATCCAAAACCGAAAGGAAGGATCAAAAATAGAAAGAAGAACTTTCCACTAATCACGCCATAAAGGGTAATGGGCAAGGCAATGCCCAAAAGGATATAGAGGTGTTTGGTTTTCATAGGCGTTCTGAGGTGTTTCTAAATTGTTTTGGGGATACTGCTTTCACATTTTTGAACTGTCTGTTAAAATTCGAAATGTTATTGTATCCGCACAAATAGCTTATTTCTGAGATAGTGTGATGTTTATTCGATTGTAGTAATCGGCATGCATTCTCAATTCGCAGTTCATTAAGAAACGTAAAATAACTTTTGTTTGTTCGTTTTTTAAAATACTTGCAAAAGGCATTTTTGGTCATTTTGGCAATTTCCGAAATCTCTTCCAAACTAATATCGTTCTGGTAATTGTTCACTGTGAATTCCATGATATCGCGCATGCGAGTACCTTCTGTATTGGTGTAGGTCTTTTCATAAACAAAGGAAGAAAGACTTTTAAATTCAGAGGAGGATGCTAATTGTAACAGTTCTAATAGGATCAAGAATCGATTAAGTTTGGAGCTTTTTTCCAATTGCATGAACAATGCTTTGATTTGATCTTGGTTGGATGTCACCTTAAATCCATGTTCTGCACGTTTGAAAAATGGATGGAGTTCTTTGAGTTCATCCAATTCAAAAAAGTGTTTTCCAAAGGATGCTTTTGTGAAAAATAAGCTCAGCATATGCGAATCTTTTTCAGCTTGGACATGACTTCTAAATACATGTGGAAGATTGCTGCCAATTACCAAAAAATCTCCTTTGGAATAGTGGTTCACACTATCTCCAACTATCAACGTGCCATTTCCCTCAACAATAAAGCTTAATTGAAACTCTTCATGCTGATGTAGCTGGTCATAAAATACAGCAGCAATGTCAACTTGATATACAAGTGAGTGAAATTCTGGCTTTGGTATTTTGAATGGCAAAACTTTCATGCGGATTTAAAATTACATAAATATTAGTCCATTTGGAATCATGACTGGCCTTTTTGGATAATATTGTATCGATTTTGGATAGGGTTGCATCATTTGCAAGTGTTTGGTTTGGCTAGTTTTACATTAAACTAAAAACAATATTATGGCAATGGATTGGAAAGGCGTTTTGCCTGCTATCACAACAAAATTTACCCAAGATGATGAATTGGATTTGCAGATGTTTGAGCATAATCTTAAAGCTCAATTGGATGCCGGTATCCATGGCATTGTATTGGGAGGCACCTTGGGAGAAGCAAGTACCTTAACTGAAAAGGAAAAACAAACCTTGACGCAACATACAATAAAGGTGATTAATGGGAAAATTCCAGTATTGGTGAATATCGCGGAACAAAGTACGAAAGCCGCCATAGCAGCAGCGAAACAAGCAGAAACAGGTGGCGCCGATGCTTTAATGATGTTACCGCCCATGCGTTATAAATCGTGCGAAACAGAAACGGTGGAATATTTTAAGGAAGTGGCAAGCAGTACTGCATTGCCCATAATGATTTACAACAACCCAATTGACTACAAAACAGAGGTTACTTTGGATATGTTCGAAGAGCTATTGCAAACCTGTCCCAATATTGAGGCGGTAAAGGAGTCTACACGCGATGTTACAAACATCACCCGAATTAAGAACCGCTTCGGAGACCGATTGAAAATATTGACAGGGGTGGATACCTTGGCTTTGGAAAGTTTGCTATTGGGAGCCGATGGTTGGGTTGCAGGTTTGGTGTGTGCGTTTCCAAAGGAAACGGTGGCCATTTATGAACTTCAAAAGGCTGGCCGAATTCAAGAAGCCTTGGATATTTATCGATGGTTTTTGCCATTGTTAGAATTGGATATAAACCCTAAATTAGTACAGAATATCAAATTGGCTGAAGTCTATACAGGTTTAGGAACGGAATATGTGAGAAAGCCAAGATTGCCATTGTTTGGAACAGAACGTGCAAATGTGATTCAAATCATAGAAGACAGTTTAAGGCATAGGCCAATTGTACCAGAATACAACTAGAATGATTACAGGAAAAAACTATATAGGAAATCAACTTTCTGCGGGAGGAGAAACAGATTACAAAACTTTCAATCCGCAACTCAATATTGAAAATCCCGTTGAATTTACTGAAGCCACAACTGATGAAATTGACCGAGCAGTAACATTGGCTTCCGAAGCTTTTAAAACTTATAGAAACATTTCCGGTCTTAGAAAAGCTGAGTTTTTAGATGCTATTGCCGATGAAATTCTGGATTTGGGTGAGGAACTTATTGAAATGTATTGCTCCGAATCGGGGTTGGCAAAAGGCAGAGCTGAGGGTGAACGCGCACGAACCATTTGGCAATTGCGTTCTTTTGCCGAATTATTGAAAGAAGGCAGTTGGGTAGAAGCTTCCATAGATACTGCCAACCCAGATAGAACACCCAACCCGAAACCTGATTTACGAAAAATGTTGGTGCCTATTGGACCTGTGGTGGTATTTGGGGCCAGTAATTTTCCTTTGGCCTATTCAACAGCGGGAGGCGATACAGCTGCGGCTTTGGCGGCAGGATGTCCGGTAATAGTAAAATCTCACCCTATGCATTCGGGAACTGGAGAATTGGTGGCTTCGGCAGTGATTAAAGCGGCCGAAAAAACAGGAATGCCCAATGGTGTATTTTCAAATTTAAACAGTAGCGGTATTGAAGTTGGTGTGCAATTGGTGGAGCATCCACAGGTAAAAGCTGTCGGGTTTACAGGAAGTATAAAAGGAGGTCGAGCCTTGTTTGATTTGGCCTCCAAACGTCCCGAACCAATTCCGGTGTTTGCTGAAATGGGCAGTATTAATCCGGTCGTGTTGCTGCCTCAGGCATTGGAGGAAAGAGCTGAAAGTTTGGCGAAAACCTATGCCAATTCGGTGACTTTGGGAACAGGACAGTTTTGCACTAATCCAGGTTTGATTTTAGGAATTAAAAGTTCCGGATTGAACAATTTCATCGAGACCCTTTCGGAAGAAATTTTAAAAATTGAACCTTCGTGTATGCTGCATCCCAATATAAAGGGGGCTTACGATAGGAATAAAGAATCGGCAATACAACAAGATGGTTTGAAGGTGACTGCAAATTATGATGATGAGGTCCAAATTAATTATGCGCAACAAGCAGTAACCACCGTTGATGGTAAGGTTTTTTTGGAAAATCCTACCTTACATCAAGAGGTGTTTGGCCCATTTACAATGGTGGTGCAATGTGAAAATATCGAGCAATTGGAAAAATTGATTCTAAAGTTGGAAGGACAGCTAACGGCTACTTTGATTGCAGAGGATGAAGAGGCGGCTGAATATCCACATATCATTTCAGCTTTACAAAACAGGGTAGGGCGTTTGATTTATAATGGTGTTCCAACCGGAGTTGAGGTTTGTCCGTCTATGGTGCATGGCGGACCTTTTCCAGCCTCTACCGATAGTCGATTTACAGCTGTGGGCGTGAATTCCATCAAGCGTTGGGTGCGTCCGTTTTGCTTTCAGAACTGGCCAGATCAATTGTTGCCCGATGAATTGAAGAATGATAACCCTTTGAATATTTCTAGACTCGTCAATAATATCCAAACCAAAAGCAAATTATAGTATGAATTGTAAATATATCGGCCTCATTATAATACTTGCTCTTTTTGGGTGCCAAAAAGAATCAAGTACAGTGACTCAAGTTCCAAAAGCCAAACAAGAGCTGGATTCCATTATTAAACACTACGAAGATCATAAGGGCTATGACGAAAAAACATATCCCTTGGGGCTCTATACTAAAACGTACTATCAAGCCGAGGCTGAATTTGCCAAATCACAACTTGAGGAGTTAAAGGCATTGGATGTTTCAGGTTTGAGTGAAACAGATCGAATTTCGGCAGAATTGTTGAGTTTCGAACTTCAGGATATTATAGATTATTATGAATTTGAGCAGTACCTCAATCCCTTACTTTCCGATACGGGATTTCACTCCAATTTAACATACGAAGTAAGACCGTTGACCAATTATGAACAAGTAAAGGATTACTTAAATAGGCTGAATGCGATTCCCGAATTTGTAGATCAACATTTTGAAAATCTTCGGGAAGGATTGAAAAAGGGAGTATCGCAACCATTGGTGATTTTTAAAGGATATGAGTCTACCTATGATGATAATATTGTTGAGAATTTTGAGGACAGTTATTATTATTCGCCCTTTAAAAATTTACCACATGGTTTAACAGCACAGCAAAAGGATTCAGTTTTGAGAGCAGCTCAAACGGCTATTGAAACTAATGTAATTCCCGAATTCAAACGTATCAAGACCTTTTTTGAAACCGAATATTTTCCGGCTACGAGAACTACTTTAGGGGTGTCCGAAACGCCCAATGGACAAGATTTTTACCAAAATAGAATCAATTATTACACTACAAGCACTGAATATACGGCAGAGGATATTCATGAAATCGGACTGAGTGAAGTGGCGAGAATTAAGGCAGAAATGGAGCAAATTATTTCAGACTTGAATTATAAAGGAAGCTTTGTCGACTTTTTGAAATTTTTAAGAACCGACTCGCAATTTTATGCCAAAACACCAAGAGAGTTGTTGATGATTGCCCGGGATATGGCCAAGCGGATCGATGCGCAATTGCCGAGGTATTTTAAAACCTTGCCAAGAAAACCCTATGGCGTGGCTCCAGTGCCCGATGCTATTGCCCCAAAATACACCACGGGACGTTATATTGGCACCTCAAAGGAAAGCACGGATCCTGGGTATTACTGGGTAAATACTTATGATTTACCTAGTAGAACTTTGTATACACTTCCGGCTCTTACGGCTCATGAAGCGGTTCCTGGACATCATTTGCAGGGCAGTTTAAACAATGAATTGGGAGATAGTATTCCAAAGTTTAGAAGGAATTTGTACCTGTCCGCTTATGGCGAAGGTTGGGGATTGTATTCGGAATACTTGGCTGATGAGATGGGTATTTACACCACGCCCTACGAAGAATTTGGAAAATTGACCTATGAAATGTGGCGTGCCTGCAGATTGGTGGTAGATACAGGAATCCATGCCAAAGGTTGGACGAGGGAGCAAGTGGTGGAATTTATGGCAGCTAATACAGCATTGTCGTTACATGAAATCAACACCGAAACCGATCGTTACATTTCTTGGCCAGGCCAAGCCTTGTCTTATAAAATTGGTGAACTTAAAATAAGGGAGCTTCGTCATAAGGCAGAAGCAGAATTGGGAACTAAGTTCAACATTCGTGATTTTCATGAAGTCATATTGGAGCAGGGAACCGTTACTTTGGCTATTTTGGAAAGTCGGGTGAACCATTATATAGAAAAGACCAAAACAGGGAAGCAAAACTCCAAGTAACGCCAAGGAAGATATGAGTAAACATGTTTTTGCGTGTATCGATGCCCATACTTGTGGCAATCCAGTTAGGGTGATTAAGGAAGGAGCGCCGCTCCTGAAAGGGAATTCCATGAGTGAAATGCGTCAACATTTTCTGAAGGAATTTGATTGGATTCGCAAAGGCCTAATGTTTGAGCCTCGCGGACATGATATGATGAGCGGTAGTTTGTTGTATCCCCCACATGATCCCGCTAACGACTTTGGAATTATTTTTATTGAAACTTCAGGGTGCTTGCCCATGTGCGGCCACGGAACCATTGGCACCATAACGGTAGCTGTTCAGGAAGGTTTGGTTATGCCTAAAACAGAAGGGGTTATTAAAATGGAAGCCCCTGCAGGAGTAATTCATATTGAATATGGAAAAAATGGCGATAAAGTAGATTGGGTAAAGTTGACCAATGTTACGAGTTATTTGGCTGCTGAAGGTTTGGAAGTAGAGTGCCCAACATTGGGAACTTTGATTTTTGATGTGGCTTATGGCGGAAATTTCTACGCAATTATTGATCCTCAAAAGAACTTTCCTGGAGTTCAGGATTATTCAGGAGCAGAACTTATCCAATTTTCTAAGGTGATTAGACAACGCATTAATGAGTTGTACCCTGATGATTTTGTTCATCCAGAAGATGCTACGATTAGAGATATTAGCCATGTGCTATGGACTGGGAATCCTATAGATTCTGGTTCTTCGGGAAGAAGTGCTGTGTTTTATGGTGATAAGGCTATTGATAGGAGTCCTTGCGGAACTGGAACTTCGGCTAGAATGGCTCAATTGTGTGCTAAAGATAAATTGAAGGTTGGGGAAGATTATATTCATGAGAGCTTTATAGGGAGTACATTTATTGGGCGTATTGAAGAGGAGGTTCCGTTTCATGGAAAATTAGGGATAGTTCCAAGTATTACGGGATGGGCAAAAGTTTTTGGGTATAATACCATTGTAATAGATCCAGAGGATGATCCATATGCTTTGGGGTTTCAAGTGATTTAAATAGTAGGCAATGAGCAAAAGGGTGATTGTTATCGGAGGTGGTATTATAGGGCTGTGTTCTGCATACTATCTCCATAAAGAAGGGCATCAAGTCACGGTGGTTGATCAATCTAATATGGACGGAGGTGCTTCATATGTCAATGCGGGGTATCTGTCTCCAAGTCATATTGTGCCGTTGTCTGCCCCAGGTGTTATGAAGCAAGGCTTGAAATGGATGTTGGATCCTGCAAGTCCGCTTTATATCAAACCGCGATTGGATGCGGATTTTCTCAAGTGGGCCTATGCTTTCAATAAAAGCTGTAATTCAGCACATGTTCAAAAAGCCATTCCCGTTATCAAGAAAATTTCTTTGTTGAGTCAGGAGCTTTATAAAGAGCTTAAAGCTTCCGAAGGATTTACATTTCAATTGGAGCATAAAGGCTTGTTGATGTTGTGCCAAACTGAAAAGATGTTGGAAGAAGAAATCCACATGGCACAGATGGCAAAAAAGGAAGGATTGGATGCTTCCGAAATTAGTTTGGAGGAATTGAAATCTTTAGAGCCCAATGTTGAGTTAAATGTCATTGGTGGGACTTACTATAAATGTGATTCGCATAGTACGCCTCATGAATTTATGACTGAGATGAAAACTTATTTGAACAAAGTAGGTGTTAGGTTTTTGTTGAATGAAAAGGTTGAGGACGTCACTTTGTCTGGATTAAAAATTACCCAGATGCACACTTCAAGCCGAAGTTTAAGGGCCGATGAATTTGTCTTGGCCGCAGGTTCTTGGAGCCCCTTGTTGACTAAAAAAATAGGACTGAACTTATTGCTTCAAGCGGGGAAAGGCTATCGTATCAATACCTCTAGGGAGACAGGAATAGGTATTCCAACCATATTGGCAGAATCCAAAGTGGCCGTTACACCTATGAATGGATTTACGCGTTTTGCAGGAACTATGGAGATTGCGGGTATCAATGATCATGTAAATGAGGTTCGAGCCAATGCAATTGCCAAGGCCGTCCATCAATACTATCCAGACATTAGCTTGACTAAATCTGAAATACAGGAGACGGCTTCAGGTTTAAGGCCTGTAACACCAGATGGGCTTCCATATATAGGCAAATCTTCAAAATGCCGTAATTTAACCATAGCTACTGGCCATGCCATGATGGGCTGGACCATGGGTACGGCCACTGGTAAATTGATTTCTGAGCTTATTTCTGACAAACAATTATCGATGTCTGTGACTTCTTTCTCTCCTGATAGAAAATATTGATTTACAATATGTTAATGTAAAGATAATGGCCTTGGTTTGCCGTTTTCCTGTTGTCTAAAGTTGTTGCATTTGGTCGAAAATAATAGATGATTAGGTTTTAATTTTTGATATTTACCTGTGAGTCAACTGATTAATAGCCCCAGTTTATTTTTTAACCTTTAAAACCTAATTGTTATGAGTCTAAGAATTACTAGTTGCAACAACTTCTTTAAAGTTAAAGGAGCACTTACCAAAAGAACCGTTCACTTATTCCATTCAGAATTTCACAATATTTTTGAAAGAATCAATACCATGACCTTGAGTATCGAAGGTGTTGAGGAAATTGATAAATATGGCATTCAAGCCTTGGTGAAATTGCACAATGAAGCCTTGGACAAAGGGAAAAACCTTTCCATTATAGGAATGGGCTGTGAGGGTTTGTACAATCACTTTAAATCGGAACAATCTGCGGTAGCCTAATTAGCTTAGGGTTTTCTTTTGATGCTTGAAAAAGGCGTCGGCCTGTAATTGCATCAATTCCCTAGCTTTTTTACGCTTGTAGGCGTAGAGTTCTTCCTCTTCGGCAATGTCGCTGTATACTTTATTGTTAATGGCTTTGTCCGTTTGCAATAACATGGAGCGCTCGTTCACCTTTTGCGTTACCCAAGATTTAATGGCAGTTTCGGCATCTTCCAATTTAAAATCATATTCACCTTTAGGGGAAATGAGTTTGGCAAAAATAGGAGCCGTTTCTATGGCCAAAAACAGTAAGAAGATAAAAAAAGAAGGCAGCCATGGAAGTTCTCCCAAGGCATTCACTCTTGCCATCAGACCATCAAAGCCATCGATGATGGGTTGTGAAGTGCTGACTTGGCTGTTGTAATTAGCTTTTAATTGAACTATTTCCGATTCTAAATTTGAAATTTTAAGCCTATTTTCGGTTTTTAGTTGTTGTAATTCGACCAAAGCGGCATCGTGCTTTTCACGTTTTTCTTTATACACAGGACCTTTACCTAAAAGCTTGGTGCCCGCTGTTCCTTCAGCTTCGGAGATGTAGGTGTCGTAAAGAGCATTCACCTCAGTTTCTTTACTGGTAATTTGCTGCTGCAGGTTCTTGATAGAACTTTCCAGCTCCGTGACTTTTGGAGTGTACTGTTCTGCAATTTGGTTTTGGTTGTTGAGAGTCAAGGTATTCTTCTGCTCCAATAATACTTGATTGATTTCCTTTTCAAAGATTTTAAGTTCCAATGGTTTTGAAATCACCACCGCAATAATGATGGCCAAAATTATTCTTGGGGTGGCCTGAAGGAACTCGTCAACTGCACTGTTTCTTTTTTTGATGGTCGACACAATAAAGCGGTCCAGATTAAAAATGAGCAAACCCCATATGAGGCCAAAGAAAATGGAGGCAAAGAGATTGTCGAATACTGTGAAAAGGGCATAAGCCGAAGCAATAAAAGCCATGACTGCCGTGAAAAATACCGTAGCACCAATACCGGCATATTTGTTTTGTTCCCCCGAAGAACAGGTTTCCAAAATATCGCCATCGGCGCCTGAACAGATGATGAAAAACTTTTTTAACATAACGTGTTTGATTTTGATTGATAGACTATTAGAACGTGAAAAGTGGTGAAATGTTACAAAAAAAGGCTTCAATTATTTGAAGCCTTTTTTCTTAAATTTATATGAGGTCTCTTCAGACCATATCAATCCAAAACTGTGATGACAATTGGATAGTATTTTGTTTGACTGCTAGAAGATTTTATATCGAAAATAATAACCTTATCATCTTTCTCTGCTTCCAATAGATATTCCTTGGTAATGGCATTCAACGTATTGCTGGAGATAGATTGGGTAGGTTTTCGGGGAAATTTTATTCTAAAGCTCATTAAATTGGCATTTTCAACAGAGAGGATTAAATTTTTGATGTCTTTTTTGACCATTTCGGTCGGACCAGTTTTTTTACCATTGATAAGTGCATAGGTGGTTTGGCGCGACGAATCACTTTCCGTTTCAAAACTGCTACATAAGTTTGTTTTCTGGGCACCTTTAGATCTTAATTCATCCAAGATATGTTCGGCATAATTTCTGTTCGATTTCGGATCAGTTTTTATAGAAACATGTAGATGTTTGTTTTTTGCCAATAGGGCTTCAATTTCTTCTAGGCTTATGGTTTCATCATTATGGATAAGGTTTCCTTTTTCATCAAGGTAAAGGTCTAATGAGTTTAAATTTTTTTCTTCAGAATTTTGCGTTGCAACGACTTCATTTTTTGTGCTAAAGCCATAGGTGGTAAGTGTAACCATAGGAAGGATTAATATTCCAAGAATCCATGTTTTTGTTGATGAGGTGTTGGTTTTCATAACTGTAAAACGTTTTTTGATTAATAAATAGTTGATAGATGACGATAATTGAAAATTGGATTGTTTTGTGGTGTAGCTCAGTAATAGTTTTTGATATGTTTTAGGGTTGTATCCTTGGTTGAGAACGCCGCGATCGGCTAAAAATTCATGGTTTAATTTAATCTCTCTTTTGAACAAGTAAATAATTGGGTTGAACCAAAACACAACCTTGGTAAACTCTACCAATAAATTGTCGATACTGTGGCGTTGCGTAACATGAATTTGTTCGTGGGTAAGAATTTCATTTGGGATTTTATCTGAGCTGTAAGCGTCACCTTCAATAAAAATATATTTTAAAAAGGAATGAGGAATGGTGCCAATTGGCATTAGCACATAAATCCAATCCTTTTGCGTTAATTGTTCATTGGTCTTTATTTGTTTCGCAATTCTGAAAATGTTCCATAGAAATTTGAAAGCAAAGAATAGAACTCCCAAACCGTAAATACACCAAATAATAGAGGAAGACCAATTGGTTGTATTTTCTTGTGGTATATTGTTGTTTATAGGTATAATTTCCAATAGAGGTAAATCTGTAGGAGAGGTGTGTTCGATGTACGTTGTATACGTTATGAAGGGTATGGCAAAAGGCATGGTCAAACTAGCCAATAGATAATATCTTTTGAACGTATGAAAGCTTTCCTTTACTAGAAATACTTTATAGAACACTATAAAAATTATGAGGCAAGCCGACGAATTGATGAGATATTGCACCATATTATTTCTTTTTGATTTCGTTATCTATAAGCGCTTTTAAATCTTCCAATTCTTCCTTGGTCAAGTCGGTTTCCTGAGTGAAAAAGGAAGCGAATTGAGAGGCGCTGTCATTAAAAAAGTTCTTTATAAGTCCTTTTACGTGTGTAGAGAAGTAGTCTTTCTTTTTAATTAAAGGATAATATTGACGTGACTTCCCGTAGGTATGATACGCTATGAAACCTTTGTCGGTCATTCGTTTTAGCAAAGTAGCGACTGTTGTCTTTGCAGGTTTTGGTTCTGGGTAGGCATCTAGCAAATCTTTCATAAATGCTGTTTTGAGTTCCCAGATATAATTCATTAAATCTTCTTCGGCATTGGAGAGCTTCATGTTCTATGGTTTTAGAATTAGTTCTACTAATGTAGAATAAAAATTTGAAATGTCAAATTCTGAAATTGAAAAGTTCATTTAATACCCTATATTTGGTACGAACACTATCTCAAATAAAATGAATAAGTTGCGTTTATGTGTGTTGGGAATCTCCTTATGCACTATGGTGGCCTTTGGGCAATCGGAGGCTGATATTATCAATCAGGTTAATTTGGATTCCTTGGTTTTAACCGTCAATGAATTTTCTGGGGAACAATCTACGGTTGTTTATGGTAATACCGTTACAATTCTCAATAGGCAGCAGGCAAACAACGATACAGCGGCCGATTATCTAAAACAGAAATTTGAACAGTGGGACAATCTTACGGTTACGGACCAAGCCTTTAATGCCAATGGTAGAAATATTATCGCTACCCAACTAGGCAAAACAAATCCAGACAATATTTATATTATTTGTGCACATTACGATAGTGTGGCCGATTATTGTGCCGATGATAATGCCAGTGGTGTAGCAACCGTATTGGAAATTGCAAGGATTCTTTCTTCCCAATGTTTGGACAATACCATCGTATACGCCCTTTGGGATGAAGAAGAAAACGGGTTGCAGGGATCTGGCTATTATGCCAATTTAGCTTCGGAAAATGATGATAACATCTTGGGAGTTCTCAATATCGATATGATGGGCTATGATGGTAACAATGATAACCATTTCGACATTGATGTTCGAGATTTCGGAAACTCTTTAAGTATGTCTGATGATATTGTGGTATTGCTTAGTACTTATGATTTCAATTTAAATGAAAATGTAGTAAATCCAGGAACTTTGGCTAGTGACCACTCCAGGTTTTGGGATGAAGGCTATTCGGCGGTTTTGGTTGGGGAGTCTTGGGAAACCAATGATCAAACGCCTTATTACCATTCGTCTTTGGATAGAATATCGACATTGAATCTTCCCTATTACCATGAATTAGCAAAATTGATCATGGCCTATATGGTCTCCAAAGGAGGTTTGACAGGAGTAGATTCTGGCATCACTCAAACAGAATCCATATTAACGGTAAATGAAACAGGAGCTACTTATCAATGGTATGATTGTGACGCGAATACACCAATCGATGGCGCCGCATTCCAATCGTTTATGCCTAGTGAAGATGGAAATTATTCAGTAGAAGTAACCAATGGTGATTGTGTGGAATTTAGTGAATGCATTTCATTTAATACGTTGGGAATGGATGCCTTTTTAGAGTCTGAGGTTAAGTTACATCCCAACCCTGTTTTTGATCTTCTGAAGGTTGAGGTAGTTGGAGAAGGTACAACCGAACTAAATCTTTATGATATTAGTGGGAAGTTGGTTTTGAATTCAGAGATGAAAACCAATCAGTCCCAAATTAGTTTGAAACATCTCTCTAAAGGAATCTATCTATTAAAAATACATTCTGGAAAGAAATCCGGGATGTATAAAATTGTAAAGAAATAAAACTCACTTGGGATATAAAAAAAGGTCTAAACTGAATTTTAAGTTTAGACCTTTTTTTAGTGTTATTTAGAAAGTTCTGTAAAGTATTTGTAGAACAACGGAATGGTTTCAATGCCTTTTAGGTAATTCCAAACTCCAAAATGTTCGTTAGGAGAGTGGATGGCATCACTGTCTAAACCAAAGCCCATCAAAATGGTCTTGCTTTTCAGCTCCTGTTCAAACAAAGCAACAATAGGAATACTTCCTCCGCTGCGTTGTGGGATTGGCGTTTTTCCAAAGGTATCGCTATAAGCTTTACTGGCCGCTTGATAGCCAATGCTGTCAATTGGTGTAACATAGCCTTGGCCACCGTGATGTGGTGTCACTTTTACTTTTGCGCCAGCAGGAGCAATACTTTCAAAATGGGTTTTGAATAGGTCTGTGATTTCTTTCCAGTCTTGGTTTGGTACTAATCGCATGGAGATTTTAGCGTAAGCTTTACTAGCAATAACCGTTTTAGCACCTTCACCAATATAACCTCCCCAAATACCGTTCACGTCTAGGGTAGGTCTGATGGAATTACGTTCATTGGTGGTGTAGCCTTCTTCTCCATAAACAGCATCGATGTCCAGTGCTTTTTTATAGTTTTCCAAAGAAAACGGTGCTTTGGCCATTTGGGCACGTTCCTCTTTGCTCAGTTCTTCAACCTTGTCATAAAACCCTGGAATGGTAATATGGTTGTTCTCGTCATGAAGCGAGGCAATCATTTTGGTAAGCACGTTGATGGGGTTGGCCACGGCACCACCATACAAACCTGAGTGTAAATCTCTGTTTGGCCCCATAACTTCTACTTCAACATAACTCAAACCACGAAGTCCAGTTGTGATGGACGGCACATCTTTGGCAATCATTCCTGTGTCGGAAATTAAAATCACGTCGTTTTTCAATTTTTCGTGATTGGCCTTTACAAAATCCCCTAGGTTTTCACTTCCAACTTCCTCTTCACCTTCAATCATGAATTTTACGTTACACGGCAACTGATTGGTATTGGTCATAAACTCCATAGCCTTCACATGCATATACATTTGGCCTTTGTCGTCGCAGGCACCTCTTGCAAAAATGGCACCTTCTGGATGCAGCTCGGTAGGTTTGATGACCGGTTCAAAAGGAGGGGAGGTCCATAACTCTAATGGATCCGGTGGTTGCACATCGTAGTGACCGTAAACAAGTACGGTTGGCAAGTTTTTATCAATTATTTTTTCTCCGTAAACAATAGGATAGCCATTGGTCTCACAAATTTCTACTAAATCGCAACCCGCTGCTTCCAATTGTGTTTTTACAGCTTCGGCAGTACTTAGTACGTCCTTTTTGTATGCGGAATCTGCGCTAATTGACGGGATTTTAAGGAGTTCGATGAGCTCGCTTAGAAAACGGTCTTTATGCTGATTCACGTAAGATTGAATGTTTTCCATAATTAAATTTGAATTTGATTCAAAAATACAAAAAGCAGAGCGATTTTTTCTTGAAAGAAAGGTTTGTATATTCAAAGTTATTTATATATTTGCATCCCGAAACTAAGACTTATTGCGGGCGTGGTGGAATTGGTAGACACGCTAGACTTAGGATCTAGTGCCGCGAGGTGTGGGAGTTCGAGTCTCCCCGCCCGCACAATAAGCGAAAAGCTTCTCATTTCTGAGAAGCTTTTTTTATTTGCACGCTTCCCTAATGATTTAAATCATTTTATCCCACTAATAATTAGTATATTTTAGAATTGGAAATTATGAGCTATGAAAGCAATATGTTTCTTTTTAGGTGCCTGTCTTCTGGTGTCTTGCGGGAGCGATGACGAAAAAACGCTTCCCAAAAAGCAAGATCTTACCGAGGCAGTGTACTCTTCTGTAGTCATTCAACCGGACAGTCTGTATGAGGCATATGCTATTGTTTCTGGTATTTTGGAAGACAATTTGGTGGAAGAAGGGCAGAAAGTTTCTAAGGGGGATAAAATCATTCAAATAACCAATAATGCACCTGAGTTAAATTCTCGAAATGCGAAATTGGCCCTCGATTTGGCTAAAGATAACTACAATGGAAGTGCTGCCGTATTGCTGGGGATTAAAGAGGAAATTGCGGCTGCGGAATTGAAATATAAGAATGATTCCATTAATTTTTTTAGGCAAAAAAATCTTTGGGAACAGAACATTGGCTCAAAATTGGAGTATGATACCAAGGAACTCAATTACCAACTTTCAAAAAATAACTTGCAATTGCTGCAAAGTAGGTATGATCGTACCAAAAATGAATTGCAAACAGCGCTAAAACAGGCCGAAAATAATTATAAAACTTCCCTAATCAATACCACGGATTTCACCATTAAAAGTGAAATAAACGGCATGGTGTACGCGCTTTATAAAAACAAGGGGGAGATTGTAACTACTATGGAGCCCATGGCTTCTATTGGGAGTGCCGATGATTTTGTGATTGAAATGTTGGTTGATGAGGTGGATATTGTGAAAATAGAATTGGGGCAAAAGGTCATTGTGAGTCTGGATGCCTATAAAGGAGAGGTTTTTGAGGCAAGTGTGTCTAAAATTTTGCCAAAAAAGGATTTGCGGAACCAAACATTTACAGTTGAAGCGGAATTTGATCGTCTACCTAAGAAGTTGTACTCCGGATTATCTGGAGAAGCCAATATTATCATTAGGGAAAAGGAAGCGGTACTTACCATTCCAAAATCTTATTTGACGGATAAGGGAGAAGTAAAAACGGATAAGGGTCTTGTTGCTGTAAAAACCGGTCTGGAAAATCTTGAATCTGTAGAAATTTTGGAAGGCATAGATGCCGATACGGCGATATACAAACCAGATGGCAATTAACTGGAGGGTCATATTGGCCATTGCGAAAACGCATCTGCTGAGTAAGATCAAACAGACTTCCGTGGCAGCACTTGGGGTGACTTTTGGCATTGGTGCCTATATTACTTTGGTCTGTTTTATGACAGGATTGAATAAAATGTTGGATGGCTTGATTTTGAATCAAACCCCACATATCCATATCTATAGTGAAATTGAACCCTCTAAAGAACAGCCCATCGCAGCCTATGAAACTTTGGAGAATAGTTTTAAGGTGGTCCATTCTATAAAACCGAAGCAAAGCCAAAAGAAGATTCACAATGCCTTACCAATTATGGCCTATATCAACAAGGATAAAAGGGTGAAAGGTGCTATTCCACAAATAAAATCCAATATATTTTATATTTCAGGTTCTATTGAGCTCGGCGGAAATTTGAGAGGGGTAGAGCCTTTGGAAGAAGCACGTTTGTTTGACTTTCAAAATTATGTGGTTAAGGGAAGTCACGAAGATTTGCATAAGGTAGATAATGGTATTTTATTGGGCTCTGGCATTGCCAAAAAGATGTCTCTAAAACTGGGAGACAAAATTCAGGTCAGTACGATCAAAGGAGATGTATTCCCTTTGAAAATTGTTGGGATTTATCAAAGTGGCTTGGCTGAGGTGGACGACATTCAAAGTTTTGCGACCATTAAAACGGTACAGCGTATTTTAGGCGAAGCAGAAAATTATATCACCGATATCAATGTGAAGCTCTACAATATTGAAGATGCTTATGGTATGGCTCAAGAAATGGAACATCAATTTGGTTTAAAAGCGGTGGATATCAAAACAGCCAATGCTCAGTTTGAAACGGGTACCTCAATTCGGAATTTAATTACCTATGCGGTTTCCATTGCGCTCTTGATTGTGGCTGGCTTTGGGATTTATAATATCCTAAACATGTTTATTTATGAAAAGATGAATGACATCGCCATTTTAAAGGCAACTGGATTTTCAGGGAAGGATGTGCAATATATTTTTATGTGTCAGGCCTTGATCATTGGTTTAGTTGGAGGTTTGTTGGGGTTACTTGTTGGATTTGGGCTTACCAGTTTGATTGATACCCTACCGTTTGAAACTGAAGCGCTCCCAACTATCAAGACGTTTCCTGTGAATTTCGATCCTTGGTTTTATGTGATCGGAATCACTTTCGCATTAGTCTCTACCTTTTTTGCGGGTTATTTGCCATCCCGAAAGGCTAAAAAGATAGATCCTGTTAAAATAATTAGAGGTCAATAATGAGTACAGTTCTGGAGACAAAAAATATCAATAAATATTTTAGGAAGCCCGTGTTATTTCATGTGCTGAAGGATATCAATATGTCTATAAAGAAAGGGGAATTCACTTCTATTATCGGGAAATCTGGCTGTGGAAAGTCAACTTTGCTGTATATTTTGTCTACCATGGATACGGAATATGAAGGAGAGCTTTATCTGAACAATGAATTGGTGACTGGACAACATCATAACAAGCTGTCCTACTTAAGAAATAAGCACATTGGTTTTGTATTTCAGTTTCATTATTTATTGTCTGAGTTTTCTGTTTTGGAAAATGTCATGTTGCCAGCAAAAAAATTAGGAGAGAAGACTTTGGAGGAAATTGAGCATGATGCTAGAAACAAGTTGGAAATCCTCAATATAGGGCATTTGGCAGACAAAAGAGCCTCTAGAATTTCTGGGGGAGAAAAGCAACGTGTTGCGATTGCTAGGGCTTTGATTAATAACCCGTCTATTATTTTAGGTGACGAACCCACGGGGAATTTGGATAGTCACAATTCCGAAAATGTATTCAATGTGTTCAAGCAGCTTTGCGATGAACAAGGTCTGTCTCTTTTGATTGTTACCCATGATGAGGATTTTGCAAAAAAGACAGACCGAATTATCACTATGAGTGATGGGGTGATTATCTCTTAAGGGGTTTCGCTATTTAAGTTTAGTTTTCCTGTTTTTAGACCTTTCCCGCTTACGGTTAATTCAATGTCCCCAGCTTGGGTTGTGGATTGTACCAAGACAACCAATTTTCCACTGAATAATTTCATGGTTGGTAAATGAAATAGCTCAAGGGAAGTGGCATCGCCATTACAGGCAGCACGGTATGTGCCTTTGCCTTTTACTTTAAAATCTAATTGATTGGTCGCGGTTGGGCATGGAATGCCATTTTTGTCTACAACAGATACGGTTACAAAAGCGATGTCCTCACCATTGGCTTTGATGGTTTTTACATCGGGCTCTAAAATTAATTGATAAGGCTTGCCTGCGGTTTTGATTTCTTTTTCGGCGGCAGTCCTTCCGTTTTCATCAAAAGCTACAACTTTTAAGGTGCCTGGTTGGTATTTGACATCTTTCCACATTAAACGGTACCGGTTTTGATGTGTTGTGGAATCCTTTTTTTGAATACCAAGACTTTTTCCGTTAAGGAATAATTCGGCACTGTCATAACTGGTATACACAAATACCGGTGTAATTTCTCCTTCGCGCCCTTCCCAATTCCAGTGAGGGAGTATGTGCAACGTTTTGTCTTCGGTGTTCCATCTGCTTCTGTAAAGATAGTAGCGGTCTTTGGGTAAACCGGCCAAATCATTAATACCGAAATAAGAACTACGGGAAGGCCAGGCTTCATCGTAGGGCGTGGGTTCTCCTAAATAGTCAAAACCAGTCCAAACAAATTCTCCAATGACCCAAGGTTTGTCATCCTGAAGTACAAAGTCGTCATCTGGTAAATTGGACCAGCTACAATATTCCAAATCGTAGGAAGAGGATTGGAAATCTGGGTAGGTTTTCATGCTGGCAATTTCCACAGGGAATTTGTAAATACCACGAGAACTCACTGTCGAGGCTGTTTCGGAACCTAAAATAAACCCTTGAGGAAAGGTTTCATGAGCTTCTTCATAAAGGTGCACACGATAGTTCAATCCGGGAATGTCCATGATAGCTCCAAAGCCATTTTCCATCACGGCTTTTACTTGGTCCATCCCAACCGTGACAGGGCGTGTTGGGTCTTCTCTGTGAAAAATATCCTGTAACCACTTAGCGCGTTTTACACCCTCCGAGCCCCATTGGTCTGGCACTTCGTTTCCGGAACTCCACATGACGATTGATGGATGGTTCCTGGTGGCTCTTACTAAATTCACCACGTCTTTTTCGGCATAGTCATCAAAATAGAGATTATAGCCGTTTTCCACCTTTGGTTTTTTCCATTCGTCAAAACTTTCTGCTAAAAACATAAAGCCCATCTCGTCACAAAGTTCCAGTTGTTCCATTGAAGGCATGTTGTGGGAGCTCCTAATCGCGTTGCACCCCATGTCTTTTAAAATGCGCAATTGCCGTCTCAAAGCCGAAGTGTTCACGGCAGCTCCCAATGGCCCTAAATCATGGTGTAAACAGACCCCTTTAAATTTGGTGACTTCGCCATTTAAGCTAAATCCAGTATTGCGATCGTAAGCAATGCTTCTCACTCCAAAGCGGGTGGAGATTTTATCTTTAAGAACATCTCCTGCGTATAATTTGGATACGGCAGTATATAAATAAGGGGTTTCGGGACTCCATAAGTTAGGGTGTTCCAAAGCAATATTTTGGTCAAATTCATTGCCGTATATGGCTTCGGAAGTGTTTGAGGCAACGATGGTTCCGTTGGCGTCTAAAATATCGGTTACCAAGCGCAGTTGTTCTCCAGAAACTTTTGTTTTGATATTCACTTTGGCTAATTGGTCTGATATGATTGGAGTTGTAATGTATGTGCCCCAATGGTCAATGCTTTGTTTGTCTTTTACAATGATTTGGACTTTTCTGTATAAGCCGGCACCAGGATACCATCTAGAAGATAGACCTCTGTTACTCAATTTAACTGTTAGTGTGTTCGTTTTTGAATTGGAAATATGTTCGGTGATGTCAAAATAAAAATATGCATAGCCGTATTTCCATTCGCCTACTTTCGTTCCGTTGATAAAGACTTCCGGTTCACTCATGGCGCCTTCAAAGGCAATCAATACTTTTTTGTTTTGGTCAGCATTTGGAAGGGTAAATTTGGTTCGGTACCAAGCTTCTCCAATATAGGGGAGGGAGCCTGTGCGTCCAGTTTTTTCGGTAGCTACGGTTTCGCCATTTTGTTCAATAGCGACTACTTGTTTGTCTATTTCCTTATCAAAAGGACCGTAAATAGCCCAATCATGGGGCACGGTAACTTCTTCCCATGAATTGTCATTGTACTTCGGGGAAACAGCTTCAGGGTGAGGGCCTTTGTTGAATTTCCATCCATCTCTCAAGGTGATAACCTCTCTCGTTTGTGCGTTTAGAGCGGTTTGAAACATAATTGCTATCAGGATGAGCGATATATATTTAATGCTGAATTTCATTTTGAAAGTGTATTAATGATTGTAAAACTGCATGCCCAATGTGGCTTTGTTGTCATGGTCAAAAAGTGTGGCGTTATCCCAATGGGAGCCTTGTCCCCATAATGTTGAGCAGTTGGTAGATACCCAAGCTGGTTCCCAATAAATGAGTCCTTCGCCTCCAACATTTTCTATAATGTTCTGCAATTGATTGAGGTAATCCAATTGGCCTTGTTGTGTGGCAGGATAGCCTGAAATTATTGCGTCTTCACCTAAAATATTATTGGCACTATCGGCATTGGTTAAAGTGAATGGATAGGCGGTTTCAACAATCATCAAGCGTTTGTTATAAGTGTTGATGAGGGTGTTCAATGGAGTTGATACATTGTTAAGTGTGTACTCAGACCAAATAGGGTAATATGACAATCCAATCCAGTCGTAATCGGTAACGCCATTTTGTGTAGCCTGTTCAAACCACCATAAGGCGTTTTCTGGTTGAGCTATATGAAGCATTACACCAATCTCTTTTTCCTTGGATTCGGATATTGCTCTAACGGCAGCAATCCCTTTGTTTAATAAATAAGAATTCCTATTCCAGTCGATGGGCCAAACCAAATCACCATGTTGTAGAATCATGGGGTTGATTTCGTTGCCTATTTGTACAATTTCCGGGAGTAAATTCAAATTGGATAAGGTTTCAAGTGTATTGTAGGTGTAGTTGTAAACCAATTCTCCCAGGGCAGAGGTGTTGTCTATTTCGTCCAGCCAAGCTGCTGGGATTTCTTGTTTCTGGGGATCTGCCCAAGTGTCTGAATAATGGAAATCCAATAGAACGTCCATGCCCTGTGATTTTGCGCGTTGTATAGTGGTTTTAACATCTTCTAAATTGGAATAATTGGTCCAAGTTGGATTATGCCAAAGTCGAACCCTAACCAAATTGGTTCCTGCATTTTTGAAAATCGTGAAAGGGTCTTGGGTTTGACCGTCGCTGTTTTTATAAACTGCACCGCAATCTTCCATTTCATTTACGTAGGATAAATCAGCACCATAGTAAAAAGTCTCATTTTCTGGAGGTGTAATAATGTCGTCGTCCGTATTGTCGTCGCTGGAATCACTTGAGGAACAGCTTGCCAGAACAATAGATAATGTCAAGAGTATGTGTAAGGCATTTTTTATCATTGTCGTAATTTAATGTGTAAGTGTTTGTGTTATTGTAAATTGAGGGATTGAATTTCTGCTAAATTACAAAATTTGTCTTAAAATACCATACCAGTACCTACCAGTTTTTGTATCTTTGCGCTCTATGAGTTTGATATCGGTTAAAGATCATATAGGAATTCCAAAGTACAAGCAGATTGTGTCTTCGGTAGAAGATGCTTTGGCAGCGGGTCTTTTAAAGAAAGGCGACCGTTTGCCATCTATAAATAGTGTGCGAAACAAGTTTGATCTGTCTCGAGATACGGTGATGATGGCCTTCAATGAATTGAAGCGAAGAGGTATTGTAGAGTCGGTGTCTGGCAAGGGCTATTACATCAAGAGTGAGAATATCAACGTGTCCCAAAAAGTGTTTTTGCTGTTTGACGAGCTAAATGCTTTTAAGGAAGATTTGTACAATGCCTTTGTGAACAATCTTGACGAGGGTATTCAGGTGGAAATTTTCTTTCACCATTTCAGTTATGAAGTCTTTTCAAAATTGATTCATGATAGTTTGGGTAGCTATCATTATTATGTCATCATGCCTGCAAATTTGATAGGGACTGAGGCTGTAATTGATATTTTACCAGAGGACAAAGTTTATATTTTGGATCAATTGCCAAAAGAATTACGAGGCTATCCTTCCATTCATCAGAATTTTGAAAAAGACATTTTTGATAGTTTGAAGGAAATCAAAGGACAGCTTCAAAAGTATCATAAGTTGGTGTTGCTTTATTCTGAAACCAAACAGCCGAAAGGTATGTTGAAAGGCTTTCAGAAGTTTGCCGAAGTTGCTGAAATAGACTGTGAAGTCATTCAAACTTTTGAGAAGAAAACCATAAAACGGAGAGATGTGTATTTGGTGCTGGATGATCAACATTTAATCGTGCTTATTAAAAAGCTTAAGGAACTTCAAATGGAAGTGGGGAAAGATGTTGGGGTGATTTCCTATAATGAAACTTTGCTTAAGGAAATTGTGGAAGGCGGTATTACGACCATTTCTACCGATTTTAAGGAAATGGGTAAACGTTTGGCGGAAATGATCGTTAAAAATGAAAAAGAGAACATAGAAAACACCAGAAGGTTAATCATAAGAAATTCATTATAAAGGGTAGTAAGATGTTTGCAATAAATCATATAAAGGAGAATGGGGCTAGCGTTTTGGAAATCAGAAATACTGATAAAGCCTTGTTGGCATTGATCAATTTGAAGTTGGGCGGGAGTTTGGATGTGCTGGAATTGGAAGGCGCAACGATTATTTCCAAAGAAGGCGCTTTGCCATTTGCATCGTCCGTTTTGTTTCCTTTCGCCAATAGAATTGCCAAGGGGCAATACACTTTTGAAGGAGAAACGTACCAATTGAAAAAAGGACTGGTAGACCCCAATAATGCCATCCACGGCTTGATTTATGATAAAGAATTTGATATAGTAAATCAGGAAGTTACTAGTGAAAAAGCTACGGTAACTATGAGGTATGAACAAGCAGCTCCTCAAGAAGGATTTCCCTTTTTGTATGCCATGGAGCTAACATATGCAGTTAGCAATTCCGAATTGACATTGACTGTTGATGTAGAAAATATAGGCAATCAAGCCTTTCCATTCACCTTGGGTTGGCATCCTTACTTTGAATCCGGTAATCTTGGGGAAAGCCACCTTTTAATGGACTGCAAAGGAAAGTTGAAAGTAGACGAATTTATGATTCCTGTGGAAAAGGAAGCATTGCAATTCCCTTCAGAATTACAAATTGGCGGGCAGCAGTTTGACGATTGCTTTCTTTTAGGAGATACCTCCGTAGGCTTTAAAACACCCGATTATCATATTGCAATTGCAACCACTTCAAAAGAAAATTATTTGCAGGTATATACGCCTCCCGGAAGAAAGTCCATGGCCATAGAACCGCAAACAGGACCTGCCGATAGCTTCAATAGTGGGATGGGTCTACAGACTTTACAACCTCAGGAACGATATAATTTAAGTTGGAACATACAAAAGATTGGATAGATGAATACAGAATTGATTACAGCAATACAGGACACTTTTAAAGAAAAGTTTGGAGACAATTATTTAATGGTAAGTTCTCCGGGAAGGATAAATTTAATTGGAGAACACACCGACTATAATGAAGGCTTTGTGTTTCCGGCAGCCATCGATAAAGGCATTATCACGGCCATTGGAAAAAATGATTCGGAAACTTGCTCGGCGGTGGCTTATGATTTAAAGGAGCAGTTTGAGTTTACTTTGGATGAGGTTGAGGCTATTCCAAAAGGGAACTGGAGAAATTACATTTTGGGAGTGGTTGGGGAGTTGCAAAAGAAAGGCATTGAAGTGCCTACTTTCAATGTGGTTTTTGGGGGCGATGTTCCTAATGGGGCAGGTTTGTCCTCTTCCGCAGCATTAGAAAACAGCATCGCATTTGGATTGAATGAATTGTTTGATCTGGGGCTTACAAAGCACGAAATGATTTTGGTGTCGCAAAAGGCAGAGCATAATTATGTAGGCGTACGCTGTGGAATTATGGACCAGTTTGCCAGTATGTTTGGAGAAGAAAATCAAGCCTTGTTGTTGGATTGTAGAACGCAAACCGCAACATCCTATCCAATAGATTTTAAGGATTATGAATTGATGCTTATCAATTCCAATGTGAGCCATAATTTGGTGGAAAATGAGTATAACGATAGACGCCAAGTGTGCGAACATGTAGCGCAATTGCTTGACGTTCCTTTTTTACGTGATACTAACGAAGAAGATTTGTTGAAAGTCAAAACACAACTTTCCGAAGCCGATTATCAAAAGGCATTGTATGTGGTTCAGGAGAATGACAGGGTGATGAAATTTGCCAAAGCCATCGAAGAAAACGATGTGGAGCAGTTGGGAGCCTTCCTTTTGGAAGCCCACCAAGGCATGCAGCACCAATTCAAAATTAGTTGTGACGAATTGGACTTTTTGGTAGAACAGGCCAAAGCGCATCCAAGTGTGGCCGGTGCTAGAATGATGGGAGGCGGTTTTGGAGGCTGTACCATCAATATTGTGAAAAAAGATGCGTTGGAAGACTACGCCAAAACGGTTACCGAAAACTATAAAAATACCTTTGGGATTGACTGCAGTGTACACTTTGTAAAACTGTCTCAAGGAACACATTTAATAAACTAAAATCAAAATAAGATGAACTCAGATATACATGATTATTCACATAAACGATTAAATATCCTAACAGGGGAATGGGTTTTGGTATCTCCGCATCGCGCTAAAAGACCTTGGCAGGGACAACAGGAAGAAACCACTCCAGATGTGCGTCCAAGCTATGACGAAAGTTGCTATTTGTGTGCTGGAAACGTTAGAGCTAATGGAGAAGTGAACCCGTCTTACAATGACGTTTTTGTCTTTACAAATGATTTTTCTGCTTTGCAAAGTGACTCTAAGGAATTCACTGTGAATGAAGGTCTGTTACAGGCGCAAAGTGAGCAGGGCATTTGTAAGGTGATTTGTTTTAGTCCAGACCACTCCAAAAGTTTGGCGCAAATGAGTGTAGAAGGAATTGAAAAGGTAGTGCATACTTGGCAAGCGGAATATGCTTCTTTGGGAAGTGAACCGAATATCAACTACGTGCAGATTTTTGAGAACAAAGGAGCCATTATGGGCTGTAGCAATCCGCATCCTCATGGGCAGATTTGGAGCCAGTCTTCATTGCCAAACGAAGTTTTGAAAAAGGACGCTCGCCAATTGGAATATTTCAAAGTGCATAACAGAACTTTGCTTTCAGATTACCTGAAGCAGGAATTGGAGCTTAAAGAGCGTATCATTTTTGAAAACAAGGCCTTTGTGGTGTTGATTCCGTTTTGGGCAGTGTGGCCTTATGAAGCGATGATTTTGCCAAAGACGCCGCAAAAGAGTATTGGGGAAATGGCTCAGGAAGAAACTATGTTGTTTGCCGAAGCCATTTCGGTGTTGACCAAGGTTTATGATAAGTTGTTCAACTGTTCTTTCCCATATTCTAGCGGTATCCACCAAGCGCCAACCAATGGCGAAGCAAATGAGCACTGGCATTGGCATATGAGTTTTTATCCGCCATTGTTGCGCAGTGCAACCGTTAAAAAATTCATGGTGGGTTATGAAATGTTTGCAAGTCCGCAGCGTGATATTACAGCCGAAAGTGCTGCTAAAATATTGAGAGGCCTGTCAGAAGGACTCTAATTTTAAAACTGGTAATATGAAAGTAAATGGAATTATTCCATTGGTAATGGCATTGTGTTTGGGTATGTTTCAGTGGTCTTTGGCACAGGAAACCTCCCAAAAAAGCAATGTGGTTATTGATGGCAATGGGGTGATGCGATGGGAATCCACCAAGGAAGAAGTGTTTGGTTTTGGTGTTAATTATACAGTCCCTTTTGCTCATGCTTATCGTTCGGCCAAACGTATGGGAATCGATCCCAAAAAGGCCATCGATAGTGACATTTACCATTTTACCCGCTTAGGTTTCGATTTATACCGAATTCATGTTTGGGACACACAAATAAGCGATGTTGAAGGGAATCTTTTGGAGAATGAATATTTAGAGACTTTCGATTATTTGTTGAGCCAACTAAAGTCTCACAACATTAACTATGTCATTACACCCATAGCGTTTTGGGGAGATGGTTGGCCAGAACCTGATGGTGATACTCCTGGGTTTTCTCACAGATATGGAAAAGCAGATTGCTTGACCAATCCAGAAGCCATAAAAGCACAGCAAAATTACCTCTTTCAGTTTTTAAATCATGTGAATCCTTATACAGGAGTAGCCTATAAGGATGAGCCTAATATCATTGCTTTTGAAGTGAGTAATGAACCACACCATCAAGGTACGGCTTCAGAGGTGACAGCTTTTGTGAAGGGCATGGTAGAAGCGATGCGGAAAACAGGAACGCAAAAACCTATCTTCTATAATATGAGCCATGCCGTACATTTTATGGATGCCTATTTTGAAGGAGGAGCACAGGGAGGTACCTTTCAATGGTATCCTACTGGGCTTGGCTATGGTAAGGAGCTTTCTGGAAATGTACTGCCTAATGTAAATGATTATGACATGCCATTTGATGAGGTGATTAAAAAACATCACGGCGCTAAATTGGTCTATGAATTCGATGCGGCCGATGTTGGGAAATCCTATGTGTATCCTGCTATGGCACGAAGTTTTAGAAGCGCCGGAATGCAAATAGGGACCCATTTTGCGTACGACCCGACGTATTTGGCTTATGCCAATACCGAATATAATACGCATTATATGAATTTGAATTATACCCCTTCCAAGGCTTTGGCTTTAAAAATTTGTGCGGAAGTATTTCATGAAATTCCTTTGTATGCCGAATTTGGAAAGTACCCAGAAAATACCTCGTTTGGCAACTTCAAAATAGATTACAAAACAGATTTGGCCGAGTATAATTCCGAAGAAAAGTTTTTTTACACGAATACAATATCATCAAACCCTAAGAATTTAAAAAAGCTAGAGGAGATTGCCGGTTATGGCAGTTCACCGGTAGTGACATACGATGGGCAAGGGGCTTATTTTTTGGATAAGCTTTCCAAAGGCGTTTGGCGCTTGGAAGTACAACCGGATGCTATTTGGGTGGATAATCCTTTTGGGAAAAACAGCCCGAAGAAGACTGTGGCAGTTATCAATTGGGAAACCCATTCAATGTCTATTGATTTAAAAGATTTAGGGGAGGGATTTTCCATTGAAGCTATTAATGAAGGGAATGGTTTTCAGTCTCAGGTAACTGGTAAAGTATTTTCAATTCAACCGGGAACTTATATCCTCAGTAAAAAAGGTACCAAAAAAACTTGGTCTGTTAATGATGCTTTTAAAACTAATAAACTCAACGATTTTTACGCACCAAAAACCACGGTTGATAAACCATGGTTGACACATGAACCCGCAGCGGAAGTGACTGAAAATACTGCTCTGCAATTGGAAGTGCAGTATGTAGCGCCAAATAAACCAGAGAGTATTCAACTACTAGGATATTCTTCAAAAGGGCGTTTTCAGGTAGATTTTAAAAATATCCAAGGGTATAGATATACAGCAACCTTACCTGCAGAATATCTACAGATTGGTTTTGTGCATTACAATATTGTCGCGAAAAGTGACGATACCTTTAGGTCCTATCCCGCCGATTTGGAAGGCAAATTTTCGGATTGGGATTTTTACGATACCGAAGATTATGTGGTTAAAGTAGTGCCTGAAAGCAATCCTGTTTATTTGTTTGATGCGGAAGAGGATACTGATGATTTGGTTCGCCCTTGGCGCGAGGGTTTTAAGTTGATCCCAACAGAGGTGTCCGGGCAATCGGAATGCCAAATGAACTTGGAGCAATTGTTTGTTGAAGATTCCGAAAACAAAAATGCGCCACCTATTTACGATTACAGTTTTAAACACTTTATCATCGATGAAATTGATGGCAGACAATCCAGTTTGAAGGATAAAACGACTTTGGTTTTTAAAGGGAGATCGTTGACAGATAAACCGTTGCCTTTGCAAATTGCCTTTGTCATGGAAGATGGCTCTAGTTATGGGGGTATGTTGACTTTGGAACCCGAAATGGGAGACTATACTTTGTCGCTTTCGGAGTTAAAACCTGTAAAAACGGTAACGCTTCCAAGGCCGTATCCTAGCTTTTTGCCATACTATTTGGAGCATGACATTACTTCTAAATTCGATCTCAACAACGTAGAGAGTCTTCAGTTTTCTATTGGTCCTGGAATCCCAGAAAACCAATTGCAGGAGCCCCATGGTATTGGAATGGTGAGTGTGCGTTTAGAATAGAAAAAGCTTCCCTCAAGGAGAAGCTTTCACTCAAACTTAAAAACAAAAAACTCAAATAAAATTATAGTTTTATCAACTTAGAAGTAGCTGTTTGCCCTTCTTCATTTTTTAGTTTTACCATATAAATACTAGGCATCAGGTTTGAAATATCAAATCCATGGCCTTCTTGGAAGTCGCCCGAAAATGATTTTACCAATTTCCCTGTGATATCATAAATCGCAACCTGGGTTGTGGCTTTATTAATTTGGAAACTGTTGTTGGTTGGGTTAGGGTATACCTTAATTCCTTGAGATAAAACATGATCTTCAATACTCAAGGTTGCAGCCAAGTTTCCGTAGATTTTAAAGGTTCCAGGTGCCATATTAATCGTGGCTGTTGTACTGCTTACTTCCATGGTTGTGCTACCTGTATTATCCATTAAATCATACCAAGTTCCTGTATATGGGAAGTTAGGCACCATGTTCTGTGCCACCACATCGAAATTGGCTAAGATGACCACGTTCTTCAGTTCAGTTGATGGAAGTGTATCATCCCAAATGTAAATTTTAGGAGTCAAGTTTCCGGACTCAATGGTGTAGTTGCCTTCAAAAACATCTTCTTGGATTTTCAAAGCATTGATACGTGCCCAGTCTTCATAAATTTGGCTTCGGTTAGCATCATCTGGCCAGTTGTTGGCCCATTGTGGTTGCGGTTTGGTATCCAATTTACAATCACCTGCACCATCACTGTCATTATCCGGTAAGTTCACTGAGCCATCGTTGCAAGTGAAGATTGAATTTTCCATACCCAATTCACCAAAGTGCCAGATCATTTTAGGTCCTGGGATGGTTAAACTTACAGCTCCAAGAGCCGACATACGCTCTAGGGCTGTGTTGAGCTCGGTAACATCATAGCTGCCATTGGAGTTTCCGTATTGCAGGTTTTTAAACATCAATCGTTCTTCATCGTGGCTTTCGGCATAACCTACCAATCTTGGTTGATCAAAGCCTCTGGAAGTATGTCCCATAGAGGTAATGTTTGCTGTGTATCCCATGGTCAATTCGTTGTATTGGTAATTCAAGTTCCCCCACAACATGATCCCTTTTCCTTCATCGATGCGGTAGTTGGCCCATTCTATTTCTTCATCCAATGAGGTCTGTCCATCGTTGTTGGCATCCCAGTCGATTCCTAGGTGTTCAAAGATGACATAATGATTGGCGTCCAAGTCCCAACTGAAGTCGGCATATTCTTTAAGTATGGCCACGCGATCGGCATTGTAATCGTTGGTACAGCCTTCGTTGTTGGCGCAATTTTGAGTGAATCCTTTGGTAAGGTCCCATCTAATACCGTCAATTTTAAATTCTTCAATCCAATGTTCTACAACACGTTCTGAGTAGTATTGCGTGCGTGCCTGTTGATGGTTAAAATCTGATCCCACATTATAAGAATGTGCAGGTGTTTGGTTGAAATAAGGGCTGTCGGCGTTGATGTTCCCTGAATTGTCTGACCACATACGCACCATTGGGTTTCTTCCAAAGGCATGGTTTAATGCGATGTCCAAAATTACAGCAATGCCATTTTGGTGGCAGGTATCGATAAGTTCTTTCAATTTAGCTTCGGTTCCATAAAACTTATCCAAGGCCATATGGAAAGATGTATTATAGCCCCAGCTTTCATTGCCCTCAAATTCCATCACAGGCATCAGCTGGATGGCATTTACATTTAAATCTTTGAAATAGTCAATCTTGTCAATAATGTCTTGAAAGTTCCTGTCGCTGTCAAAATCACGGATCAAGACTTCATAAATTACCAAATCTTCTTTTTTAGGTTTTGTGAAGTTGGTAACCTGCCAATCATATGCTGGTTGGGCCGTTTGCAATACCGTTACTTCATAACTTTGCCCAGCAGGGTAGTCAGGAAGGTTAGGGTAGGTTGCTTCGGGAATATAAGGGTCATCCCAAGGTGATAATACCAAGGTTGAAAATGGATCGGCTGTTTTTACTTCACTTGGTGAATTGGTTGCCGGCGAATTGGTGTAGGTCCAGTATTGATAGGTATAAATTTCACCAGAAGTTAGACCGTTCAGTTCTATCCAAAATTTGGAAGAGGATGCGTCCTTCTTCATTAAATAGGTGCTTGAATAGGGATTCCAATCGTTAAAGCTTCCTGCAACATATACAAAATCTTTGTTTGGAGCATCTAAAACTAAAGTTGCTTTAGTGGCATCTTCGGAATCGTAATTGATGCCGTTTTCCATGCCTTCTGGAAGCGCTTCCACTACCGAGCTGGCGATAATGATTTCAAAAGAAGATTGCCCAGATTCTGTGGAGCCTGAAGGTGTTCCAATAACTGTTACAGTTCCAGATTCTGTCACATTGGTCAAAGTCGTGCTATAGGTTGGAAATCCTTGTCCTGTAGCTACAGAGACATTGTTATAAAGGACTTCAAATGCGCCTACTTGGGTAGTTCCAGCTGATTGCATATAGGCACTAATGGATAGGTTGCCTCCAGATTCCACAATCACAGGGTTGTAATTTGGACTGTTAAAAACGACCGTTACAGCGCCTACATAGTATAATTCATCTTGAGATTGTTGGCTACCATCGTCGCTTTTAACCAACATTCCTATTTGACCAATGCCTGTATCTTGATACAGCTCGGTTGGTGTCATAGTGAAGGAGTAGGTGCCATCCCCATTGTTGGTAAATTTTTGAGCTTCGTTGGAGTTGCCCCAATCGCCATTGGTAGGGGAATCTCCTGCTTGATTGCCATTGGTGTCGAAATACCAGGTCCAAAGGTATAGGTCTGCTCCATTGGTACTGCCCCATATGTCGGCATCCAAATTGGAGACTGTTATCGTAATTTCATCGGTTTCTTCAAATGGCGAAGGACTAATGTCAAAGCTTACGTCGCTTTGTGTTTGCGCAAATGAGAAGACATACAATGAAAAAAACAGTAATGAGAGTAATGTGTGTTTCATAGCTATTTTATATTAAAATGGGCTATGATTTCTCATAGCCCATTTGTAAAACTTCTTATTGAAGGGTTATGGTTTTGTTGACGGTGTCCATGGTGAGCGTATACGTCCCAGGGGTTCCTACAAAACTGAAATTACTATCGCCATCATTGGCATTTGCAAAGTTGGCATCGATGGTGTAACCTTCTCCTTCATAATACGGATAATTCAATCCAGACCCCCAATCGGCATTTACCGTGAAGAATCTGAAGGCATCGTTTGTAAACGTTACTTCGGCAGAATATATTCCGGCTCCCGTACAAGGGAAGGCTACCGGTGTATCCCATCCCCAACCTGCGTCAGGCACTCCTGCACCAACAATCCAAAGGGTTTCATATTCGCACTCAATTTGCGCTTCACCCAAAGTAATGGTTTTATTGATGGTATCTACACTTAAGTAATACTCTCCAGGAGTTCCTGTAAAACTAAAGTTGCTGTCACCATCATTAGCATTTGTAAAGTTACTGTCGATGGTATAACCTGCACCTTCATAATATGGATAGTTCAATCCAGATCCCCAATCTCCTTCTACAGTAAAGAATCTAAAGGCATCATTGCTGAAGTTTACATTTCCAGAATACACGCCATTTCCAGTACATGGTAATGCAACTGGTGTATCCCATCCCCAACCTGCGTCAGGAACACCAGCACCTACCAACCACAATTGGTCGAACTCACAGTTAGGACCAACTACTGGAGGGCCTAAAGTAATGGTCTTGTTTTCCATGTCAATCTCAAGGAAATACTCTCCTTCAGTTCCTACAAATTGGAAATTGCTGTCACCGTCATTGGCATTTACCAAGTTTTCGTCAATGCTAAACCCTCTTGACTCATACCAAGGATAGTTAAAGCTAATTGGGCCCCAATCTTGTTGTCCAAAGAATCTAAAATTACCGCCATTATCAGGAGATAACATGACGTTTCCGGAGTATACACTTCCTTGAAGAAGGAATTCTGCAGGAGAATCCCATCCCCAACCAGCGGTTGGAATCCCAGCACCAACACCATAAATTACTGGTAGAAGCGCAGTTTCATAAGTTGTAACGGTAATGGTAATAACATTTGAATTACGTTCTAAATCTCCAGCGGCAGTCTCAATTACCGAACGGATTCTAATATCGATTGATCCTGTTGTTTCAGGTTCAATTCCCAAGTTAAGGGCAACGTCGTTTAATTCACCATGGGTCATTTCCAACATAGTGTCCTCTGTAGTCCCTAAGGTTTCAACAGTTGCAAAATCAGTTCCTGCAATGGCACCTTCAACATAGTAGTTGATGGTTGCTGTAGGATTCTCTGAAAAATCAGGATCATTCCATTCAATGGTTGTTGCAAGCTCATCTTCTGAAATATCTGTAAGTACGATTTCAAAAGAACTATCAGGGCTCGTAATTACAGGATTGTTTTCAGGGTAAGAACTCACCTTCATTTTTAGCACTTCTGAAATGTCACTTCCTCCTAAGATTCTGAAAAATACATCAGACTCTTCAAAGGCTTGAATGTTATTGTTCAATAACACAGCGTTAAGTTCTCCTACGGTCATTGAAAATGAAAGAGAGGTAGAGGATCCTAAAACAATAGGCGCTGTAAATTCTTCATCGGCAGCCATTTCAACCGTGTAATTGTCGGCTCCTGAAATGTTGTCCTGCCATACCAGGGTAAGTGCCACATTCTGGGTGTTGGCACCATCCAATAGCAAGGCTGCATTTTCATTTGGAGAAACAATCTTGAAACTTTCGGCTGGATCGATGAATGTAAAATCATCGGAATTGTTGCAATTTACAGCTACAAGCAGTAGTGCAAAGGCAGAAAATATTTTTAATAAATGTTTCATCTTAAATTAGTTTTGAGTTAGAGAATAAGTGTATTCCCTTGGGTTGGACAGGTCTAAAACTACGTGGTAGTTTCCAGCAGTACCATCGAAGGTTAAGTCTCCTCCAGCTTGAAGGAAGCCATCATCGTTAAAGGAGCCTAATTCAATAGACCATGCATTGTTTGCTCTAAACTTAAATGGACCAGGTTCAAGGTCAATATCTATTTCCAAAGTTCTGGTAGAACTATTATAAACCATGTCAGTATCTGAATCCCATCCGGTAGGTGTGGCTGCACCAATGATACCCCAACTTACGGCAGTAGTTGCATAAGTAAGCTCTCCAGTATCGGCCTGCACAAAGTAATACCCGGCTGTAGCTGTACAGTCGGTTTCGTCATCGGCAACTAGAATTCCTGTAAAGCTACCGTCGTCTCCCCAATCGGTGTTTCCCCATTGGAACGCACCTGCGGCATCAGGAGCCAAGAATTTGTAACCACCATCTAACCAAACATACCCTTCGTAATCGGTTTCTCCAAACGCAGACGACGCCAAAAGCGGTGCTGTTGGAGGATCCCATCCTTGGTGATTTCCAGGAACAGCCAATTTAGGTAATGCCGTAGTGAAAGGTGTCACGGATACTGAAATGGCATTGGAATAAAGCGGCATGTCACTTTGGTTTCCAATGGTTGATTTCACTCTAATATCCAAACTTCCTTCGGTAAAAGGAAGCAGTCCTGCTCCCACCGCATATCCGTTGAAGGTTGCAATGTCCAAAGACAATACATTGGAACTGGTAGTTCCTATAACAACGGGTTCTTCAAAATCGGTACCACTTTGAGCCGCTTCTACGATATAGCTTATTTGGGTTGGTACACCGTAATCGGCACTTTCCCAAGTAATCGTAATGGCAGTGTTTGTTTGATTTTCAAAAGGATTTAAGGTATAGGATTGCCCGTCGTTGGGCGTTAAAATATCTCCAAACGTTCCTTCGGTAATTTGGAAATCACCGTGGCCGTCATCACTGCTACAGGCAACGAAAAACATGGTGGCCACGATTAAACAATAATTTATAAGCTGTTTCATTTTCATCTGTTTTTAGTATCCTGGGTTTTGAGTAAGGTTAGGATTGGTCGCTAAGTTATTGTTAGGAATAGGGAATAGGTTTCTGTAAGAATCCACAGAAATTCCGTTAGGTTGATCTCCTTTCCAAGGCCATAAATAACTACCTGTAGTAAACTGGTTGTAACGAATCAAATCGGTACGTCTTAACAACTCCCAGTACAATTCTCTAGATCTTTCATTCAAAACAAAGTCCAAAGTAAGGTTGCTGGAAGTTATGTTTCCTGTATTTCCACCAAAGGCTCTGCTTCTTATTTCGTTGATTTTTTGAACCGCAGTACTCATATCACCATTACCACCTCTTAAGGTAGCTTCAGCGTAGGTAAGGTAGATTTCTGCCAAACGAATCAACGGTAAATCATTGTCTGTTCTTAAATCTTGACCAGAACCAACTCCAGGGTTACCGTTGGTGTCGATGTTCTTGAATTTGGTCACGGCATAGCCATTACTGAACTGAGCAATTTCTTCAATTTCCAAAGATTGCCCATCGGTATAGAACATAGCTCTCATATCGCCATCTTCAAACTGGTTTACCAAGCTACTGGTAGTTCTTAAACCGGCCCAACCACTGTCTACGCCATAATCGGCAGGAACCATAGATCCTCCAATTTGTGCATGCACCAAGAAAGTAGTTCCTCCATAAGTTTGGGTTTGTACGCCATCAAAATTCAAAGCGAAGATGAATTCGTTTTGGGCTCCGTTGCTATCGTTATCTGCCAAGAACAATTCATCATAAGCAGTTCCGTTGCCGTTACCGTCACTCATGTTAAGAGAGTAAGAAGAATTCATTACTTCATTACAATAGGTGATACAGTCGTTATAGCGGTTTTGGCCTACATATACTTCTGCATTAAGGTATAATCTACTTAATAGTGCCCAAGCAGCTACGCGGTCTACTCGACCGTATTCATTGGCACCACTGGCAGGTAACAAGTCTTTCACTTCCAAAAGTTCAGCTTCTACAAAATTGAAGACTTCTTCACGAGTGTTTTGTGAAGGTAAGGTGGTTGCTACAGTAACTTGGATTGGTACATTCCCGTATAAATCCATTAAGTTGTAGTAGGCATAAGCTCTAAGGAAACGCGCTTCAGCAATGAAGGTTTGTACTTCCTCATCGGTTAGTTGTCCTGCATTTTCAATAAATGAGTTACAGAAAGATACTTCCTGTCCCAAACGGTTGTACATAGCGTTTGTAAAGTCATTACTACCTGTCCAGTACATTCCGTGCATGTCTGCAACACCAGCATCACCCCAACCTAATACGGCGTGGTCTGTAGTCAATTCGTTTAGGTAGAACAATGTTCTGGTGAATTGTGAAAACCCTTCGTCGATGTCGTTAGGATCTAAATCTGGATTTCCAGCAGGTCCTTGCTGTCCTGTAACTGCAAAACCAGCATACAGTTTGGCAAGGGCACTTTTGGCTTCATCTGCATTGGCATATACGTCTTCTTCGGTAAAACTATCTGGATCGATTGGAGATTGGTCCAAATCGCTATGACAGCTTACCATTGCCAAGGCTAAAAAAGCGTATGATATTTTATTAAAGATATTTTTCATAGTTACAATTTTTAAAAGTCAATATTAACACCAAACACAAAGGATCTTGGTCTAGGGTAAAAACTGTTGTCGATACCACCATTGATTTCGGGATCCAAACCATCGTAATTTGTAAACACCGCTACGTTTTGAACAGAACCGTAAAGTCTGATAGTCGTGTCTTTAATAGCATGGTTTAAAGTGTGTCCTAAAGTGATATTGTCTATTCTAAAGAATGACGCATCCTGAATAAAGTAGTTGCTCAACAAGGTGTTGTCTGTAATTTGGCTGAATCCTGAACTCAGATATTCTGAGTGAATATTGCTCAAATAATTGTTACTTGAAGGAACCACATTGTTTAAGTAAGCGTTTCCTGAAGCTACGTTGTTGTAAGCATAGTTACCAAGGCTAGCTCTTGTTTGTACAGAAAGATCCCAGTTTTTGTAGTATACATTGGTGTTCAATCCCATCAAAACATCTGCATAAGGATCTTTGTAGATGAACTTATCGGCGTCATTGATTACATTATCTCCGTTACGGTCTACAAAGGCACCTTCAATTGGCTTACCGTCTTCGTCGTAAATTTGTTGGAAAACCAAGAAGCTGTAAGGTGCTTCACCTTCCACGTGTGTTTGGATATTGTTTCCTACACCTCCCGAAATACCACCTACATACTGTTGGTCTGGCATACGGGTTACTTCATTGTCGTTGAAAGAAACGTTGTAGTTTACGGACCATTCAAAATCTTCAGTTCTCACTGGGATAACGGTTACGTCAAATTCTACCCCTTTATTCTCCATATCACCAATATTGGCGGCAATTCTGTTAGAGAAGTTGGTAAAAGGGTCTACTGTAGAAGTTGCAATCAAATCATTACTTTTTCTCATATAAGCATTTACAGACCCTTTAATTCTGTTTTCAGCAAAACCATAGTCTAAACCTACGTTGAAGGTTTCACTAACCTCCCATTTAAGGTCTTTGTTAATAGCATCTGGTCTGTAGGTTGGATAGTAAGTGCTTCCAAATAGATAGGTTGCAAAAGAGTTACTTCCTGTATATCGGGTAAGGAACAAGTAATCTCCCAATCCGTTTACGTTACCTACGGTACCGTAACCAACTCTAAGTTTTAATTCTGTAACCCCACTGTCTTCCATAAACTCCTCTTTTTTGATGTTCCAAGCTAAGGCTGCAGATGGGAAATATCCCCAACGGTCATTGGAGTTAAGTTTTGAAGAGGCATCCGCTCTAAAGGTTGCGGTTAATAAATAACGTCCTTTATAGTCATAGTTCACTCTTCCGAAGTAAGATAATAAGACACTTTTACTTCTGTCTATATATTCAAATTGGATATCAGCATCTGGATTTTCGATAGCATTTTGCTCGTCAATACTGCTGTAGCTATAACCATCATACTCAAACGACTGGTAAGAGTAACCAGCAACCACATTTAAGTTGTGGGTGTCTTCGTTAAAAGATGTGTTGTAGGTAAGATAAGCATCCAATAATTTGTCTGTTCTTTCTTGGGAATATTCATTTCTAGATCCAATCCAATCTGGGTCTGTAGACGGGTAGTCTTCAGAGGTAACTGTTCTTCCGTTACTGTTGGATTTGTCCAAACCTACGTTAACCGTAGCAGTAAGGTCTTCTAAAAAATGGAAATTGTAGTCTACTTTGGCATTTCCTAAGAAACGTCTAACTTCAGAAGTATCGTCTACCAAGTTTAACTGTGCCACAGGGTTGATTGGAGAAAGACTGATGTGCGTGCCGTTGGCATCTGTCCAATCAAAGTAGCCTCCGTATTGAGAGTTCGCATCATATACTGGTTGAGTTGGATCATAAACGTTTGCCGATCCAATGGCACCTCTATTTCCGAAGAAGTTCTCAGTGTATTGCCCTTTGGCGTTCAATTCAATTTTTAAATGATCATCCAATAACTTTGGAGTCAAACTTAAGGCTCCAGTAGTTCTTTTGAAGTTATCTCTTCTAAGGATACCATCGTGATCTGAATAACCTACAGAAGCTCTCATTGGCACTCCCCAAGCACTTCCCAAGGCACTAAAGTTGTGGTCTTGACCAAATGCGTTGTTGTAAATTTCATCCTGCCAATCGGTGTTGGCATTTCCAAGTAATGCTATCGTAGCTTCATTGGCACGAGGATGGTTTGTTACAACCTCTCTAAATTGATCTGCAGAAAGAACGTCTACAGTGGCACTGGATGTGTGGTGTGTAGTAGAAGAATTTAAGTTGAATTTAAAATCGTTGTCCTTTCCTTTTTTAGTCGTAATCAAGATAACCCCGTTACCCCCTCGAGAACCATAGATGGCTGTTGCCGAAGCATCTTTTAAAACCACCATGCTTTCAATGTCGTTAGGGTTGACAAGGTTCAATGGGTTTCTTGCCCCTCCAACAGCATCGTTGTTGATAGGAATACCGTCTATTACTATTAATGGATTACTGCTTAAGGATAGTGATCCCGTACCTCTAATACGGATATCTTGCCCTTCTCCAGGAGCCCCACTACCAGAAGTAATGGATACCCCAGCTACCTTACCGGTAATTAATTGTTGGGCAGATACAATAGGACCTTTGTTGAAATCCTCAGAAGTTACCATATCTGCTGTCCCTGTAAGGTCGTCCTTTTTCACAGCACCATAACCAATAATAACAACTTCATCCAATTTGGCGGCATCCTCAACCATACTAACGTTTAGGGTGCTCTGTCCAGTGTAAGTGATTTCTTGGGTGATGTACCCTACATAGGAAAATACAATGACGTCTCCATTGTTGACATTCAATTGATAATTTCCATCAAAATCGGTTGCCGTTCCCGATGTAGTGCCCTTAATAAGGACATTAACTCCAGGTAGTGGCAAGGATGAAGATTCTTCCGTTACTACTCCCGATAGCTGGGTCTGCGCAAATAGGAATGAAGGCAGCATGCAACACAGGAATAATAAGTAATTTAGCGTTGTTTTCATACAATTCTTTTGAATTAGTTTGTTAACTTTATTTAGTTATATTTTCACTTCTCAATGATAAAACTAGGTAAATTTTATGTCAATTTTTATGATATCCATTTTATAGGGGTTGCGCAAACGTTTTCGTGTTGAAAACTTTAGCTCAAAATATGAAATAAATGAATATCGGACTAAGAATTTAACAGATTATCAATTTAGAAGTATATTTATTGCCGGAAAAGAAAAATTTATGAAGAGAAAGGTTACGCTAAAACAGATTGCGAAAGAGTTGGATGTTTCGATTGGAACCGTGTCTAAAGCCCTTAGAAACAGTAAGGAAATTAGTGAAGATACGCGTGAAAAAATTCAGGCGTTTGCGAAACTCTATAACTATAAACCAAACAATATTGCCCTAAGTTTAAAAAACAGGAAAACCAAGACCATTGGGATTATCATTCCGGAGATTGTGCACCACTTTTTTTCCAAGGTCATTATGGGGATTGAAAAGGTGGCCAATAAGCGAGGTTACAATGTTATTGTAGGGTTGTCTAACGAGTCCTTTGACAAAGAAGTTATCAATATGGAAATGTTGGCCAATGGGAGTATTGATGGATTTATTCTTTCCATTTCCAAAGAAACTTTGCTGCAGCAGGATTACCACCATTTTAAGGAAACCATTGCACAAGGAATGCCTATTGTCATGTTTGATAGGGTTGTAAATGAAGTGAACTGTGATAAGGTGATTGTGGATGATTTTCAAGGGTCTAAAAATGCGGTGAAAAAATTGATAGCTAATGGTTGCAGGCATATAGCCATTATTACCACTAAAGATTATGTTAGTGTTGGGCGCTTGAGAACCCAAGGATATTTGGAGGCTTTGGAAGAGCATAAGTTTGAGCCGGAATCTGGTTTGATATTGAAAATTGTAGAAGAATTGGATGCCGAAGATCATTTGGAGGAATTGGAAAGGGAGATAGAATATCTCTTCAAGGACAGCCCAGAATTGGATGGCATTTTTGCAGTGAATGAGCTTTATGCGCTTACGGCAATGAAGGTGGCAAGACGCTTGAATAAGAATATTCCAGAAGACCTACAAGTGATAGGGTTTACCGATGGAGTTCTGTCAAAACATGCTACGCCAGGTTTGACTACAGTAAGCCAACATGCCTTGCAGATAGGGGAGAAAGCCGCAGAACTTTTGATAGATAAATTGGAAGGTGAAACCGAGGAGGAGAGCTATCAAACCGTGGTTTTGGAAACTGAATTAATAGAGCGCGAATCCACCAAATAAAAAAGTTAACACCTAGGTAAAGATCTTTTTATTATCTTTACACCCGATCAAAACTTATATTTTCACTTCTCACCTATAAGTTTTGATAAGTTAACGCTTATCAAAATAGTATCAATTAAAATGTACTATTTAAATGAAAAAGCGTGTATTAGGCTTTTGGGAAATCTGGAACATGAGTTTTGGGTTTCTCGGAATTCAAATGGGGTTTGCCCTTCAAAATGCCAATGCCAGTAGGATTTTACAAATTTTCGGAGCAGACGTTCACGAATTGTCATGGTTTTGGATTGTAGCACCTCTTACCGGATTAATTGTTCAACCCATAATTGGGCACTATAGTGACAAAACCTGGACTAGATTAGGTCGAAGGCGACCTTATTTTTTAGTGGGGGCTTTGTTGGCTGCACTGGGATTGGTTTTAATGCCTAATGCAGATATGTTCACCGCATTTATGCCTGCCATTTGGGTGGGTGCTGGAATGTTGATGATCATGGACGCTTCTTTTAATGTAGCCATGGAGCCGTTTCGCGCCCTGGTTGCAGACAATCTTCGAACAGATCAAAGAACCTTAGGGTTCAGTATTCAAACAGTTTTAATAGGTATAGGTGCTGTGGTTGGTTCATGGTTGCCTTATGCGCTTACTAACTTTTTTGGGGTTTCCAATTCCAGAGATGATGGTGGTGTGCCACTTCACTTATTACTGTCCTTTGGAATAGGGGCGGCAATTTTGGTTGGAAGTGTCCTTATTACGGTGTTTAGAACCAAAGAATATTCTCCAGAGGAATTAGCTCTAATGTCTGATGAAGCAGAAATCCCTGAAGATGAAAAATCCAGTTTGATGGATATTTTTACAGATTTTGCTAAAATGCCTCAAACCATGAGGCAATTGGCTTGGGTGCAATTCTTTTCTTGGTTTGGTCTTTTTGGAATGTGGGTATTTTCTACCCCAGCTTTAGCACATCATATTTACGGATTACCGGTTAGCGATACGCATAGTGCAGCGTATCAAGATGCAGGTGACTGGGTAGGGGTGCTATTTGGAGTGTACAATTTGGTTTCTGCAATTTTTGCCTTCTTTTTACCCGTTATAGCAGCAAGGATTGGTAGGAAGCGAACTCACGTAATCTCTTTAATTATTGGAGGAATTGGTTTAATATCAATGTATTTCTCTCCAAATGAATATTGGTTGATATTATCTATGGTGGCCGTAGGAGTTGCTTGGGCCAGTATCTTGGCAATGCCTTACGCCATTTTGGCGGGGTCTATTCCTGCTAGAAAAATGGGAGTTTATATGGGGATTTTCAACTTCTTTATCGTAATCCCTCAAATTATTAATGCCTTTATAGGCGGACCTATCGTAAAATATTTTTACAACGAAAATGCCATGTTGGCTTTGGTAACTAGTGGAGTGAGCTTTTTAATTGCGGCACTTTTAGTGAGAAGAGTAAAGGATGTGGATGAAATAATAGAAACAGCAAATGAATAAGAAAGGATTTATTTTCGACCTAGATGGTGTAATTGTAGACACTGCAAAATACCATTTTTTGGCGTGGAAAAAGTTGGCCAATAGTATTGGCGTGGATTTTACCGAAACACAAAACGAACAATTGAAAGGTGTGAGTCGTGTAAAATCGTTGGAAAAGATATTGGCTTGGGGCAACAAAACGGTTTCCGAAGCAGAATTCAAGGAACTTATGGATTCCAAAAATACCGATTACCTGAACTACATCGAGCAGATGAATGCTTCAGAAATTCTAACGGACGTTCCTAAAGTTCTCAATTACCTTATAGAGAACAAACAGGGAGTTGCCTTGGGCTCGGCTAGTAAAAATGCCACGGTTATTTTGGAAAAGGTCGATTTGCTTTCAAAGTTCGATCAAATTGTGGATGGTAACCATGTGGTAAAAGGAAAACCAAATCCAGAAGTGTTTTTGAAAGGGGCGGAAGCTCTTGGAATAGAACCTAAACACTGCATCGTGTTTGAAGATGCGTCGGCAGGAATCGAGGCGGCCAAGGCAGCCCAAATGATTGCCATAGGCATAGGAGATAAAACGGTATTGGGAGATGCCGATTATGTATTTAATGATTTTACAGAAATCTCAACAGATTTTATTAAAGAACTAATTGAAAAATGAATCAAGATTATATAAAACCAGACAATTGGTCCATTATTGAGGAAGGATTTGAACCAGATCGCGTTAAATCCTCAGAGAGTTTATTTAGTATTGGAAATGGAGCCATGGGCCAACGTGCCAACTTTGAAGAGCAGTACTCGGGTCCAACATTCCAGGGAAGCTATATCGCTGGGGTTTATTATCCTGATAAAACCCGTGTGGGCTGGTGGAAAAATGGCTATCCAGAGTATTTTGCCAAAGTATTGAATGCTCCCAATTGGATAGGGATTAATGTGTATGTGGATGGTGAGGCTTTGGATTTGCACCTTTGTACAGAAGTGAAGGATTTTGTTAGGGAACTGAACATGAAAGAAGGTTGGTTGTCTAGATCCTTTACGGCAACACTTCCAAATGGAGTGGAGGTAAAGGTGGCCTCCAAAAGGTTTTTAAGTCTTGATTTAGATGAAGTGGGCGCCATCAATTATTCGGTGACACCACTCAATAAAGATGTGGCAATTGTTTTTGAACCTTATTTGGATGCAGGAATCACCAATGAAGATTCCAACTGGGATGACAAATTTTGGAACATTACCAACATTACCCACAATGGCGTACAAGCCTTCATAGAGGCTCACACCATGAAAACGCAATTCCATACCTGTACGTTTATGGAATCGCAATGTTTGGTAAATGGTAAAGCACTTGCTTTAACCCCAAACATTTCTCAAAACGATACCAGAATCAGTTTTGAATATGCTTCAGATGTAAAGGCAAACGACACCTTTACTATCAATAAAATGGGAGGTTATGTGGTAGATAGAAATCACGATAAAACCCATTTAGTGGCCGCAGCCAAAAGTGCTTTGCAAGAGGCGTATAATTTAGGTTTTGAAGGTTTGTTGGCAAAACAAAAAGAGGCTTGGGACAATATTTGGGCTATGGCCGATATCACCATAGAAGGTGATGTAAAAGCACAGCAGGGAATCCGTTTCAATATTCTGCAATTGAACCACACTTATTTAGGGAAGGATGCACGCTTGAATATTGGACCAAAAGGATTTACCGGTGAAAAATATGGCGGTAGTACCTATTGGGATACCGAAGCTTATTGTATCCCGTTCTATATGGCTACCAAAGATCAAAATGTAGCGAGAAGCTTGTTGGAATACCGTTACCATCATTTGGATAAAGCCATTGAAAATGCTGAGAAATTAGGCTTTTCAAATGGAGCGGCTTTGTATCCTATGGTAACCATGAATGGAGAGGAATGCCATAATGAGTGGGAAATTACTTTTGAGGAAATTCACCGTAACGGGGCCATTGCCTTTGCCATTTTTAACTACTATAGATATACTGGCGATTACAGTTACATACCAGAAAAAGGATTGGAAGTCTTGATTGGGATTGCCCGTTTTTGGCACCAGCGAGCAACCTATTCAACAGCAAAAAATAAATATGTCATCTTGGGCGTAACAGGTCCGAATGAATACGAAAACAATGTCAACAATAATTTCTACACCAATTACATTGCACAATGGTGTATCAATTATGCCTTGGAAAACATTGAAAAGGTAAAAAGCGAGTATGCCGAAGATTATTCCAGAATCATGGACAAAGTCCAATTGGGAGCTGAGGAACTAAAAGCTTGGAAAGATGTGTCTGGCAATATGTATTTCCCATATTCCGAAGAGCACCAAGTGTATTTGCAACAGGATGGCTTCTTGGATAAGGAATTGATAACGGTTGCCGATTTGGATAAATCCGAACGTCCAATCAACCAAAAATGGTCTTGGGACCGCATCTTGCGTTCACCTTATATCAAACAGGCAGATACCTTGCAAGGGTTCTACTTTTTTGAAGACCATTTTTCTACAGAAGAATTAGAACGTCATTTCAATTTCTACGAGCCTTTTACGGTTCACGAAAGTTCCTTGTCGCCATGTGTGCATAGCATTCAAGCTGCAAAATTGGATCAAATGGAAATGGCTTATACCTTTTATTTGAGAACCTCGCGTTTGGATTTGGATGATTATAATAAAGAAGTGCACGAAGGACTTCACATTACGTCCATGGCAGGGACTTGGATGAGTATTGTGGAAGGTTTCGGAGGAATGCGCGTGAAGGAAGACAAGTTGTTCTTCGAACCGAAAATTCCAAAGGAATGGACCAGTTATTCTTTCAAAGTCAACTTCAGACATCACATTTTGAAAGTGAATGTATCCCAAAAGCAAACAAGCTTTGAATTGGAAACGGGTGAAACTTTGGACATTTTGGTGAATGATCAAGCAATTACAGTAACAAAAGGAACTACAGCGACTTTGGGATAGCCCAGAGTTTGGAATAAAAAGTAAAGAATCGGTATTAAAGGAAAAAAGATGAAGAGAGTTAGTATATTATTTTTAGTGTTGTTTTTGGCCTTTCAGGGCATTTGGGCCCAGGTGCTCCAATCGCCAAATGGGGCCTTGGAAATGGAATTTTCGTTAAAACAAAACGGCACGCCAACCTATCAATTGTCCTATAAAAACAAGGCTGTTGTAAAACCAAGTAGTTTGGGCTTGGAGCTCAAGGATGATAAAACCTCCTTGTTGAATGGCTTTGAAATTGTAAATACCGAAACGGCAACTTTTGATGAAAATTGGACACCTGTTTGGGGTGAAGAACAAACTATCAGAAACCATTATAATGAATTGGCTGTAACTCTAAAGCAAACCGAAACGGATCGCACCATGCGCATCCGTTTTCGTTTGTTTGATGAGGGCTTGGGCTTTCGATATGAATTTCCGTCGCAGCCAAATTTGGTGTATTTCGTCATCAAGGAAGAACGTACCCAATTCGCTATGGCGGGAGATCATACCGCGCTTTGGATTCCAGGAGATTATGATACCCAGGAATACGATTATACCAAATCAAGACTATCTGAAATTAGAGGAAAGTTTGATGCAGCTGTAACAGGAAATGCTTCGCAGGAACAGTTTTCTAAAACAGGTGTTCAAACAGCTTTGATGATGAAAACCGATGACGGTTTGTATATCAACATCCATGAAGCGGCTTTGATCAATTACTCCTGTATGCACTTGAATTTGGATGATAAAAACTTGGTGTTTGAATCTTGGTTAACACCAGATGCCAATGGAGACAAAGGCTATTTGCAGGCCCCTTGTAATACACCTTGGCGTACGGTGATGGTAAGCGATGATGCAAGAGATATTTTGGCTTCTAGAATTACCTTGAATTTGAACGACCCTTGCGAAATTGAGGATACCTCATGGATCAAACCCGTGAAATATATCGGTGTTTGGTGGGAAATGATCACGGGTAAAAGTTCTTGGTCCTACACTAATGATTACCCTGCAGTGCAGTTGGGCGTAACCGATTTTTCCAAAGCAACGCCTAATGGTACCCATGCTGCCAACACTAAGCATGTTAAAGATTATATTGATTTTGCTGCCGAACATGGTTTTGATGCTGTTTTGGTGGAAGGTTGGAACGAAGGTTGGGAAGATTGGTTTGGAAAGTCCAAGGATTATGTCTTCGATTTTGTAACCCCATATCCAGATTTTGATGTGGAAGGCATTCATCAATATGCCAAATCCAAAGGTGTTGAAATGATCATGCACCATGAAACCTCAGGATCGGTTCGTAACTACGAGCGTCATATGGAACAGGCATATCAATTTATGAATGACCATGGCTATACTGCAGTTAAGAGTGGCTATGTGGGAGATATATTGCCAAGAGGCGAAAACCACTATAACCAGTGGATCGTCAACCACTATCAATATGCTTTGGAGCAGGCAGCAGAACATAAAATCATGATCAATGCGCATGAGGCTGTGAGACCAACTGGTGTCTGTAGAACATGGCCTAATTTAATTGGAAACGAATCGGCAAGAGGAACCGAATACCAAGCTTTTGGAGGTTCAAAACCTAACCATGTGACCATTTTACCATTCACGCGTTTAATTGGAGGACCGATGGATTATACTCCAGGTATTTTTGAAATGGATATCAGCAAATTGAATCCCGCCAATCAATCGCATGTCAACAGTACTATTGCTAACCAATTGGCATTGTATGTAACTATGTACAGTCCGCTACAAATGGCCGCCGATTTACCAGAACATTACAAGCAGTTTATGGATGCTTTTCAATTTATAAAAGACGTGGCTATAGATTGGGAGAAAAGTGTGTATCTGGAGGCTGAGCCAGGAGAGTACATCACCATTGCAAGAAAAGAAAAAGGGGGTAGCAGTTGGTTTGTTGGAAATGTAAACGGCGTGGACGGCCGAACAGCCGACATAAAACTGGATTTTCTGGAAGATGGAAAAAAATATTTGGCCACTATTTATGCCGATGCTAAGGATGCTCATTATAAAACCAACCCACAGGCTTATACCATTAAGACAAAAAAAGTGACCAGTAAATCTAAATTGTCGCAGTATTCTGCTCCAGGAGGAGGTTTTGCCATTAGTATAACAGAGATTAAATAAGAATCATGAAACAAGTGTTGGGGATATTTTTTGGAAGGCTAAAGCATACAGTTATTTGTGGTGCTTTTCTTGGGCTGAGTCTTTTTACAAATGCTCAAATTGAAAGGGTGGAACCACCCAACTGGTGGGTAGGTTTTAAAAATCCATCCGTGCAATTATTGGTGAAGGGACCAGATGTTGGTGAGCTTACACCGAGTGTGGAAGCTTCGGGAATTTCCATTGTTAAAGTCCATAAAGCAGATAGCCCCAATTATTTGTTTATCGATTTGAACATAGCGCCTTCTGTGAAAGCAGGGAGTTTTGATATCGTCTTTAAAAATGGCAGAAAGGAAAAGGAACGCATCACTTATGAACTGAAACAACGTGACAAGTCTTCGGAGCAATTTGAAGGTTTCAACAGCAGTGATGCCATTTACTTGATTACGCCTGATCGCTTTGCCAATGGCGACACATCTAATGATGTGCGTGCCAATATGAATGAAAAAATCATCGATCGTAAAAATGATTATGGTCGACATGGAGGGGATATAGAAGGGTTTATTCAGCATTTGGATTATATTGAAAGCATGGGATTTACGGCCATTTGGCCAACACCCTTGTTGACCAACGATATGCCAGAATCTTCATATCATGGCTATGCCATTACCAATTTTTATGAGGTAGATCCAAGGTTTGGGACTTTGGAGGATTACAAAACACTTTCACAAAAAGTATCTCAAAAGGGGATGAAGCTCATCATGGACATGGTAGCGAACCATTGCGGAAGTTACCATTGGTGGATGAAGGACTTACCTTTTAAGGATTGGGTGAACCAACAAGAAGCTTATGAGACTACTGGAAAGGTGAAAAACTCCAATCACAGACGTACGACCAATCAGGATTTGTACGCCTCCAAAATTGATAAGAAAGAAATGAGCGAAGGTTGGTTTGTACCTGCAATGCCAGATTTGAACCAGCGCAACCCTTTTATGGCTAATTATATCATCCAAAACAACATTTGGTGGGTAGAAACCCTTCAGTTGGGAGGCCTCAGACAGGATACGTACCCTTATCCTGATAAGGAATTTATGGGGAAATGGGCCGGTGCCATCATGACCGAATACCCTAATTTAAATATTGTTGGGGAAGAATGGAGCGTCAATCCTCTCTTGGTAAGATATTGGCAAACCGGAACCCCCAATAAGCAAGGCTACGAATCGCATTTAAAGTCTACGATGGATTTTCCTATGCAGGAAGCCATTGTAAAAGCTTTGAATGAAGAAGAAACTTGGGGAACAGGTTTGGTGAAAATGTATGAAGGATTGGCTAACGATTTCGTCTACACAAATCCAAAATCCATAATGGTGTTTCCTGATAATCATGATATGGATCGTGTGTTCACCCAGTTAAAGGAAAACATTCCGCACACCAAAATGGCTTTAGCTTACATGGCTTTGATGCCTCGTACGTTTCAAATGTACTATGGTACAGAAATTTTAATGCAGAACACTGCCAAACCTCACGACCATGGACTGATTAGAACAGATTTTCCTGGAGGTTGGGATACTGATGCAGTGAATGCCTTTACAGGAAATAGTTTGCCTGCTGAGAAGAAAGACATGCAGCAGTTTGTAAAATCCCTAATGAATTATCGCAAGCAAAGTAAGGCCATTCACGAGGGAAGTACCATGCATTTTGCTCCTGAAAATGGGGTGTACTTGCTGTCCAGAAACTTGGGAGATGAAACAGTGGTTTTAATCATCAATAAAAACAATACGGCGCAAACTATTGGCTTGGATCGTTTTGCAGAACTAGGACTTGAAGGCAAATCTATGACAAACATTCTTTCCAAAGAAACAATAGTTTGGGAAAGAAATGTAACATTACCTGCAAAGGGAATGCTGCTTTTATCAACATTAAATACATTTTAAAATACTTTGTGGTTATGATTTTCAGTCGTTTATGTTATTTTGCAGTAGCGCTTCTTCTCGTTTTGGGATGCAAGGAAAAAACAGAGACTCCTATGACAAATGAAACACAAACAATTTCAGTTGATGCCCCTAAAAAAGAAGTCGTTTATCAAGTGTTTACGCGACTCTTTGGGAATACCAACGCTACCAACAAGCCTTGGGGGACGATTGAAGAAAATGGGGTTGGAAAATTTAATGACTTTTCAGATAAAGCCCTTCAGGAAATTAAGGGTTTAGGGGTGACCTATATTTGGTATACCGGCGTGCCTCACCATGATGTCATCACCGATTATACCGCTTATGGAATATCCAACGACGATCCCGATGTGGTGAAAGGACGGGCAGGCTCTCCTTATGCCGTGAAAGATTACTATAATGTGAATCCTGATTTGGCAGAAGATGTTTCCAAGCGTTTGCAAGAGTTTGAAGCCTTGATTGAGCGCACTCATAAAAATGGATTAAAACTCATCATCGATATCGTGCCAAATCATGTGGCAAGAAACTACCAAAGCATCACAAATCCTAAGGGTGTGGAAAGCTTTGGAGCTAAGGATGATACTTCAAAAGCTTACAGCGTTAACAATAATTTTTATTACATCCCGGGTGAAGCTTTTAAAGTGCCGGTTCCAGAGAACAATTACCAACCGCTAGGAGGACAACCAAATCCTTTGGCAGATGGTAAGTTTGATGAAAACCCGGCCAAGTGGACCGGAAATGGATCGCGCTTGGCGCAGCCCAATTTTCACGATTGGTACGAAACTGTAAAAATAAATTATGGGGTAAGTCCAGATGGACATAAGGATTTTCCTGAGTTGCCAGAAGGTTTTGAAAATAAGGATTACCAAGCACACTATCAATTTTGGAAAGATAAAACAGTGCCCGATTCTTGGGTGAAATTTAAGGATATTGCCTTGTATTGGTTGGAAAAGGGAGTGGATGGTTTTAGATATGATATGGCGGAAATGGTTCCAGTGGAATTCTGGAGCTATATGAATTCAACCATAAAAATGAAAAATCCTGAGGCCTTTTTATTGGCTGAAGTGTACAATCCAGATTTATATAGAGCCTATATTCATAAGGGGAAAATGGATTATCTGTACGATAAGGTTCAGTTGTATGATACCCTGAAGCATATCATGCAGGGCCATGGCAAGACCGATAATATTCCGCCAATTCAAGACTACTTGTCCGACATAGAGCACCATATGTTGCACTTTTTGGAAAACCACGACGAGCAGCGTATTGCAAGTCCGGAATTTGCAGGAGATGCCCAAAAAGCAAAACCTGCCATGGTGCTATCCGCAACCATCAGTACGTCGCCAACCTTGATTTATTTTGGTCAGGAATTTGGAGAGCCTGGAGCTGAAGATTTAGGTTTTGGGGATCCTTCCCGAACTTCCATTTTTGATTATGGAAGTGTTCCTACCCTGAGACGCTGGGTAAACGAGAAGCAATTTGATGGAGGTAAATCGACACCTGAAGAGCTGGAATTGCGTGATTTTTACAAGCGTTTGCTGAATTTTACAATTTCAAGTGGCGCTTTAATGGGGGAGTATGAAGAATTACATACCTACAATACCCATCATACCGAGCACTATGGCTTGAAACAATTTTCTTTTGCGCGTTGGAATGCTAATGAAAAATTGATAATTGTCTCTAATTTCGATCCTTATTTCGGTACGGAATTCGATTTGAAATTACCAGAGTCTGTTAGGCAAAAATGGCAATTGCAAGCGGGTGATTACAATTTGAAAGATCAACTTTATAATGATTTTGAAACGACATTGCATGTCTCGGATTCCAGTGCCACGGCAAGAATTCCATTGAAACCATTGCAGTCTTTTATTCTTAAATTACAGTAGTTTATGAAACACTTTCTATGTATCTTAGGTCTATCAATTTTAATGATGAATTGTCAAGAGAAAAAAGTTGAGACTTTAACTGTAAAGCCCGAAGCTCCATTTGTATGGGAAGCGGCCAATGTCTATTTCCTATTGACCGATCGTTTCAATAATGGCGACCCTTCAAACGATGTCAATTTTGGTCGTAACAATGTTACCGGTTTTCTTCGTGGTTTCGAAGGAGGTGATTTGAGAGGTGTCATCCAAAAAATAGAAGAAGGCTATTTTACAGATTTGGGCATTAACGCTATTTGGATGACTCCGATAGTGGAGCAGATACATGGAAGTAATAATGAAGGCACAGGAACTACCTATGCTTTTCATGGTTATTGGACCAAAGATTGGTCGGCTTTGGATCCTAATTTTGGAACCAAGGAAGATTTGCATGAATTGGTAAAGGTGGCTCACGAACATGGTATTCGTATTTTGTTGGATGCTGTCATTAACCATACGGGGCCAGTGACAAATATGGATCCTGTTTGGCCAGATAATTGGGTGCGGACCAATCCGCAATGTTCCTATAAAGATTATGGAACTACTGTTGAATGCACTTTGGTGGCTAATCTTCCGGATATTAGAACTGAAAGTAATGACGATGTTGAGTTGCCTCCGCAGCTTGTAGAGAAGTGGAAGGCTGAAGGGCGTTATGAAGAAGAAGTTGCCGAGTTGGACACTTTTTTTGAAAGAACAGGTCACCCAAGAGCACCTCGTTTTTATATCATGAAATGGCTCACCGATTACATTACCGAATTCGGGATAGATGGCTATAGAGTGGATACGGTAAAGCACACCGAGCCTTATGTTTGGCAAGAATTTAAAAAAGAATGCGATTATGCCTTTGCTCAATGGAGAATGAACCATCCAGAAAAAATATTGGATGATAATGAGTTTTATTTAATTGGAGAGGTTTATAATTACGGGATTAGTGGTGGAAAATACTTTGATTTTGGAGATCAAAAAGTGAATTATTTTGATCAAGCTTTTAATAGTCTAATCAATTTTGAAGCGAAATGGAATGCCAAGCAAATGGATTATGAGAGCATGTTCAAAAAGTACTCAGATAGCTTGAATTCTGTTTTGAAAGGGTACAGTGTACTTAATTATATGAGTTCCCATGACGACGCTCAGCCGTTCGATCCAAAGAGAGAAAAACCTTTTGAGGCAGCCAATAGGTTGCTATTGTGCCCAGGAGCTTCCCAAATGTATTATGGGGATGAATTGGCGAGACCTTTAGTGATTGATGGGACCCAGGGTGACGCTACTTTAAGATCTTTTATGAATTGGGAAGACTTACAAAGTAACCCAAAGACGGCAGCTATTTTAGCCCATTGGCAAAAATTGGGACAATTCCGAAGAAATCATCCTGCAGTAGGAGCCGGAACACACCAGATGTTATCCAAAGAACCTTATGTGTTTGCCAGGACCTATTCTAAAGATGGGTTTAATGATGAGGTGGTTGTTGGCATTTATTTGAATAAAGGACCAAAGGAATTGAATGTGTCAAATATCTTTGCAGAGGGTGAAGCCTTATATGATTTTTATTCAAATCAAGAGGTTAAGGTTGTATCTGGAAAAGTAACTGTAGATTCCAATTTTGATACGGTGTTATTGGAAAAACACTAATTAATTTACCTCTTTAATGTAAAATGGCCTCGGTGAGTAGTACCATCGGCTCTGTTGACCAGAAACCAATAATCACTAGAAGGCATGTTATAGCCATTGTAGGTGCCATCCCAACCATAATCTTGGGAGCCAAAGGAGGTGATTAGTTTTCCAAAACGATCAAAAATGATGATTTCTATTTTAGGTTCGTTGGCAGCGAAATTAATGCGCCAAAGGTCATTGTGTCCGTCACCATTTGGAGTAAAGAATTTAGGGTAATTCAAAAGAAAGACTTCTTCACTCACCACACCGCAGCCATTAAGATCCATCACATAAACTGTATAAGCCCCAGGTTCTAAATTTGTAAAGCTATTACTGTCTTGATAGTTGATCCCATCTATGGAATATTGATAATCTCCAATCCCTGAAACATAAACCGTAATGGAATTATCGGTGCTGGACCAATCGGTGGTTTCAATGTTTTCTATGGTAGCAATACTGGAAGATACCACTGTAAAGGTTTTTATGGCTTCGCAATAAAAGTTGTCATATTCATTTTTAACACTAACCGTATAGGTGCCACTGTCGGTTATAGCTATGGCATTGGTAGTGGCTCCCGTAGACCATTCGTACGCAGAATATCCTGGGTCTGCTGTAAGTAGCACCGAGCCGCCTTCACAAATGGATATAAACTCATCCGGGCTTAATTGAGGAACAGTACCGACCGTAATTTCAAAAGAAGTGGTTGCAGGGCAGAAATCTAATGTATTATGGGCTACCCTGGCATATACCGTTTGAGGGCTACTGGTGTTGGTGTATAAGTAGGGTAGAGGATTATCTCCTGTCTCGGCATCAGATTGGCTTAAATGATAAGTTACCGTATAGTCATCTGAATTTTGTCCGCCCAATATCTGGCCGTTTTGGGTGCTAAGGTCGAAGGTTGCATTGCTAGAGCCGTCATCCACACATTCCACGATGTTGTCTGGGGTGTTGGCTCTGGCTAAAGGCGCAAGGTTTTCTAAATTGATCGTAGTGTTTTTAATACTTCCACAGGCATCTTCAATTTTAAATTCATAGATGCCGGGATCCAAATCATAAAAAATGTTACTCGTACCGTTGTCATAAACGTAGGGAGCGGTAATGCTAAAATTGAAAGGTTCTACTCCCGTGACATCAAAATACACATCATTGGTGCTTCCCATATTACCACAATTAAGGTCGAATACATCATTAATAATAAGTTCAGAAGTAATCAAGAAGGGTCCCAAAATGTCCATGCAATAATAGCTGGGGTCAATGTTGTTGTAGGGTTGAAATGCTTTAATGATTCTGAATTCACCCACAAGGAAAATATTGTAAATCATCGATTCGTTTTCTATTTCAATGGCATTACTTTCATTGGGGACGTCTCCTTCGGTGTAGGTGACACCGGAATAGGGGTGCCCCCAGGCGTTGCTTTCCGGGAAGTATTTTTGAAACCACCAGCTTCTGTTGGTGACACTTTCATCAGTGTCGTTGATGCCCACGTCAAAAGAACCACAGTTCTTGTCCAAAATATAGGCATTGGGGTTCGGGAAGTAGGATTCTACAGAGGCACCCGCTGTATATTCATAGCCACATTCATCAATCGCTTCAAACGTGTAAAATCCAGAAGGAAGTGAGCCAACATAAAATACACCTCCAGAGGTAATCGCTGCACTATAATCATAGGGGAGGGGCTCCGTAAAATCAGCTGGAGCTGAGGTAATAATCACGGAAGTTAGAAAGCCATAGGGTGATGAAATTCTTAGGGTTCCTGATCCTGTATCGCAGCTTGGCGTACTAAAACTGAAAATATCCATTTGGACAAATTCAGGGATGGTAACTTCAACATAATGTTCGTAACCACAATTGTCGGTAACCAAAATAATATAATCGCCTATTGGAATATCATAATTGAGATATATGCCCCCTTCTATAAATTCAGAGGCGTCATAAGGCAGTTCAAAATTAAAAGTGTCCGGAGCAGAGATAAATACTACACTCACCACATCCTTATCCGCAATGGAAATACTCAATTCTCCAGTTGAGGGGTCACAGGTGTTGTTTCCAGCATTAACAATAGGAGGGTCTGGATCTTCATTCAAATCTTCTACGTTAATGCTTGCAGTGCTAGATCTTCCGCAGGCATCTGTAAGGGTTAGCGTATAGTCGCCAACAGGTACGGACATGTCCGTGTCTCCAAAAGTAATTGAGGTTTCGGAATATGGTCCGGGATAACTGCTGTTAGAGGCGGCAGGGTCAAAATCATCAGGGTATTCGTCAAAAGAAACTGTATACGGAGGCATGAACCCGTTTACAAAAAGCTTTATATAGGAGCCACAAACTTCGTTTACGATATCGCTTAATAAAATTGTTGGAGCTGGATCCAACAGTTCCTCTGCTGTAAATTGGTTGCCACAGGTATCTTCCACTACAATACTTACTTCAAAGGGTAAATCATCATAAAGCGTGACAATCGTGCTAATTTCAATTTCGTTAATGTCTCCTTCGGTAACTGTCTGGGTGTAGGTTTCTACAGGTGTCCCTGAAGAAGGTGTGACTGTATAGGTAATTGTGAGCGGGTATATAAGAGGGAAGTTTTCTTCAGCAGTCAATGTCGAGATTACAGTGACTTCCTCGCAGGAAGTGTACACCGCGGGTAGCGTTGTTGAAGAGATATCTAAGTTATTGTTTGGGGGGAATAGACTGTAGGTTTTTGCCAATGCATTGCCGCAGAAGTCATAAACACGAACCAAATAGGAGCCTGTGGGCAAGCCTGTGAAGGTATTGCTGGTTTGCTGAGGGACTGTTACTGGACCCGAAAAGATTTCGTAGAATTCGGCATTTCCTGAGGTGACATTTACCGTAATGGACCCCATGGTTTCGCAATCTGTGGAACCGGAAAGTTCAAAATCCAATTCAGAAAAGAGATTTTCTATGGTTACATTTTGCTGCTGCGTGTTCTCCTCCGAGCCCAAAACTTGGATGGCTTCAACCAAATAATCCCCTGCTTCTAGGCCATTAAAAGCGTTCTCCGAGGTTTGTGCTATTGGAGCTGTGGTGTCAGGTAAAAGATACAAGTTATATATTATCGTGGCACCGCTTGTAGTGTTGGATACTGTCATTTCTATGGCGCCATTCCCAGAACAAGTTTCATCGGTAGCGGTAACGGATAGGTTGAAATCTGATAACTGAGAAAAGCACATGCTAGTTATCAGGCAAAAGAAGAAGGTGAAACCACTTTTCATTTTTAGCATAAAAATGCGTTGTTTTAGTTCAAATTATGTGGGGAATAAGCGATAAATATAGGTATTTGTCAATAAAAAATAGAAAATGTCTGTTTATTTTCAGTTTTATGGATGTGAAATGAAAAAGAACTAATTTTAGTTCTTTGAAAAACAAATGATTGTATGTTGTATTGGAAAGATATCATGCACTTTGTAGTGCATGGAAATCTAGAACCAAATTGTAGAGTTAAAAAAACAGAGGACGAATGGCGAAAACTGTTGACTTGGGACCAGTTTAGAATTACCCGCAAACATGCAACGGAAACACCAGGTACAGGGGAATTGTGTCATATGTATGAAGAAGGGAAATACCAATGTGTTTGCTGTGGCGTTCTATTGTTTGATGCGTCTGGTAAGTTTAAATCCAATTCGGGTTGGCCAAGTTTTACTCAGCCAGCTCAGCCAAATGCAATTAAATATGTAAAAGATAATTCGTTAGGAATGCTTCGGGTAGAGATTTTGTGCAATGCCTGTGATGCTCATTTGGGACATGTGTTTCCGGATGGGCCTGAGCCTTCGGGGTTGCGTTATTGTGTCAATTCAGCAGCGTTACAAATGATAAAAGAGTCAGAACATGAATAATAATCAATATGAAATAGCCACTTTGGGTGGCGGATGTTTTTGGTGTACCGAAGCTGTGTTTCAGGAGCTTGATGGCGTTGAGGCCGTTGTTTCAGGTTATATGGGTGGAACCGTTCCAGGAACTCCAACCTATCGGGAGGTCTGTTCTGGTTTGACGGGGCATGCCGAAGTGGTGCAAGTAACATTAAATCCTTCTAAAATTTCATTTAAGGAACTTTTGGAAGTCTTCATGACCACTCACAACCCAACAACTTTGAACCAACAAGGCGCTGATGTTGGGACGCAGTATCGTTCGGTGATTTTTTATCATGACGATGTTCAAAAACAAATAGCCGAAGATGTGTTGCGAGATATGGCGCAGTATTTTGAATCTCCTATCGTTACTGAAATTACTGAGTTGCAAGCATTCCATAAAGCCGAGGACTACCATCAGAATTATTATCGTAATAATCCCGATCAGGGGTATTGCAGTTTTGTGATTGCTCCGAAATTGTCCAAATTAAGACAAATGCATCAGTCCCGGCTGAAGTCTAAGACTTAATTGTAGGGTTTTGCGTATTTTTTAAGACCTTTGCCAAGTGTCTTTAAAGCCAATCGTATGACTTCAGTAAACGACTTATTACAATTACTTCATTTAGATTCTAATTCTGAAAACCAATTTCAAGGTCTTAGTAAAACTGTTGGGAGTCCCAATGTGTTTGGAGGACAGGTGTTGGCCCAGGCCATCAATGCCGCGTACCGCACTATTACCAATCAGCGAGTATTGCATTCCATGCATGCCTATTTTTTGGAAGCTGGTAATTTGGAATTGCCCATAACTTATGATGTTGGGAGTATGAGGGACGGTGGAAGTTTCTCGGTTAGACGTGTCACAGCTAGCCAGAATGGGACGGTTATTTTTATTTTATCGGCTTCTTTTCATAAAAGGGAGGAAGGTTACGATCATCAGATAGAAATTCCGAAGAATATTAAACAGCCAGAGGAATTGTTAAGTTGGAGTGATATGTTGGAGCAGTTTGGGGAAGCCATTCCGCCAAGGACCAAAGGCTTTTTGCAAATTGAGCGCCCTATAGAATTTAAACCAGTTGAGGTTGTAGACCCATTCAATAAAAAGGATTTGCCACCTTCCACCAATGTTTGGTTCAAGTTAAAGGGAGACAGTTCCAACTTGGACTTGTCCCAAAAACAGGAAATCCTGACTTATATTTCAGATTATAATATTTTGGCTGCTGCAATGAACAGGCATGCCAGTAAGGCCCATTGGGGGAATACCCAAACGGCTAGTTTGGATCATTCCATGTGGTATTTTAGGGATTTCGATTTTGACGATTGGTTGCTTTATGCCATTGAGTCTCCGAATGCGTCCAACGCCCGTGGGTTTGCCAAAGGGAATATTTTTACCAGGGATGGTAAACTTGTTGCCTCTGTAGCACAAGAAGGTTTAATGCGTCCTTTAAAAAAATGAGGCATTTTGACGTCATTATAGTAGGTGGAGGGGCTGCTGGCTTTTTTGCAGCCATCAATATCGCTGAGCAAAACCCGGCATTGCAAATCTGTATTCTGGAAAAGAATAAGGAAGGTCTTCAAAAGGTAAAAGTGTCTGGAGGTGGTAGGTGTAATGTTACCCATGCAGAGTTCATGCCGCAGGAATTGGTGTTGAATTATCCTAGGGGTGAAAGGGAGCTTTTGGGTCCGTTTCATCAATTCATGACAGGCGATACCATTGAATGGTTTGAAAAACGAGGTGTGGAACTTAAAATTGAAGAGGACGGAAGGATGTTTCCGGTTTCCGATTCTTCTCAAACCATTATCAATTGTTTTTTAGCTGAGGCTGAAAAATACGGGATTGAAGTGCTTTACAGTCAAAACGTAACCAGTTTGGAGGTTGAAAAGAGTATTGATGGTGAAACGGAAGGTTTTAAAGTACAAACTAAGGACATGGACTTCGTTTGCGATAAACTTTTAATCGCGACAGGAAGCAGCGTGAAGTTTTGGAAACTTTTGGAGCGCTTGGGGCATACTGTGGTTGCTCCTGTACCATCATTATTCACCTTCAATATAAAAGATAAGCGCATTGCAGACATCCCTGGAGTGGTGGCTTTGGATGTGGAAGTAGCCGTTTTGGATTCCGACTTAAGGAGTGAGGGGCCTTTATTAATTACCCATTGGGGTATGAGTGCGCCTTCAATTTTAAAACTTTCGGCTTTTGGGGCTCTTGAGTTGGCAGAAAAGAACTATCAATTTCAAATAGAAGTCAATTTTATAAAGCAATCTTTTGAAGACTGCTTGGCAATGTTGAAGGATTTGAAGCGGTCCTTAGCAAAGAAAACGGTGTATAAATTAACGCAATATGAATTGCCCAAACGTTTGTGGCAACAGTTGGTGTTGGCAGCCAATATCAATCCTGATACCCGTTGGGCAGATTTGAATAAGGAACAATTGGACGCATTGGCTTCACAACTTACCAAGGCCGTTTTTGAAGTAGATGGCAAAAGCACGTTTAAAGATGAGTTTGTAACGGCTGGAGGTGTAGATTTGAAAGAAGTCAATTTTAAGACCTTTGAAAGCAAGTTGTTTCCGGGACTCTTTTTTGCAGGGGAAGTGTTGAATATTGATGCGGTTACCGGAGGTTTCAATTTCCAGAATGCTTGGACTGGGGCTTACCTTGCATCTAAAGCTATAGCATTTTGAATACCTATATCGCATTATTAAGAGGGGTTAACGTGAGCGGACAGAAAAAAGTTCCCATGGCCCAATTAAGGGGGTTTCTAACCGCTTCCGGTTTGGAAGAGGTACAAACGTATATCCAGAGTGGGAATGTGGTTTTTAAGTCTTCTGATACCGATCTTTTGAATTTGCAGGAGAAAATTCAATCCGCCATTCAATCGGAGTTTGATTTTGAGGTCCCTGTTTTGGTGGTGTCACCGGAGAAGTTGCAAAGCGTTTTTGATGCTTGCCCTTTTTCCGAAGAGAAAAAACAAAACAGCTATTTCACCTTGCTATTTGAAACCCCGGAAGAAACATTGGTAGCGGAAGCTTCAGAAGTATCTTATCCCAATGAAGAATTTGTCATAATAGGAGATTGCATCTATTTTTATTGTGCTACAGGTTATGGACGAGCCAAATACAGTAATAATTTCTTTGAACGGAAATTAAAGGTTACTGCCACCGCAAGAAACTATAAAACTATGCTAAAGTTGTTATCTTTGTCGGCATAAAATGAGCAAATGACAGCAAACGATTTTATCCCAAAGCCATACAGTAATCAAGTTGCAAATGGCAAGGTGACTTGGGAGTCGCCAAGTAATATTGCACTTGTGAAATATTGGGGGAAAAAGAAAGATCAAATTCCAGAGAATCCATCCATCAGTTTTACTTTGAACAATTGTAAAACCATTACCACCCTTACATATACAGCCAAAGATAATCATGATGATTTTGAGTTTGAAGTGTTTTTGGATGGCAAACAAAAGGAGGATTTTAAACCGAAAATTGCTACATTTTTTCAGAGAGTAGAAAGCTATTTGCCATTTTTAAAGCATTTTCAATTCAAGATAGAGACGTCCAATACATTTCCTCATAGTTCAGGGATTGCTTCTTCTGCAAGCGGTATGAGTGCCTTGGCATTGTGCCTTATGAGTATCGAGAGGGAATTGAATCCTGAAATTTCAGAGGTTGACTTTAAAGCTAAAGCCTCTTTTTTGGCACGTTTGGGATCTGGAAGTGCCTGTAGGAGTATAGAAGGCGATTTGATTGTTTGGGGAGAAAACGAAACGGTTGAAGGTAGTACTGATTTGTTTGGAATAAAGTATCCATATGCAGTTCACGATAATTTTAAGGACTATCAAGATACAATCTTGTTGGTGGATCGAGGTGAAAAACAGGTAAGCAGTACAGTTGGGCACAATTTGATGTACGGCCATCCTTTTGCGTCACAGCGTTTTGAACAGGCTCATGACAATCTAGCAAAATTAAAGCCTATTCTGGAAGCTGGGGATTTAAAGCAATTCATTGCCCTCATAGAAAGTGAGGCACTTACACTGCACGCCATGATGATGACGAGCATGCCGTATTTCATTTTAATGAAACCAAATACGCTTGAAATCATCCAAAAGATTTGGGCTTTCAGGGAAAAGACAGGCCTTCACATAGGATTTACTTTGGACGCTGGTGCGAATGTACATGTATTGTATCCGAAGGCAGAAGCAACCCGAATTTTGGAATTTATTAAGGACGAGTTGGTTGGCTATTGTCAAAATGAGCAATATATTTGCGACCAAATTGGTTTTGGAGCCAAATTAATTGAGAATTAAAGGTGAAAAATGAATAATTTAAGGGACAAAACTTAGTTTAAGACTTAATATTATTCCATATGAAACCCAACCCTATCAAAGAGAAAAGCTTCGACTTTGCTGTTGAAATAGTGAATCTGTATCAAGAATTGACAACTGAGAAAAAGGAATTTGTTATGTCAAGGCAACTTTTAAAGTCGGCAACATCTATAGGGGCGAATGTGCGGGAGGCCGAATTTGCTCAAAGTAAGCCAGATTTCACCAATAAAATGTCGATTAGCTTGAAAGAAGCCAATGAAACCGATTATTGGTTGGATTTATTACACGCCACAAATTATTTAGATTCAAAAGAATTTGATAAATTTAAGCTTAAATCTCAGGAACTGTTAAGGTTGTTGGTGAGTATAGTAAAATCATCTAAACTTTAATTATTAACTTTGCATTAATAATTTTTCATTAAACGAATGAAAGGACCTCTATTTTACTCTAAAATATTACTCTTCGGGGAATATGGAATCATCAAGGATTCCAAGGGATTATCAATACCTTATAACTTTTACAACGGAGCTCTTAAAGTGGCCGATGTTCCTACCGAAGCTTCTAAAAAATCCAATCAAAATCTACGTAATTTCTCAGCTTTCTTGGAGCAGATGGCTTCCAGTTTGGTGACCTTTGATTTGGAAACTTTGAAAAAGGATATTGATGCCGGGATGTATTTTGACTCTTCCATTCCTCAGGGCTATGGAGTAGGGAGTAGTGGCGCTTTGGTAGCGGCCATCTACGATAAGTATGCCCAAGATAAAATTACGGTTCTTGAAAATTTAACCAGAGAAAAACTCTTAAAGCTGAAACTTATTTTTTCTGAAATGGAATCCTTTTTCCATGGAAAATCTTCTGGGCTTGATCCTTTAAACAGTTATTTGAGTTTGCCAATTCTTATCAATTCCAAAGACAATATTGAAGCTACCGGAATTCCGTCACAGAAAACCGATGGAAAAGGCGCTGTGTTTTTATTGGATAGCGGTATTATTGGTGAAACTGCTCCTATGGTTCATATTTTCATGGAAAGCATGAAGCAGGAAGGGTTCAGGAACATGATTAAAGATCAGTTTATTAAACATACCGATGCTTGTGTTGAGGATTTCTTGAAAGGTGATTTTAAATCTTTGTTCAAAAACACCAAGCAATTGTCTAAAGTGGTTTTGCATCATTTTAAACCTATGATCCCAAAACAATTCCACGACCTTTGGAAGCAAGGGATTGAAACCAACGATTACTACTTGAAATTATGTGGTTCTGGTGGCGGAGGCTACATTCTTGGATTTACGGAAGACTTAGAGAAGGCTAAACAGGCACTTAAGGGACATAAGCTGGAGGTTGTTTATAACTTTTAAACAGAGCCCTGAATGCTATCCAGAAAACAAAAACATATCCTGCTAAAGTTTTTTAGCATGTTTTCTGTGGTTAGAGGTTACAATATCTTGATGATGGTTGTAGCCCAGTACTTGGCTTCTATATACATTCTGGCCCACGACAAATCTGTCAAGGAGGTGATTTTCGATGTGAATTTGTTGATGTTGGTATTGGCTTCGGCGGCGGTGATTGCTGGAGGTTATATTATCAATAACTTCTATGATTCTGAGAAGGATTTGATCAACCGTCCGCAAAAATCTATGTTGGATAAGTTGGTGAGTCAAAACACGAAACTTTCATTTTACTTTGTGCTAAATTTTATAGCGGTGATTTTGGCGAGCTATGTATCGTTTAAGGCAGTACTGTTCTTTTCAGTGTATATTTTTGGTATTTGGCTGTATTCACATAAGCTGAAACGGTTGCCTTTTATTGGGAATTTAACGTCGGCTGTACTTACCATTACACCTTTTTTCGTGATTTTCATTTATTATAAAAACTTTGAGCATGTTATCTTTGTCCACGCCATGTTTTTATTTTTGATCATATCCATGAGGGAACTTACAAAGGACTTGGAGAACATTAAAGGCGATTTGGCACAAAACTATCATACTATCCCTATCGTGTATGGTGAAAAGGCTTCCAAACTCATGTTAACGGTCTTGGGAATCTTGACTTTGGTGCCTGCATTATTGCTTATCTATAAGTTTCAAATAGGTAAAATGAGCTACTTTTTTTATTTCAGTTTGGCACTGCTTATGATCTTTCAATTATTGTTATGGCGCTCGCATTCCAAATTGCAATATTTGATTTTGCATAACATTTTGAAGGTTATCATATTAGCGGGAGTTGTAAGCATTCCTCTTATTGATATTTCCTTGGTTTTGGATAAAATCACTTTAATTGTTTAAGCAAACAATTATCGTCTATCTTTGCAAAGTAAAATTTAGTAACCATGAGCAGAAAACAGGGGAGTGATAAAAAGGGTGGACCTTCAGGAAGAGGTGGAAGAACTAGCCACAAAAAGAGCTATGCAAGAGGTAATGCACCAATAAAGCAGCAATCCAAACCAAACACTGTTTCCAATCCAGATGAGATTAGGCTCAATAAATATATTGCCAATTCAGGGATATGTTCTAGACGCGATGCCGATATGAACATTGCCATGGGATTGGTGACTGTTAATGGCAAAGTGGTTACAGAAATGGGCTATAAAGTGAAATTGGAGGATGAGGTACGCTTTGATGGCGCTCGCATAAATCCAGAGAAAAAAGCCTACGTACTTTTGAACAAGCCTAAGGGGTTTGCTACTACTACAAGTAACTCCAAAGGAATGACCGTAATGGATTTGGTGGCCAACGCTACTTCTTCACGTGTGAAACCTATTGGACGTTTGGGACGCAACTCTACAGGGCTGTTGTTGTTTACCAACGATGAGTCTGTTGTAAAGAAATTTACCAATTCCAAAAATGGGGTGTCAAGGTTGTTTCAAATCGATTTGGACAAGAATTTGAAGTTCGAAGATTTGAAAAAAATTCAAGAAGGCCTTAAGATTGATGATAAGCTTGTAGCCGTTGAGGAAGTAAGCTATATCGAAGGGCAAAGCAAGAACCAAATAGGCCTAAAAATCAAGAACACAGGTAATACCATCATCCGAACAATTTTTGATCATTTGGGCTACGATATTATTAAAATTGACTGTGTGGCCATTGCGCATCTTACCAAAAAGGATCTTCCTAGAGGACATTGGAAACATCTTTCGGAACAGGAGGTTAATCTTCTGAAAATGATGTAGTTAAAAATTTAGAATTTTTTCTAAAAAAAGGGTTTTAATTCAAAATTTTATATTTCATTTGTACTTCTTATAGCTGAACAAATGAGTACTGTTTTTATGTTCGGGCTTTTGAAAATTAGGAAGTCATATTCAAAAGTAACTCATAAGATGAGTATCCGAATTTTAAAGCTAACTTCCGCCCGAAACCCTCTGGTGAGCCAACATTGTTATGGCTTTATTCCTACAACCGAAGCTCAATTACAGCTTTGATATTCTTTTTTTATTCTTAATTTAATATTGAATTAGACCATAATTCACACCTTTAAACTTTAAAATAAAAAATGAATACAAAATATATTGATTTAATCAATCAGTCCTTTTATTTTCCGCAAGAAGAATTTAAACTGGAAGGAAGCAACCTGCAGTTTCACGATATAGATTTAATGAAGTTGGTGGAGGCCTATGGTGCTCCATTGAAATTCACCTATTTACCGCAAATTTCAAATAATATCAACAAGGCCAAACAGTGGTTTGCTGCTGCTATTAAAAAGCATGATTACAAAGGCAAGTACAACTATTGTTACTGTACCAAGAGTTCGCACTTTAAACATGTGTTGAACGAGGCTTTGAAGAATGATATTCATATTGAAACCTCTTCGGCATTTGATATTGATATTGTGGAGTCCCTAAAAAAGGAAGGGAAAATTACCAATAAGACCTATGTGATCAGTAATGGATTTAAACGAGCGCAATACATTACCAATATTGCAAGATTGATCAATGAAGGTCACAAAAACTGTATTCCAATTATCGATAATTATGAGGAATTGGATTTGCTTTCCCAAGAAATCAAAGGGAAGTATAAAGTTGGAATACGCATTGCTTCTGAGGAGGAGCCAAAATTTGAGTTTTATACTTCTAGATTAGGGATTGGCTACAAAAATATAGTGCCTTTTTACAACAAGCAGATTAAGGACAACAAGAAGGTAGAACTAAAAATGTTGCATTTCTTCATCAACACAGGAATCCGCGACAATGCCTACTATTGGAACGAGCTTGCCAAATGTTTGAAAGTATATGTAAGCTTGAAAAGAATTTGTCCAACCTTAGACAGTTTGAACATTGGTGGCGGTTTCCCAATTAAAAATTCATTGGGATTTGAGTTTGATTACGAATACATGGTTGATGAAATCGTTAACCAAATCAACTTATTCTGTCAAGAAGAAGAAGTAGACGTTCCTAATATATTTACTGAATTTGGAAGCTTTACCGTTGGTGAAAGTGGAGGTGCCATTTACGAAGTGTTGTATCAAAAACAACAAAACGATCGTGAAAAATGGAACATGATCAACTCTTCGTTCATCACGACCTTACCAGATACCTGGGCCATCAATAAGCGTTTTGTGATGCTGCCAGTAAATAGATGGAACGATACGTATGAGCGCGTATTGCTTGGGGGTTTGACCTGCGATAGCGACGATTATTACAATAGCGAACAGCACATGAATGCGATTTATCTGCCTAAGTACAATAAAGATAAACCGTTGTATATAGGGTTCTTTAACACAGGGGCCTATCAAGAAACTATTGGCGGATTTGGAGGTTTGCAACACTGTTTGATCCCTTCGCCAAAACATATATTAATAGACAAAGACGAAGATGGCAACATCACAACAAAATTATTTAGTGAACAACAAAAAAGTGAAGACTTACTTAAAATTTTAGGTTACCATGAGCAATAAATCTTATGCTGGGATTTCTGAGGAATATTCCAAGTTAGACAGTTCAAAAATTGTGTTGATCCCTGTGCCTTATGAGGGTGCAAGTACTGGGAAAATAGGTGCAGACAAAGGCCCTGAAGCCTTTTTGAATGCTTCGGAACATATGGAGCTTTATGACATAGAAACCGATACCGAAGTATACAAACAAGGAATTTATCTTTCAAATCCAGTAACAGAAAACGCTTCTCCGGAAGCCGTGGTAGAGGCTGTTCATGAAACCACAAAAAAGTATATTAAGCGCAATAAATTTGTAACTTTGTTCGGAGGGGAGCATTCCGTTTCCATTGGAAGTGTTAGAGCTTTCAACGAGCTTTTCGATAACCTTACGGTTTTGCATATCGATGCCCATGCCTCTTTGCGTAAGTCATACAATGGTTCCAAATTCAATCAGGCTTGTGCCATGTACGAAGCGAGTCAAACTACAAATTTGATTCAGGTTGGTATTCGTTCTATGGATATCAAGGAAACTTCCGTAATGGATGAAGAAAAAATCTACTTTGCGCACGAAATGGCTGTAGACGATGCCTGGATGGACAACGTTGTCGATCAGTTAACTGATAATGTATTCATTTCTTTCGATTTGGATGCTTTAGACGTTTCCATCATGCCAAGAGTAGGCAAACCACAACCAGGAGGCTTGTTTTGGTATGAAACCTTGGAATTCTTGAAACAGGTGTTTGAAGAGCGCAACGTGGTTGGTTTTAATATAGTAGGGCTTTGTCCAAATGAAAATAGCAAAGCTTCGGACTTTTTAAGTGCAACCTTGTATTATAAAATGCTGTCTTATAAATTCTTAGGAAGTGAGGCTGATGAAGATTTTGATAATAATTTTAACGAGAATAGTTTAGGTATAAATAAATTTTCTAAATTTAGTGATAATGACGACGACAACTAAAGGACATATTTCACAGTTCATTGAAAAGTACTATTTACATTTCAATGCGGCTGCTCTTGTAGATGCTGCAAAGGGTTATGAAGAACAATTAAACAAGGGAGCCAAAATGTTGGTGTCCTTGGCTGGAGCCATGAGTACGGCAGAATTAGGTAAGATATTTGCCGAAATGATTCGCCAAGATAAAGTACAGATTATTTCTTGTACAGGAGCCAATTTGGAAGAGGATATCATGAATTTAGTGGCACATTCCCACTATAAAAGAGTACCAAATTACAGAGATTTGACGCCTCAGGAAGAATGGGATTTATTGGAGCAAGGATTGAATAGGGTAACCGATACTTGTATCCCAGAAGAAGAAGCGTTCAGACGTCTTCAAAAGCATATTCATAAAATTTGGAAAGATGCGGAAGACAATGGCGAACGTTATTTTCCTCACGAATTTATGTATAAAATGCTGTTGTCTGGAGTCTTGGAAGAATACTACGAAATCGACCTAAAAGATTCTTGGATGTATGCGGCCGCCGAAAAGAATTTACCTATTATTGTACCAGGTTGGGAAGACAGTACCATGGGTAATATCTTTGCAAGCTATGTTCTTAAAGGTGAGTTGAAAGCCAGTACAATGAAGTCTGGAATTGAATACATGACCTTCTTGGCCGATTGGTATACAGAGAATTCTGAAAACGGAATTGGGTTCTTCCAAATTGGAGGAGGTATCGCTGGAGATTTCCCTATTTGTGTGGTACCGATGCTGTACCAGGATATGGAAAGAACAGACACCCCGTTCTGGAGTTATTTCTGCCAAATTAGTGATTCAACCACCAGTTATGGATCTTATTCAGGCGCCGTTCCTAATGAGAAAATAACTTGGGGTAAATTAGATATTGATACACCAAAATATATAATAGAAAGTGATGCAACCATCGTTGCACCTCTAATTTTTGCCTATTTATTAGACATGTAATTATGAATAAGAAAGACAATAGAAAACGTGTAATAGTTGACTTTAAAAAGCTAACCCCTGAAATTTTGTCCCTTTTGGTACAAAAGTATCCTGATGGATATGATGACGACCAAATTATATCTTTCAAGAATGCCAAAAATGAATGGGTAGAATGTGTGGAGGTGTCAACAGAGGATACCAAGTACTTGGTGAAAGTAAGCACCAAACTTGCCGTGACGATGGAAAACTATGATGAAGATGATTATGAAGATTACGACAGCAACGATCCAGAAGCTGTTCAAGATCCTGAGCTACCAGTAGAAGACGAGAGTAGCGACGAGGATTAAAACGTCGTAATTCATCTGTGAAATAAGGTCTTTCAAAAAGGTGGAATATTTCAAAATACAGAAGAAGCTGCTCAATTTGGGCAGCTTTTTTTATCTCTAGTTTTAGAGAAGTTTTTTGTGTTTTCAAAGGTCTATTTTTTGTTGGCAACTGTACTGTGTGTCAAAAAATACTCTAAATTTATATAAATCAATGGCCTATGGAAACTCAATTTCACCTCTCATTGCCCTGTTTGAGTATTAGTAAAACCAAGGCGTTTTATACAGACGTATTGGGCGCCAAAGCTGGGCGTTCTTCCCAGAATTGGGTAGATATCGATTTGTTTGGGCACCAAATTACCTTTACCAAAAGTGGCCCCTTCAATTTTGATTTCAAAAACTACAGTTTCGGAGGGCAGGTATTGCCTTCGTTTCATTTTGGAGTGATTTTGGATCGCCGATCATGGAAAGTGTTGTTTCAAAAATTAAGTCAAAAGGAGGTGCTTCTACAATCCGAACTAGATTTTCTCTATGGGAAATTAGGTGAGCACCAATCATTTTTCATAAAGGATCCCAATGATTACACAGTCGAGTTTAAATGTTTTACAAATCCAGACGAAATTTTTAAATACTAATGTATACTGTAATTGCCTACCAAATAGCCGCGGCTATTCAGATTAGGGAGTGTAGGAATAGGTTGGGTTGGCGACTGTTGTTTTCAGACAGTGATGAACTGTTCTATCGTGTGGCGGAAGCGAAATTCTTTTATATTTTCCAATATGGCATGGTGAGTTTTTTCAATATGTCTTCACAGGAAATTGAAGATGCTTTGGAGAAGATCAAACCTTTCTGTAGGGATTTTATGGACGATAGAATCTCAGAAGAAGTTGAGGTGGTTATTCAAGCTGGAATTTTGAAGGTGGAATTTGAGCAGGTAATACTTCCGGAGATCAATAGTGAAATGGTTCGGTTGGTCATGCTCAATGCTTCACAATCTGTGGCTTTAAACCGTTATTCTGAAATTACCGAAGAATTACTTATCGAAACCAATAGGCATACCCAATATTTGGAGACCAATGGTAAATTGGATATTTCCGGTAACAAATTGAAACGCTTTATTGGGAAGGTACTGAACATTAAAAACAGGATTTCCGAAAACCTCTATATTTTTGATGCACCCATAATAACATGGGAAAACGAACAACTCAACAAACTTAACTACGACTTAAAACAATCCTTCGATTTAAAGGATCGCTATAACCTTATTCACGACCGCATTGAAATCATCAAAGAGAATTTGGAGCTTTTCAAAGATATCATGGACCACAATGAAAGCAGTAGGTTGGAGTGGATCATCATCATTCTTATTGTAATAGAAGTGGTCGATTTGTTTATCGCCAAATTAATCCTCTAAAGGATCTTTTTTAGTGCGTCGTAGTACTGTTTAGAAATGTGAATGCTATTATGAGAGGCGTCTTGTATAAGGGTTAACTCAATATTGTTGGGGTTGAGTTGCTGTAATTTTTGAGAATTCGTTTCAGTCTTAATCAAGAAATCCTTAGTGCCATGGAACATGTAAATAGGGCACTTAATATCCTTGATGAATTGATAGGTTGGGATGTCATATTTCAATAGAAACTTAGGTACCGGGGGTGCAATTTCTTCCGTGATCAAGGTTTGCCAAGAGTAATAGGGAGCATTTAAGATGAGCATTTTTGGATGGTTATTGGCGGCTAGGTAAGCCGCTAGGCCAGAGCCCAAAGAAAAGCCCAATACTACAATGTTATCTTCAGAATAATGTGTTTTGGTAAAGTCGTAGACCTTTTGCACATCGTTGAAAAGTTGGTCGCTGTTAGTGTATTCCCCATCACTTTTTCCATAGCCTCGATAATCCACAAAGAGAATGTCGTAACCATTACCTAAGTAAAGCGGTGCCCGTTTTCCCCAATCATGGATAGCTCCGGCATTGCCGTGCAGATACAAAATAACACCTTTTGGATTGTGGGTTTTAAACAGGACAGCGTTCAAAGAAATATGGTCTTCCACTTCAATGTTGAACTCTTCAAAAGGTTGTTTGAATTGAAATGCATAGGCCTTGTCCAAAAGTTTGGGATTGAAGAAAAAACGCTCTTGTTTAAAGTATAAAAAGGTTAAAGAGACAAAATACAATATTGCCAGCCCCAGAAGGATGCGTAGAAATCGCCTGAGTATTTTCTTTGGATTTATTTTCAATCTAAGAGAACTAAAGTGAAGCTATAAAAGCCTTGGTAAGAACAATTAAATTGGGCTCGGCCAAGGCCGCTGTGGCAATTATATCATCAATATTCACAGGCTGTAGATTGTCGGGGTCACCTTCATCAGTCAAGACAGAAATAGCCACCGCACGTAATTTTAAATGGTTGGCCACAATAATTTCAGGAACGGTACTCATACCAACAGCATCGGCTCCTAAAATCTTCAACATACGGTATTCGGCCTTGGTTTCTAATTGTGGTCCCAATACACTGGCATAAACACCTTCGTTCAATTTAATGTGATGCTGTTGGGCCAATGCTCTAAGGGTATTGTTCAATTCTTCATCATAGGGTTGGCTCATATCGGCAAAACGTTCTCCTAATTGAGACACTCCTTTAAAAGCCAATGGAGAATTGCCCAACAAGTTAATGTGGTCAGTGATAAGCATCAATTCACCTTTCTTAAATTCAAGATTGATGGCACCAGAAGCATTAGAAACTAAAAGGGTGTGGATGCCCAATTTCTCCATGATGCGCACCGGGTACGTAACGTCTTGTAACGAATAGCCTTCGTAAAAGTGAAAACGCCCCTGCATGATCACTACTTTTTTGCCTTCCAGTTCTCCATAAATCAATTTTCCTTTATGGAATTCAACCGTGGCGGTGGGAAAATTAGGGATGTGGTTATAGCTGACTTCCTTTAAAATGGTGACATCGTCAACTAAGGCGCCCAAGCCAGTTCCTAAGATGATACCCACTTCGGGAGCGTCAAATCCTTTTTCCTTTAAATACTCAACGGTTTCAGTGATGTAGTTAATCATGTGCAGTACGTTTATTACTTTCAAAAATATCCATTATACCACGAATTTCAAACAATTAAATAGCTAAATTGTTGCTAAATGTAAGGCGTAGGTCATTGCCAAGACCAAAGATGGAAATTGTAATAATACACCTATAAACTAAATTGAAATAACACATGACTTCCAAATTACTCATTCTATTTTGTTGTTTTACCTTAATGGTTCAGTCACAAATTCCTAAACAAGCCGAAGATGTTAGTCCTCTACTTATTGGAGAAACCATTCCAAAAGCCAAGGTTTTGGATCTTAATGGAGATGAAGTGTCTCTGCAAAATTTGATAAAGGAAAAGCCAACTGTTCTGGTATTTTATAGAGGGGGCTGGTGTCCTTACTGTAATACACAGCTGGGGGCTTTGGCTGAGGCGGAACAAGAAATTTTGGATTTGGGGTACCAAATAATTGCAATAAGCCCAGATCATTTCAAATATTTGAAGCCGACAGTTTTTACGCATGCCATGAATTACCAAGTGTATGCCGATCCTGAGGCCAAATTAATACAAGAGCTTGGTATTGGTTTTAAAACTCCTGACATGACAAAAATGTACATCGCCAATAAAACCAAATTGGACGCTACAAATATTTTGCCTGTGCCTTCCGTTTTCGTGTTGAATACTTCCGGCGATATTCTGTTTGAAAATATTAATCCTAATTATAAAGTGCGCTTAAGTACACCCTTATTGCTAGCCGTTTTGGAAGCTTTAAAAGAGGAATGAAAATACAAAAAGCCGAGACATTTACATCTCGGCTTTTCTATCTAGGATTATTGTTTTTTGATTATTCTTTGGAGGTAATCCATTCGTTAACCAAATCTTCCAACACGCTTAAAGGAACGGCTCCATTGGTCAATACCACTTCATGGAATTCCCTAAGGTCGAACTTATCTCCTAATTTTTCCTTGGCCATCTTGCGCAATTCCAAAATCTTGAGCATGCCTATTTTGTAGGCCGTAGCCTGCCCTGGCATCACAATATGGCGCTCTACCATGCGCACACATTCGCGGTCACTACCAGAAGTATTGGTCATATAATAATCGATACCTTCTTGTCTAGTCCATTTTTTGGCATGGATTCCCGTATCTACAACCAAGCGACAGGCTCTCCAAAGTTCCATGGCCAAACGCCCATAGTTAGAGTAAGGATCTTCATAGAAGCCCATTTCCTTTGGAATGAATTCACTGTAAAGTCCCCAACCTTCAACATAAGCCGTGTAGCTTCCAAATTTTCTGAATTTAGGAATCCCGGTTAGCTCTTGAGCAATGCTTCTGTCCATATGGTGCCCAGGAATACCTTCGTGATACGCTAAGGCCTCCATTTCAAACTTAGGCATGTTTTTGGTGTTGGCTAAATTGGCATAGTAAGTTCCAGGACGTGACCCGTCTGGGGTTCCAGAATTGTAAAAAGCTTTTCCGGCGGAGTTTTCACGGAAGGCTTCTACACGTTTTACTTGGATTTCAGCTTTAGGTTTGGTAATAAAAATGTCGTCCAAACGTCCGCGCATCGTATTGATGATATCCGTTGCTTTAGCAATATATTCCGCTTTGCCTTCTTCGGTATTTGGATAGTGAAACTGCTCGTCTTCTTTTAAAAATTTGAAGAAGTCCTGTAAGCTGCCTTCAAAGTTTACCTCTTTCATGATTTCTTGCATCTCACCATGAATACGAGCCACTTCTTTCAATCCTATTTCATGGATTTCCTCTGCAGTTAAGTTGGTTGTAGTAATGCGCTTTAAGCGGTTTTGGTAAAATGCTTCGCCTTCAGGGAATTTCCAACAACCGTCATCTGTAGTAGCTCTGGTAGCTTGAGATTGCAAAAATGCGATGAGTTTGTCATAGCCAGGTTTTACGCTTGTTTTTAAAGCCTCTTCTGCATCTTTGATCAAGGCTACTTTACTAGTGTCTGCAATGCTCAAGGCATTTACTTTGGTTTCAAAATCATTAAGAAGGGTAGAAGGTGCACCTTCATCAAAAGGGGCTCCTTTGATAATGTTTTTACAGTCTTCAATGACTCTTGGGAATACAAATTTTGGAGTTACAATGCCATTGGTTTCACGAATTTCCAAATTCTTAATCAATTGGTCAAATAAGGGTTCAACCCCTTTCAGTCTGGAAATGTAGGCAACCGCATCACTGGAATCTGCTACTGTGTGAATGTTGATTAAGAATGAAGGGATTTCTGAGTGCATCCCATGCATTTGGTTGATAGGATAGTTGTAAAACCGCCATTTGTAATCTGCAATGTTGTGCTCCAGGCCTTCAACAAATAATTTATAGCTCAGTTTTGTTTGGGTATCTAAAGCTTTGGGATCAATAGAATCTTTGGCGTATTGCAATTCTGTTTTGGCAATTTTCAGAGATTCATCCAAATGTTCTGGAGAAATATCATCCCATTTGTCGTAGTCTTTTTTTATGCCCAAATAACTTTGTTCCATTGGGGAGCGATCAAGGCCAAGATCGAAACTTTTATCAAAAAAGGCATTGGCTTTATCTGAATTCTCTTTAATGAGGTCTACTGTGAATTCCGTTTTATCTTTTTGCGCTTTGTCTTCTCCACAGCCCGCAAGACTTATCATGGCTAGGGAAGCAAGGGTTAATCGTAAAGTTTTCATAAATAACTTATGTGTTTTAAAATCATGATGGTTGTAAAACTAATCTTTTTTTACAATAAGCAGGTATTTCGTGAAGAAACCCCCTTTGTAAGGGCTTTCTAACTATTAGGGCTTAAGGGGCTTATTTAATATGACGAATCTGTATTGATTTTAATGATGGTAAAATAAAAACTATTGATGGTACTTATAGTGTTAGCCATTGTTATATGGAGTATTCTTGCACCGTAAAATCTCATTAACTAAGCATAAAGGATATGAAAAAAACACTAACACGTGCCTTATTGGTAGCCATAGGTGTAACTATGGTTGCCTGTCAGGGAAACTCAGAGCACACAGCTCAAGTGGATGCCAGTTCTGGTGCCACTAAGAAAAGTAGTTCCAATATGAAGGCAACCAGCAACAGCGATTGGTGGCCAAATCAATTGAACTTGGGGATTCTTAGACAAAATTCTGACTTGTCTAACCCAATGGCGGAAGACTTTGATTACATTAAAGAATTCAACAGCCTAGACTATAACGCTCTTAAAGGAGATATTAGAAAAGTTTTGACAGAGTCTCAAGATTGGTGGCCAGCAGATTTTGGTCACTATGGAGGATTGTTCATCCGTATGGCTTGGCATAGTGCCGGGACCTATCGTTCTGCCGATGGTCGTGGAGGATCACGTGCGGGACAACAACGTTTTGCACCGCTTAACAGCTGGCCAGACAACGCTAACTTGGATAAGGCGAGACGTTTAATTTGGCCAATCAAACAAAAGTATGGTAAGAAGATTTCTTGGGCCGATTTAATGGTATTGACCGGAAACGTTGCCTTGGAAGATATGGGCTTTGAAACTTTTGGTTTTGCTGGAGGTAGAGAAGACATGTGGGAGCCAGAAATAGATGTATACTGGGGAGCTGAGAAAGAATGGTTAAGTGACGAAAAGCGTTATTCAGGAGAACGTGAATTAGAAAATCCTTTGGCAGCAGTACAAATGGGATTGATCTACGTAAACCCAGAAGGACCTAACGGTGTGCCAGATCCATTATTGGCAGCAGACGACATTCGCGCTACGTTTGGTAGAATGGGAATGAATGAAGAGGAAACAGTAGCGCTTATCGCTGGTGGACACACTTTAGGTAAAGCACACGGAGCAGGACCTGCATCTCACGTAGGGGCAGATCCAGAAGGTGCTGGAATCGAGGAGCAAGGTTTTGGATGGAAGAGTTCTTATAAGTCTGGAAAAGGTGCCGATGCCATTACTTCTGGTTTGGAAGTAACGTGGACTGCTACGCCTACAAGATGGAGTCATATGTTCTTCTTCAGCTTGTTTGAAAATGAGTGGGAATTGACTAAAAGTCCAGCTGGAGGTCACCAATGGGTAGCCAAAGGAGAGCCTAAAATGATGGTGCCAGATGCTTACGATTCTGAAAAGAAACACAAGCCTACTATGTTCACTACCGATTTATCTTTAAGAATGGATCCTAGTTTTGAAAAGATTTCTAGAAAATTCTATGAGAACCCAGAATCATTCAACGAAGCTTTTGCACGTGCATGGTTTAAGTTGACCCACAGAGATATGGGGCCAAAAACGACGTATTTAGGTCCTGAAGCGCCAACTGAAGATTTGATTTGGCAAGATCCAATCCCTGCGGTTAACCACGAATTGATCAACAAAAAAGATATTGAAAGCTTGAAAGCTAGCATCCTTAGCTCAGGATTGACGATTAACGAAATGGTAACGACTGCTTGGGCTTCTGCTTCTACCTATAGAGGTTCAGACAGAAGAGGTGGTGCCAACGGTGCGAGAATTAGATTGGCGCCTCAAAAAGATTGGGAAGTAAACAACCCTAAGCAATTGGCTAAAGTATTGGGAGTTCTTGAAAACATTCAAGCGGAATTCAATGCTAAGTCTGGAGCTAAGAAAGTATCTATGGCCGATTTAATTGTATTGGCTGGAGCAGCAGGAGTTGAGAAGGCAGCGGCTAACGCAGGACATAGCGTAAACGTACCATTTGTACCTGGACGTATGGATGCCGTTCAAGACCAAACAGATGTAGAATCTTTCGGATTGTTGGAGCCAATGGCTGACGGATTCCGTAACTACTTGAAAACGCAATACACCATTTCAACAGAAGAATTGTTGGTGGACAAAGCACAATTGTTAACCCTTACAGCTCCTGAAATGACTGTATTGGTTGGTGGAATGAGAGCTATGGGTGCTAACTATGACGGTTCTAAGCACGGAATTTTCACTGATAGCAATGAACAATTAAACAATGGATTCTTTGTAAATCTATTGGATATGAGCACTGAGTGGAAAGCTATCGACGACACCAAAGAAACCTTCGAAGGAAGGGACAGAGCTACTGGTGAGTTGAAGTATACTGCTACTCGTGCCGACCTTATCTTTGGTTCTAACTCTGAGTTGAGAGCCTTGGCAGAAGTATACGGAAGTGCCGATGCTGAAGCTAAGTTTGTAAAAGACTTCGTGGCAGCTTGGGATAAGGTAATGAAGTTGGATCGCTTTGATTTGATCTATAAATAAATAGTTCCTTTAATTAGAATGAAAGAGGCTGACCTTAGGGTTGGCCTTTTTTTATTAGACGGGTTTTTAACCATAGATTTTTACCATATCAGGTTTCTCCGTAGTGTAGTAATGTACCCAAATGTATAAATGATTGAAGAAGGCAAGCCATAAGGCCGTCTTCGATTCCCAAAGGAAGCCAGGAATCCAAAGTAGAAAGAAACCAAAAACATACATACCATTGCTGGTGTATTTAAAAATTCCTTGGCTTACTATGGGCGTGTTTTTGTATTGCTCGGGGTAGAAGTGGTCAATGCCAAAGGCTCTATCCATTCCAAAATAAGTTTTTACGGAATAAAATAAATACGCTGCAGGAATAAACAGGATGAGGGATCCTGCCAGCGAAAGCCACCTTGGTAAATCTAAGGTATGGGCATTGGAGATGGCTAAAAGAATCAAGCTTATGGGGCGCAATAGGATAAGAACTGCAAAGCCAATTTTATAAAGTTGAAACCCTTTGGGACCAAACCATTTGGAGAGGCTCTGAAAATATAGTTCGAAACGCCAGCACAAGAGTACATATACTTGATGCACAATGGGTACGGCAATGGCCAAAAGGCTCCAAGTTTTTGTTGAAATCCCCCAAAGCTGGCCTTCGATTAATTCGGGGAGATTGCTAAAAAGCAGCGATAAAACCATCAATAGGCCTAAAAGAAAGGCCAAATGCCAGAACTGCCTTTTAAATATCGAGTTGTAGCTGCTTTTGATCATTTTGGGTTGTTTTGTTTGTTATGGAAGTGTCATGATTTCGGCTTCCAAGCCTGGTTTGGTCAATCCTAATTGCTCAATACTGAACAAATGAACATGATCTACATTCAAGGTATGAGTAAGTAACAACTGCGTATTGTAAGGCGTAAAGGCATCGTGGGTACCACTTTTTTGCCAATAGCTATCATTAAAACCTTTAAGCATTGTCACCAATTGGCTTCTTAGCCTTGGGAATGCTTCGAGGGCTGCTTCCAAGTTTTGTTGAAGGTAATAATCATGAGGTCTTTTTGCGTCAGGGGTGTAGCTTTGAATGTGTGGGTGTTCTTCTGTCTCAAATTTTTTAAAACGCGCCATCAGGATTGCTTGCGCTTCCACCAAATGGCAAACTTGCTCATGAATGCTCCATTTGTTTTCTAAACGTCTAAGTTTGTACAGGTCTGTAGGGATATAATTCAACAAGTTTTGGAGAATTGCAGGAGTGTGCTCCAAACTGGTAATAAAATGTTCAATATCCACCATTTTTTTAGTTTTTTATGGGCTCTATATGGTAATTACAAGGTACAAAAAAGCCACTGTATTATTGCAGTGGCTTCTGTTGCTTTGTACTATAAATTAAGTTTTGAATTTTTGACAATTGTTTATTCCTTACGCTTTTTAGATAAGCCAGACAAGGCCAAAATATAATTGGTTAGAATCTAGGTTGAACCTAAAACTACTGCCTTTAGAACTGTCTTGGTCACCTATTGTGTTTTTGTAAGAAGAATATCCAAGTGCACCTATATTTGCGTGCATCAAAAAGTTGTTTGACAATTGGAAGCTGACTCCAGGCCTAAAGCCAATGAACAACTCTTGTCTATCATTGTCACTGGTAGGACTGTCTTTGACGCTTTGTATGTATTTGAAATATTTTGCTTCTCCCTGAACGTGAAGCGCTAATTTTTTTCCTAAAGGAAAATATTTCTTGACATAAGGAAATATACTGTATTGGTTGATTGTCATTTCTGAACTTTCAGGATAATCATCTCTTTGGGATTCAGATGTTCTATGGTCATACCCTACGCCTAAACCCAGAATTAAATTGTTATTAATGGCATAGCCGACTTTTGGTGCAATGCCAAATCCAAATCCCGTATTTTCAATATGGTCATTTTGAAAGCTTTCACTGTTTGTGAAATACAAGGAAATATCCCCCTCAATGCTCCAAATACCTTTGTCTATTTGGAAGTTGTTGTTGTCCTGCGGACTTTCTTGTGCACTTATGGCACCGTGGAGTAATACTGTGAAGATCATCAATACTTTTTTCATAATAAAATTTTTAAGATTGTAATCTTCTTCTCTCAATGTTTGTGCCAACAGAAGCGCTTTACAACTTATTGACTATTTCTTAACATTGAAAGCCTTTTCAGAGAAGGGAATAACTAATGTATAGCCGTCTAAACTTGAAGGCAGCCCCTAAAACCACGTGCGGCATAGTAGCTTTCGGCACCATTGTGATATACAAAAACAGTATCATACCTGTAATCGGCAAAGAGGGCGCCACCTAGCTTTCTGATGTTTTCAGGAGTGGCTATCCAACTGGAGGTTTTGGCATCAAAATGCCCTAAGGTTTGTAGGTGTCGGTATTGGGTTTCGTTGAGCAATTCAATGCCCATGTCGGCAGAAAGATCCTGGACGTTGTGTTCGGGTTTGAACTTTTTGCGCGACTCTTGGGCAGCCCTGTCGAAGCAGGCACTTCGTCTACCTTTAGGACTTTCAGGAGCGCAATCTACAAACAGGTAAGTATCTGTAGAGGAATCGTAATCAATCACGTCTGGTTCGCCTCCTGTTTCTTCCATTTGAAACAAAGACCACAACTTGCTAGGGCTGTCCTGAAGCTTAGACGCAATATGTTGCCATTCCAAATTGTTGTGACGATGCTTATTCGCTTCAAAGCGTTGTTGCAAGGTGTTTAATAGGGATTCTGAAGCTTCGGTGGATAGCTGTTTTATTTGTGGGTTAGTCATCCTGGATTCTTGTTTCTAATTGCAGCGTCATAAAGATACATATTTGCCCTTAAACTTAAGAGGAACTAAAAACAGATTGGTTATCGTTTCAAGGTAAAATGCCCTGTGTGGGTTTTGCCGTTTGCCCGTGTTACCACAAACCAATAGTCATTAGACGGCATCATGTAGCCATTAAACGTGCCATCCCAAGCATCGTTTGCCCCTAGGTGTGTCAAGAGCTTGCCATATCGGTCATAGATTTTGGTGGTTAGTGTTGGTTCTTCATCTGTGAACTCAATGCTCCAAGTGTCATTGTAGGTGTCGCCGTTGGGTGTGAAAAACTTTCTGTAATACAGCAGGTATACCACTTCCGAAGCATTTCCGCAGCCATTTTTCTCCTGTACATATACCGTATACTCGCCACTTGGTAGGTCTGTAAACACATTGCTGTCCTGAAATATAAAACCATCTATAGAATATTCATAATACCCAATACTGCTATCTGTAAGATTAACGGTTATGGTATTTTGGGAATCGCTCCAATCGTCAATGACAATGTTTTGTATAGTAGGGGCATTGCCCAGTACCACATCAATGTCTAGAGTTGACGAACAGAATATATCTCCCAAATCTTGGGTAATCGTCACCGAATAGGTGCCGATCTCGGAAACCATTATGGAAGAAGTAGTTTCTCCAGTGGACCACAGATAGTCATAGAACCCTAGACCCGCATCAAGGGTAAGTGTGGCATCTTCGCAAAGTACCATAGTTTCCTCTAAGGGAGTCTCCGGAGTACTTTGTAATAGCAAGTTCAATTGTGCTACTTGGTAACATTGATCTGAAGAATCAATTCTAGCGTAAACAGTTCCATCTTCTGAAGTCAATTCATAGACTTCAGGTGAGGTAATTTGTGAATCTAGAGATGCATTTTCGGCGCCTTCCAAAGAGGTGAAATAGGTAAAGACACAATCAGTACAGGTGGCCATTTCGGATTCATAATTGGTGATGTTAATGGTTTCCACGCCATCGTTCAATTCATCACAAAAAATATCCGATATATCATTGATTGTAAGAGTAGGGGATACAATGGTTACCGTAATACCTAAACGCTCATCACTTTCACAACCGTTTACGGTTTCTTGGGCAGCATAGTATGTAGCTCCACTAACCAACGAGGCAGTTTCCATAAGCTGGTTGCCTCCTTCCAGACTGTCGTACCAAACTGCCGAGCCGTTCACTTCCAAATCTGATACATTGGGCTGTTGTGTTGTACAAAATTTCTGCTCTATTTCACCGGTCAAAACTACCGGGGTTTCCAATACTTCAATTGTTATGATTTCTGAAACTATCCTACAACCCGCAGTTTCGATATTGCCTTCATCGGCCACGGCCAATCGGTACATGTAGGTACCCGGTGTTGAGCTTACCGTAAACGTATAGTTAATAGCTGTGGCTCCCGAAATATCCATCCAGGTGCTTCCCTCGTCGGTGCTGGTTTGCCACTGGTACATGGGGTTGGTATATCCGGAGGAAACGGTGCCCTGCAAGGTATAGTTTACCGTTTCGTTTTCGCAGACTGTTAGGGTAGCGCCGGATTCATCTTCCACGGCTGTGGTGACTGTTGGTCCACAGGGGCGAAAAGTAATATCATCTAAGGCAATGTCGTTTCCAGGTGCAGCGCCTACCTTGTTGTTGCGCATTCTTATTACAACCGTTTCAATATCGGCGGGTGTGGTAAAGTAGAATCCATACTGTTTCCATACGGCATTAGATTGTAAGGGGATGTCTCCGGTATTGTATGAGTTGAGAATGGTGCCATCTTCCTGTTCAATGGTCAAGGTAATATTGGGCAAGCTGTTGTCGGTACTTCGGAGCAGGTTCATGATCCAAACCGCGAACTCGTAGGTAGTATTAGGGCAAAGTCCAGTTACGGTTTTCTTATAAAAATAGTCGGTGATGGAAAAACTGGCATTCACCACCATCATGTACCCACCTCCAGTATGGTCTGTTGTGGTCCACCAAGTGTTTGGGGTATTGGTGGTGCTTTCGATTGTATAGTAGCCATCCTGTGGAAAATCGGCCGTGGTCCAACTATAACTAGTGATATCACTGCCCAAAGGCGAACCATGGGTAGCGGTTCCCGAACCAAAATCTATATTTACAATAGGGTCTCCCAAACTGCCTTCGCACAGTTGGGCGTTTACCGAACAGACTCCTGCCATGACAAACAGCAAAAAATAAAGCGATTTTGTAAACAAGGTCTTTTTGTTTACAAATTAGCCTAATGTTGAGGTGTCCTCAAAAAGATATCTACTGTTGTGGAAAAGCCATCTACAAATCCCTAAAAACTATCGACCATTAATTTTTGTGTGTATTGGAATTCATATAAACAGCATCCTGATTTATAGGAACTTTAAGTTGTCATGTTCCTACGTTGCCTAAAGGCTTCGTAAAGCACAATGCCGGTAGCAGTAGCCAAATTCAAACTTTCTACATTGCCCATCATATCTATGCTTATGCAAAATTGGCAGCGTTGCAGGACCGTATCACTTAGGCCATTGGCCTCATCTCCAAACCAAATGGCCAATTGGGGCTGGGTTAATGGGCTTTCCGGAAGGGGGTAATGCTGTACTCCGTGGCTATGTGGAGAAGTGCCCACACTGCAAAATCCTTGTTTTTCCAAAAAGTCAAAGCATTCATCGGTAGTGTCAAAGCGTTGTATATGGGTGTATTTTACCGCGCCTTTGGAATGTTTTAGAATAGATTTGCGCTGGCGCAGTTGTTCCAAATCGCTTTCAAGGCGGTTAAGGCCGTCAATAACATAAAGCTTGTCTACCCCAAGGGCATTAACGTTCCTTATCACGGTGCCAATGTTCATGATATAGTTGGGGTTTTCCAAAACGGCGATAAGTTGTGGTGTACTCACAGGTTGTTTCAAGTTAGGGTATCCAATTTATGCGAAGGTATTACAAATTAAAAAGCCAGTCACGTTTTTATGGTCACTGGCTTTATATGCTATAGTTAAAATAAATTATGTGCTTAGGAAGGGAAGACACTTTTTAGCACCATCATTATGGCGCTATTGCTACATTGGCGACACTACACTGCAATTATGTTTTAGTAATGTGTAGAGGATAGATCCATTGTGCTATTGCTTAAGTGTCAAGTCATCACCGATTTGATTTTTTCAACCACTTCGGGTGTAATCTCGGTTAAGCCGTGAACAGTTTTGGCGTGTTCGGCGGCCATTTTTAGGGCTTCTTCCTCTGAGCTGGCTTTGATAACGCCATCACAGTCAAACCCTACATCCCTGCATTTAATTGTTTTTTCCATGAGTACTTAATTTATATTGATTGTTTAAGTTTCTCTTTGCTAGGGGCGTGAGCTTTAAATTAAGAAAAAATATTGAGCTGTAGGGCTTTATGCTTTAAAACTTCTTAAACACCTTCAGCCTAAAAACAATATCGTTGGTACGTTCATAAACTTCGTATTTGGTGTAGTGGTAGGCGGCATTGGCTTCAACTTTAAAGCCTTTATTTATTTTGTATCCTAGGCCAGGTGTAATGCGAATGACATCGTTAAACTGGGTAGACTTTATCAAATTGAAGAAGAATTCTATTTCCAAGGGCACATAAAAGCCCTGTTCCTCTCCAAAACCAACGCCTTCTAAGCCAATGGTACCTTTCGCCTTGTAGCGCAAACGCATCCCAAACACATCGTCATCGTCTAACTCTGTAAACATAAAGCGTTCTTCGAGTTGTAGGGACTGGGCAAACTCAAATCGCGGAGCCCAATTAAAAGCGAAGGTATAGCCTTGGTGAGGGCGTATCTCCAAAGAGTTGATATCGTTTTTGGAACTTAGAAAAAATAGGCCAGCTCCTGCATACAGGGTTTCTTTGTGTTTAAAGGCTTTAAACAGCAGGGTGTCTGCTGTGTATTGGTAATGGAGCCGGGTCACAAAGCGGTGCCAATGTTTGGGCCAAATGGTGCGGTAGCCAACTTCCAAGGTAAAGCGTTGGTTGTTGCTAATATTCCAATAGGGCCTGAAATCTACCCATAGCTGTCGGGTGAAGTCTGAGGAGTCCTCTTCCTGTTGTTCTTCGGTTTGTGCATATAGGTTTGTAGTGGCATACAAACAACAAAACAGTAACGCCATCCATAGCTTTGAAGGACAAAAAACATATTTTGCCTTTGGATGTAGATGCTTGTTTACTGCCATATGTTGCTGTTTTGAGACCTATAGCAATGCCCTTGCAGCATTGCTTTAAACGCTTAAAAAGCGTTGTGATAAACTGTTATGCCTTATAAAAATATCAAGAAATAGGGAAGGAAGTGTATATGTTGGGGAGATATTTTTTTATATCCCTATGCCATACATGTAGATTTCTTGGTATTTCTATTTACAATTGATAGGAGTTGTTTTTTAAATGTTAAAGGATTGCAGGAGTTTTAAAGTTTAAAAGAAAGACGCTGATAGTTTTTCTCTCCCCATCAGGATGAATAGTATGCCAAGGATGAAACCACTTATCAATCCTCCAAAGTGGGCTGCATTATCAATACCTCCAATAAAGCCGAGCAATAAGTTTAGACCTCCAAATATCCCCAAAAGGCTCCAGGACATACTGCGCATGTTTTTTGGATAAATTTTAAAAACTGTAAACGCTAACATTAATCCATAAAGCCCAAAAATTGCACCAGAGGCACCAACACTTACGGTATGTTCGTTCCAATAAATACTGCTTAAACTTGCAAGTACACCGCATACAAGAAAGCTTGTCAAAAATTTAATTTTTCCAAGGGTTCCTTCAAGTAGCATAGCCCCAAAAAATAGGGCAACAAGATTTGAGATAATATGCATAAGCCCAGAGTGAATGAATATAGAGGTAAATAGTCTCCAATATTCTCCGTTTAATACTTCAAGTCTTCTGTTACCACCAACTTCCAAAAGCTCTTTAGGAGTTGGAGACGTAATGTTAAGTCCATAAATTGTCAAAGCAACAAATACTATAATATTTAGGGAGAGAAGTATAGTTGTAGCTTTAAAAGGACCTTTAAAGTTGAACAATTGTAGAAGTACCAACAGGTCGTCATCTTTTAAAGGTTTATTGTTTTTGAAGTCATTCAGCTCTTTTTGGTCTATTTTGGGAATGATAACCATGAAAAATACTATGATTGTTCCAATACCAAATGAACGGAAAATTAAAGGGAGTGTATTGCCAAGTCTTTGTTGAAAGTCTTTATTTTTTGGAACTAGAATGATCTGATTGTTTTTATTGATTTCGGGGAGGCGATCCATTATGGCTTCATAGTAACCGTCCCTTTCGTCGGAATAGGTAAGTTTTTCAAAGTAATTTACATTTTGGAAGTTATAGGTATTAAAGTCCTGTTCCGATCTTTCTATAAAACTTCGGTATGCTTTGTTTTTTTCAAAATCATTACTTCGGTTGCTCATTCCCCATTCGTAATCTACACCATACCAAACATTGTCATTGTTTGAGAAAGGACAGGCTATGTAAAGTTGGAAATTTAAATGTTCATTATGTTTTCCACTAGTACGGGATGTAACATAGGAGGAATTGAAATTTCTGTCTATATCGAAATTTTCAATTTTAAAATATTTTTCTCTTCGGAAGTTGTGTATCTCATCAGCTCCCTTAATTTCAATCAAGTCAAAAGAGGCTTTTTCAAGATAATCTTGACTTAGCAGGATAGGGATTGCAATTGCTAAGGATATTATGAATTGATAAAGGAAATATCCGTTGTCTCTTTTGCCTCTTATTTTTAAGAATCTAACTCTGCGTCTAAGCCAAATAACGATAGGAATCCAAGGAAGAATAAATGGAATCCAAAATTTCAGCTGTTCTCTTTTAAGGGGAAGCATGCCTAATTTGATGTCGAATATCCATCTAAACAGATTGTAGAACGCAAAACTACCTATTGCTACTAGTAGAAATGGAAGGTAAATTTCGGTAAGTTTAATTTTAATGTTTTTCAATTCTAGGTTGGTTTGATAGTTCTGGCAATGGCCCCAAATGCAAAAGTATTGGATATTTCATCTTAAAGAACTTCTTAAAGGAGCAGCAAATAAATATACTTCTTTTTCTTACAAATCCAAGTTTTCAAAGAGCCAAACCACCCCAATATTGGGTAGTCATATTTCTGTTTTTGGAGGTAAAAAGTGAAATTTTTGGCAATTGTTTGTAAAGCCCTGTGTTTACAGTGGGTAGGGCTTGATTGGGGGTTTCTTCGGTGTAGGGGCATTCCCGAGCAAATATCCTCGAACCATTCTCGAACAATCCTCGAACAAACCTCGAACAACCCCTCCCTTAAAAATAGCAGTGATGTGTCATAAGGGGTCACGAGACTAAAAATGGGTTGAAAATTGGGCTTTTTTGTACCTATACCCTAAGGGCTTTTAGCTTCTCAAATTCATGGCGCAAAGTAAGGTGACAGTCGGGGTCCATGATGATGGTATTGATGCTCATTTTGCCTTGGGTACTGGCAATGGTATAAATGCCCGCCGCCTCACTAATGGTGCTTATATTGGCCAAGGCTATGGTTTTTGGGAATAGGCTATGTTTGGTAAGCTGCCCATTGGCAATGCTTAGGTATTGCTTCTTGTTTTCATAATAATACAATAGCAACTCGGCAATGCCGGTGGCTATATTGGCTCCTGCAATGGTGGATAAATAGGCTTCGTTGGTAGCCCAAAATTGTTTGATGATTAAAAGGATAATGCTCAAAGCGATAAAGAATAGGCCCATTTTTATATGGCCAGTAAGGCGTGCTTTGGTATAGCGTATTTGTATCATGGTTGGTGTGGGATGGTTAATGTATTGGTCTCACAAAATAGAAAAATGTTATTACAAATCCTATAAAAATTAGAAAAGCACCCATACAATCTAGACCGTATACGTGCTTTTCAATTGGGTATTGGGGAAAATTTATTGTTGGGTGCCGCTCCACTCACCACTCATATTGGCGGTAGCGTTGTTCCAGGTGCCAGAGGCGTTGCTGCCATCCAACTGTCCCGTAAATAGGGCGCCACTGCTGGCATTTCCCACCGTTGCAGTTAGGTCGCCGTTTTCTTGAACAAAGCCGCTCACGGTATAGGTGCCGTTAAATACTTGTGATGAGGCGGTGCCGCTTACGGTACCGTCGGCATTTATTTGCATGGTCCAACTGCCATTGTCCTGTGCGCCAGTATAGGTGCCGCTCCATTCGCCTTCATAGGCTAGGGGGTCGCTGCTGTTGTCGTCGTCGGTCGAGCAGCTTGTGCCAAGCATACTCATAAATACCAATAGTACCATGGTGATGTGTTTCATAAACATGTTTTTTTGAATTAATAAATGATGGTGTGTTATGGTTAAAAGGCACCATGCTTTTCAACAGATAGAGGTTTCTCAAACACTATGCCATTGTATTGTTTTGTAAGAAAATTGCATGGGTTTATGCTTCCAAAAAGGGAGTGATTACCTCTTCCCACTTGTTGCGCTCGTTTAACACAAGGTCATATTTTTTGCCTTTGAGCGTGGTAATGCGCAGGCCATTATCGGCTATGTTGGCCGTTTTACGAGGTGTAATGCTGGCAATATCTTTATAGGCAATATTGGTTTGCCCACGTTGGATGTTGTATTTGTGCGAAATGAATACCAATTGTTGGTTGGTAGCAAACAGTTTGCCTCCAACAGCTTCGATACCGCGGTAAAGGTTGGCTGGGCCTTCCAAAAGTAATTCTTCGCTTGCTGAAAGGGGGAGTTGAATGTGTTTATCGCTCCAAGAAATCATTCTGTTGGCCGTTTTTTGAGTAATGTAGGGCATGCCAATGCCCATAAATAACCCAAAGAAAACACCTTGCATGATCAGCATTGTAGAATCAAAATTTGGGACTTCAAAAAATAAATCAAAAAGGAATAGCACTCCAGCGAACATTGTGCCAGCTATAATACCCATTAAGATTCGTTGCTTTACTGTGAGCTTTACAATTTGGTTGGTAGTTTTCATGGTTTCATTGGATTGAATAAGGTCACAATTTATAAAAACAAAGTTGTTATGGCAAGGCGTTTTGCCATAACAACTAATGTAGTAAATGTTAGATTGCTAAGGGTTATTGAACCATCAATTTTATAACAGATGTTTGGTTCTCTATGGTAATGCGTAAGAAATACATACCGCTTGCCAATTGCGATACATTAAAGATGCTGTTGTTAAAAGATGATTGATTAAACTGGATAGGAATTTGTAGGCCTTGGATGTTGACCATTGATAGGCTGGAGATGGTTTTAGAAGATTGAATAGTAACTACATTTTCGGCGGGATTTGGAAATATTTTAACGTTCTGTATGTTATAGTTGTTGGTGCTCAGGGCCACATTGGCTTCCAAATAATCTGCTATACCGCTGTTATCAGTATCATCATCTGTAGGGTCTCCATTGTTGTTGTAGTCTTCGTTAATGGTCAAGATTGTATCATTGTCGTCGTCGTCATCCAAATAGTTGGGAATACCATCCAAATCGGTATCGTCATCTGTTAGGTCTCCGTTTTGATTTCTATCCTCTTGGTTATCGTTAACTCCATCACTATCGGTATCGATGCAAACAATGTCTTGCAGCTCTAAAGTAGTAATGGTATAACATCCTGTGGAAGTATTTTGGGCCCTTGCAAAAAGCGTTTCCATACTGCCTGATGAGGTTGTGTAGGGAGAGAGTAAAGGATTGCTATTAGCTTCGGCATCAACCAAGGAACTAAAATAAGTTACTTGAATGTTGGCCTGTCCATTGGTTATTTCTTCATTTTTAGATTCTAAATCAAAGGTTGCGTATGCTCCTGAATTATCTGTACAGGCTATCAATGGGGTTGGTGTGACCACGACTGGGCTTGAAAATACGATAAGTGTAAGTTCCGTTAGATCATAATTTCCAGTTGCATTTTCTTTTAGCCGAACATAGATGGTTTGTGTATATTGAATAAAATTGGCATAGGAGTTGGGGTATAGGGCATTCACTCCGTTTTGTGAGTCCATAGAGGTTTCATGATAGGTAATTGTATAATCGGATGGATTTTGGTTGCCTAAAATGGTTGCATCGTTGAGTGTTAGATCGAATACGGCAAAACCGTCACTGTCCGCGTCACAAATTGTTTGATCAGAAGGTTGATTCGCTACTTGTGAAGTACTTAGATTTGGCAAAAATAGGGGCCCTACCGTAAGAAAAGCAATGGATAGCTTTTTTAAAAGTGTTGTTGATGGTGTCATGAGTTGGTATTTGTTAGCTACAATATATAAAAAAATGTTGTAGGAAAAACAATACTTATTTTGGTGGTGGTGTTTCTGTGGTATATGGTTATTCAATTTTAAAATCTAGAAGAAAGTATCCCTGTAAGGTAGGTAAAGAAGACGTTTTCAGTTTCATCATGCTTTAAAATGAAGAGCCTTGGGTGTCTGTAAATTCCCGTTCGTTATAGGGATCATTTCATGTTTGATTTTAAGTTCTTCCCTTTAGATAACTATCCTTGTTGAATTAACATAGCCATAATACGCGAGTTTATATATCAAACATGAAAATAAAGCCTATACTATTAAACCACAATACTTGTTTGTCGTGAATCGTAGCATTGCTAGTGGTACTTAATTTTGAGAAATCACTTTGCATTTTGTAGTTGAGGCCTAAGTAGTAATTGTTAAATACTTCAAAAAGGAAGGCGAAAGAAATTTGGGATCCAAAATTCCAACCCTCATAAAGGTCTTTTTGGTTGAAATCCAAGTGACGGTATTCATCTCTAAGTACAGTTTGAGCATATAAGCTTGCTTCCATGGCCATTCTAAATCTATCGGAGAAGTCACGTTTTGCGGTGAGTACCAAAGGAATGCTAAGTAGTTCTCTTGTATGATTAAAGTTACCCAAACTATTAAAGGAATTCCCACTAAGAGCGGTATATCCAATACCAGAGGCGAGTCCTACAATATTATTGAAACGGTAATTTAAAAGGATTTCACCGGTGCTTATTATAACATTATAATCGGGTTCGTTCTCATTGTTTATGATGCCGTAGCCAAAACCTGAGGAGGCAATGAAATTAAACTTAACTGGTTTGTCCACTTGTTTGTTTTCTGATTGGTCCTCTTGGGCTTGGGAAAATTGACTAGAGATAATGCAAAGCAGAACAAAAAGAAGTTTTGTTATTTTCATGAATTGGTTGGTTAAAAGATTTTACAATACTGTTATAAACTACATTTTGTAAAAATTATTGTAAATAATAGAAACTTTTCCTACAAATAAATAAAGATATGTGTGACTTTACAATCTTCTATTAGGCAGTAAGTCGCTCTGTTGTAGAATCTTGTGTTGTTGGAGGCAGTAAAGGCTGTAAGGCCTTTATGAATTTTTTGTAGTTACGTTTGTTTTTACCCCAGTCATATATTTGAGTGGGAAGAGCGCAAATGGAGGTGAAGTGAAGTTCGGTATGTTGGTCTACTTCATTTAGGCTTACCTCAATATATTCTGAAAAGGAAGACATGGAAAAGGAGGTTTGTGCATAGCATTTTAGAGTGTCCTTATCGACACCAACACTTTTGAAATGACAATCTTTTAAGGCTTGTTTTACGATTTCTAGGTTGTCCAAAGCTTTGCCTTCTAAAGTTGTATTCCCTCTATATTTACAGGTGATGGCATCTGGATTGTTGGTGAGTTTTTTGTACAGAAATATAAAAATAATGCCACCTATAAGCAGAGGCCACATAAGAGTAAATTCGGTTAATTCCATGTTGGTTGATTTGAAATTGAATGACCTAATATAGGGTGTTTTTGTTAAAAGTGTTTTTGGGTCTCGAAGTTCTTTTAGATTCTGATGTATGATAAAGTCAAGCTGGGTGGCTTCAACCAATACTTTTATAAATGCTGTTGTTTTAAGATAATTGTTGCGGAAGTATAGAGGCTATTTCATTCCTTGATAAACCTATAGGTACTGCCATTCTCGAAACTCAAGAGGTAAAGCCCTTTTTGCAGTTGATGGATGTCTATGGCTTCATTGTTGGAAATGGTGCCTGCACTTATTTGAGTGCCCAAAACACTATGAATACTGTATTGGACAGTATTTGTTAGCCCCAAAATACGGATGCTGTTCGATGCTGGATTAGGATATAAACTAATGGAAGAGACTTCACTTATTTCAGTTATTGAAAGCGCATTAAAATTGATTTTTGAAATAATACCGCCCCAAGCTTGAGTGAAATACAAATCGTTATCGTGGAGTACCATCGAGGATGGACCACTAATAGAAGTTAAGAAATTGGTAGCGTATGGTGTGGCATCATTGAGTGATATTTTAGTTATGGAAGACCCAAAGAAATTGGCAATATAAAGGTTGTTTGCATGCAACAATAGCCCCACAGGTGTTCCCAATCCAGTGGCAAGGTCAGTTACTGTTGGTGGTGATGTGCTCAGATCTATTTTGGAAACTTTATCGCCGTATTGCTCTGCAACAAATAAATTGGAGCCGTTTAATAATAGATCCGTTGGAGTTTCAAAGCCTGTTGCCACATCCGTTACAGTTGGATTAGTAGCGTTTAAAACTATTTTGGCAACTTTATTGCCTGTGGAAAAATAGAGGTCGTTACCATATAAAGTTAGCCCATCAGGACCATTAAGGCCTGTTGCAATGTCAATTATGGTTTGGGAGGCATCAGTAAGGTCTATTTTGGAAATTTTACTGGCAACCGTAAAATAAAGGTCGTTTCCAATAATCATGAGATCCTTAGGGGTATTCAATCCGGACAAAAATGTGGTCACTGCTACTGGTTCTGCAGCGCTTAAATCTATTTTGGAAATGGTATTACCCGTGAGTTGGGTAAAATACAAGTCGTTGCCGTGAATGGCCAATCTGTAGGGAGTGCTTAAATCTGTAGCAATATCCGTAGGCTGTCCAATAAGATTAGAGCTACTTAATAAGAGAGCTAATACAAGGGTAATAAAGCGTTTCATAGACAGTAATATTAAAGGTTCATGCATTTGTTCGTGGTTGTTACGGTGCTATGTTTATTGAGATTGTTATTATAAATTTAATGTAAATGTTTGACAATAAATAGTTTGAGTTGTTTAAATTAAGATATTTGCGTGTTGGTATTCATGCTTGTTGCGCAATTTTTACAGCAGTGAAGTTTGGGTTAAATGAAGGGGTGTTTGTGTAAGGGAAGCCACAGCTTCCTGTATTTGTAATGTGTTTCCAGTCGATGGATTATTGTATAAGGCTAAGGCTGTTTTTAGTGTCTCTTTTTTAGCTAATTATGCGTAACTTTAATAAAGCAATTTTTCAAAAATGTATTATGAAACTATGTGTTAAAACCCTACGTATACTGTTGATAGGATTCTTGTTGTGCAGCAGTTATGGTATGAAATCCCAGACCTATGATGTGACCAATGGAACAGCTTTCTTCAAGGCGAAAATTTCCATTAACTCTTATACGGGGGAGTCTAAAGAATTAAAAGGACATTTGGATGTTGATACCGGGGAATTTGAGTTTCATGTAGCTGTGAGTTCCATAGATACAGGAATCAATAAACGAAATGAACACATGTTTGAGTTGTTAAAAAGCAAGGAATATACCTATGTGACCTTTAAAGGAACCTTGGAGCAACCTTTGGATGTGGAATCTTTAGGTACGCAAACCATTACTGCCCGAGGTACGTTTACCTTAGCGGGTACTTCCAAGGAGGTAAGTATTCCGTTGGAATTTAGCAAGGAAAAGGATGGACTGCGTTTAAAAGCTTCATGGAAGCTGTTGATTACAGATTATAATCTCGAACCGCCTACAAAAGCATTGATGAAAGTGAAGGATGAACATGAAATGGGGGTAGATGCCCTGTTGCGAAAAGATTAATGTTAATAGTTAGAAAGGGTAGCCAATGGCGAAGTTGAAAATAGGCTCGTCAATTCTAAAATCGTAGCGTTCGCCTTCGGGTAGGGATGGGTCGTGGAATGGTGCTGCCAAATCAAATCTAACCACAAAGCCTTGGATATCAATTCGAGCGCCAATGCCGGCTCCCATTCCCAATTCATTGATAAACGAACTACTGAATTTCCCTCCGGGAAGGGTTTCATTTTCTTTGGAATTCCAAATATTACCGGCATCCACAAAAACGGCTCCTTTTAAGAAGGAAATAATAGGAAAGCGATATTCAATATTGGCTTCCAACCTGATGTTTCCAGCTTGATCTAAATAAGTATCATCGTTATCGGTTTCTTCACTAAAAGTTCCTGGGCCCAAAGAGCGTATTCTAAAAGCTCTAACGCTATAAGGCCCTCCTGCATAATATTGTTTCACAAAGGGGAGGATGTTTGAATTTCCATAGGCCAATCCATAGCCGCCAAACAATCTAGTGGCAATCACCTGTTGTTTTCCTATGTCCAAATGGTAATGAAAATCCAGATCCAGTTTGGCGTATTGTGCATAGGCGAGCCCCAAAAAGGTTTTGGGTTGATTGGCGCCTTGATCTTTTCCAAATAAACTAATCGAATTTCCTGCAATGTCAAAAGTGGCATTAAAATAAAATTGGTGTTTATCTTTGTTATTCACCATGCCATTGTATGTAAAGGAATACATAAGCCCCGAAATAAACTCTTGGTCAAAACTTTCCTGTAAATAAGGGTTTTCATCCAGAATCTGTTCAAATTCTGGGGAAGTGTTCAAAAGTTGGGTGTAGTTGACCGTGACAGGATTGATTTCGTGCGTCACAAACTTGTTGGCATCCCAAGTATATCCAAACTTTACATTGCCAGATAATAAGGCGTACAAATTACTTCGGCTTAAATAATCAATGCCCAATGAGGTTTTGGTTTTTGGGATGGAGTATTTAAAATAATTGTCGTCAAATTTTATGGGGAAAAGCATGCGTGGTACCACAAGTTCACTTTTAATGCCCAATTCGGTACTGTTAAGACTGTTGCTGTTGCCGCTGGCAATTTGCTTTTCAAATCCTAATTTCCCACTCACACTAAAGGTTTCGCCGCCGCTAAAAATGTTGCGGTTGGTATAGGTAATGGCCAAAGCAGGGCCTGCAAAATTATTGGATTTGGACACGGCCTGCAGTTCGGTTCTTAAACTTCGTTTGTTCAACGGCGATAAATAAATGTCGGCCTGTAAATGTCCTAGGGAATCATTGGTGAGCGAGTCTATTTCTTTGTACTGAATGTTCACATATTTATAGGCGCCTATGGTAGAGAGTCGTCTGGCAGTATTTCTGGAGTTTTGTGGGTTGTAAAGTTGGCTTTCTTCTAGAGTGACGAATGGGTCGAGGTATTTTGGTTTGAAAAACGCTTCGGTTTCTATAAAATTTTTGTTGTTGAACCTTGTAGGGTTTGAAACCAAAGAGTCCTTCGCCAAATCATAATTGGAGTAGATGTTCACCTTGGTGATTTTGTAAGGAACTTGAGCCTTTTGAGGTACTTCCTTTTTCAGTCGCAGATAAAGATCGAAGCGTTTGTTTTTGTAACGATTGGTGTCTGCTTCAAAAATTAAAAATTGAGAGTTGAAGTTATAATAGCCTTTTTGCTTTAGTTCGGCATCAATTCTACTGCGCTCCAATTCAAAATTGGAAAGGTCAAAACGCATGCCTTTTTTAAATGGGGTGTTGTTAAGGGTTTTTGCAATTTCGGAATGGATGGGGTCTGAGAACGAATCTAATTCATAGCGTTCCATGGTATAAGGTGGTGCAATTCTGGCAGTATAATGGACAGAACTTTTGTAGTCTTCTTCGGTTATTTCCGAATCGGCACTACTGTAAAAGAAACCACGGTTTTCCAATCGGTTTAAGATAAGATCCCGTACTTCGGAAGTTTCAACATCCGATTGGTAGACAGGCTCCTCTCCATATTTTTTGTATAACCACCGGTTGATAAATCCGGGATGTTTCTTTTGCATTTTGTAATAATAGTATAAGCCTAGGTGCATCCCTAAAAAGGTGGAGTTAGGCTCGGGCAAAAGCACTTTTTCCAATTCTTCCTTGAGTAGGGGTTCGTTGGTAATTGTAGAATCCGATTCCATTGAAAGCGTGGCGCCGGTGTAAAGATGTTCACCTTCAGGAATGTGCTTTGTAATAGAGCAGGATTGAACCATCCAAATGGATAAAAGAAGGATATAGTAGTGGCGATATTTTGAAATCGTGTTCAAGTGGATACTATACTTTATGTTTTAGTTGTCGGTTTCTGTTTTTGTATTCTCATTCTTTTCATTTTCGTCCTCTTTAGGTTGTGGATGCACAAGGGCGTGCCAAAACTCACTGAATTTATTAAATTCCAAGGTGAAAATTAAGGCAATGCCGCTTACCATGGTTTGGCCATCAATCACATTTTCAAATTCATTGCGTCTAAATCCTTTTATTCTATAGCGGCCATTTTTGGTGAGCATATATTCCAGCGTTACATTCCCGATGATTGGGGCTTCCTCGTCTTCGGGGTTGCTACCCTGTATGTCAACTTCGCTTCCCACCTGTACTGTTAGCCTGTCGTTGAACAGTTTTTTCTGCGCGGCGATGTCCAATTGGGTGCGGTCTTGTGGTGTACTGCCCTGATAGTCGGTGAAACTGTCCAAGCCAAAATTGAGTTCGAAACCGGTATTTCCCAAAAGCTTGTCTGAAAACATATTTAGCTGATCGGATACGGCATCGTTGAGGTTATCCCGTGCGATTGTGGCCATTCCACCTGAGCTTCCGTCACTGCCGGGTTCTGGGTAAAAGCGGTTCAAAACCAACAGTGAAAACACTTGCTTGTTGAGTTCCTCTTCCTGTCGGTTCACTTGTTGGATACGTCCGTACACCTGCCCGTCAATGGCTCCCTGTTCGTCTTCCGGCATGTCGATATCGAAGGAAATGACAGGTTTCATCAATTCGCCATCAATATTCAGAAATACTTCAAAAGGCAATACTTCTCGGTATTTGCTTTTCACCGAAGGATCGGCGTTGGAAGTTTGGGAAGCCATTAAAGGTCCCGCCGAAGTTTTTAATTGGTACATGGCACGAATGTCCAGTTGGGCATCAAAAGGATCCCCGGACCAAGTCACGCGACTTCCTGGAGTAAGTTCAAACTTGCGGTTCACCAAATTATACAGGCTCATTTCATAATGGCCATCTGTGACGTCATAGACTCCCGAAAGATTCATTTGTCCGTTGGGTTTCATCGTAAAATTAAAGTCACCTTCACCCGAAACCATAAAGTTGTCGTTGGTGCTTTCATTGATAATAATGGTAACGGCGGCCTCTTCGGCCACCTTGATAAGGGCTTTGACATCAAAGCCTTTAACAGTAGCGGTTTTTTCTTCTTTTTGGGTAAGGATGGCATCGGGATTGTCGCGGTTTACAAAAATGACCACGCCATCACGCTGCTCCATATTTACGGAAGCTGAAGGCATGATGTATTTGATATCGGTTTCTTTGCCCAAAGTAGCGTTTATGTCCAATTTGGGGATTTGAAGGTCGCCTGTTAATTTGGCCTCGGCATCAAAAACGGCTGTGCCATATATAAGATCGTTATCCTCACGTGAGGCATCTAGTACTTGGAAATTGTCTGCTTTTATATCTAAATTGAAAGTAGGATTGGCTAAATCGTTGGTGCCAATATCACCAGAGACGACAAGGATATTATTGTTGGCATCCTTGATGGTGAAATTGTCCATTGAAATCAGGTCATTTTGAAGTGAGACCGCTTCATTGTCCATAGAAAAACTAGCATTGAACTTGGTAATTTCAAAACCAGCATCTTTAAAATTAAGTTGCCCTTGATAATTAGGGCTTGCGGTTGGGCCATTTACAGTAAAGCTTCCCGAGAGCTCGCCTTTGGTTTCAGAAATCTCGCCAAGACTAAAACCTTCCAAAGCCTTCATTTGAAGTGAATTGATTGTTAAGTCTAAATCTATGCTTCGATTCGCTTCACTGGCCATATAATCTCCCGTCATATCCAAATCAACATCTCCTTCCTTCAGGGAAGTGGTGAAATTGTAAGTGTTGTTGCCTTGTGGAGTAGCCTCCAGGGTTAACTTGCCCAAATCTACGTCTAGGGCGTTCAGTTCTGTGATGTCTAGATTAGCAATCAATCCCATGTCTTCAAAAGGAGAAACTATAACAAGATTACCATTCAAATATCCAGAAGCAATGCTTTTGTTTGGGTTGAGGTAGCTGAGCAATTCATTTAGGTTGAAATTGGAAAAATTAATGGCCACATGGTCTTCGGTGATATTAGGTTGTTGGTGGGTAAGCTCGACAAGTTGATCGCTATTGCGGAGTTGAAAGTCTTGAAATTCGAGCTTTTTGTCGCTATAACGGATGAAGTTTGATTCTTGGATGTTCCAAGCTTCTTTGTTGATGGTAAGGTTTGAGGGAATTGTATGCAATTCTAAAATATTGTCTTTTGAAGTGATTTTGGAATCGATATTTATGAGGGTCTCATCATTGTCTTGAGCCAAAAATTCTAAGAGCAATTCTCCATTTTGCTGTTTGCCGTTAAAACTGGTTTTGGGAATTGCCAAAGGGCCGGTTGTAAACTCTTTAAAGTTGAGGTCGAACTCAAAATTATCCACATTGGTGTTTAGGGAAAAGGCCAAGCTATCCAACTCAAAGCTGCTATAGTTGATTCGTGGCGCCGAAATATTCGCATTTAAAACTTTAGCACTTTCGTTGAAATCCATGGCCATTTTAATGGTGTCAAGGTCTTTGAGGTTGATCAAAAAGACGTCGTTCATCAATGAGGAAGGATTAATCGTTCCTTTGAATGTTAAGTTTACAGGGCGCTCCAAAGTGTCTACCAATCTCACATCGTCAAAAAAGTAACTTTGAATATGATGTTTTAGAGCCTTGCTAAATATTTGCGGGTTGGTGTTGGACGCAAGTTCTGCATCCAGAAGTTTGTTATGGATTTCAACAGAAGTGGTATCGATGCTTACATGTGCAATAGCGTTGAGGTCGCCAATTAAATAGGATTTATTGTCATAAACCACAACCCCTTCCGTAAGGTTGGAGGATAGATCGAATGTTTCTGAATTCCCTTTGAAATCAGCTTTTAACTGAAAACCCGTGCGGATGTTCCGTTCCATTAGTCCCAAAGCATTGAGGTTGGCACCTTTTAGATTTAGGTCAATCGAGGCTTGTGGAGCAATGGAGTCTAAAGTGACCAATGCATTAAGGTCGAGGTCGAGGTTGTCGTCTTTATATACCGAACTCACAGTGCCGCTTCCGTCTACGATAGTTCCCGTTAGTTTTAAATCGGTAATGTTGTATTGTTTTAAAGCGAACTGGGAAATGACTGCGTCGAAATTCGCATTTAGTTGGTTGATATTGTCTCCCGAACCATCGGCTGTAATGCTTAAACTAAGCGGCCCCAATTCCTCATTTTTTAGGAGTTCGTCCAGTCTGTACTGGTCAATATTGGCTTCAACTTCAAAAGATAAACCGCTTTCATTGTTGTAATGACCATCTATTTTGGCAAGCCCTTGTGAGGAGTTGAGCTCAGCTTTGGCTATTATATCCTTTAAATTGCCTTTGACGGTTCCAGTAAGTTGTATGCTGTCCGGAAACTGAATGCCAAGAGAGTCTTCGACAACAAATTTGATAAGGTCTGAACGGGTAGTTCCAGCCGAAAAAGAAGGAATGTCAAACTGGATGCTATCTGTTTTAGTGACATTTCGAATGTTGCCATTGGCAGTTAATTGAGTGTCTTTTCCCCAATTGATGTCAAGATTTGAAATGTTCAGTGACGCTAAGGTGCCATTCACGTTCAAGTGCCCTTTTATTGTATTTTGGCTTACAGTTTGTAAATAGGGGTTGTCTTTTAAATTGGGTTGGAATTTAAAAATATCGTTAGGGTCTAGTTGTATTTGGGGTAGGTTTAAGTGGATGGTGGAAAGTTCTGGAGAGCTCAAGAACTGTGACAATTCAGAATAACTAATCGCAAGCGATCCCTTTAATTTGTTTTGGTTGACACTGGCGTTGAGTTGCTCAATATTTAGGTTTTGGTCATTGGCACTTAACTTTAGGCCAAATTCATTTAGGTTGATGCCCGAGGCTTCCTGAAATTGTATGTTTTCCAATTCAAGACCCGCAGTTTTGTCTTTAAGGAAGATGTCGTTGGCTTTGAGGTTGACATGTTTTAAGGCGATGGCCTTGGGGTTAAAGTTGTCTTTCTTTGGTTTATTGTCTCCTGAAAAATAGGCGAAACTGTTGTCTTCAAAATCAATATCGCCAATGTCAATATTCAGGTCTGGCCAGTTAAACTCGCTAGAATTTGTAGTGTTTAAATCTGGTTGTGGCGGTGGACTATTGTTGGTATTGGTATGAATAACAATGTTGGAGTGCTGTAAGTTGAGGTCACCAATTTTATACGAATTGTTAGTAAGGTCAATGGCCTCTAGTTCGGTGTAAAACTCGTCAATGTTGGCTTCAGCTTTTATATGGCTGCTTGAAGATTCGTAATTGGCAATGACGTTTTTTAGCGTAATTTTATCGGCAGCGAGAAAAGGAAGTGTGGTGCTATCCGATTCGCTGGATGGGGATGAGTCTGTTTGAATAAAGTTGATCTTGGCATCGCTGAGAGTCAATTCCGAAGCCTTGAATATCATGTCTTCCAAATTGGTGTCATCCATATGAAGTTTGAGTTCCCTAAACACAAAATGGCTCTCAATACCTGTTACAGCATCGTTATAAACAATGTCAAAATTATTAAGATTGAGTTTGCCAAGAACTAAATTGAGTGGCTGGGAAATCGTGTCTTTTTGGGTTTTGTTGTCTTCTTCCGAAGCAAAAGCATCAATCAGAAATTGAAAATTAAAGCCTTCAATACTGTCGTTTCTGATAATGTTGGCTCGCAGTCCGTCCCATTGCAGGTCATCAACTCCAACCCCTTTTCCGGTAATCAAGGCCCAAAGGGGCATGTTAACTTCCAATGATTTGGAATAGATTAAGGTGTCGCCTTTAGGGGTTTCCAGATAGAATTGTTCCAATTGAATATCACCATCAAACGTTACAAATAGTTTTTCAATGTCAATTTTGGTATGGGTCTTTTTGGAGATAAAATTCACGGCTTTGCCAACAATGATGTCTTGGCCCCATGGACTTCTAACAAAAAGGAGGAGCAGGAAAAATAACAACAGGATACCCAAAAGCAATTTACCTAGAATGCGCAATGCTCGGTATTTCTTTTTTGGGGATGGCGTAGGTTTGTGTGCTGTTTGTGCTTCCTTCAATTGATAGATTGTTCTTACAAATGTAACCAAGTGTTAAGATACTATTTCCTTTGTAATTAATTGGTTTCTAAGGAGAAAATTAACAGGTGGGGATTATGGTTTTTAGCGGTTGGTTTATTGCTTTGTGTGTGGGGAAATTCTTTATCTTGCAATAAAAATTAATCAGTAAACCATATATGAAAATAATAGGAATAGGGAAGAATTATGTAAGTGATCCTTCTGAAATACCTTCAGAAAAAGGCATGCCCGTCATCTTTACAAAACCAGAAAGTAGTATCCTAAAATCGGGGGAGACCTTGCATTTGCCAAAAGTATCCAACGAGGTTTGGTACGAAATTGAATTGGCGTTTAGAATTGGTAAGACGTGTAAGAATGTATCTCGTGAAGAGGCTATCGATTATATTGATGGCGTTACCCTTGCTAATGATTTAACTGCGAAGGATGTATTGGCTGCCAGTAGAGAAAGCAAAGGGCCGTGGGCTTTAGCGAAAGGCTTTGATGGCGCAACGCCCCTAGGGGAATTTGTGTCTATGGAAGGCTTTCAGGACTTGGGCAATATCAATTTTACTTTAGAAATCAATGGCGAGGTGGTGCAAACCGGGCATTCGTCGTTAATGATTTATTCATTGGGGGAGGTTGTTGAAGTAGTGTCCTCATTTATGACCCTTGAACCTGGAGATGTTATTTTAACCGGAACGCCAGCTAAAGGTGTTGGCTTGGTAAAATCTGGAGACCGTATGCTAGCCTATCTAGAAGGTGTGAAGACCTTGGAAACGGTTGTGGCGTAAATTCAGGTAGGGTAGTTGCAATATAGTTGCTCTAGGCCTTTCCAATACAAAGTGAAAATTTATGTAAAGCCGCCTTTGCTTGAGGTGGCTTTGCTTTTTATCTAACTAACCAAAATTTGATGAACAGAACTTTTAATATTCCTATACTTTTATTGACTGCCTTGTTGTTTTTTAGGTGTAATCCTATTAAAGAAACGCCTAAGTATGCGGGGGCCTCTAACGAGGTGAACCTATATTCAGGGGATACGCTACTTAAAACTGTGTTGCTAGATTATGCTTTTACTGATATTAACAAGCCTCCATTTTTACTGAAATCAATTGCCAATCAAGAAAACCTCAATTTTTCTTTTGATTTGGATGGTCCAAAGTTGTTTCGGTTTTATGGTTATGACCCGCAATCCTATCCTTTTTATATCTATGTAACTCCAGGGGATTCCTTAAGTTATCGATTGGCAAACCAAATGATTGTTTTTGAAGGAAGGAATGCGGCACACTACAATTTCTTCAAGACACTTTTTGAGTCCAAATTTTCTTATGCAGGTTATGATGAAGAGCTTGGTTTGAATGTTTTTAAACAACAAACCAAAGACATCTATCAAGAACGGTTGCAGGTTTTGGAGACATATGTAAAAGAAGAAAATACGTCTCAGTCCTTTTATAGTAGCATAAAGGAAATGTTGCGATTTGAATATATTAATTGGTTGTTCAATAGGAACATGATTCCCAAAGGAGCTATAACCGATTATTCTACCTTTTTGGAAGGCGTTACTATGGAAACGTTTAATAGAAATGACCAAGCAGATAATCCTTATTTTTATTTGGCTCTCATCAAGTATGTGTATTTGGTTTCTGAAGAGAAATTTGGTGAGGTTCATGCCAGTGAAGCTTTGCAATATCAGCTGCAGCTAATTGATGAAAACTTACAAGGATTAACCAAGGAATATGCACTGACTAAAATAATCTCTGAGTATGATGCTCATATAAGGCCGGAAGATATAGGTGATTTGCTGGAAGTGGTTGCCACCTATTTGCCTAAAATAAATGACGAAACCTACAAAGGTGTTTTAGAGAAAATAGAAGAGCGTTTAGGCGGTCTTGGTGAACAATTAACTGAAGAGGTAAATAAAGCAGTGTTGTTGGACCGAGAAGGGAAGCAGGTGACATTTAATGAGGTTTTGGAATCGCATGAAGGAAAATATAAGGTGATTGATTTTTGGGCTAGTTGGTGTGTGCCTTGTGTAAAGGAAATCAAGGAAGGTCATTTGTTTAGAGAAAAAATCACAAAGAATAAAAACGTTGAATTTCTATATGTTTCCATAGATAAAGATTGTGATAAATGGATGGCAAGAGGAGAAGAGTTGAAAGCTTATGGCATGCTTGAAAACCAGTATGTGATTGTTGGTGATGAACATGATATCTTAAGGTCTTTTTTTAATGTTGTTGCTGTCCCTCATTATGTAGTTTTGGATGAAAACAATGAGGTGTTGTTGTTTAATGCTCCAACTCCAGCAGATACTCCACAGTTTATGGAGGTGTTTGGGGAAATGAAGTGATTGCTTTAAACTAAATAGAGTATTTTCTTATGAAGAAATTTTTATGCGTTTTGGGTTTTGTGTCGTCTTTGTCGCTTGCACAGAAGTATGAAATTATAGACGAGAAAACGGAAGCTCCTGTTGCTTTCGCACATATAGATTTTTTAAATGGAAAGGGAACCTATTCTGATGATAATGGCATGTTCACAATGCCTTTAGAAACTTTAGTGGATTCAATTCGCATTTCTTGTATAGGGTATAAAAGTAAAAAGATTCATGTTAACAGTCTGAAAGACGAAAGGATCATCCCTTTGAAAGGAGAGGCATTAGGGCTGAATGAAATATACCTAAAGTCAAGATTCAGAAAAGTTTTAAAACATCATAAAAAAATGCTTAATCTAAATCTAGATGTAGGAGGTTTTGGGTACGACCAGTTGGTTTTGACATTCGTGCCATTTCCTGAGAACCTGTCAATTGATAATGCTAGAATAAAAAGTATTGTAATTAATACCACTGGACTGAGGTCGAAAAAAAGGCGGTATTATCCATTTAAGGTAAATCTGTTTTCTACCAATAAAAACACTAAATATCCAAATGTTTCGGATACCCTTTTGCCGTGGATTGTTGCATCAAGAAAGATTGGAAGGCCTTCGGAAGTTTTTGTAAGCATCGATAAAAGTTATAATGTGGCATTTGGAAAGAATGGTATTTTCGTGGGATTTCAGACCTTATCTAAAGAAGCTTATCCTGAAGATGAGCATTATAACGTCGAGAAGGTTTTGTATTTTTCCAGTACATCGGGGCATAATAATTATGGAGCGGCGGTGAAGTCAATTATTCCAAAAGATGAAGGGACCTATTCATTCAGGCAAGTAGTACAGGAGTTTCAGAATTCTCAAGGTGAAGAGGTCGTTCATAAATATTGGGAGGAAGTGGATGGTTATATTTATGATTTAACCATTGAAATCGAATATTAAGGAGTTTTCCTCTTTTTCTTATGAGTATTAATTACTTAGTCTCCCTTCTTATAAATATCCTTTAAGATCAAGGTGTCTCCTTCCTTGTTGACTGTTTCTAAATCGTATCTCACCTGAATAGGTGTGCTAATGGGTGCATAGTAATAAATAATCCAAGCGTCTGATTCTCGGGTGCCAATGCAGCCATTGGAATAGGCATTCCCTAAGGTAACCGGATTGGTGGTAGGGTGGATCATTTGTCCGTATTTCTGGCCATCCAGTTCGGTTTCTATAAAAGGAATTAAGGGCAATTTAGTGACTTGGTTGTCATCTCTTCGGGTTACAAAATATTCATGGTTGGTGGCGGGGTTGACATAGCGTGGATGTTTATTATGTGCTACAATATGGCCTTCCCCGGTTTTGGTCCGTAAATCTTCAATTTTGTCGGACATCCTTAGGTATTTTGTTTCGTGTCTTCCTACTCTTACGGGAAATTCATAAAGCTCTGATTCTCCCTCGTAAATTCGGAGTTTGAATTCGGGGATGTTCACATCTATGCGGGTATTTTGGAACGCCGTAAGAAGGCTCTTGGCGGTTAGGGAATCTGGAACTATAAGAGTATTTCCCCTGGGCAAGGCAATCATTTGTTTTTGGTCGTAGATAAAAGAATCGCGTGCTTTCATTAGGTAGTAATCGGTGTTGTGTAAGGTGTCGATTACCCAGGGATTGGCCCGTATCAATAGGTGTTCTGTAAGCGGGTATTTTGTTAAAGAGTCGTATTGCTTTACTAGGGAATCTACATATTGAAAATAGTTTTCAATGGTAATATTGCGATCAATCTTGATAGTCCGCCATGCTTTTTCGGTGGAAATCGTGTCTTGTCGGGTATTGAACTGTGATAAAAGGAAATTTTTCTCCTGAAAAAGAGAGCTCTTTAACAGGATTCCGAGAATTAAAATTGCCAATACTTTATAGCTCATTTTCGGTACGTGCTACAATTGTTTGTTGTTTAGAACTAAGGCAGCGGTTTGCTGAAGGAACGCCTCATTGTTGTTTAGGATTTCTTTTGTTCTGTGATAACCTATATTAAAAATCTCATCAACATACCTCTTATCGAAAGTGCCATATTTGCTGAGCTCTTTCGGGTACACAATCACATCGCACAAATTGAATTTACTATAATCTTCCTGGAAAGATTTTAGTTTAATGGCGCGCTCCATGATGTGGAACATGTGCTTGACATCGGTGATATTTATGGAGTCTATGCCATTCACGTAGCTTCCAATGATGCAGTCGCAATGGGGTTTTAATAATTCCGCAGGAAAATTATTGAGTGTCCCTCCATCAATATAATAATCGTCTTTTATTTTCACTGGGGCAAAAATCCCTGGAAAGGCTGCAGAGGCCAGTATGGGCATGATTAACTTTCCTTGGTTGAATATTTCAAGGTTGCCATCCAAAATATTTGTGGCCGTTATGCTAAGTGGTATTTGTAGCGCTTCAAAACTGTCTTCCTTTAAGTAGTTCTTGAATTCAGCATAAAACTTTTCGGTATCAATAAGGCCTGGTTTTCCTTTAGCGTACTTGGTAACGTCGAAAATTTGAAACTTTTTAAAAAAATGGAGGATATCACTCCAATGATGTCCGTAGGCATACAATGCGCCTACGATAGCACCAATACTGGTGCCTGAAATTTGTGTTGGGAAAATACCGTGTTCTTCAAGGGCTTTTATGGCGCCTATATGGGCTGCGCCTCTCACGCCCCCGCCAGAAAGTACTAAACCTATGTTCATAAAATAGATGTAATGGAAAGTATTGTTTAAATATACAATGATATTTGGTTTTTTGAAATGAGAATTGTCAATGTTGATAATTGACTTACATCATATTGCGGATGCTTTCAATTTCATATCTTTAATAGATATTTGTGGGGTAATATGGTTAAATCCAGTAATATAAGTTTGCATGTGAAAGACTTTCTGATGGAGGTTGGGGATATGACTTATTTTACTTCTAGGTTTTTTAAGGAGTTATTTAAAAAGCCTTTTGAGTTTAAAGAGCTATTGCGGCAATGTTACAATATTGGAAATCGTTCCTTGCTGTTGGTGGTTATTACAGGCTTTATTATTGGTTTGGTTTTGACATTGCAAACACGTCCCACCTTAATGGAGTTTGGCGCAGTGTCCTGGATGCCTTCTATGGTGGGGATTTCCATTGTAAGGGAAATTGGCCCCATAATTACGGCTTTGGTATGTGCAGGAAGAATAGGCTCTGGAATAGGAGCAGAGTTGGGCTCTATGCGGGTTACAGAACAGATTGATGCCATGGAAGTTTCGGGAGCCAATCCTTTTAAATATTTAGTGGTTACCCGTGTACTGGCTGCCACCTTAATGCTGCCTATTTTGGTGATTGTTGGAGATGCTGTTGCGCTATTTGGTTCTTATTTGGTGGAGAACGTTAAAGGGAATGTATCATTTATGTTGTATTTCAATCAGGTGTTTGATGCTCTGGAGTTCAGTGATATTTTTCCAGCAACCATTAAAACCTTTTTTTTTGGTTTGGCCATTGGGCTTGTTGGGTGTTATAAGGGGTATTTCTGTAATAAAGGAACTGAGGGTGTTGGGATGGCAGCCAATTCGGCGGTGGTCGTGACCTCTTTAATGTTATTTATTATCGACTTTGTAGCGGTTTTGGTGACTGATATTTTCTATGATTTATGATGGAACAGAATCACATAGAAGAGTCTAGAGTGGTCCTAGAGGTGAGAGATCTTCACAAGAGCTTTGGTGATAACCACGTGCTGAACGGGTTTAACATGCAGCTTTATCAAGGGGAAAATCTAGTTATTATGGGGAAGTCGGGTTCTGGGAAATCTGTGATGATAAAATGTTTGGTGGGTTTGATGGAGGCCGACAGTGGTTTTATTTCGGTGATGCACAACGATATTACAAAGTTGGACCATGAATCATTAGATATTTTAAGACGGGAAATTGGCTTCTTGTTTCAGGGCAGTGCTCTTTACGATTCTATGACAGTGCGGGAGAATCTTAAGTTTCCCATGCGTTGGCATACCAAGAAGTTTGGAGGGGCGGAGAATCAAGAGAAGTTGGTGATAGAAGCCTTGGAAAATGTTGGTTTGGCAAAGGCTATCGAGTTGATGCCTTCCGAATTATCGGGAGGGATGAAACGGCGTATTGCGTTAGCAAGGACGCTAATCATGCAGCCAAAAATCATTATTTATGATGAGCCCACCAGTGGGTTAGATCCAATTACGGCCAAGGAAATTGTTATCTTGATGCAAGAAGTGCAGACGCAGTACAATACGTCCTCGCTAATTATTACCCATGATGTGGACTGTGCCCGGGTGATTGCGGATAGGATGGTCTTGTTGATAGATGGCGTGGATTATGCAGTTGGGACTTTTGCTGAGTTGTCCAGTTCCAAAGACCCAAAAGTGAAGGCATTTTTTAAAGAAGAAGTATGAAAACGATGGATTCAAAGAAAATACAATTAGGGCTTCTTGTAGTCATAGGGTCTGTTTTATTTGTGGCGGCGGTCTATCTTATCGGGCAACGTCAGGAACTGTTCAAAAAAACATTTACCATAAGTGCACAATTCAGAAATGTTAATGGTTTAAAGAATGGAAATAATGTGCGTTATTCCGGTTTGGATATTGGTACCGTGAAAAAAGTCTATATGATCAATGACTCTATGATACGTGTAGATATGGCTTTGGATGAAAAAATTATAGGCCACATCAGGAAAAATGCCATTGCAACCATTGGGGCCGATGGCCTTGTAGGAAATATGGTGGTGAACATCGTTCCGGGAAAGGGAAGTGCTCCTGTGGTTGATAATGGCGATGTTTTAGAGTCTTATAGTAAAATAAGTGCCGATGATATTTTGAATACCTTAAGTACGACCAATGAAAATGCAGCAATCCTCACTTCGGATCTGTTAAAGATTACCAATAGAATTGTGGATGGAGAGGGGACCATTGGGGTCTTGCTGAATGATACCATTATGGCTAAAGAATTAAAGCAAACCATAGCCAATTTAAATCTAGCCAGTAAAGGGGCGTCTGCTACCGTGAACAAATTAAATGGCTTGGTGGAAACTCTGAAAACTAATGATGAATCGGTATTGGGAGTATTGCTGAACGATACTATTTCGGGAGAAAGGTTAAAAACCGTAGTGCAAAATATGGAAAGTTTGAGTGTGGATATGGAAAGTGTTGTTGGTAATATCAATAAAATGGTTTTGGATATTCAATCTAGTGAGGGAACCCTTAATTATATTTTAAACGACACTATCCTGGTGCAGGATTTAAAGGCCTCAGCTGATAACATCAAACAAGGGACTGATAAGTTTAATGAAAACATGGAAGCTTTAAGGCACAATATATTGTTTAGGGGCTATTTTAAGAAATTGGAAAGGGAGGAGGAGGAGAAAGCAGCCAATAAAAATTGAATAGCGTTTTTGAGCTCTTTTCAATATAAAACCATTAAAAACCAAAAAACCCGAACAAAGTTGTTCGGGTTTTTGTTGGTGGTGCCTCCAGGAATCGAACCAGGGACACAAGGATTTTCAGTCCTTTGCTCTACCAACTGAGCTAAGGCACCAGTCGCTTAATTGCGGATGCAAATATAAGGGCAATTTTGATATTCGCAAAGATAATTTTAGAAAAAATTTAATTCTTTTATTCTTGTCGCTTTTAGAGCTTAAATTCTAAAGGTTTAGGAATGAAATTTTTTTTGCCTTTTTAATCTGTTACATACTTGTTTTGTAATTTTACCCTTTTTTAGGCTATGAATTTAATTGTCGATGTTGGCAACACCTTTGTAAAGTTTGCCATTTTCCAGCAGGAGGAGATCATTTTTAAGTGCAGTTTTGACCTTGCTCATTTTGAAACCGAATTTCAAGGTCTTTTTGAAAATTATGAAAGCATCCAGAAATGCATTCTTTCTTCGGTAGGCGATTTGGACAACGGCATGCTAAAATTGATTCAGTCCAAATTGCCAGTATTGGTTTTAGATGCCGATACGAAGCTTCCTTTTGTAAATGCCTACAGTACGCCGCATACTTTAGGGGTAGACCGTGTGGCCCTAGTGAGCGCGGCTGTTAAAAATTTTCCTCAGCAAAATGTCTTGGTCATCGATGCGGGCACTTGTATCACCTACGATTTTACTGATACTGAAAGCACCTATAAAGGAGGTGCTATTTCTCCAGGAATCCGAATGCGCTACAAGTCGTTGAACAATTTAACGGCCAATTTGCCGTTACTTGAAACAGAGATGCCTAGGGGGCTAATTGGAGATTCTACCATTACTTCCATACATTCGGGTGTTGTTGGCGGTGTTTTAAAAGAAATTAATGGAGTAGTTGATGATTATCGTCAGGAATATAGAGATTTAACAGTTATTTTAACAGGTGGCGACTCAGATTTCTTGTCAAAACAATTAAAAAATGGCATATTTGCCAACTCTAATTTTCTTTTAGAAGGTTTAAACTTTATATTAGAATATAATTTGTACTAAATGATAAAAAAACTTGTAGTAGTTTTTATAGCTTCTTTTGCATTGCAGTTACATGCACAACAAGGTACAGTTTCACCCTATTCGTTTTTTGGAATTGGAAGTTTAAAGTTCAAAGGAACTGTGGAAAACAGAAGTATGGGAGGCTTGAGTATTTATACCGATAGTATCCATGTTAATTTAAGAAACCCTGCAAGTTACGCTACCCCAAACCTAAAGTCATTTAAAGAGGAAAGCCGTCCAGTGAAATTTGCCCTTGCCGGAAGCCAACAAAGTTTGAATTTGCAAAGTGATAGTGGAAGCGATAGATCTTCTGCAACCACTTTTGACTATTTGGCCATGTCTATCCCAATGGGGAAATTTGGTTTTGGCTTTGGTTTGTTGCCTTATACATCGGTGGGTTATAAAATTCAGTCTAAAGATGAAGAGGGGAATATCACCAATAAATATACAGGAGAAGGTGGTTTAAATAGAACTTATCTTGGTCTGGGATATGCTGTGACGCCAAAATTGAGTGTTGGTGTTGATTTAAGTTATAACTTTGGAAATGTTAGAAATAACGTTCAGGAGTATTTCTTTGATGAAGGAGATTATATCCAATATCCTACTTTAGAGAGAAACCGTTCCAATTTAAGTGGGTTTACGGTGAATTTTGGAGTGACCTATAAAACCATGATTAAGGAAAAGTTTGAATTGGTAACCTCTTTAACCTATGCGCCAGAAGGGAGCTTGACTTCGAAAAATACCAGAACGATATTAACTGGAGATGGAACAAGTCTTGAGGCCGATTTGGAATCGCAGGGATTGGATGAAACCGATTTGACGATGCCGTCACGTCTGTCTTTTGGAGCAGGAATTGGGCAACCAAGAAGATGGTTTGTTGGGGCGGAATATACCACCCAAAATATAAGTGCGTTCTCAAATCCATTTATGGACAGTAATAATACTAACTTTGTAGACGGATCAAATTTCTCATTTGGAGGATTTTTTATTCCTGAGTACGATTCTTTTTCAAAATACTGGAAACGAATTACCTATAGGGCTGGAATGCACTTTGAGCACACCGGTTTGAAAATAAGTGATGAGGATATTAAGGAGTTTGGCATATCTTTTGGAGCAGGGTTTCCTGTGGGAGGTGTGTTTTCCAATGTAAACCTTGGGTTGGAGTTCGGAAAAAGAGGAACGAAAAACCTAAATTTGGTACAGGAAAATTTCGCCAATATCCTAATCAGTTTGTCTTTAAACGACAGATGGTTCCAGAAATTAAAATATAACTAAATTTACAGTAATTAATAATTAAACAATGAAAGCGAGAATAACTTTAGTATTAGTTGCCCTGTTTTTGAGCGTTAACATCGGGTTTGCTCAACAAGACGAAGAGTGCATGACTAACCTAATGATCTTTTCAGACTATGTAAAGAGCAAAAAATACGATGAGGCATATGAGCCATGGATGAAGGTGCGTAACAAATGCCCTAAGTTTAATTATGCTATTTACGGGTATGGTGAGAAAATTCTAGACCATAAAATCAAGAATTCTTCAGGAGCAGATAAAGCGGCTTATGTGAAGGATGAAATGAAGTTGTTGGATGAAGGTCTTGCTAATTTTCCTGCTAAGTACACTTTAGGAGAGGTGCTTAACGATAAAGGCTTGTTAATGTACGATAACAAAAAGGAATTGGGTGTTAGAAACCAAGAAATCTATGATATGTTTGATAGAGCATACAAAGAAGACTTGGCAAACTTTAACCATCCAAAAGGATTGTACCTCTATTTTTCTACTGCTGTAGATTTGTATAATGAAGGGAAGTTGCCACTTCAATCTGTTTTTGATAAGTATGATGATGTGTCTGATAAAATAGGTTCTGAAGTAGAAAACTATACAGAGAAACTAAATGTTTTAGTAGAAAAAGAAGAAGCTGGGCAAGCATTGACTTCTAAGGAGCAAAAGTATAAGAAATCCTATACTAGCTACCTTGAAAACTATGAGAAAATTGGTGGTAGTATCGATAGTAAATTGGGGCAATTAGCAAATTGTGAAAACTTAATTCCATTGTACAAAAAGGATTTCGAAACGTATAAGAATGATGCCGTTTGGTTGAAGAGAGCGGTAAGTAGAATGTACAATAAAGAATGTACAGATGATCCTCTTTACATTGAATTAGTCAAAGCTTATGATGCTACAGCACCATCTGCAGATACTAAATATTTCGTAGCAACTATTTTGTTTAAGCAAAATAAAGATAGCGAAGCTGTAAACTACTTAAAGCAAGCTTTCGATTTGGAAACTGATAAGTACAAGAAAGGAAGATTGGCTGAGAGAATTGGAGGGATCTTAAAGAAAAAAGGTCGTTATAGCGAAGCTAGAAACTACTATAGAGAGTCTTTGAAGTTGAACCCTTCAAACGGAAGACCTCACTTGAACATTGCGGCAATGTATGCAGCTAGCGCTAATGATTGTGGTGCTGATAGTTTTGACAAAAGAGCCGTATTCTGGTATGCAGCTCAAGAAGCTAGAAAAGCAGGGAAAGTTGATGCTACTTTAACTAGTGTGGCTAACCAAACAGCTGCTAGCTACGAAGGTAATGCGCCTACAAAAGGAGATATCTTTACTAAAGGTAACGCTGGACAAACTATTAAAATTGGTTGTTGGATCAATGGTAGCGTAGTGGTGCCAAGTTTGTAAATGAAACAGAAACATTTATATACTAACATAAAACTGGTCACAGCAATTGCTGTGACCTTGTTTTTTTCGTGTCAAAACAATTTAAAGGAAGTCCAAAAAATTGGGATTTCCCAAAACAAACCTATTGGCGAAGCGGAGCATATCAATTTAAAGTACACCGAAAAATTGAGTGATACCGCAAAAATGAAAGCCAATTTGGTGAGTCCAAAAATGTTGGACTTTTCAAACCGAAAGTTTTCCTTTACGGAGTTTCCTGCCGGTATTCATCTTACGGTCTTTGATGACGATTTCCATAAAAATGTTATCGTATCAGATTATGCCATTGTGTATAATGACACAGACCTTATAGACCTGCAGGGGAATGTGGTGATATCTACCTACTCCAAGGATACGCTTTATGCAGACCAATTGTACTACGATCAAAAAAATGAATGGTTGTTTACCAATGGTGAGTTTACCCTTCGTTCAGGCTCCGAACTTACCAAAGGGCAAGGTCTGGATTCCGATTCCAATTTCGAAAACTTCGAAATTACCGAAATGAGTGGCGTATTGTATCTAGATGATACCGAAGAATCCCCTTCAAACTAAATCCTACACTTAAATAATTAGCTATCTTTGTGAGGTAATTAACACCAAGATTCATGAAATTAATGAAGATTTTTCAATACGCTTATATTGTGTTTGCAGTATTGTTTACCTATGATGGGATTTCAAAATGGGACACCAACCGTAATGGAGCCTATACCTCTTTGCTATTGGCAGCTTTGGCGGTTTTTATGTTTTTCTTCAGAAGCCGTTTCAGAAGGAAGTTTGAAGACAGAAACAAGTAATGCCCAATGGACATTAACGGAGTCATCATTGTAGTTTCTTTATTGCTTTCGGCGTTTTTCTCTGGAATGGAAATAGCCTATGTATCGGCTAACAAAATCCATATTGAAATTGAGAAGAAGCAAGGCGACTTCCTGGCCAAAATATTAAAGCGTCTGACCGAAAAGCCTTCCAAGTATATTGCAACCATGCTTATTGGTAACAATATAGCTCTGGTTATATACGGTTTTGTAATGGGGGATGTGTTGATGGAGTGGTTCCAATCCATTTTACCGACCAATTATGGTTTTATAAACTATCTACTCTCCGATTTAAGTTTGCTCTCCCAAACGGTGATTTCTACCTTGGTGATCTTGATAACGGCTGAGTTTTTGCCAAAGGTGTTTTTTCAGATTTACGCAAATTCCTTTTTAAAGATTTTCGCTTTTCCAGCCTATCTATTCTATTTGTTGTTTTGGTTTATTTCCTCTTTTGTAATGTGGATTTCAGACAGTGTTTTGCGTCGTTTTTTTAAAACTGATGGCGATGATGTACGTTTGGCCATGACTAAAGTGGAATTAGGGAATTACATCAGTGAACAAATGGAATCGGTGGAAGAGCATGATGAAGTGGACAGTGAAATCCAGATTTTCCAAAAGGCTTTGGAGTTTTCCGAAGTAAAGGCGAGAGAAGTAATGGTGCCAAGAACCGAAATTATCGCTGTTGAAGTGCATGATACCATCAAAAATATTAGTGGCCTGTTTACGGCCTCTGGGCTTTCCAAAATTTTGGTTTATAAAGATTCTATTGATGATGTGTTGGGTTATGTGCATTCCTTTGAATTGTTCAAAAAGCCAACTTCCATAAAATCCATTATTCTTCCGGTGGAGTTTGTGCCGGAAACCATGTTGGTAAAGGATGTGTTGAACATTCTCACTAAAAAACGTAAGAGTATTGCTGTGGTAATTGATGAATACGGTGGAACTGCAGGGATTATGACTGTTGAGGATATTGTAGAGGAGCTCTTTGGCGAAATTGAGGACGAACATGATACTATTGCCTTGATAGAGGAAAAAATTGATGACAGAAATTATAAATTCTCTGCACGTTTGGAGGTTGACTATATTAACGAAGCCTATAAACTGGATCTTCCAGAAGGTGAGAACTACGAAACTTTGGGCGGTTTGATTGTGGATGAAACGGAGGAGATTCCGCAATTGAATGATCAGGTCATGATTGAAAACTATCTGTTTACTATTTTGGAAGTCTCTTCAACCAAAATTGACGTGGTCTCTTTAAAAGTTCTGGAGGAAGAATAGTTTCTAAAAATCTACTATTCCTTTTTGCTTCAAATAAAAACCTGTCTGTAAGGTATTATCTTCTGTTTTTCGGTAGGTTTTATTGGGTATTGCCTCTATATTTAAAATCTACAATAAAACCTAATATATCTTTTATTATTTCATATAAAACGTTATTTTCGCGAACTTATATTTTTTAACGTATACAATAAAATGGCAGTTTTAAGTAAAATTAGACAACGTTCACTCTTTTTAATTCTAATCATTGCATTAGCATTATTTTCTTTCGTTTTATCAGACCTTTTTAGAAATGGATCTGCGGCTAGTGCCCAAGATGTGGTAGCAACCGTAAACGGAACCGATATCGATAGGGTAGAGTTCATGCAAAAAGTGGAAAATGCACAAAGAATGCAAGGTCCAGGTGCTTCATCTACACAAACTATGAACAGAGTGTATGAGCAGGAAGTGAGAAAAGCTGTGTTGGAAGGACAGTTTGAAGAGTTGGGATTGTCTGTTGAGAAGGACCAAATGAGAGATTTGTTGAAGCAAAACTTTTCGTCTTATCCAGAATTCAGCAATGAGGCTGGGATGTTTGACGAAAATAAGTTGAACGAATTCATTGCAAACTTAAAGGCTATTCAAAATAATACTCCTAACCGTGCCCCTCTTGGAAACTTCCAAATTAACTATAACGAGTGGGTAAACAACGAAGCTGCTATTGCAGAGCGAGCTAAGGAGCAAGTTTATTTCAACATGATCAAAGCTGGTGTGGCAAGTACTTTGGCTGAAGCTGAAACAGATTATTTGTTGGAAAACGAAACTGTAGATTTAAAATACGTTAGCATTCCTTATACTACTATCTCTGATAGTTTGGTTGAAGTAACCAAAGCTGATATTTCTAAATACATCAGTGAGAACAAAGGTAAGTACGAAGTTGAAGAGAGCAGAGATATTGCCTTTGTAGAGTTTGAAGAAGTAGCTTCCGTACAAGACGAGGAAGCTATCAAAGCTAATTTGGTGAAGTTGTTGGATGACCATGAGGAATTCAACAAAGTAACTAAAGCCAATGAAACTGTATACGGATTCAAGAACACTAAAAATATCGAGGATTTTGTAAACGCAAATTCTGATATTAAATACAACGACAACTTTGTGTTTAAATCGGCGTTGCCAACGGTAGCTGCGGATAGCATCTACAACTTGCCTGTTGGAAGTTTTTACGGTCCTTACAAAGACAACGGATTCTTTAAGTTGAGCAAAGTAGTTGCTGAAAAGCAAATGCCAGACTCAGTAAAAGTTAGACACATCTTGGTGCCTTTTATTGGAGCTACAAGAGTGGATCCTTCTATCACAGATACAGAAGAAGAAGCTGAGGCTACTGCTGATAGCATCTTGAACTTGATCAAGACTAAGCAAAGCAAATTTGTTGATTTGTTGGAATTGTCTTCAGATAAAGTAAGTAACGAAAAAGAAGGAGTTATCGAGTTTGGTTACAACCAATCTTTCGCTCCAGAATTCAAAGCATATTCTTTCGAGAACAATATTGGTGACATCGACGTTGTAAAAACGTCTTTTGGATACCACATCATCGAAATCTTAGATCAAAAGAACAAATCTAGAGCGGTTAAGGTGGCTACTATTGCTCAAAAAATCGAGCCTTCAGAAGAAACTATTGATGACGTATTCAACTCGGCTTCTAAATTTGAAGTAGCTATCCAAAAAGGAGATTTCCAAGCGGTAGCAAAAGAGAATAACTATACTGTAAAGCCAGTTAGCTTAAAAGTATTGGATGAAAATATCCCAGGTTTGGGAAGCCAAAGATCAATGGTGCGTTGGGCATTTGATGCTGAAACTAAAGTTGGAGATTACAAGCGTTTTTCTATTCCTGGTGGAGGTTATGCTGTTGTAGAATTGGTAAAAGTAACTCCAGAAGGCTTAATGTCTCCTGAGAATGCTTCTGCTACTGCAATTGCTGAAATTAGAAATGAGAAGAAAGCGAAGATGATTCGTGAGAAGATTTCTGCATCTACTGTTGCCGATGTAGCGAAAGAGCAAAGTGTAAGTACGCGTACAGCTTCTGCGGTAAATATGAAAAACCCAACTTTGTCTGGTGCTGGTTTGGAGCCAAAAGTAATTGGTGTAGCCTTTGGATTGAAAGAAGGAGAAACTTCTAAATTGATCGACGGTAACAAAGGTGTGTATATGGTTGAAGTTACTAAAGTAACGCCAGCTGCAGGTTTGGATAACTACCAGCCAATTGCAAACAGATTGACAACTACAAGAGTGAATGCAGTTCAAGCTAAAGCCTACAATGCGCTGAAAGATGCTGCAGACATCGAAGATAACAGAGCTAATTTCTATTAATTGAAATAGTCTCTTAGGTATAAAAAAAGCTCCACTGAAAAGTGGAGCTTTTTTTTATTTATAATGTTTTTTAAAGAATCATTTCGGAGAATGGTAAGACGGTTGCAAAGCCATTAGAGCTTAAATAAGGTCTGGGATCCTCTTCTGAAGTAAGCATGACGAAATCCCCTCCCCATGCTCCCAAGCTCTTAACAGCCCCGTTAAAATTGTGAAATAAACGGTCTTTTACTGTTGGTTGTTTGGTAAGCTTGGAGATAATACTTTCATGAGTCTCGAGAAGCGTTTCGAAATCAATTAAATTATCACATTCTAAAAATCCTTCAGTAATATCGCTAATCTCAGAAATGGCCGAAGAATTCTCTTCTCTGTGGGCTTTATAATGCGCAATACCTTCTCTGCTGTTTTGCTTTTGGTTCAAGTGAACAAAGTATAAATGCGAGCTAAATGCAGGATTAAAAGTTACGGGGCTTACCGTTCTTTCTGTTGGATTGTTTTTAGACAATTGATATAAAATAGGAGTGTCATGACTAGCACAGGCGATGTCATAACCACTGCCTCCAAAAGTAGCTTCCAAAAGGGGGTAGGGATCTACTTTTGCCCAGTTTGAAATATTGTTAATTAAGGTAGAAGAGGAGCCAAGTCCCCAATTGTTTGGGAACTCTAATGCGGCGGTTATTTTAAAACCATTTGAGTTATAGAGGAACTCTGGATTTAATTTTTTAGCAGAATCTAAAATCTGTATTAAGCGCTCATTAACATTTTGATTGGTATGTTGAATAGATTCTATTTGATTTTTTTCAAATTTGAAGGAGCCTTCAAACCACAGCTTTCCTTCATGATCCAGACTTTTCCAATTGAGTATTGACTCTTCAATTGGTTTTACGATTAAACCTTGCCCAAACTTAGTTGGAATTGCCAAAGACAATGCGCCATCTAAAACCACATATTCTCCTGTTAGCAATAATTTGCCGTGACTGTAATACTTGAACGAATCCACGTTTATTGTCTCAAATTATTTAAGGCTTCTACTACAGCGCTATGGGTAACCACGTTGGTTTTAAAATGTTCTACCAAGTGCGCTTTTTCTTCATTGCTTGCCTCAAACTGATTTAAAATATTCATCAAGTGCATTTTCATATGCCCTTCTTGAATACCTGTGGTGGTTAGTGATCGTAAGGCCGCAAAGTTCTGTGCTAAACCAGCAACGGCCACAATTTGCATCAACTCTTTAGCTGATGGTTTGTGTAACAGTTCCAAGGCTAATTTTACTAAAGGATGTAAACTTGTAAGGCCACCAACAGTTCCTAAGGCCAACGGAATTTCTATCCAAAATTTAAAAATGCCGTCTTCAATATTGGCGTGGGTAAGGCTAGCGTATTGTCCGTTTCTTGAGGCATAGGCGTGAACACAGGCTTCCACAGCTCTAAAATCATTTCCTGTCGCCAATACCACAGCATCGATACCGTTCATAATGCCTTTGTTGTGGGTAACGGCCCTGAATGGTTCTATTTCAGCTATTTTAACGGCTTGTATAAATTTTTGAGCGAACTCCTCCGCTGGGATGGATGGATCTTCCTGAAGGTCTTCCACCTTACAGCTTACTTCGGCTCTTACCAAGCAATCTGGAACATAATTGGAAAGAATGCTCATGATTATTTGGATGTCCAAATCGGTATTGGCAATAACCTCGTAATCGGCAATCTCCGAAACAAAGGTCTTGGCAAATTGTTCCAAGCAGGAATTGATGAAATTGGCGCCCATTGCGTCCAAGGTTTCAAAAGTGGCATGTAATTGAAAATAACCTTCCAAAGTGTCACTTTTGTCTCGTAACTCAATATCAAGAATACCTCCGCCACGGGTTTCCATGTTTTTGGTAATAGGTTTTGTGGCTTCTATAAGTTTTGGTTTCACCCATTCAAAATATTTTTGAAGCGTCTCCAATTCACCAGAAAAATTGAAATGTACCTGACCTATTTTTGTAGTAGAAATAACTTCGGTTTTAAAACCTCCTCGGGTTGCCCAAAACTTAGCCGCTTTACTTGCTGCTGCCACAACAGAACTCTCTTCAATGGCCATTGGGATGGTATAGGTTTTCCCATTGATGATAAAATTAGGGGCGACACCCAAAGGCAGGTAATAGTTGGAAATGGTATTTTCAATAAACTCGTCATGCAGTTGTTGTAGCTTGTCATTGGAGTTCCAATATTGCTTTAAAACTGTTTTGGCAGCTTCTTTATTTGAAAAGTAGGTTTCTACAAGCCAATCGATTTTTTTGGATTTGGACAGTTTGGAAAAACCGGAAATCGTTTTACTCATCAGGTCATGTTTTAACACGCAAAGATACTATTATAAGCGTTAATATTCAGACAACGGACCGCAATACTGATTTATCTGTTAATACTGATGGCTTTTTGCTTTATTTTTAGTAAACTTGGCAATATTTTGTCAAAAATTTAGGGGCCAACACCTAACTCCCTAATGCAGGTGTTGTTTCTTGTTTAAAATCAGAGAATTAACTAATAGTTTCTAATTAACACTAAAATTATGTCGAGCACAACTTTAAAACCGCACCAAAAAGAACTTTTTGGACAGCCAATAGGCCTTTACATATTGTTCCTTACAGAAATGTGGGAACGTTTTTCATATTATGGGATGAGAGCCATATTGGTATTGTATATGACCGCCTCCGCTTTGGGAGACGATCCAAGAGGTGCTGGTTTAGGTTGGACTAGTCAAGAGGCTTTGGCTTTGTATGGTTGGTACACTATGTTGGTATATGTCATGTCGATTCCAGGGGGGATGATTGCTGATAAATTGATAGGTCAAAAGAAAGCCGTTTTATGGGGTGCCATTATTCTGTGTTTAGGACATGGCGTTTTGGTACTTACCGATACATGGGCCTTTTATACAGGTCTCGGGTTGGTGATTCTCGGGGTTGGTTTGTTAAAACCGAATATATCCACAATGGTTGGAGGACTTTATAAAGAAGGGGATATCCGTAGAGATAAAGGATTCAGTATTTTCTATATTGGGATTAACTTAGGGTCTTTATTGGCAACCCTTATTGTGGGAATTGTTGTGAAGTTCTATGGATGGCATGCAGGTTTCGGATTGGCCGGAATAGTAATGTTATTAGGATTGTTGAATTATTTATATGGGCAAAAGTACCTATCTCAAGTAGGAAACCATGAGCCAAGTACTGGAGGAGATGACGAAGTTTCATATGGTGAATTGTACGGAAAATTGGGAAGTTCGCCTAAGCAATTGGTGATTACTTTGGTTCTGTTATTGGTTTCTCTTTATGGATGGTATGCCTTAGGTTGGGGATATGGATTATTGTTTGTATTCCTTACGGCTATCACAGCATTGTTGATGATGATTTATAAAGATTTGGATTCTCAAGTTTATAAAGACCGTTTCTTGGTATTGTTGCTTTCTTTTATCATGGTAATTGTGTTTTGGGGAGCCTTTGAACAAGCAGGAGGTTTGATGAACTTATATACTGATACTAAGACTGATCGTATGTTGTTTGGTATGGAAATTCCAACAATCATGTTCCAAAGTTTAAATGCTGGGTTTATCATTGTTTTTGCAACTATTGTAGCTTCTATATGGGCGAAGCGTAAATTGAAAGGAAAAGAAGCTTCTTCACTGTTTAAAATGGCTTTGGGGATTATCATTATGGGCTTAGGATTTCTATTTATGGTGTTCGCAGCAATGCAGTATGAACAAACAGGGAGCTCAAAAATGTATTGGTTAGTAATGGCATATCTATTCCATACGATCGGTGAGTTATGTTTATCTCCGGTGGCCTTGTCTTTTATTACAAAATTAACGCCTATAAAATATGCGTCTTTAATGATGGGGGTTTACTTTGCTGCCACAGGATTGGGTAGTAAAGTAGCGGGAATTGTTGGAGAATCTGCCAGTGATCTTGGAGAGTATACAGTCTTTTTGGGGATTTTAGTGTTCACTATCATTATAGGATCTTTGTTTATCCTCATCTTAAAACCTTTAAAGCGTTTGACTCACGGAGCGGAGGATAATGAAAGAATGATGCACAGCGACGAAGCCTAGTCTTCTTGCGATACTGAACTATACTAAGCTAAATTTACATATGAATACGGATATTGAAAACCTTTTTAAGGATAAGGTGCTAGGGCACCCGGCAGGATTGTTTGTACTGTTTTTTACTGAAATGTGGGAGCGTTTTTCCTATTATGGAATGCGGGCTTTATTGGTAATGTTCTTCACTGCGTCATTAATGGATGGCGGTTGGGGATGGCCTAGAGAACACGCTTTTGCCATCTTTGGAACTTATACCTCATTAGTTTATTTATCAACTTTATTGGGAGGTTATTTTGCGGATAAAATCATTGGATTCCGTTGGGCTGTTTTGGTTGGAGCATTGTTAATGACCCTTGGGCATGCGTCGATGGCTATTGAAACACCTTTCTTCATCTACACAGGATTGACCTTGTTGGTATTTGGTAGTGGTTTCTTTAAGCCAAACATGACCTCGATAATTTCTGAAATGTATGCAGGGAAACCAGAAAAGAAGGATGGCGCTTATACTATCTTCTATATGGGGGTAAATGCAGGGGCTTTCTTGGGAATTTTACTTTGCGGTTATCTAGGTGAAAAAGTTGGATGGAGCTGGGGATTTGGATTGGCCGGTGTTTTTATGTTATTTGGGTTGCTTCAGTTTTGGATGGCTCAGAATATTTTTGGAAGTATAGGTTTGAAGCCGATTAAGACCTCTAAAGAAGATGGGAAAAATACTGAGCTTGCGGAAGGTGAACCAAAATTAAATCCTTTTACAAGTTTTCAATTGGTTTTAATTGGGGTGGCAGCCGTTTTAGGATTGTCATGGATATTAAATGACCCAGTTACAAAAATTTCCGGAGGGGAATATAATTTATTTGACTTTACACTATTTGGTTTGTCAGGGCCAACGGTAATTATTTTAATAGCGCTGTTGCTATTTATTTTACTGTTGATCATTCGTATTCCAAAATATGACAGAATTACAAGGGATCGTATGTTGGCGGTTATGTTTTTTGCCTTTATCACCATTTTCTTTTGGGCTATTTTTGAGCAATCACCAAGTTCATTGACCATTTTCGCAAGAGATTATACCCAAAGAGTTTTAGAGGGTGGAGCAGCTTCAACATATAAAGTAGTGAACTCTTTGATGACCATTGTTCCTTTGGGAATCATTACATGGGTATTGGCAATGTTATTCAAAAAGACATTTGCCAAATACGCAATTTCAAATATTATTTTAGGAACGAGTTTTGTAATTATTTGGGGAATTGCCATCTGGATGCTTTACACGGAATTCATAAAAGATGTTGCAGAAGTTCCTGCATCATGGTTTGGTGTGTTAAACTCTTTGTTTATCATCACGCTTGCGCCATTGTTCTCAAAATGGTGGGAAAGTAAATACAATCCAAATGCAAATATGAAATATGCCATAGGGATGATTCTATTAGGAATTGGGATGGCATGTGTGGCGATAGGCGCTTCATCAATTCCAGCGGGTGCCAAAACGGCATCAGTAAGTATGGTATGGTTAATTTTGGTGTATCTATTCCATACTATGGGAGAACTTTGTATTTCGCCTGTAGCACTTTCTTATGTGAGTAAATTGGTGCCTGGAAGAATGATTGCCATGATGTTTGGAATTTGGTACTTAGCGGTAGCCATTGGTATGAAAACAGCAGGATTGTTTGGAGAGGCTTCAGAAAGCATTGCCCAAAGCGAAGGTTTGAGTTATTTCTTTTGGATTTTGACTGTAATAGCCATAGGGTTAGGGGTGTTGTCTGCGTTGCTTTATCCGGTGGTTAAAAAGCTAATGCACGGTGTGCGATAATCGATAAAAAAAGTTAAATTACCTGTAAAATGCTCCTTACGAGGAGCATTTTTTGTAAGTTACAACGAATTAATACAACAAAGGATTTATGAAAAAACTTGGATATATTGTACTATTGGCTCTGTTGACTTCTGTAAGTAGCATTGCCCAGGAAATTAATTGGATTAGCTTGGATGAAGCACTTCAATTACAAAAAAAGAAGCCCAAAAAGATTATGATGGATGTGTATACCAATTGGTGTGGTCCATGTAAAATGTTGGATAAAAACACCTTTCATAATTCTGATGTGGTTAAGTATGTGAATGAAAATTATTACGCTGTTAAATTTAATGCGGAGGGAAATGAAACTGTTACTTATGATGGTAAAACATTTTCCAATAAGAATTATGACCCTGCTCTGACAAATCGTAGGAATGGTGTACATGAGTTAACGTTATACCTTCAAGTGAGTGCCTACCCAACTGTAGTATTCTTTGATGAAGAAGGGAAAATTTTGGCTCCAATAAGAGGATATCAGAAACCGCAACAATTGGAGTTGTACTTAAAATTGTTTCATAACAATGACCATGTAAATATGAATTCTCAAGAGGATTTCAATGCTTATTACAATGCTTTTACACCGGAATTTAAAGGATAAAATATTTAGTCTGTGATTATAAAAGCTCCCTTTTTGCCTGTATGGTGAAAAGGGAGCTTTTCTTTTTGGCAGGTCGCTTCCCAAGTTTCAATGTACGATTTGTAATTGCTCCCATCTGCAATGATGTATTTGGGATGAATGGAATCAATCAATCGCTTAAGGTTAATCTTTGGTGAATTTCTTAAAAGGATATAATGAGGCCGGAAATGGGGTACATTGTAGGTTCCCAAACTATCAACTACCAACAAAGGCTTGTCGTTGATCATGTATAGGTCTTTAATGGAAGCTTCTTCAATTTTGGAAACGAAATTTTCAACCGCATAGTTTTGCAATAGTTTTTCTTGTGAAATATTTGTCGGGGATAAGTTATGGTGTATGTTAAGTTGGTTGATTTTATGTAAACCTAGAATACTGCTTCTACTTTTATGAAAGATTATAAATGCGTCCTTATTTGATTTGTGTTTGTTATAGATGAATGTTATTTGTAATAAGATTACAGATGCCATTAGCCATGAAAGACGCCGTAAACTTCTCTTTCCGCAAAGTCTGACTGTTGATATGATTAATAAGTAAAAAGCAAGAACCATAAAAGCACTTAAGGGAATGTTCCTGATGATTAAATCTTCTTTATCAGCCGTCCAAGCAATTACGGATTGCATGTAAGTTATCAAATAATGGAATGCTTCCGTAAAAAGGCTGTATGAGGTGTTTAAAAGTGATATTAGGATTAATAGGAGTCCTAGGCCTAGGACGAGTCCTAAAATAGGGATTACAAGCAAATTTGATACAAAGAAGAGTAAGGGGAATTGATGGAAGTAGTAGATGCTTAAAGGTAGGACTCCAAATTGGGCGGCTATGGTTACAGTAATTACATTCCAGAGCAATTTGTCAAGTTTAGTTTTTGGTTTATAAACCTTGGAAAGCAGAGGTTGTATTGAGACAATAGCTAGTACGGCTAAATAACTTAGCTGAAAACCAACATCAAAAAGGAAAAGAGGTTTAAAGAGTAGTAGAATGAACACAGAAACGGCAATACTATTGTAGATATTGCTTGGGCGTTTAAGGTTCATACCTATAGCTAGAACACTAAACATTGTCACGGCCCGGGTTACGGAAGCAGAGAGTCCTGTGATGATTGCAAAGCTCCAAAGCAAGATCAAAATAAGAATGGTTTTATAGAAGCGTCCCTGGGGCAGGTAATCAAGGGGTTTTAAAACAAAATTTAGTATCAAAAGTATGATTCCTATATGTAAACCCGAAATTGCCAAAATATGAATTACTCCCGCATTGCTGAATTGCTCATAAGTTATCGGGTCTATGTTTTGTCGTTGCCCCAACAAAAGAGTACTTAGCATGGCGAAATCATCCTTTTCAAGATGGATGTTTCTTAATTTGCTTAAGATGAGCTCCCTGATGCTTGCGGCATATCCAAGTAAGGTATATGATTTTGAATTTAGGGTGAAAATCTCTTGGTTGTTTGTAAATAACTGATGATAAATGTATTGTTTCTCTAAATACGCCTTATAGTCAAATTGATTTGGGTTTAAAGGAGGGATGATGTCTTTTAAAATTGATTGCGTTACAATAATATCATCAACTTTGAAAGTTGAGGAAAGAGAATCAATCTCAACATTCAATAAGGCTTTTCCTTGAACTGGAATGGAATCAATTTTAATAAGGTCTACAACATATTTGTCATGATACATCCCAGTTTTTAGTTGTTCTCTAACCCTGAGAGTTAACAAGGACGATTTTGTTTCTTTATTTTTTAAGTGATGGGAATAATGCCTTTTGAAATTCTTTTGGTCATGAAGATGGTAGGTAAAAGAACCTAATAAGAAAGTCGTTAAAAGTACGGTTGCGCCAAACCATATGTTCTGTTGAAATTTGGATTTGGAAATTCGATAGAGTATGAAAAGTAGAAGAAGTCCCAAAAAAGTAGTGCAAGTAGCGATAAGAAAAGGAATATGGAGGAAATAGGAAGTTACAATGCCCAAAATAAGACAAACTGTAAGCTTAATAATTGTAAAATTTAGCAACTTCATACTGAAAGTTACCAAATTTTAACAAATTATAAGACTCTACGAGCTTGAACAAATGCATAATACCAATAACGTTCGGCTAAATTTGAAATGATAACCCCTTTACTGGTGCTGGCATGGATGAATTCTACGTAGTCTCCCCTTGCTTCAGTAACCAAAGCAACATGGTTGACTTTTCGACTGTTTTTACTTGTGGCAAAAAAAAGTAAATCTCCTTTTTGAACTTCTTTTAGATCAATCCAATCCCCAGTTGTGGCCATAGAACCTGTAGTTCTTGGCAATTGAATATTCTCACTTTGAAAAACAGTAGTTACCAAGCCAGAGCAGTCCATTCCCTTTTTTGTAGTTCCTCCATATTTGTATCTTACGCCGTCAAACTGCATGGCGTATTTCACAATTTTATCGGCAGTTCTTGAGTCGGTAGTTTTTGTGGTTTTGGTTGTTTTTGGAGCGCTGGTTTTAGCGCGTTTGGAAGATTTACAACTACTGAAACTTATAAGGAGAATTAATAAAAGGGCAATTTTTTTCATTCAGGGACTTTTAATTTTTTTAAAAGTATTAAATTCTTGTAAATTTATCTGAATTCAAAAATAAATCTAATGAGATTTGCCTTAAATGTCCTCGGAAATCCAAGTGTTAACAATCGTCCTCTAACAGTTGAAGGGAAAGATGACTTTAGTTGTAAGTCACCTTTTAAAATGAAATATTTACTCTTTATCGGATTCCTTATCGGATTAACAAATTGTTCGGTTAGGCAAGATAATCTTTCCGACATTCCTACAATAAAAAAAACTTTTTCAAAGGGCGAAATTCAAGATTTGCAATTATTGTATGACTTTTTTAATCAATCAATCTGTGAATCGCAAAGAGAGTTAGATGATTGTTATGAAACTTTTTTCAAAACGGTTAGAAGGTCTGCGGATTCGGTGGCAATATATTTTCCCATTTCGTTTGAACACCAACGAGAAGTTTATGAAAAATTTGAAGACTCTACATTTCATGAAATTTGGGTATTGGGTAAAAAATGGACACGTGAATATCCAAATGATACATTAAAAGTCGTTTACTTCAATTCGGAGGGTAAATTCATGGACTTTCTAAAAGAAGAAAGTAAAAGCTCAAAATTCATCAAAAATTATTACGAATCAGTTGAAATATGGGGTAGTCCTCCTCCTTCATTAATTGCCGGAATAATGATGAATTATGATAAATTGGGCATTAACGATATCAAGATTAAGTTTGTAATTGCAATTCACTACTTAACTCTTAATGATCTGTATAAACGAAAAGAAAAAGTAAAAAACAGTGGCTAAGTCATGTAACACGTATTGTTTGGCTTTTCTTTAGGAAGATCTTATTCAGATCCTAAAGTTAGTTTCCCTTTCCTTTCTTTAAACCATAATACCAATACCATAGGAGTTAATTATTCGAGATGTCAACTCCTTTTTCTGAAACAACATTTTTTTAAGTTATATCCTTAAAAATTAATTCTGCAGTATTTTGACTTGCTCCTTTTCCTCCCAATTTTTTCTCTAGATCGTAATAATCCAAGAAGAATTTTACGCGCTCATAATCATCAAGGATACTGTTCAGTTCATTTTTTAATCGGGTAGAACTAAAATCGTTTTGGATAAGCTCGGTGACCACTTCCTTGTCCATGATCAAGTTAACTAAAGAGATGTATTTGATGTGCTTTACCAAACGTTTCCCTATTTGGTAGGAAAGCCAACTTCCTTTGTAGCACACCACTTCTGGAACTTTAAATAGTGCTGTTTCCAAAGTGGCAGTACCTGAAGTTACCAATGCGGCATAGGACACACTAAGCAAATCGTAGGTTTCGTTGCTCACAAAGGCAACATTGGCCTTTTTGATGAAACCTTGATAAAAGCTACGTTCTTGGCTGGGTGCGCCAGCAATTACAAATTGGTACTCTGGAAAATCATCAACCACACTAAGCATAACCGAAAGCATTTTTTTGATTTCCTGTTTTCTGCTTCCCGGTAGTAAGGCTATTATAGGCTTATCTGTAAGTCCGTGTTCTGCCCTAAAAATATACTCGTCCACCTGTGTGCGATCATTGATGGCGTCAATTAGGGGGTGGCCTACAAATTCAACTTTGTATTCATGTTTTTTGTAAAAATCCTTTTCAAAAGGGAGGATGACATACATGTTGTCCACATCACGTTTTATGGCATGGATTCTATTTTCTTTCCAGGCCCAAATTTGAGGCGAAATGTAGTATTGGGTTCTAATCCCTTTATCTTTTGCCCATTTAGCAATGCGCATGTTGAATCCAGGGTAGTCAATAAAAATGATGGTATCTGGCTGGTAGGCTTCAATATCTTTTTTGCAAAAGGACAGGTTGTTGGCAATGGTGCGCAAATTCATCACTACTTCGGCAAAACCCATAAAGGCCAAGTCTTTGTAGTGCTTCACTAAATTATCGCTCACTTGCTGCATTAAATCCCCTCCCCAAAACCTGAATTCGGCATTGACATCCAATTGAGACAATGCTTTCATAAGGTTGGATCCATGAAGATCTCCCGAGGCTTCCCCTGCAATGATGTAGTATTTCATCCTAGAATTACCAAAATTTTAATAAAAATGTAAATACAGCGACAAGTATGGTGGCAAGTAGCACACCTCTTGCTCTGTAATCTTGTTTCTTTTTGATGAAAATAAAAAAGGCAACTAAGTTTAAGATAGCACCTATACTCACTAATTTACTAAAAAAACCTTCAGCCATGGCTTGGTTGATTGTGGTTGAAAAGCCTTCTCCGTTTCCAAAAATGTAGACTGCCAATAACAGTCCTAAAAAATTGGCCGCAAATCCAGTTACAAGACCAATAATAACTTCTTTTTTAATCATTAAAATTCCATGTGTTTAAATTTTGAATACAATGGTGTGCCGTTAAATCAAACTGAACGGGGACTACCGAAACATAACCATGTTCTAAGGCCCATTCATCCGTGTCTTCACCATGGTCCAAATTTACAAATTTGCCCGTTAACCAATAGTATTCTCTTCCCTGTGGACTGTGACGTTTGTCAAATTCTTCCACCCAATTGGCTCTAGCTTGTCTACAAACCTTTATGCCCTTGATCTCCTTTTCTGGTAAATTTGGGAGGTTGACATTGAGAACCACGTCTTTAGGGAGTTTTTCTTTTAAAACATTCTCAACAATGGTTTTTATATAACGTTTGGTGCCTTCAAAATTGGCATTCCAATTATAGTCCAATAACGAAAACCCAATAGCGGGAATTCCCTCCACGCCAGCTTCAATGGCAGCGCTCATAGTTCCTGAATAAATCACATTTATGGATGAATTGGAGCCGTGGTTGATGCCCGATACACAAAGGTCTGGTTTGCGCTTTAAAATCTGGCGGTTGGCCAGTTTTACGCAATCGGCTGGAGTTCCTGAACAGCTGTATTCCGCTTGGGGACCATTATCAACTACCACTTTTTCAACAAAAATGGTCGAATTCACAGTAATGGCGTGTCCCATGCCGCTTTGCGGGCTGTCTGGGGCTACCACAACTACTTCGCCAATTTCATTCATAATACTGATTAAAGTTCGTATTCCTGGGGCGGTAATGCCATCGTCGTTAGTAACTAAAATGAGCGGTTTTTTTGTCATGAAAGGTTTACTTTTTTTCAAAATACTAAATTACATAAAATCATCTGGAAACTCCCGTAAATTCTGGTTTAACAAAAAATTAGTAGCGTTCGGTTTCTATGGCATAGTTTTTTCTTTTACTTTAGTGAAAAATAAAGTATGCAATTTTATAGAATCATGAGAAGGAATTATAAGCTTTTACTGTTGGTTTTGCTCTTGGCCTTTGCGTCTTGTAGCTTTACAACCAAGACTTTTGACGACCCGAATAAAGATAGATTGCTAGTACAGTTGATTAGTTACGTGTTGGAAAATGGACATTTTCAACCTAAAGATATTAACGATGAATTTTCAGAAAAGGTCTTTGAAGATTATCTGAAGCAACTAGATCCTTTCAAGCGTTATTTTTACGAATCGGACATCAAAGAATTTATGCTTTACAAGGATAAATTGGATGATCAAATCAAGGTGTATGATGTGTCTTTTTTCAACTTGACACATGAGCGTTTATTGCAGCGTATCAAAGAATCTGAAGACATTTACAAAGAAGTATTGGCGCAGCCTTTTGATTTTTCTGTTGATGAGGAAATTTCTACAGATTACGATTCCATGCCGTATGTGACTTCCAAAAAGGAAATGAAAGAACGTTGGAGAAAATTGTTGAAATTCTCAACTATTGCCAACTATGACAATTTGGTTACAGAACAGGAAGGTGGAGCAGTTCAAAAAGAATGGGAAACAGATTTCTCAGGAGAATCTGAAAATGACAAAGATGTTTCGGCTGAGAAAAAGGAAATCAAAACCAAAGCTCAAATGGAGCAAGAGGCTAGAGAGGCAACGCTTAGCTCTTTAGATGAACTTCATGAGTTTATCAATGATAGACAACGTGAGGATTGGTTCTCTGTTTATATTAACGCTATTGTTGAGGAATTTGATCCACATACGTTTTATTTTGCGCCAGAGGAAAAGGACCGTTTTGACGTAGCCATGTCTGGAAATTTTGAAGGTATTGGAGCTAGATTGCAAAAGAAAATGGATGCCATCATCGTAAATGAAATCATTAGTGGCGGACCTGCTTGGAGACAAGACAAGTTAGAAGTGGGTGACCAAATCATGAAGGTGAGACAGGAAGGTGAGAAGGATGCGCTTAGTATTGTGGGGATGCGTTTAGACGATGCGATTAAATTTATAAAAGGCCCTAAAGGAACCAAAGTAACCCTTACGCTTAAAAAAGTTGATGGTACCGTTGAAGATATCACCATAACTCGTGATGTGGTGGAAATTGAAGAAACCTATGCGAAGTCTTCTACCGTTGAAAAGGACGGGAAAACTTTTGGGGTAATCAATTTGCCGAAGTTTTATGTTGATTTTGAAGACTACAATAAAAGAAACGCAGCTTCTGATATTAAAAAAGAAGTGATTAGATTGAAAGATGCCGGTGCACAAGGACTTGTGTTGGATTTAAGAAATAATGGAGGAGGTTCTCTACAGACTGTGGTAGATATGGTTGGATTGTTCATTAAGGATGGTCCAGTTGTGCAAGTGAAAACTGCAGGGGAAGAGAAAGAAGTGCTTAATGATAGAGATAAATCTATTGTTTGGGATGGTCCTTTGGTTGTATTGGTAAATGAGCTTTCAGCGTCTGCTTCCGAGATTTTAGCAGCGGCAATGCAAGATTACAAACGTGCCATCATTATTGGGAGTAAGCAAACTTATGGTAAAGGTACTGTTCAAAATGTATTGGACCTAAACCGTATGGTGAGAAACAGTTCAAGTGGCGATATGGGAGCCTTGAAATTCACCACCCAAAAATTCTACAGAATCAATGGAGGTTCTACGCAATTGGAAGGTGTTAAAAGTGATGTGGTTGTGCCGGACAGATATAGCTATATCAACATAGGAGAGAAAGATCAAGAAAACCCGTTGGCTTGGGATAAGATTGATGCGGTTGATTATGATGTTTGGAAGAATTACTACGATTATGATGTAACCATCAAACAAAGTAAAGAGCGTATGGCTAATAATGAGCAATTAAAGTTGATTGATGCCAACGCGCAATGGGTAAAGAAAATTAGAGATCAGGAAGTGTACTCGCTTAACTACGATAAGTACAAAGCGGAATTGAAACTTAACGAAGAAGAGGCGAAGCGTTTTGAAAAGATTTCGGATTACAAAACAGATCTTACCTTTAATTCCCTTCCTTATGAGCAGGAGCTTATGGCTAAGGATACTGTATTAAAAGAGAAAAGAGAGCGTTGGCATGAAAATTTAAGTCAGGATGTATATATTGAAGAGGCAATTCATGTCTTGAATGACTTGAAAATGACATACGATGTTAAAACCAAAGTTGCGACGGTAAAAGATTAATATAGGTGAGTATACATAATAACTCATTATCTCAATTGGCGCTCCAAAAGTTCAAAAGTAACATTTGGGGCGTTTTAAGTTTGGGTGTGGTCATTATAATAGGTTTTATTGCTATGTTTGCCTATGTGTTGGCGCCTGATGATAGTCAAAGTGCCAATCAGATGCATTTGGCTATTCATTCGAAGAAGCCTGGATTCAAGGTGACCATGCTTACCATTCCTTCGGAAGTTCAATCCAATCAGTCTTGGTTTTCTAAAGCATTTTTCGGAATACAAAATGCCGATTCTGAAATCCCTATTTCAGCTTACGAAGTGGTCGATGACCATTTGGTGTATACCGAATACGCTTCGGATGGGCTTGAAGGCATCGTTAAAGAAATTCCGTTTAATAAATTTCCCACCAATGAATATCTCCCTTATATAAAGGAACGCCGTTTTCTTTTCGGAACCGATAAATATGGAAGGGATTTGTTGAGTAGAATTTTAATAGGTTCTCGTATTTCATTTTTTATAGGCTTTGTAGCTGTGTTTATTTCTTTGATTATTGGAATTTTCATGGGAAGTATTGCTGGTTATTTTGGAGGGAAAATAGACGCTGTAATCATGTGGCTCATAAATGTTACTTGGTCTATCCCAACGTTACTTTTAGTAATCGCGATTACCTTGACCTTGGGAAAGGGCTTTTGGCAAGTGTTTATTGCGGTTGGATTGACCATGTGGGTAGAAGTGGCTCGTGTGGTAAGGGGACAGGTGATAGGCGTGAAGGAAATGCAATATGTAACAGCGGCAAGAGCTTTAGGTTATACCGATTTTAGAATTATTTCCAGGCATATCTTGCCTAATATCATGGCGCCAATTATCGTGATTTCTGCAGCCAACTTTGCAGGGGCTATATTAATTGAGAGTGGTTTGAGCTTTTTAGGAATTGGAGCGCAACCGCCTATGCCTAGTTGGGGAGGTATGATCAAGGACCATTATAATTATATCATTTTGGGAAAACCGTATTTGGCCTTAATCCCAGGAGTGTGCATCATGATTTTGGTAATGGCATTTATGCTTATTGGAAATGCCCTACGCGATGCTTTGGATGTAAAAAGCTAGACTATTGGTTTCTTAAATTGTTGATTTCGCTATTAGTCTCTTGAATGAAATTTAAGAGTTCATCACGACCTACTGTTTTGCTGGAAGAGGTGATGAAATAAGGAGGTATTTCTTCCCAAACCTTGAGCATTTCTTTGGTGTATGCTTCAACATTTCTTTCAATCGCCATTGGTTTTAGCTTGTCGGCTTTTGTGAAGATAATAGAAAATGGAATGCCATTTTCTCCCAAGTACTCCATGAACTCCATATCAATTTTTTGGGGTTCATGACGAATGTCTACCAATACAAATGCCGATACCAATTGTTGGCGTTGCTCGAAATAGTTGGTGATGAATTTTTGAAATTTTTTCTTAGCTGTTTTGGAGACTCTAGCGTAACCGTAACCAGGTAAATCGACCAAAAACCAATTCTTGTTGATCAAAAAGTGATTGATCAATTGTGTTTTTCCTGGCCTTCCAGAAGTCTTTGCAAGACTTTTATGGTTGGTAAGCATGTTGATCAATGAGGATTTTCCAACATTACTTCTTCCAATAAAAGCGTATTCTGGAATAGGGTCTTTCGGACATTTGGAAACGTCGGAATTACTGATGATAAATTCAGCGGTTTTGATTAACATTACTTCTTTTTAAAAATTTCTTTCAGTAAGCCATTTGTCTAAAATGGCATTGAATTCAGTTGGATGCTCCATCATGGCGGCGTGGCCACATTTGTCAATCCAATATAGGGTAGAGTCGGGTAAGAGCGAGTGGAATTCCTCTGCAACTTCGGGAGGCGTAACCGTATCGTTTTTTCCCCAAATAATGCAAGTAGGTGTTTCCATGTATGGTAGGTCTTTAGCCATATTGTGTCTGATGGCACTTTTGGCAATGGCTAAAGTTTTTACCAGCTTATTTCTGTCGTTTACCGTTTCGTAAACTTCATCAACAATTTCTTTAGTAGCAACTTCTGGATCGTAAAATACATCCTGTGCTTTTTTCTTGATTACTTCGTAGTCACTTCGCTTGGTATAACCACTTCCCATGGCGCTTTCGTAAAGTCCAGAACTTCCTGTGATGATAAGTGCTTTTACTTTTTCAGGGAAAAGTTTGGTGTGGTATAACCCAATATGGCCTCCTAGGGAGTTGCCTAACAAAATCACTTCGTCAAGTTGTTTGTGTGCTATAAAATCATGTAGATACTTTGCAAAACTCTTAACGTTGGTTTTAAGTAAAGACATGGTGTAAATTGGTAGCTCGGGGATGATGACCTTGTAGCCTTTGTTGCTAAAATGGCGGGTAACAGCGTCAAAATTGCTAAGTCCACCCATTAACCCGTGTAAAACAACTATAGGCTTTCCTTCTCCAACTTCAATGTAATTATAGTTTTTCTCTGTTTTTAAAAGGTGCTTCATGTATATAGGTTAGTCATCTTCATCAAAAGCAAATATAGGTATTTATCTGATTATTCGTACTGTTTTTTGATTATGAAATCCTGTAAAATTCAATTGCGGTTTTCTCTGTTTTTTTGCGGTTGGAATATAGGGATGTGTGGTGGTTGAAGTGGTGAAAAATGGTGTTTTATTGTTAACATTTTAGGGTTGTCGAAAGTCAAATGTTATGAACAATTCAAGGGCTTGAAGCTAAAATATTTAGCTGTTTTACCTGTCTGCGCTTTGACGGTTAAATGCTTCATAATATAGAAATTATTAACAAAAGTGGTAGAATGTGGTAAAATGTGGTAAATTTTTCAATATATTTGAATTGTTATCGTTTGCAGTATAAGCCGGTCGTTTTGAATTCATTAATAGGAACATACGAATGTAAAGTTGATGCCAAAGGTAGGCTTATGTTACCTTCTGCGCTGAAAAAGCAGCTTTCTCCATTGTCTCAGGACGGTTTCGTGCTTAAGCGAGCGGTATTCGATTCTTGCTTGGAATTGTATCCAATGTCAGAATGGGAAGCGCTCATGCAAAAAGTAGGCAAACTTAACAGGTTTAAGAAAAAGACCAACGATTTTATTAGACGTTTTACGGCGGGTGTGAAAGTGGTAGAAGTGGATACTGCGGGCCGTTTACTTATTCCAAAGGATTTAATTGTGTTCTCAGGTATCTCTAAAGAGGTGGTTCTGTCTTCGTCAATTAATATCATTGAAATTTGGGATAAGGATAAGTATGAACAATCTATAAACGAAGCGGCTGATGATTTTGCCGATTTGGCTGAAGAGGTAATGGGACAAGATGATGAGTATGGAATATCATAATCCGGTATTATTAAAGGAAACTGTTGATGGCTTAAATATAAAGCCTGATGGTGTATATGTAGATGTCACCTTTGGAGGTGGAGGGCATAGTAGGGAGATTTTAAGTCGTTTGGGGCCGGACGGGAAGTTGTTTGCTTTTGATCAGGATCTGGATGCTTTGGCAAATTCTATTGACGATCCTCGGTTTACGTTGATAAATGAGAATTTTAGATTCATCAAGCGTTTTTTAAGGTTTTACGGTGTAAAGGAAGTGGATGGTGTTTTGGCGGATTTTGGAGTGTCTTCTCATCAATTTGATGTGGCGGAGCGTGGTTTTTCTACACGTTTTGAAGCGGACCTTGATATGCGCATGAACCAAAAGGGAATGCTTTCGGCATATAATGTGGTGAATGATTATGAGGAGGAAGAAATAAAGAATGTGCTTCTTCAGTATGGGGAGTTGCGTCAAGCTCCTGCAATGGCGAGGGTCATTGTGGAGGCGAGAAAAAGTGAGCCTATAAAAACAAGTGAGCAACTAAAAGAGGTGTTGAAGCGTTTCTTGGGGCATAAAAATGAGAATAAAATGTTGGCTCAAATTTATCAGGCCATTCGTATTGAGGTGAACCAAGAGATTGAAGTGTTGAAGGAATTGTTGTTGCAAATGCCTGAATTGTTAAAGCAAGGTGGGCGTTTGAGTTTTATATCCTATCATTCTTTGGAAGATAGGTTGGTGAAACGATTTATAAGAAATGGACTGTTTGAAGGAGAGCCAGTGCGTGATATGTTTGGGAATTTTGAAGTCCCATTAAAAAAAGTAGGCGGGTTAATTGTGCCAACGAAAGCAGAGATAGCTCAGAACAGTAGGGCCAGGAGTGCTAAATTAAGAATTGCGGAGAAACTATGAAGAACAACGTTTATATTATTCTGAAAGGGAAGTTTTTGGTGAGTGATGATTCTTTTAAAAATTGGAGAGTTATCATTTTTATTTCTGTCTTGGCGCTAATTATGATTGCAAGTTCACACAGTGCCGATAAGAAAGTGCATGAGATTGCACGTTTGAATAATGAGGTGAAGGAGTTGCGCTCGGCATTTGTAGATGGACGTTCGCAATTAATGAGATTGAAGATGGAATCTTCCATAGTAAAGGAAATGGCAGTAAAAGGAGTGGTGCCTTCAGAAATCCCTCCAAGAAAAATAAAAGTAAAATCGCAGGAATAGTCTAGTGGCAGTGACGGAAAAGAACATATTGAACAGATTGTATTTTGTGGCGGGGACCATGTTTATCTTTGTGCTTGCCGTGGTGTTCAAGCTGTTTGTGATTCAGTTTGTACAGGGGGAGAAGTACCGTGATTTGGCAGAAAAGCGAACCGTAAAGAATGTTGAGATTCCAGCAAACAGAGGAAATGTATATTCTGCCGATGGTAGTTTGTTGGCAACCTCAATTCCTAAGTACGATATTAGGTTTGATGCCTTGACGCCTTCGGCGCGTACGTTTGAAAAGTACTTGATTCCGCTTTGTGATTCCTTAGCTAAATATTCGGGGAAACCTTCGGCCTTGTATCAAAACTCGTTAAGGAAGGCGCGAGCCAATAAAAATCGCTACTATTTAATTGCTCGAAACATTAGTTACTCCAATTATATAAGGATTAGGAATTTTCCAATGTTAAATCTTGGAGCTTATAAAGGAGGATTGATCGTAGAGCAAACTACACGTCGTGAGCACCCAATGGGTGCTATTGCACATCGCTCTATTGGGTATGAAAAAGTTGATACAGATGGAAATGTAACTAGGGCCGGGATTGAAGGGGCTTATGGAGAGGAGTATTTGAGCGGAGTAAATGGGCATAGGCTGAAACAGAAGATTGGAAAAGGTCAGTGGAAGCCAATTGCGGATTATAATGAGGTGGAGCCTCAAGATGGGTATGATTTATATACCACAATTGATGTGAATATTCAAGATGTAGCGCATCATGCCTTGTTGAAACAGTTGGAGGAGTATGAAGCTGATCATGGTTGTGTGGTTGTGATGGAAGCAAAAACGGGTGAGATTAAAGCTATTTCCAATTTGGGTAGAAATGAAAATGGACACTATTATGAGCGCCTAAATTATGCGGTGGGTGAGGCGCATGAGCCTGGTTCTACATTTAAAGTAATGGCTTTAATGGCTGCTTTGGAAGATAAGGTTGTCGATACATCGGCAATAATCGATACCAAGATGGGCTATAAACAGTTTTATGGTCGTGGGATTTACGATACTCATGGGCATGGAAAGATCTCTGTGGCTAGAACGTTGGAGGTGTCATCTAATATTGGGTTGGCAACCATTATAGATCAAGGGTATTCAAAACAGCCGCAAAAATTTGTTGATCATCTTAAAGATTGGCGTTTGGATAAGCCGTTAGGATTGCCAATTTTAGGGGAGGGTCAGCCTGTTATTCCTAGTCCGGGGGATAAAATATGGAGTAAAAATGCCTTGCCTTCTATGGCTTATGGCTATAACCTGAAGTTGACGCCGTTGCAAACTTTGACCTTTTATAATGCAATTGCAAACAATGGGGTGATGGTAAAGCCTAGGTTTGTGCGTGCGGTTAAGGAATTGGATAAAGTGATAGAGTCTTTTGATCAAGTAGAGCTTAACAATAAGATTTGCTCTGATAAAACTTTGAAGGAGATTCAAGATATTTTAAAAAATGTTGTAGAACGTGGTACGGGACATTCCTTGTATTCGCCACATTTTTCCATGGCGGGAAAAACAGGTACGGCTCAAACAGAATATTGGATGAAGGATTGGAAAGAAAATAGACGATACATTTCGTCTTTTGCAGGGTACTTTCCTGCGGACAATCCAAAATATTCTTGCATTGTGGTAATTCATAAACCTAGTGTTAAAAAAGGGTATTATGGGGCGGATGTTACTGGACCTGTGTTTAAGCGGATTGCACAGAAAATCTTTACCGATACGCCTTTGATAGATGAAGTTGAGCAATTAGAGTTTGCCGATGCAAAGGCTGAAAAGGATTTTGAAACGTACTATGAAGTAGCTAAAACCTATAAAACAATCATGCCAAATGTGGTAGGGATGCCGGTTATGGATGCCATGGCACTTTTGGAAAATATGGGATTAAAAGTGAAGGTTGACGGCGTTGGGGATGTGAGAAAACAGTCAATTAATAAGGGTGTGAAAATAGCGCCTAACCAAACAGTCGTATTGAATATTTAATGATAGGACTAAAGGACATATTATATAAAGTGACCATAAACGCAGTGGTAGGAAGTACTGCTGTGGAGGTGGCTGAAATTCATTTTGATTCCCGTAAAATCAAGAAGAATGATGTGTTTATTGCTATCAAGGGAACCATAGTTGATGGTCATGAGTTTATTGAAAAGGCAATTAATGATGGTGCGGTAGCGGTTGTTTGTGAGGCCTTGCCAAAGGAGTTGAAGGAGAGTGTTACTTATATAGAAGTAGAAAATGCCAATAAAGCCTTGGCTTTTATGGCGGCTAATTATTACGGTAATCCATCCGAAAATTTGAAGTTGGTTGGGGTTACAGGTACTAACGGAAAGACTACCGTGTCTACCTTATTGTATCAATTATTCAAAAAAGCAGGCTTCAAAGTGGGCTTATTGTCTACAGTGAAAATTTTGGTTGATGATAAGGAGTATAAGGCAACCCATACAACGCCAGATTCTCTGACTATCAATAAGTATTTGAAGGAGATGAATGAGGAAGGTGTGGAGTTTTGTTTTATGGAGGTGAGCTCTCATGGAATCCATCAAAGTAGAACGGAAGGGCTTCATTTCCTAGGAGGGATTTTTACAAATCTTACCCATGATCATTTAGACTACCATAAAACATTTGCAGAATACCGCGATGTGAAAAAAATGTTCTTCGATCAGTTGCCAAAAACGGCTTTTGCTTTGGTGAATATTGACGATAAAAATGGCTTGGTGATGTTGCAGAATACTCAGGCTAAAAAATATACATACGCTTTAAAATCCTATGCCGATTTTAAAGCGAAAATATTGGAAAACCAATTTGGAGGTCTGTTGTTGAAACTGGATGACAATGAAGTTTGGACGCGTTTGATTGGGAATTTCAATGCCTACAATATTTTGGCTATTTACGGAACTGCAAAGCTCTTGGGATTGGAAACAGTTGAAGTGCTTCAGTTGGTGAGTCAATTGGAGAGTGTAAGTGGACGTTTTCAATATTTTGTTTCCGAAGATAAAATTACGGCTATTGTAGATTATGCGCATACGCCTGATGCCTTGAAAAATGTGTTGGAAACCATCAATAGTATCAGGACCAAGAATGAAGAGTTGATTACGGTTGTGGGCTGTGGTGGCGATAGGGATAAAACCAAGCGTCCTAAAATGGGGCATATTGCTTCGGCTTTAAGTACCAAGGTCATTTTTACAAGTGACAACCCAAGAAGTGAGGTGCCTGAGACCATTATCGAGGAGATTGAAAAAGGTGTGGAGCCACAAAATTTCAAAAAAACTCTGTCTATTGTAGATAGAAAACAAGCCATTAAAGCTGCATGTCAAATGGCGCAGCCCAACGATATCATCTTGGTAGCTGGAAAAGGGCATGAAACCTATCAGGAAATCAAAGGCGAGCGCTTTGATTTTGATGATTACGAAATAGTGAAGGATTTTTTAAAACAGTTGAAAAAATAAGAAGTTACCAATGTTGTATTACCTATTCGAATATTTAGAAAAAGAATTCCAGTTTCCTGGGGCATCACTCTTTGGGTATTTAACATTCAGGGCAGCTATAGCGATTATTTTGTCTCTGTTGATTTCTACTATTTATGGTAAGCGCATTATCAATTTCCTTCGCAGACAGCAAGTGGGTGAAACTATTAGGGATTTAGGTCTGGAGGGACAGGTTGAAAAGGCGGGAACACCAACTATGGGGGGAATTATTATCATTATGGCGACTTTGATTCCAGTGCTTTTACTGGCGAAGTTAGATAATGTATACATCTTATTGTTGATTGTTACCACAGTTTGGATGGGGACCATCGGGTTTATTGATGATTATATCAAGAAATTTAAAAACGATAAAGAAGGTTTAAAAGGCCGTTTTAAAGTGTTGGGGCAAGTAGGTCTTGGGATTATTGTAGGAACCACGCTTTACTTTAATGACCATGTCACTATTAAGGAGAAATTGCCGATTGCTCAACAACAGGAAATTTTGATGGAAGATCCAAATGTACTGCCGTCAAAATTATTTCAGGAAGAAGAGAAATCAACAAAAACCACAATTCCTTTTGTGAAGGGTAACGAGTTTGATTATGCCGATTTGATTACTTGGATCCACCCAGATTTAAAGCAATACGCCTGGATAGTGTTTGTAATCGTGGCCATTTTTATCATTACAGCAGTATCCAATGGTGCTAACCTTACTGATGGGATTGATGGTTTGGCAGCGGGAACTTCGGCCATCATAGTGCTCACTTTGGGAATTTTTGCATGGGTGTCGGGTAACATTATTTTCTCCGATTATCTCAATATAATGTATATCCCAAGAGTTGAGGAAATCACTATTTACATTACAGCATTTGTTGGAGCGTTAATTGGTTTCTTGTGGTATAACACTTATCCAGCACAAGTGTTTATGGGGGATACCGGTAGTTTAACCATTGGTGGAATTATAGCTGTGATTGCAATTGCAGTAAGAAAGGAGTGGTTGATTCCTGTGTTGTGTGGAATCTTCCTTGCTGAAAATTTATCTGTGGTATTGCAGGTGAGTTATTTCAAATATACCAAGAAGAAATTTGGTGAAGGTCGACGCATTTTTAAGATGTCGCCTTTACACCACCACTATCAAAAATCGGGATATCATGAGAGTAAGATTGTAACGCGATTTTGGATTGTGGGAATATTGTTGGCCATTCTGTCCATAGTGACCTTGAAAATTAGATAGATGAAACGATTGGTCATTCTTGGAGGCGGCGAAAGTGGCGTAGGAACGGCACTTTTAGGAAAAGCAAAAGGTTTTGAAGTATTTGTTTCCGATAAGGGAAAAATAAAAGAAAAATATAAACAGGTTCTTATACATCATGAGATTGATTGGGAGGAAGAGCAGCACACCGAGGCTAAGATTCTCAATGCAGACCTAGTAATGAAAAGTCCGGGTATTCCTAATAAAGTGAATTTGGTAGGACGATTAATAGCAGCCAGCGTTCCCGTGATTTCGGAAATAGAATTTGCGTCAAGATATACGGATGCAACTATCGTCGGAATCACAGGGAGTAATGGTAAAACAACTACCGCGTCGTTAACCCATCACATTCTCAAACAGGAACTGGAAATTGGATTGGCAGGAAACATAGGTGATAGTTTTGCAAAACAGATTTTGGAAAAGGACTATCCAAACTATGTTTTGGAGATTAGTAGTTTTCAACTGGACGATATCGTGGATTTCAAACCGCATATTGCCGTGATCACCAACATTACACCTGACCATTTGGATAGATACGATTATAAGTTTGAAAATTATATCGCATCCAAATTTAGGATTGTCATGAATCAGACCAAGGATGATTACTTAATCTACGACGCCGATGATGAAGTAATCAATGAATGGTTGGAGAAACATCCTGTTCAATCAAGATTATTGCCGTTTTCTTTGACGAAAACTCTAGAGAATGGCGCCTATTTGGACAATGAAAATATTATAATAACAATTGATAACAACCCTATTATTATGCCTACAAAAAGTATAGCGCTGGAAGGTAAACACAATGTGAAAAATGCCATGGCGGCATCAACAGTAGCACATTTATTAAGAATTAGAAAACAAACGGTACGCGAAAGTTTGGAGAACTTCCAAGGTGTAGAACATCGTTTGGAGAATGTGCTGAAGATAAATAAGGTGCAATACATCAATGACTCTAAAGCGACCAATGTAAACGCTACCTACTTTGCTCTGGAAAGTATGGATGCGCCTACGGTATGGATTGTTGGAGGTGAAGATAAAGGGAATAACTACAACGAGTTGTATCGTTTTGTAAATGAAAGGGTAAAAGCTATCATTTGTTTGGGGGTTGATAATCAAAAGTTATTGGATAGTTTTTCGGGGATGGTTGATGTTATTGTAGAAACTCAAAGTATGACCGAAGCGGTTAAAATGGCCTACAAATTGGCCGAAGCTGGAGATAATGTATTGTTGTCGCCTGCTTGTGCGAGTTTCGATTTGTTCGAAAATTACGAAGACAGAGGACGTCAATTTAAAGAGGCTGTAAGAAATTTATAGAATAAAGAATAAAAAGTAGCAGTAACGTGCAAAAGTTGTTTAAAAATATAAAAGGAGATCGTTTAATATGGGCTATTGTGGCCCTATTGGCAATCTTTTCATTCCTTCCTGTATATAGTGCGTCTAGTAATTTGGCGTACTCTGTAGGTGGAGGAGGCACGTTTACATTTTTTGTGAAGCATTTTGTGCATTTGTTTCTGGGCTTTGTAATCATGTATGGTACCCATAAAATTCCATATCGCTATTTTAGGGGCTTGTCCATGGTAATGTTGCCGGTGGTTTTGGTGTTGTTGGTGGTGACCATGTTGCAAGGAACTACTATTGAGGGAGCTAACGCGAGTAGATGGATACAGATTCCTATTGTGGGGATGTCATTTCAAACTTCAACCTTGGCCTTTGTGGTGTTGATGGTGTATGTGGCGAGATACCTATCGAAAATTCAGGATAAAAAAGTAGCCTTTAAGGAAAGTATTTTGCCGCTTTGGATGCCTGTTTTTTTCGTATTAATATTAATTTTGCCGGCGAATTTTTCAACAACGGCCATAATGTTTGCAATGGTATTGGTGCTCACCTTTATTGGTGGGTATCCCATAAGGCATTTGGCGGTTATAGTAGGTTCTGGAATTTTAGGGTTAGCATTCTTTGTTTTGGTAGCGAAAGCATTCCCCGATTTAATGCCCAACAGGGTAGATACGTGGATAAGCCGAATAGAAAATTTCTCCAATGGTGAAGACACCGAAGAAGATTATCAAATAGAAAAAGCCAAAATAGCAATTGCTTCTGGAGGTATCCAGGGGGTTGGTCCTGGTAAAAGTGTTCAAAAGAACTTTTTGCCACAGTCATCATCCGATTTCATCTTTGCAATTATCATAGAAGAGTATGGCCTTTTAGGCGGGTTGTTTTTGTTATTAATGTACTCTTGGTTCTTGTTTAGGGTGGTAATTGTATCCCAAAAGTCGGATACTGTGTTTGGAAAATTATTGGTCTTAGGTGTTGGTCTACCAATCGTATTTCAGGCCTTGATCAATATGGCGGTTGCCGTAGAATTGTTTCCGGTAACGGGACAAACGTTGCCGTTGATAAGTAGTGGGGGAACCTCTATTTGGATGACCTGTTTGGCGGTAGGAATCATTTTGAGTGTAAGTGCTCAAAGGGAAGAGATAAAAGTGCAGGAAGAAGATATAAATATTGAAGAAAATCCACTTGAAATTTTAAGTGAAGCGATATAATGGGAAACTATAAAATAATATTGTCTGGAGGCGGTACAGGAGGTCATATCTATCCTGCCATTGCCATTGCAAATGAATTAAAGTCCCGTTACCCGAAGGCTAAATTCTTGTTTGTAGGTGCTAGTGATAGAATGGAAATGGAGAAGGTGCCCCAAGCAGGGTATCCTATTGAAGGGCTTTGGATTTCTGGAATTCAGCGCAAGTTGACTTTGAAAAATGCGATGTTTCCTTTCAAATTGGGGCTTAGTTTGTTGCGTTCACGGAAAATTATTAAAACTTTCAAGCCAGATATCGTTATTGGTACTGGTGGATTTGCAAGTGGGCCGTTACTGTATGTGGCGTCTTCCAAACATATTCCAAGCTTGATCCAAGAGCAGAATTCCTTTCCGGGAATCACCAATAAGCTTTTGGCAAAGAAGGTGGATAAAATATGTGTAGCCTATGATGGTTTGGAACGTTTTTTTCCAAAGGAAAAATTGGTAAAAACGGGCAACCCAATCCGTCAGGATTTATTGGAAATTGACAATAAAACAATTGAAGCTAAGGACATCTTCAAATTAAAACACGGTAAACATACTTTGTTGGTTTTGGGAGGAAGTCTTGGGGCTAGAAGAATAAATGAATTGGTTGAAAGTCAACTGGAGTATTTGCAAGAGCAAAATGTCCAGATAGTTTGGCAATGTGGCAAGTTGTATTATCAACAATATAAACGCTACAACGAAATGGAAGGTGTACAGGTGCATCCATTTTTGAACAATATGGATATGGCTTATGCCGCTGCAGATGTCATCATTTCAAGGGCTGGTGCAAGTTCGGTATCGGAATTATGTGTGGTTGGAAAACCAGTGATTTTTATCCCGTCACCAAATGTATCGGAAGATCACCAAACCAAAAATGCCATGGCCATTGTTGAAAAACAGGCCGCGGTAATTATAAAGGAACAAGATTTAGATAACGACTTTCAATCTGAGTTCTCAAAATTATTGGGTTCAAAAGAGCAAAGAGAGTCGTTAAGTAGACATATAAAAACATTGGCTTTGGTAAATGCTACCAAGGACATTGTGGATGAAGTTGAAAAACTTTTGAAGAAATAAATGGAATTTAAACACATGCATAACGTCTATTTTATAGGAATTGGAGGCATAGGCATGAGTGCTTTGGCGCGATATTTTGCAGCCAATAATAAGTATGTGGCTGGGTATGATAAAACCAAGGCCGAAGTGACGGTTGCCTTGGAAGAACTCGGTATTAAAGTACATTTTGAAGATGCTGTAGATCAAATTGAAGAGCGTTTTCTGAATTCTGAAAATACCTTAGTGGTGTATACACCTGCGGTGCCAAAAGATCACAAAGAATTGGAATATTTCAAGTCTAATGGATTTTTGGTAATGAAGCGTTCTGCTGTATTGGGAGAAATTACCAAGCAAACCTTCTGTTTGGCTGTGGCCGGGACCCACGGGAAAACCACAACCACTAGTATACTGGGGCATTTGTTGAAGGAGTGTGGGGTTGAAGTAACCGCTTTTTTGGGAGGAATCAGTCAAAACTATAATTCCAATTTGATTTTGGAAGGAACTGAGGTAACCGTGGTTGAAGCAGATGAATTTGATAGGTCCTTTTTAACCTTGTTTCCAAATATGGCTTGTATCACTTCTATGGACGCCGACCATTTGGATATCTATGGAGAAAAGGAAGCGCTTCAGGAATCGTTTGTTCAGTTTACAAAGCAGTTGAAGCCAGAAGGAAAACTTTTTGTGAGAAATGGTTTGCCTTTAAAAGGAATAACATACGGCATTGAGGATGATTCCGACTATGCTGCACAAAATATTAGAATAGAAGATGGGGCCTATGTGTTTGATGTAAAAACACCTAACGGAACCATTCTTGAAGATTTCAAATTTAACCTACCTGGTAGACACAATCTGTCGAATGCGTTAATTGCCTTGGCGATGTCTGCAGAATATGGAGTCCCTCGCCAGCAGCTCGCCAAAGCATTAGCGTCTTATAAGGGGGTTAAACGCAGATTTACCTATCATATCAAGACGAATGATAAGGTATTGATTGATGATTATGCGCATCATCCGGAAGAAATTAAAGCGGTATATGAAGCTGTAAGGGAAATGTATCCAGGGCAAAGGGTCTTGGCTGTATTTCAACCTCATTTGTTCAGTAGAACGCGTGATTTTGTGGATGAATTTGCCGAGCAGTTGTCAAAATTTGATGAATTGATATTATTGGATATCTATCCAGCTAGAGAGTTGCCAATTGAAGGAGTAACTTCGCAATGGTTGTTGGATAAAGTATCAAATAGCCATAAGGCTTTGGTTGAAAAATCAGAGTTGATTTCGGCTATAAAAGCATCGGAAGCCACCGTGATTTTAACATTGGGGGCAGGCGATATAGGAGAAGAAGTGCAATCTATAAAACAGGCGTTGAGCGTTGCGAATTAACAAAGGACATATAAAGCTGATGATCCTGCTCATTATAGTGAGTGGGCTGTTTGCGTTTTCCTCTGTAAGAAATGCCAAACGCAAGGTGAGTGCTCCACAAATCAACTTTGTTGGAGATGATAACTTATTCATTACGCATCAGGCTGTTAGTAAGTTGTTAATACAAAATGAACAGCCAATAGCAAACAAGCCTAAAGAAATTATAGATTTGAAATACCTAGAGACTGCCCTGAATTCTAACCCATTGATTAAGGAAGCTCAAGTATTTATGAGTGTTGATGGAGTGATCACCACAGAAATTGAGCAAAAACAGCCTATTGCAAGAGTAAATACAAACGCATCCTACTATATAGACACCGAAGGCTCCTACATGCCTTTGTCTGCAAATTATTCCGCGAGAGTACCATTGGTAACAGGTACAGTAGTAAAGAATGATTTGGAAAACGTTTACAAGATTGCTAACAAGGTTTATACAGATGAATTTTTAAGACAACACGTTGTAGAAATTCACCAGAACGAAGACAAATCCATAGAACTAAAATTTAGATTGAACGACTTTGTAGTGAAGGTTGGAACCTTAAAACAACTTGACAAAAAAATAAACAATCTCAAGGCCTTTTACCAAATGGCCTATAAAGATAAAACACTTGACAGTTATAGAGCGGTGAACTTAAAATTTGATAACCAGGTCATCTGCACCAAAAAGTAAGGAATGGAAAATAATAAGATTTCAGTAGGATTAGACATAGGGACCACAAAAATTGTGGCCATGATAGGTCGTAAAAATGATTACGGAAAAGTTGAGATTCTTGGAATTGGAAAATCCAAAAGTTTAGGTGTGCACAGAGGTGTGGTTAACAACATCACCCAAACCATTCAGTCCATTCAGCAGGCGGTTCAGGAAGCCGAGGCGGAATCTGGATATAAAATTGAAGGGGTAACTGTAGGTATTGCAGGACAACACATCCGTAGCTTGCAGCATAGCGATTATATCACTAGAACAAATTCCGATAAGGTAATTGATGATGATGATATCGATATGTTGATCAATCAAGTGCACAAATTGGTAATGTTGCCAGGGGAAGAGATCATTCATGTATTGCCTCAAGAGTACAAAGTAGATGGTCAAGCCGAAATCAAAGAACCAATCGGGATGTACGGTGGACGTTTGGAGGCCAACTTCCATGTAGTCGTTGGGCAAGTGTCCTCTATCAGAAATATTGGTCGATGTGTAAAAAGTTCAGGGTTGGAGTTGGAAGGCATCACTTTGGAACCATTGGCATCTGCCAATGCCGTATTGAGCCAGGAAGAAAAGGAAGCAGGAGTCGCGCTTATCGACATAGGAGGTGGTACTACCGATTTAGCGGTTTTCAAAGATGGAATCATCCGTCATACGGCGGTAATTCCTTTTGGAGGAAACGTGATTACTGAAGACATAAAGGAAGGCTGTTCAATTATTGAAAAGCAGGCCGAATTATTGAAAATAAAATTTGGATCGGCATGGCCAGGTGAAAACAAGGATAACGAGATTGTGTCCATTCCAGGATTGAGAGGGAGGGAGCCGAAGGAAATTACTTTGAAAAACCTATCAAAGATCATCCATGCACGTGTGGTTGAAATCATAGAGCAAGTCTATGTGGAAATCAAAAACTACGGGCACGAAGAGCAGAAAAAGAAACTGATTGCGGGTATTGTGTTGACGGGTGGAGGTGCCCAATTAAAACACCTAAAGCAATTGGTAGAATATATCACAGGAATGGATACCAGAATTGGGTATCCTAACGAGCATTTGGCTGGAGACAGTGACGAAGATGTGGCGAGCCCTCTATATGCTACAGCTGTTGGTTTGGTGATGGACGGCTTAAAGCGTCAAGAGCGCAGACGGATTGAGGAAGAAGTTGTAGAGGAAGTGGTTGAAGAACCTGAAGTAGAGCCGACTCCTGCTGAAGATATTGTTGAGGAAGAGCAACCTCAAGAGCCGCCAAGAAAGGAGCGAAAATCCTTCTTGGATAAACTAACAGAACGAGTAAAAGATTTTTTAGATAACGCAGAATAATTAATATAAATCCAGTAAAGAACTAATTATATGAGCAACATTAACGAATTTGGGAATATTGCATTCGATTTACCAAAAAACCAATCCAACGTTATCAAGGTGATTGGTGTTGGAGGTGGAGGAAGCAACGCCATCAACCACATGTTCCAGCAAGGAATTAAAGGCGTTGACTTTGTGATTTGTAATACAGACTCTCAAGCACTACAAAATAGTGGTGTCCCAAACAAGATCCAATTAGGGGTAAATTTAACCGAAGGATTAGGAGCAGGTGCCAACCCAGAAGTAGGGGAGCAAGCTGCCTTGGAAAGTTTAGAAGATATTAAACGCATGTTGGATACCAATACAAAAATGGTATTCATTACTGCAGGAATGGGCGGAGGAACTGGTACTGGAGCAGCTCCTGTAATCGCCAAATTATCGAAAGAACTGGATGTTTTAACTGTAGGAATTGTGACTATGCCTTTCCAATTCGAAGGAAAGACAAGAAACGAGCAAGCCCAAAGAGGAATTGAAAAACTGAGAAGTCATGTAGATTCCTTGATCGTTATCAATAACAACAAACTGCGTGAGGTTTATGGTAACTTAGGGTTTAAGGCTGGATTCTCAAAGGCTGATGAGGTGTTATCCACCGCGTCTAGAGGTATAGCGGAAGTAATTACGCATCACTACACCCAAAACATCGATTTACGTGACGCCAAAACCGTATTAAGCAATAGTGGAACCGCTATAATGGGGTCTGCTTCTGCTTCCGGTAAAACGCGTGCACAGGAAGCTATTATGAAAGCTTTGGATTCGCCGTTGTTGAACGATAATAAAATTACTGGAGCCAAAAACGTATTGTTGCTTATCGTTTCTGGATCTCAGGAAATTACTATCGATGAAATTGGAGAAATCAATGACCACATTCAAAATGAAGCTGGGCATGGTGCCAATATCATTATGGGGGTAGGTGAAGATGAATCGCTTCAAGAATCTATCTCTGTAACCATCATTGCGACTGGATTTAACATTGATCAACAACACGAGATTTCCAATACCGAAATAAAGAAAGTGGTTCACGCCCTTGAAGATGATAAGGATGAAGTAAAGGTGAAGGAACAAGATCCTGCGATCATTACTCCAGATATTGTTTTGGAAAAAGAGGAGCCTAAGGCTCCGAAAATGGTAGTTCATACTTTGATGGATGAAGAAGAGGAAGAAGTGGCTCCAACTAAGCCGCATTCTGAATTGATTCCAACAACTGAGTTTATCAAGAATATCAATGTTTCTTACGAAGAGGTTTTGGATCACAAAACGATGAGTGAAGAAGATTTTATCATCACTCCGGTTCAAGAGGTTAAGGAAGAGAAGAAGATTACAAGGGAATATGAGCAAGAAGAGCAGATTTCCTTGACCTTCGATTTACCTTTAAGTACACCTCCAAAACAGGAAGAGAAGCCTAAGCATGGCATGGGAAATGAGCCTAAAATGTTGTTCAATCTTGATGATGAAATAAGAAGCATTAGAGAGATCAAAAATATTAAGGTAAATGACCATATTGAAGTTGTTCCAGTAACGGAAGCCAATGAACATGGTGAAAAACGTTATGCTTTGGACGACTTTATGGATAATGATACATCTAGCAGTCAAGCTAAGTTGAAAAGAGAAACTAAAGTTGAAGAGGATATCATTTTTGAGCGTAAGGTTGTAGAACCAGAGCAACCTCAAAGACGTGAAGTAGAAGAAGTGGATCCTATGAATAGTCCTATCTCTGACCTTCTAAAAGAGCGCGCTGATGAGAGACGACGTAAAATGAAGGATTTCAACTATAAATTCAATACAGCAAAGATTGACGAAATAGAAAAAGAACCTGCTTACAAACGACAGGGTGTGAATTTGGCGGAGTCTCAGCACTCTTCTGAAACCAATGCTTCCAGAATGTCTGTTGGAACTGACGACAACGATGACATTCAATTAAGGAGTAACAATTCATTTTTACACGACAACGTAGATTAATAGCAAATTTAGTTTAGTGTATCACACTTGTGTCAAACCCGGGAGGTATTATGGTGGCTTTCCGGGTTTTTTATTTTTGTAAAACAAGTGGTTTTTCAACTCCAAAACTGACAGATGCAATCTTAATTTTTTATTATCTTCGCAGTTCAATAAAACACCCTATTATGAGTTTACAGGAAGAAGTAATGGTTGCTATGAAAACGGCAATGAAGGCTAAAGATCAAACAGCTTTGGCGGCTTTGAGAGCTATTAAATCTGAGATTTTGTTGGCGCAAACCGAATCAGGATCTGCAGAAGGTCTAACCGAAGAGCAGGAATTGAAAATTGTTTCTAAACTTGTAAAGCAACGTAAGGATAGCGCCACTATTTTTATGGAGCAAAATAGAGAGGATTTGGCCGAGCCAGAATTGGCTCAGGCAGAAGTAATCAGTCAATTTTTGCCGGAGCAATTAAGCGATGAAGAGGTAGAAGCTGTTGTGGTTGCTACTATAGCAAAAGTTGGTGCAGAGGGAATGAAAGATATGGGAAAAGTAATGGGAGCTGTTAACCAAGAATTGGCGGGAAAAGCTGATGGAAAGACTATTGCAAGTATCGTTAAGGCTAAATTGTCTTAGAAAGAGATAAAGTATTATTGGCTGCGTAGTTCAACTGGATAGAATATCAGATTTCGGCTCTGAGGGTTGGGGGTTCGAATCCCTCCGCGGTCACAAATTAAGGCTCAGCATTATAAATGCTGAGCCTTTTTTGTTGTTGCTTAACGATGGTATAAAAAATGTTAAGTTAATGTTAGTATTTTTTATAATCAATCAAAGTATTTCTCGTTATTTGTGAAACTAATTATCAAATCTTCATAATATTTTGACGGGAGTAGATTCAACTGTAATGGGAGTTTTTTTAGTCGGACTTTTTTTTATGCTTATGTACTTTGCATGGAGAATGTTTGAATTTAGATATGTGATTAGATACAAAAGGCCTTTGTACGTGCATGTTCCTTTTTTGTTGAAGTCATTAAATAAGAAACAGCGTTCCATTCTTCGAAATAAATTCAGTTTTTACAAAAAGTTGTATCCCAAACAGCAGCGTTTTTTTGAGCACAGGGTGGCCTCTTTTATATCTGATAAGGATTTTATTGGAAGAGATGGGGTTGAGGTGACAGAAGAAATGAAAGTGCTTATTTCTGCTACTGCTGTAATGTTAACCTTTGGATTCCGGGATTTTTACATTGGGCTTATTGATAAAATATTTATTTATCCAGAAGCCTTTTATTCCAAAATGAATGATTCCTACCATAAAGGAGAATTCAATCCTAAATTGCAAGCGTTGGTATTGTCATGGAAAGATTTTGAAGCAGGTTATGAAATTGAAAATGACAATTTGAATTTGGGTATCCATGAATTTGCCCATGCCATTCATTTGAATAGTTACAAGGAAGGGGATGTTAGTGCTACGATTTTTTCGGATTCATTCAAGGAGTTAATAGATTTATTATCTAAGGATGAAGAGTTGAGGAAATCATTAGTAGAATCAGAATACTTCAGAAATTATGCCTACACCAACCAATTTGAATTTATTGCTGTAATTATTGAAACCTTTATAGAAACACCTCAAGAGTTTAAATCTCTATTTCCTGAGATTTATGCCAAGACCAAGCAAATGCTCAACTTCCACTTTGCTGGTTACTAGTTTTTCTTCCTTTTGAAAAATTTATTTTTGAGAATATGGCTTCTGTAACTCTTATTGGTAGCAAAGGTAACCACTCTTTCTTTTGCGTTAATATAGACGTGTTTTAATTTGTAATCAAACTTTGCATAGCGTTGATGCTTTATGATGTATAGGTAGTTGTCTTGTTTGTATGTCAATTTAGGCTTAAAAGTTATGTGTTGATATTCTTTAAATAACGTAGCATTTAAGGCGATGTAAACGGCAGCAATTTTATTTGAAAGTAAAGAGTTCAGGAGTGTTTCATCTTTATAAAGACCAAGAACGAGACTGTCGTAACTATTTTTAAGTGATATGCGGTTATAGAAGTAACCATGGTCGTTAATTTGCCAGCTTAAGATGTTGTGAAGGTTGAGGTAATAATTGCTTGGAATAGATATGCCATTTACTAATTGCTTAGTTTGTAACATTTCTTCAAGGTTTATTAATTTCCTGTGTTGAAATTGTAATAGCCCTGTATGTAATTCTACAGCAGCCAATCTTCCTTCCGACACTTGTCTTGGATAATGTCTGTAGTTTTTGACCTCGTAATTGAATTTGAAGAGTTTGGTGTAGCCTTCGTTTTTCAGAAGTTCAAAAGCCATGTCAATTTGATTGTCTTGAACCAAAATGTCAATATCACCAACCATACGCTCCGACAAGCTTTTGTACAAACCACTCGCTAACATGGCAGTGCCCTTTACGAAAACATGGTTTATTTGATGCTTGGTAAAAAGTTGACAAATAAATTGAACTTCCTTGAAGATCTGTGTATTCCTTTCTAGATTTAAGCTGTTAATTTTCTCTAGGTATACAAGAAGTTCTTCGGGTAGAGTATTTAATAATTTCTTTGCCTTTAGCCTGTTATAAATTGCCGGGAGTATGAGGTGGCTGCTGCCAACCCTTACCAAATTGTCCCAATCCATTTTAGGGGAAGAAAGGAAGCTCCGTAATTGGGAATTTTCGGACTCAAAACTTAAGATCTCCGCAATCCTTAAAAATGTTGATTTCAGGGAGGGCATGTGCTGTAATTGTTGAGTTGGTAATATACGATTAATTAGAAAACAACGATTTAAATTTTGAAATAGCTTCTTCGTTATTATTGTAGGTTAGCCAGTAAAACTCGACAGTTTCTAGCCAATTCAAAAACAATTTAGCATGTTTGGGGTCTGGTGAAATCCAAGATTCAGGAATTAAAGTTTCTAAAGCTTTTGCAGGATTTAGTTCGGATAGAGAAGTGCAAGGAGTGTTTTGGTCGTATTTCACCAAGACAATTTTATTGCATGGGAAATGAAATTTTGTAGGATTGATGTTGGTGGGAGGAATATACTTGACATATCCTTTGCTCTCGTTAATGAAAACTTCATCATAGGCGTCCATTTCAGGAAAGAATAGCTTTAGTATTTTAAAGGCTCCTTGTTTTATTGAAATAGCATTGGGGTTTCTGTAGACATGTAAATTATCGGCTAGCATAGCTGTAATGTCATCCGAAATGAGATCCAAACCGTGAGCCATAAGAAGAGCACTTAAAGTGCTTTTTCCATTACCGGAATCACCTATAAGCATGATGGCTTCTTTTCCATTTCCCAACGTTGATGCATGGAAGGTTCCTAGCCAATCGCGTTCTTCTTTGTTGTAAAGCTCACATAACAATAAAAAATTGAATTTTCCTTGAAGCTTATGATAGTCTTTTTTTAGGAAGGCATATTGAAACTCTTGATTTTTGTATAGAAGGATATGTTCATCGTCTTCTAAGATGTTAAAAGAAAGTTGATAATGAAACGAACTTTTCTCAAGAAGATAACTAAGTTTTGGATGTAAATAGGACTTCAGCAATTGTGAAGCGTAATTTACTTGTATTGTCTTTCTGAAGGTAGAGTATAAGTAAGAAATATTTGTTTCATATCCTCGGTCAAGATTCGAGTATTTTTGTTGAATATGTTGAGAATCTATTTTATTGGAATCGATTAGAAAACTTTCTATATCAAGGTAAAGCTCTTTCGAGTTGATTTCAGGATTATAAATGGATATGCTGTTTTCAAAATCATCAACGGAGTTAGAGGTTAAAAATAACTCTATATACGTATTAGTAGTTTCGTCTGCAATAACATAACGATTACTGTTAAAAAACCAAAGCACGATAGTTTTTCCTATCGTGCTTTTATATTTGGGATGTATATACTTCAAATTTAAATGAGTTTAAATTTTTATGGCCTACTACGGTATGGGCCAACCATCTCCACCAGTAGGGGGAGGAGATTGCGCCTGTGCTTTCGTTGGGTTCAGAATAAGAAATGTTCCCGCGGCAGTTAAAGCGGCATATTTTCCAATGCGCTTGATGGCTTGCTTTCTTGAAATAGGTTCTTGTGAGTTTTTCTTCTTCATGCCGTAAATATATAAAACATTTTTATTGTAATGGATATAAATGAAGGTTTAGTCATTTTAATCTACTATAATTTTCTGTATTTTTTCTTGAGTATTGTTCTCAAGTTTTACAACATAAACGCCATTAGTAACATTAGAAATGTTAATCTCTTGCCTATTTATATTAGATAATACCTCAGAGTTTAATACTAAACGTCCTTGGATATCATAAACATATAATATAGTATTTTTTTCTAAATTTCCTTTAATAATTAGTTTGTTCTTTCCTTTAATATTGAATATCTCAATGTTTGATAGTTCATTGTCTTCATTAGAAAGTGAATTATTATCAAATGTAATATAGAATCTTCCTGGAGTTGTCAATGTAGATGATGTTGTAAAAGTATAATCGTTAGTGTTTAAAAGTGTAAAAGTATTAGTTTCTATATCTTCTAAATACACATTGATGCCTAATGGAATAGTTGATTCAAAGATTGAGATAGTCAACTGTTGTCCTTGGGGGGCATTAACCCCTAAAGGGATGCTTACAGGGTTCAATATATCATTATTTCCAATAGATTGGATAGCCATGTCAATGCCTGTGTTTTCTGCCACTAATTCTGAGTAAATATCAAAGCTTTCGGCATTAAAACCTAATATGGCGGAATCGTATCCTGGGTCAAGGCCTAAGGATGCATTATCATTTAGATAAATTGACGTTTGTTTTATTTGTTCGTTGGAGTTGGAAACTTGAAAGGTTGCGAAGTATGAATTATTGGAAGTAGAGGCTTGTTTACCTACAATAAAATCATCACTACTGCCTGTACTTCTCATATTAGGATTGAAGGTAACATTTCCACCTTCTGGCTTGGAGGTAACCAAGAACCCTTGACCAGGTGTAATTACGGCATTTGGATGGGCATCGGAATAAGCTAAATTCCAAACGGTATAACTGGCATTACCTAATGAATTATAACCGTACACTCCAGCAGAGTTTTCAAGAAATAAATCGTTGTTTATGTTTAAAAATTCTGAAAGGGATAAATAAGAAGGATAAGGGTTTCCAATGGCATTCCATTCCAAATATGATGGACCAGATTGTTCAATAGGTGCTATGATTGTTCCTGTGTTCACTGTCCCTGAAAAAGCAAAGTTATTACCGTCGGTGGAGGCTGCTCTATACCCAATACCTGGGTCTAGGGTTGTCAGATATTCCTCTAATACATCTGTATCCCAGTATAAATAAGCTCCGGTAGCTTTGTCAAACGGGCCAAATCGTTTCATGGATGGATTTGCAGGGTTGAAATCTATATTATCATTATTAGAAGCAAAAACTCCAAACTGTTGTCCCGTAAGAGGGGCTGAAATCAAGTCGTTACCTCCTACTGAAGCAGTCGTGTTTACATGGCGTTCGTAAGTGACCGTTCCATTTATTGTGCCATCCAAAATTAAACTGGAATACGAATCTGATTCTGAAAGCAAACCAAGATCGTTTATAACGGTAAATGTAACACTGGATGGAATATGTACGCCTGCACCAGGGCTTACTAACATTACAGAAGCTTCAGTATTTGCGTCCATTTCATAAACACCACCTTGAACTAATATTACGTCTCTATCTGTTGAAACGCCAGTTGGATTTTGCGGGTCCCAAATAAGTCCATTGTAGGTGTAGTTGATTGGTGGAGGTAATGGTGTTCCTTCAATTCTAAAATTATCAAAGGCAGCAAAATCATTTTGGTTATTAGAAATTACAGTAACGTTTAATCTAACGGTGCTTGCACCTTCTGTGATAGGTAAGGTTACAGAGCCTTCTTGATTAACACCTTGACCAGCACTAACCCCAATGACTAGGTCTACAATACCCTGAGAAACATTGTCTATAAATAATTCATATCTTATATAGTCATTAGTGTCAAATGCTTCTGCTTCGTAATCGAAGCTTACAGTAACTTCTGTGTAATCGGTAACTGAGAAAGTTGCCAATGAAATTGTTCCTACAGCATTTTGAGCTCCAAAAAAGAAAGATCCTTCTGAAGGCATAGTTGTAAAGGAACCGAAGCTAGAATCGGCAACACCCCAATAGGTGTTATTACTAGTTAAATCCTCATCTGGACTAATAGTGTAATCCCAAGTGCCCCCGCCTTCAAAACTTTGAAAGGCAAGGTAAGTTGGAGCATTTATAATATCAAACGGATTACTAGTTGTTGGAAGAAAGCTTCCGCTGAAAGTTACCAAAAAAATATTACTTGCAAGTTCACTGTGAATTACTGTGGGATATGTGGCTACACCATCTATAGGAGTAAGTGAAATTGGGGCCCCCACTAAACTTCCTGTAGAGGATAAGGTTATGTTTGAACTGTAGTCTATATCAATACTGTTGTTAGCGTCAACCGCTGCTACCATTACAGATGGACTCATAAGTTGGTCAACATTCGTATCAGTTGGTTGTTGTAAAAAATATAATTGAGTGGCCGTAACCATCAATCTATTTGCATCTCCAGCAATAGAACTTTGTGCACCACCAGCATCTGCAGTTTCAAATCCAGATCCTAAACTGTCTGCGGAAGCAGAAGTAATTGTTAACTGAATTTGTTCGTTATCAGTAACCGTAGATTTAAAGGTTGCATAAACTTCAAATGTCTTAGTGGCTCCATCATCAGCTGTTAGGGTTAGACCTGAAAACGTAGTTGTGCTCCCAGTTACGATTGTTTCACTTAAATTTCCAGTGTCGTCAAAAATGGCTAGTGCTTCTAAGTTGTCAAAACCAGTAATCGTAAATTCCAAATCGGTTAAAATAGTAGCCACGTCATCAGCATCAGTGGTATCATCACCTCCGTCTTGGATAACGAATTCGGCAATTTTAACAGCGTTCTCAGTAGACAAGCCACTATTAGCGCTATATTGTGTGTAATCTAAGATTTCAGAAGGGCTAAATGGCGAATGTACTATATTCGATTCCGTTGCATTGGTTTGTGGGATTACAGATCCTAGGATACGTGCGCCAGGATCTGTTACACCTAATTCTGTCCAACTTGCTTGTGGCATAATGCTAAGCCATCCGCCAGTATTATTGGCGCCCCATGCATATAATCTGAAAGTTACAGTTCCTGAGTTTCCGGAGTTAATGTTTAGTCCTGTTAAGTTGAAAGCAGTTTCAGTGGTTGTAACCGCTTGGGCTGGTTCTATTGGGGAGCTGGTACTAAAACTATCTGTGCTATAAAATACCTGCCAATTTTGAGGGCCGTTTTGATGGCGATCCAAGGCAATGTCCAATTGCGCGATGTTCATTGAGTAGTCGGTATTGGCGGTAAGTGACCATTGTATGTACTCGTTTGCGGCAATGGCATCGTTCAATGTTCCAGAATCCCAGCCGTCTGATGTGAATTCAGAGCCATTATCGTTAAGGATGCCGTTACCTCGATCAAATCCTGAAGCCGATATATTAGGGGCAGTTCCTGTAGCTGTTGGCGTTGTGCCAGAGGTACTGGCAATGGTTGCAATGGTGCTTTGCCCCCAACTAATTTGAAGTGCCAAAATAAAAATTAAAGCAGTAAAAGTAATTTTTGACATAATATTTTGGTTGTAAAGTTGATTTAAAAGCAAATATGCATATAAAAATACGAATTCTAAACGACAAATTCTAGTATTTTGAGGTTTGGACATTGTGTCGGTTTTATAGGGGTTTTAACGAAAAAAATAGTTTTTGATAAATTCATCGTTTTTTGAGTCGACGTTTTGTGATTATGTTTTTTTTTAAAGGTAAATAAGCGAATTTGATAATGTTTTGTGTTGATTGTTAAAATTTTAATGATTTCGATGTGTAATTTTTTTCGTTGGTTGAATCGGGTTATTTTTACAAATCCAATGTGTAAACCTCAAGATTGGTTATTATCGTTTCGGGTTTTATTTTGTTAAGCACTTGAAATATTTTCGAATTCTTGTCTAAATGTTAAGATGTGAGTGTCTTGTGAAGAATTCTATATAGGCGGCCTTATAGGTTTAGGTTGGATTGATGAGCATTTATTTGAATGAAGACAGAGCTATAAAATTGAATTTTTTATGTTATTTGAAGCAGCGCAAGAAATATTAGGACAGATGCTAAAGTGTATAACCTTTAGATTGGAAATAGGATAAAATGAAATAAGGCAGTAATATTGCCGTTTAGTCAGGAAGAATAACATTCTAGATGGTTCAGGATGCTATTCTTTTGGTTATCCCTCAGATGTAAAAAAGGGATATTAGGAGAAGAATAATGATTCTGGTCAACTTTGTTTTTTTAGTGTTTTGGTGAAATGGTGGAGAAAGGAGCAAACTAGAGTCATAAAACTTGATTAATTTATAGGTCAATCATAAAAAGTGACGTGTCGTTAAAAATATTATATATGAATCAAAAAGTAGCTTTTATAACAGGTGTAACAGGTCAAGATGGCGCATATTTAAGTGAGTTCTTGTTGAAAAAAGGGTATGTTGTACACGGGTTAAAACGTCGCTCGTCGTTGTTCAATACCGATAGGATTGATCATTTGTATCAAGATCCACATGAATCCCATAGAAATTTCATTCTTCACTATGGAGATATGACCGATAGTACAAACTTGATTCGTTTGATTCAAGAGATTCAACCAGATGAAATTTACAATTTGGCAGCGATGAGTCATGTACATGTGTCATTTGAAGTACCGGAGTATACTGGTAATGCAGATGGTTTGGGAACTTTAAGGATTTTGGATGCGGTGCGCCTATTGGGATTGGAAAAGAAAACAAGGATTTATCAGGCTTCTACATCGGAGTTGTATGGGAAAGTGCAAGAAGTTCCACAGTCGGAAACAACACCATTTTATCCGCGAAGTCCGTATGCGGTAGCTAAAATGTATGCTTATTGGATTACTGTAAACTATCGTGAGGCTTACGGAATGTATGCTTGTAATGGTATTTTGTTTAATCATGAATCTCCTATTCGGGGGGAAACTTTTGTGACTAGAAAGATCACTAGAGCAGTGTCAAGGATAGCTTTAGGGCTGCAGGATAAGTTCTACTTAGGGAATCTTGATGCGCAGCGCGATTGGGGGCATGCCAAGGATTATGTGCGCATGATGTGGATGATCCTTCAGGCGGACGAAGCAGAAGACTGGGTGATTGCTACAGGAAAGACAACGAAAGTACGCGACTTTGTACGTATGGCTTTTGCCGAAGTTGGCGTCACTTTGGAATTTAAGGGTAAAGGAGTTGAGGAAAAGGCTTATGTGGTGTCTTGCGATAATTCCGAATATCAAATTGAAATAGGTAAAGAAGTATTGGCTGTAGATCCTAAATACTTTAGGCCTACAGAGGTCGATTTATTAATAGGTGACGCTTCCAAAGCAAATAATAAATTGGGATGGACCCCAAATTTCGATCTAAAGGATTTGGTGAATGATATGATGCAAAGTGACCTTAAGTTAATGAAAAAGGAGCAGTACTTAAAAGAAGGGGATTATCAGATTTTAAATTATTTTGAATAGTTTTTTAAGAATGGATACATCTTCAAAAATATATATTGCAGGCCATAAGGGCATGGTTGGGTCAGCAGTTTGGCGGGCCTTGGAACAAAAAGGATATACCAATTTAATTGGAAAATCCAGTGCGGAGTTGGATTTGCGAAACCAAGAGGCTGTGATGCAGTTCCTATCGCAAGAGCGGCCTGATGTCATTGTAGACGCAGCAGCAAGGGTGGGTGGCATTTTGGCTAACAATGACTACCCTTACCAGTTTTTAATGGAAAACTTACAAATTCAGAACAACCTTATCGATGCAGCCCATAAACTTAATGTGGCTAAATTTGTGTTTTTAGGTAGTTCTTGTATTTATCCGAAGTTGGCACCTCAACCTTTAAAGGAGGAGTATTTGTTAACCGACAGTTTGGAACCTACAAATGAATGGTATGCCATCGCTAAAATTGCAGGAGTGAAAGCTTGTGAAGCGATTAGGAAGCAGTATCAAAAGGATTTTGTGAGCTTAATGCCTACCAATTTATACGGCTCATTTGATAATTTCGATTTAAAAACCTCCCATGTGCTGCCAGCTATGATCAGAAAATTCCACGAAGCGAAGCTCAATGAAAATGCGCCCGTAACCTTGTGGGGGAGTGGAGAGCCAATGCGAGAGTTTTTGCATGTGGATGATATGGCACAATCTGTGGTGTTTGCAATAGAGAACAAACTTTCAGAGAACCTTTATAATGTAGGTACAGGAACAGATATTACCATTAAGGAGTTGGCCTTAACCATTCAAGAAATTGTAGGGCACAAGGGAGAAATCATTTGGGATACCACAAAACCCAATGGAACCCCCAGAAAATTATTGGATGTATCTAAATTGAACCAACAAGGTTGGCAAGCTTCCATTCCATTGAAAGAGGGGATAGCAGAAAACTATCAATGGTTTTTGGAACACATAGAAGATATAAAGCAAGTAAAACTTTCAAATTAAAGTAATGACAATAAAAAATATATGCTGTATTGGGGCTGGTTATGTTGGTGGTCCTACAATGGCTGTAATTGCCCAAAAAAATCCTAATGTAAAAGTAACGGTGGTAGATCTTAATAAGACTAGGATTGCCGCTTGGAATGATGAGGATTTGTCAAAATTACCTGTGTATGAACCTGGTTTGGATGAAGTGGTGAAAGAGGCAAGAGGACGAAACCTCTTTTTTTCAACGGAAGTTGATAAGGCTATTGAGGAAGCTGAAATGGTGTTCATTTCTGTAAACACCCCAACCAAGACTTATGGTGAAGGAAAAGGAATGGCCGCCGATTTAAAGTACGTGGAATTGTGTGCACGTCAAATCGCCAGAGTAGCAAAAGGAGATAAAATTGTTGTAGAGAAGTCTACCTTGCCTGTAAGAACGGCTCAAGCGGTAAAAAGTATTTTGGCCAATACAGGTAATGGACATAAATTTTCGATTCTATCCAATCCTGAGTTTTTAGCAGAAGGAACCGCAGTAGAAGACTTGCAAAGTCCAGACAGAGTGTTGATTGGAGGTGAGGATACTCCCGAAGGTAAAGAAGCCATGCAAGCTTTGGTGGATATTTATGCAAGCTGGGTGCCTAGAGAACAGATTTTAACAACCAATGTTTGGTCTTCGGAATTGTCTAAATTAGTAGCCAATGCTTTCTTAGCTCAGCGTGTGTCTTCTATTAACGCTATTTCGGAATTATGTGAAGCTACCGAAGCTGACGTAGAAGAAGTTTCTAGAGCTATAGGGAAAGACTCTAGAATTGGACCTAAGTTTTTGAAAGCTTCTGTTGGTTTTGGAGGCTCTTGTTTTCAAAAGGATATTTTAAACTTGGTGTACATCTCTAAATCTCTTGGTCTAAACGAGGTGGCTAATTATTGGGAGCAGGTCATCATAATGAACGATTACCAAAAGTACCGTTTTGCTAAAAAGATTATCACTACTTTATATAACACAATTGCAGACAAAAAGATTGCATTTTTAGGGTGGGCCTTTAAAAAGGATACCAATGATACTCGAGAAAGTGCAGCAATTTATGTGGCTGAACATTTGCTTCAGGAACAGGCAAATATTGTTGTTTACGATCCAAAAGTAACTGAAGAACAAATCTATTCCGATTTGGAATATTTAGGAACGTTGTCTTCCGAAGAAATAAAAAATAGAGTAACAGTGGTTGATAATCCATACGAAGCTATGGATCAGGCACATGCCGTAGCCGTGTTGACTGAATGGGATGAGTTTACATCCTACGATTGGGACAAGGTATATGAGAACATGATGAAGCCAGCTTTTGTATTTGATGGACGCCGTTTGTTGGATGTGCCTTCAATGAACGAGTTAGGGTTTAAAGTATATACCATCGGTAAATAATAAGATTTAATGGAAGAGAGTTCTTATCATTTAGAAATAACTCCAAAGTCTAGCTTGCTAAGTTTTAATTTTAAGGAAGTTTGGCGCTATAGAGATTTATTGGTTCTATTTGTTCGTCGCGATTTTGTGGCTGTTTATAAACAGACCGTGTTAGGGCCTTTATGGTTTGTAATTCAGCCTGTTCTAACGTCAATAATGCAATTGCTGGTATTTAATAATATTGCAAAATTACCAGTAGATGGCATGCCTCCAATTGTATTTTATTTATCAGGTAATGTGTTATGGCAGTATTTTTCAGGTTGTTTAACATTAACCTCCAATACCTTCAGGGGTAATGCAGGGATCTTTGGGAAAGTCTATTTTCCTAGAATCATAACCCCCTTGAGTCTTGTAGTTTCTCAACTCCTTAAATTCTTTGTTCAATTCACCTTATTTTTATGCGTTTGGGGCTATTTTCTTTATAGAGGTGGAAACTTGAATCCTAATGCATATATTCTTTTATTACCAGTGTTGATTTTTATTATGGCAGGATTGGCTTTAGGGTTTGGAATGATCATTTCATCACTAACAACTAAGTATAGGGATTTTAGCTTTTTGTTGTCTTTTGCAGTGCAATTGGCCATGTATGCAACGGTTGTTATTTACCCCTTGTCTTTTGTAGATGGTCAGTTTAAATGGATTATTCTTGCTAACCCAATGACGCCAATAATTGAAACATTTAGATATGGGTTCACAGGAGCGGGTATGTTTAGTTGGTCGTATTTAGGGTATAGTTTTGGGTTTATGTTACTAACTCTGTTTATTGGAATAATTACCTTTAACAAAGTAGAAAAAACATTTATGGATACTGTTTAATTTTAGTGTGAACAATGGACAATACGATGATAAAAATAGAAAACCTAAGCAAACAGTATCGCTTGGGGACTGTGGGCACAGGTACAATTGCACACGATTTAAACAGGTGGTGGCAAACGAAAATTTTAAATAATGAGGATCCTTATTTAAAAGTAGGGGAATCAAATGATAGAAGTACAATTGGAGAGTCTGAATATGTTTGGGCGCTAAGAGACTTAAATTTTGAAGTGCAACGAGGGGATGTCGTAGGTATTATTGGTAGAAACGGTGCAGGAAAGAGTACACTTTTAAAATTATTAAGTCGTGTAACGGCTCCAACAACCGGTAGGATAGAAATCAATGGAAGACTGGCTTCGTTATTAGAGGTAGGAACAGGATTCCATCCAGAACTTACCGGAAGGGAAAATATTTACTTAAATGGGGCTATTTTGGGTATGACCAAGGCAGAAATTCGATCCAAAATAGATGAGATCATTGAGTTTTCCGGCTGTGCGAGGTATATTGATACTCCTACAAAGCGTTATTCTTCAGGGATGAATGTGCGTTTAGGATTTGCCGTAGCAGCCTTTTTAGAACCAGAAATATTAATAGTCGATGAAGTATTGGCGGTAGGGGATGCCGAGTTTCAAAAAAAGGCCATTGGTAAGATGAAAGAGGTTTCAAAAACTGGGCGAACTGTATTGTTTGTAAGTCATAATATGGCCTCGGTTAAAAATTTATGTGAAAAGGGCATTTTACTAAATCAGGGAACCATTGAATTCATGGGGACGGCAGAAGAAACGGTGGAACGCTATTTGTCGGTAGATATTGAAGCATATAAAAGGGGAAATGTAATTGATAAAGGTGGTAATCGAAATGTAGAGATTATTGATTACAAATCTTACAGAGGAACAGAAGCTAGTACATCTTTTTTTACAGGTGATACAATGAAGTTAGAGGTTGTTCTTAAATTTAATGAGTTTATAGGTAACGTGGATTTAGGAGTCAATTTTAAAAATACCAATTTAGATTTAATTTCACATATAACTAACTTAGATGAAAATGTTTCTATTAGTGGTAACAAAGGTGATGTGAGAAGAGTTATAATCAAAATTGAAAGTTTAAATTTTGCTCCTGACACATATGTTCTTGATATTGGAATGGTTGCTGAAGGAATCATGCTTCATAGTTTAGAAAACTGTATTGAAATTGATGTTCAAAAGGGGCCTAATATTGGTCGTCCCAACATGTTTCCTAAAGCAGCAAAAGTGTTTACGCCTACAAAATGGCAATTTTAAATTTTAATCAAATGCTAGTCAGAATAATAAAAGATTGGGATTATCCAGATATTTTTAGGCAGACCCCGGGTAGAACAAAAACATGGAATGGCATAGAGTTCACAACAGATAATGTTTTGGAATTTGATTACCTTGTAGTATTAAATTCATTAAGAAAAGAGGCTATTGTCAAGTGTAGAAAAAATGGAAAGTTTCTATTTACTCAAGAGCCGCCAATAGAGCGCTATGAATGGCATAAGAGGTTGTTTAAATATTTTGATGAAGTCTATACTTCTTGGGATAAGAATGAAAATAATATCATATCTGGGCAAGGATGTTTGCCTTGGCATCTAAATAAAACCTATGATGAATTGTTAAATTTGTCTCCTAATGAAAGAGGAATTAAACAAGATAAAATATCATGGATAACTAGTAACCTAAGATTAAATCCTGGCCATATTTTGAGAATGGATTTTAAAGATCAGATAGAAGATTTAATTGATTTTGATTTGTTTGGTAGAGGTTTTAAAGAGATAGAAGATAAGTTTGATGGAATTTATCCATATAAATATAGTCTAGCGTTAGAGAATTTTAGTTGCAATGATTATTGGACTGAAAAGATAGTAGATTGCTTTTTAGCTTGGACTATTCCAATTTATTATGGATGTACAAATATCAATAAATATTTTCCTGAAAAAGCAATAATACATATTGATCCGACGAAACCTCTAGAGGCTGTCAGTATTATTCATAAAGCAATAGAGGGGGATTTTTGGCAAACAAATTTGGAGAGTTTGAAAGAGGCAAGAGAGCTAGTTTTAAAAAAATACCAGCTTTTTCCTTTTGTTGCTAATCATTTAAAAAAAATAGAAAAGAAAAAGAAACATTGGGATTATATTCCTTCTAATATTGATTCTATTGCTATAGACGAAAATAAAGTATTTATAAATAAAATTAAAATGTCTATAAAGAACATACTCAATGTCTAAGCGTATTTCTATTATTGTTGGTTATCGAAATCGAGATCTTGAACGAGTAGTACGATATCTTGAGTCCATAAAAAAACAGACCGTTCAAGATTTCGAATTGCTATTTGTGGATTATGGCAGTGATTTGGAGGTTGCAGATCAGGTCAAGAGAATAACAGAAAGTTATGTGTTTTGTCAGTATATATATAATGATACTAGAGGATGGCCATGGAATCGATCTCATGCTCTTAACACTGGTTTAAGGCAGGCTAGAGGTGAGTATATCCTATTTAGCGATATAGATTTAATATATTCCAATAATTTTATTGAAAGTGTATTGCCTTGTTTAAGTAATGATGTCCAATTATTCAAACAATTTTATTATTTGCCTAAAAATTATTACTATACTAATGATTTTATACAGCCAGAGAAATCCTTTAAATCCTCAAAAAGAGGAACAAAGGGCGCAATACATATTGTCAATAAAGCAAAATTGATATCTATTGGAGGTTTTGACGAATTTTATTGTTTTTGGGGGCTTGAAGATTTTGATCTATATGAACGTTTAAATAAGGAAGGGATAACGGAAGAATGGTTACGTGAGGACGATGCGCCAGTATTTCATCAATGGCACCCAATTGTATCTAATGAGAATCCCTTTTTGTTTCCTGATAAATGGTATGAGCAAATGCTTGTTTATTATCAATTAAATATTAGTGAAACAGAAAGGGATCTAAGCTCTTGGGGAAAAATAGTTCATCCTAATGATAGAATTCTGTTTAAAAGAACTAAGAGTATTGAATTGAAGGTACCGGAAAATATTGTGTTAAATTCTAAATTAGATTTAATCACGAGTTTGATAGATTCAATTAAAAAACTCAAAAAAGATGAATATCTCCATATAAATGTGATAATTTCTAAAAAACCAGACAAGTATTTTGAAAATAGCTTATTGCATTTTTATAGAAAGTTAACAAATTTGTTTTTTAAAGGGAATGTAATAATAAATAATTCTTATGTTAAGTATTTAGAACGGCAAGTAAATGAAAACAAAGGAATGCTTCTGGCGGAACAGGATATTTATTTTGTGATATGGAACCTTATTAAATTTCATAATGTAGTAAACGATTATAGTATTGAAATAAATGAAGGAAAACAAGAATTTAAAATTTGTTAAATAAAAAATTGTTGTTGAAGAGACACTACATCACCTATGAATATTGAAAACGTAATAAGGGGTATTTATCGAAAAACATTTAAAAGAAATCAACTAATGATTTTTGATGCTCCATTAGTTCTGGTTGATAAGGAAAAACGTTTAGGAATGTTATGGAGTCCAAAGGCAGGTTGTACTTTAGGTGTGAAATGGTTTTTCTATCAAACTAATCAATTAGAGAAAGCCTTAGAGTATGACGATTGGGTTCACAATTATAGAATAGATATTATTCAAAATAATTCTGATTACAAGAAAATGCTTTACAAATTAGACTTGAAGAAAATTAATTTTGTCAAGTTTGTTAGAAATCCATTTTCGCGAGCTGTAAGTTCATATTTTCATATTTTAATGTTATACAATAATAGCGATCCGAGGATGGAGAAACTAAAAAATCAAGCTAAAGAAGTATTTTTTAAAGATAATTTCACAGGTAAAATTAGTTTTAGTAGATACATTGAAATTTTGGAAAATACTGATTTAAAGTTGTTAGATGAACATCTCACACCTCAGATTTCAAGAATTGAAAAGGGAGGAGTAATAAAACCTTTTATTATTCATATTGAAAATTCTCGAGAGAAATTAAAAGAAGTCGAAAAGGAACTAGAATTAAAAAATTCAAATTATGATAAGCTACGTGGTTCATTCCATCATAAGAAAAAGATGATTGCTCAAGGGTTTGTGGGGGATGATTTATTCGACGATAGAGAACAGATTCCTGAATATAAAAATTTTTTTAATCGAGATTTAGAGAAAAGAGTAGTCCGCCTATTTCGTGATGACTTTAAGTATTATGGATATCCCGAAAATATTGATGAAAATTAGTATATGTATTATAATACCCCAGTCCTTTTTATAATATATAATAGACCGGATACAACAGTAAAAGTGTTGGATGAAATTCGGAAAATTAAACCTAAATATTTGTACGTTGCTTCAGATGGATTTAATTCTAATAAGCAGGGTGACGACAAAAAAGTACTTGAAACCAGGGCTCTTGTCAAAGAGGGAGTCGATTGGGATTGTGAGCTACAAACAAGATATTGTGATTACAATCAAGGATGTTATAATGGGGTTAAAAATGCTTTAAATTGGTTTTTTGAGAAGGTCGAATATGGGATAATCCTTGAAGATGATATCATACCAAGTCTAGGGTTTTTTAAATTTCAAGAAGACATGCTTATAAGGTATAAGGACGATAAGAATATTCTATCGGTTTCCGGGTTTAATTTTGGTATCCAGGAAGAGAATACGTTTACTTCAAGGTTTATGAATATGTGGGGATGGGGAACATGGAAACGTTCTGCAGATGAAATTGATTATAAATTAAATGTTTGGAGAAATGCCAATGTCTTTCAAAAGTATAAAATGCTGATTTTTTCCCTGAAAGAAGGAGATAACGTAGATGTACCTTGGGTTGAATTTTGGTATAAAAAGTTTAGTGAGTTAGCTTATTTAGGGGAGCCTGGCACTTGGGATTTTCAATGGGTGTTTTTCGGCTTAATCAATAAAAAAAGAATTGTAGTTCCTCCAAGGCCATTAACAATAAACATTGGTTTTAACCATGAAAATGCCACTCATACCAAAAGAGAAAATCAATACCTTCAGGGCATAAACTTGGATGAAGGGCTTAATATAGATGTTCATAGTCAGATTAATTATGAGGATAATTCGAAGTATGAAGAACTTTTGAAAAAACAGTGGTGTTTTATTTCAAAAAGAAACTACCAGAATGCTACTACTTATCTGTTTAAAAAAACGTTGAAGTATTATTTACAAAAGGCATTTATAAAAAAATAACTGTTTTGAAACTATTTGTAACTATAATAACAGTGTCATATAATGCTGCTCTAACCATTCAAAAAGCGATAGATTCTGTTGTTAATCAAACCTATCAAAAGATTGAATACATCATTATAGACGGGGCGTCCACAGATGGAACCATGAGCATCATAGAATCAAATAGAGAAAACGTTCATTATGTGGTTTCCGAACCAGATAAAGGGGTTTATGATGCCATGAACAAAGGAATCAATCTTGCTACGGGTGATTGGGTTTTATTTCTTGGAGCTGACGATGTGTTGATAAGCCCAACAATTATTGAAGAATGTGTACCGCGGTTAAAAAAGTCTAATCATTTGGTGTACGGAAATGTGATAAAGGTGCCAGAAAATGAAGTATATGATGGCAAGTTTAACCTTTTTAAAATGATTTATAAAAATATTTGTCACCAAGCCATATTTTTTAATAGCTCAGTATTCCAGATAATGGGGCACTACCAATTGAACTATAAAGTGAATGCCGATTGGGAATTTAACTTACGGTGTTTTCAATCCCCAATGATTAAGATAGCTTATATCAATAGAAATATTGCGTTGTTTAATACGGAAGGTATGAGTTCTAGTGTTGAAGATGAGGCTTTCGAATCTAGAAAAAATGAACTATTAAAGAAAATGCCTGTTTGGGTAAAAATTTGTTTCAAGTTTAGAAAAACAGCATGGATGAAATGGTGTTCAAAAACATTTTTAAATTTTAACTATGCCTAAGGTTTCGGTAATTGTTCCTAATTATAACCACCAATTTTTTTTAGAGCAACGTTTAAGCTCTATTGCAAATCAAACCTACAGGGACTTTGAACTAATTATTTTGGATGATGCATCTACTGATCAAAGTTTGGAGTTTATAAATGAGTTTTCTAGATCTTATGTTGGCGATTTAAGGGTTATTCCTAATAAAACCAATTCAGGATCTCCTTTTGTGCAATGGGATAAAGGGGTTAAATTGGCTAAGGCAGCTTTAATATGGATAGCCGAAAGCGACGATTTAGCTTCTGCCTATTTTTTAGAGAACACAGTAGCTTTCTTCGATCAGAATCCTAATTTAGGGATGGTTGTTACGAAGTCAAATGCTATTAATGCCAAGGGAGAGGAAATTTCTGAATTTCATCCAATTTTTAAAGGGTATGAATCCGAATTGTTTTCTAAGAACGAGTCTGAATTAAACTACTATCTAGGCGCAGATTTTATAAAGGATTATTTGGTCTATAAATGTTTAATTCCAAATGTTAGTGGTACTATTTTTAGAAAACAAACGTATTTAGAAGCAGGTGGTTTAGATTTTAAATTTAGACGTAACGGCGATTATAATTTGTATTTTAAAATGTTAGAGCAAGCCGATATTGGGTTTTTAAATGAACAACTAAATAGTACGCGGTACCACGACGACAAGCTTACGGCATCTAATAATGCACAATCTTTTAAAGAACTAAACGCCATTTTAAAGCCCATTTTTGAGAAATTAAAATTGTCTTCTCGGAAAAGATTAGAAATAATGAGCTTTTATTTTACAGTCTTTAAATACGATATTTTTTTGAACGATGCGTTTCCATTATCGGAGAAGTTCAAAATATTTAATTATTTAGGGGAATTAAGTGGGTTACTTCGCCTTGAATTTTTGAAATTTCTTGTTCAGCGTGGGAAAATTTCTTTAGCAAAAAAAATAAAAATTTAAATGTTTGAAAATTATAAAAGCAAACACATTAAACGAATTGTGGGTCTTGATATATTAAAAAGTATTGCGATTTTAATGGTTATGTTTATACATGGTAGAAACTTACTGCCAGATTCCATAAAGTATTATTATGATATAATTTTTCCTGGTATTATTGATGGAGTTTCAATTTTTTTTGTACTAAGTGGATTTCTCATTGGCGGTATTTTGTTAAAAACACTTCGGAATTCAAATTTCAATTCTAAGGATTTGTGTAATTTTTGGATTAGGAGATGGTTTAGGACGGCTCCTAACTATTTTTTAATATTATTGTTTTTAATTGTCTATCAAAATTTTATTTTGAAAAATCCTCCGGTTGTTTCTTATAAGTATTTTTTATTTCTTCAAAATTTTGTAACTCCAAGCCCTAGTTTTTTTCCAGAAGGTTGGAGTTTAACAATCGAAGAGTGGTTTTATTTATTGTTCCCTTTTTTAATTTTTATTTTAAACAAGTTGTTAGGAAACAAGCAAAGAGCTTTAATAATAAGCACTATTGTTTTTTTAGTCGTACCATTGGTATTGCGAATTGTGAAATTTCAATTAGGAATTGGGATAAGTGAATTTGATAACGAGTTTAGAAAAATTTTAATTTTAAGGGTGGATAGTTTAATGTATGGGATTATCGGTGCATATACATATTTTAAAGCTCCTATTTATTGGAAAAAGTATCGATATTATCCATTAGCCATAGCTTTAGGATTATTTATTTTATTACCTAATTTAAAGGCAGTCATTTATCAACCTTTTATTTTTAATTTAGAGTCTATCATCACATTATTCTGTTTACCTTTTTTAACAAGCGTAAAGTCAACCAAGTCTAATTTATTGGATAGTGTTTTTATTTTTATAAGCATTATTTCTTATGGAATGTATTTATTAAATTTATCTGTAGTTCAATGGCTCTTAATTCCTATTTCTCATTCAATTCTTAGTAAATTTGGAATTAACTTTAGAGAAATTTATTGGTTTAATTATTTTCTATTTTGGTTTTATACCATTTTAGGCTCTGTATTAATCTATAAGTTCTATGAAAACCCCATGACGAAATTAAGAGATAAATATAAGATTGGATGATGAAGAAAATCTTATTTGTTATTCACGAATCTAAAAAATCTGGAGCCCCGTTGTTATTGCTGCAACTTTTGAAGGAATTTAAAAACAACGGATATTTTAGCTTTGATATGCTTATTTATAAAACAGGAGAGCTAGATAATGAATTTCAAGCTCTTGGTAATTTGTTTTTTTATTATCCAAAATATCTCTTAAAATTAGATTTGAAATCAAAAATTCAAAGAAAAATTTTAAATGATAGTAGCACAATTAAACGACACCAACAAAAGCTAAATAAACATCTAGAGGAAAATAAATACGATGTCATATATTTTAATTCTCTGGGGTGTAATACGATGTTTGATTTTTTACAGGGCTATCTAGCGAAAAAGATTACTCATGTGCACGAATTAAGGCAAGTCGTTTCAGGGATGAATCAAATCCTTGTAAATAAGATGCTTCATGAGTCAGATGTATTAGTGTCAAGCTGTAAAACCATTACAGATTTCTTAATAGAAACATATAATATTGATACTTCAAAACTCGTAGAAAATTCGGTGTTTTTATTTCCTGAAAGAAAACGAGCCATCGACAAGTTAAAAATAGAATCTAAACCAAAAGGAGATCCTTTTCGGGTTGGAGCTTGTGGGGGTGTAGAATTAAGAAAAGGAACTGATATCTTTGTTGATTTTGCTATAAAAACGATGGAGGAAGTACCAGATGTTTTATTCGAGTTTGTATGGGTTGGCAACGATAAAACAGATTTAGCTTTAGAGCTAAAAGAGAAGATTACATCCTTGGGATTGCAAGATCAAATTATTTTTACAGGGAGTACGCCTACCCCAGAGGTTTATTTTAAAAATTTCGATTTGTTTTTTCTCTCATCCAGAGAAGAAGCCTTTGGTTTGGTTGGTTTGGAAAATGCCTATTGCGAAAATCCGCTCATTAGCTTTGATATTATAGGCGATTTACCTTTTTTTATTAAAGAGTATGACTGTGGGGAAGTGATCCCTAAATTTAATTATTCTGCATTTTCCCAAACCATTTTAAAACTCAAAGAACAACCAAAGTTGTTACATGGCTATGGTGCAAATGGAAAACGGGCGGTAATAGAACATTTTGATATAGCCGAACAGGCTAAACTAATTTTAAATGTAATTGAAGAATTGACATGATTAGTATTATTGTGCCGTCTAGAAATAAGAAAAGACTTCAAAGTCTTCAAGAGAATATAGAACAAACCATTGGGCTATCCTATGAACTGATTAACTATGACAATAGTGAGGATGGAACTGGTATCTGCCAAATTTATAATTTATGTGCGGAAAAGGCGCAATATGACTATCTCATTTTTTGTCATGATGATATTTTGTTTCATATTAATGATTGGGGAATTCCACTGATAGAAACGTTGAAAGATAATGTTATTGGCTTGGTAGGGGTGGCAGGAGCCACATTTAAATCAAAATATCCGGCCCCTTGGATTTCGATTCCTAACGAGTATTACAGGTCTTGCCTATTGGATAATAAGCGTGATTTTGCTGATAATAAATTGAATAACTTTGAGGAAGTTGTCGTTTTGGATGGATGTTTATTAGCAACTAAGAAAACTGTTTGGAAAGAATTCAAATTTAATGAAGAGCTTTTAAAAGGTTTTCATTTATATGACATAGACTTTTCTTTGAGAATACAAAAAAAATATAAAGTGGGGGTGTTAAGCTCACTAATGATGTCACATCAATCCCCTGGTGCTTTTGATGAGGTCTGGCTTCAGGAGTCAATTCGGTTTCATAAAGCCTCACAACAATTGTTTCCTGCATCCATAGAAGATGCATCCTTAACAAAGAAATTAGATGCACGTGCACTGAGATCAATAATTATAAGGTCGAAAAGGTTGAATATGCCTATATACTCGCGATTAAAATGGATTGCAAAACTTTTAGTAAGCCACACTAAAATGTTTTCATATAAAATGCTGAATTGATAAAATGAAAGAAATAATCTATTTTTTACCAGATGTAGATGCCGGCGTAACCTCAATTGTCCGAAACCTTTTAAAGTACAGACCTAAAAGTAATATTCGGTATAAGGTTATTTTTGCAAGGCAAATAGAACGTGACGCTATGCATATTAAAGATGATTTTAATGTGGAGAAACAGATCCTATTTACGTATAGTAAATACGAAAATTTATATGCCATTGTAAAACGCTTATATAAACATGTGGCATCCACTGAGGCTATTTTAGTGGCTAATGATGGATTGGAATTGCGAATGGTAGAATTGTTAAAATTGCCCAATCCACTGGCCTATATTATTCACGGCGATTTTAAATATTATTATAATTTGGTACAACAGCACTATGGGATTATAGATCTCGTTATTTCATATAGCTTGTTCACTGAAAAGAAACTTCAAGAATTGTTGTCCGAGGGGCATAAGCATAAGGTAGTCCTGCAGTATTATCCCGTTCCAGAACAACATGTGAATAAGGGACTGGATAAAGCTGTAGATTTATTATTTGTAGGAAGTTTTAACCAACGTAAGGGAGTACAATATTTATATGATATTTTTAAACTAATAAAGAAAGCGCTCCCGAAGGTCAACTTCACCTTAGTTGGCACTGGGGAATTATTAAAAGAACTAAAAGAACAATTTAAGGGGGAAGAACAAGTGCATTTTAAAGGACAATTAAATAATGAAGGGGTCTTTTTAGAAATGCAAAAGGCTAAAGTATTGTTATTTCCCTCCTTGTCGGAAGGGTTGCCAAATGTGGTGGTAGAAGCTATGAAGTCTGGCTGTGTGTCCATTTGTAATGATATTCCTAGTGGGATTCCAGATTTGATAGATCAGGGAGTCACAGGGTACAGAATACCTAATAATGAGGTTGCAGCTTTTTCTCAAAGAACCATTGAATTATTAACGGATGATAAAAAACGTTTGGAAATTGGAGCAAATGCTAGAAAAAAAGCTTTGGAAATGTTTAACCCAGGACAAAATGCTGAACATTATGAAAGCCTACTTCTGAATATGTCATATAAGGAAAAGATATTTACCACAACAATATTGGGCGGAATTTTAAACCGACCGTATTTGCCAAATGGTTTGGTGAAATTTATTCGAAAGTTGGAATTTTTTAAAGAGTTATAATGAAATGAAGGATTATAAATGGAAAAATAGAAAGGAAAGGTTGAAGAGTTTGGCAATTTCTGAAATTTGTAGGTATTATCCTTTTAATTATAAAAGAACGGTGTGGTTAATAGGAGCGGGGAGGAGTGGTACAACTTGGGTTGCATCTTTAATTAATGTAGAAGGGACTTTTAGAGAGATTTTTGAACCCTTTCATTCTGGTTATTATGAGTTAAGTGATGTTGGTTTTCATCATCATAAATATTTAAATAAGGAGAATGTAAATATAGAATTGAGGCAATTAGCCAAGCTGATATTTCAAGGTAGATTTTATCAAAAAAGGGCTGAAGAAAGCAAAGGTTGTATTTGGAGTACCCGTTATAAAAATATTTTGGTAAAGGATGTTTTCGCTAATTTATTGGCCTTTGAGATATGTAAGGATAATAATCAAATTAATCCGATACTTCTTATTCGAAATCCATTTGAAGTAGCACTTTCTTTGGAAAGAACTAAAGATTGGAATTGGATGAAGGATCCCGTAGATTTTTTAGAGCAAAAAGCTTTAGTTTCCGATTTTTTAAAGCCATACGAGGCACTTATAAGGAAGGTTTCAAAAGAAGGTACTTTTATTGATAAACAAATTTTAATTTGGGCAATAATTAATTTTATTCCTCTAAAACAATTTAAAGGAAATGGACTTATTGTTACATTTTATGAAGATTGGGTTAATGATCCGCAAAGTCAATTACAACGTGTTTATAAGCATGTTAATTTAGAATTAAAAGAATCATTCAATATTAAAGAGGAAAAGATGTTTAAGTCGCCTTCTAAAACTTCAGTTAATAAAACTTTTGAGTTATTCAATTGGAGAGATAAATTTTCAAAGGAGCAGTTGAGATCTGCTGAATTTATCTTGGATTCTTTTGGATTTAAAAACTTATATGATTTTGAAGGGAAGCCAAAAATGGAAGTAATTAATAAAATTATGAAAAGGCAATAGTTGGAGTCCTACTGAAATCTATCAAAAATAAAATAGATTAAATATTTTTAGATTACGGTATAGTTTTATACTAGGACTAGGCTAAGTAGTTTTGAAATATAAATCAAAAATATAATGACAAAAATATATCTAATTCTTGCTCATAAATCGCCAAGACAGTTGGAAAGGCAAATAAAAGCACTTAGTGATTCCGATTCTTTTTTTTACATACACATAGATCTTAAAAGTGACTTAGGTCAATTTTCATTTTTAACTTCATATGATAATGTTTTCTTGATAAAGGAAAGGGTTAATTGCATTTGGGGTGATTTTAGTATTGTAAGAGCCACAATAAATTTGATTCAAAACGCACTTTATAATCATCGTAAAGGTATGTGCGTGTTATTGAGTGGTAGTGATTACCCAATAAAATCGTTATGCCATATTAATTCATTTTTTAGGAGTAATGAGAATAAAATTTTTATGGCTATTCATGAGGCAGAAATAGCTTGGACGGATTTTTATAAAAGAATAGAATATTATCGAATAAATTTAAATTCAGAAAGAGGGCAGGCCTTATTATTGAAAGGATTTAATATTGAAATATTGAAACATTTCTTAAAAGGAAGAATATCAACAAGACAATTATTTAAAATTATTTTTGTAAAAAGAAAGTTACATTTAAACATGAAATATTATGGTGGCTCACAATGGTGGGCAATGAATATTTCTAATTTAACTTTAGTAAATAATTTTATTAAAGAGGAACAAAAGGCACTATTTGATTTCTTTTCATCTTCCCATGTGCCTGACGAATTTTTTTTTAACTCGATTGTGATGTATCTTAATAAATTAAATTTTGATTTAGAAATTCAACCTCCTGTAACTTATGTGAATTGGGCAAGAAAAAATTGTAAGTTGCCAGTGACATTTGAAGTGTCAGATCTGAAAGAATTAATTAGTCAACCTTCAAATAAATTATTTGCAAGAAAATTTGACGAGGTAACAGATAATTTAATATTTGACGAGTTGGATAAACACATAAAGTTTTGTTAAGATTATTTAATTTTAAGTATTCGGTTAAAACTTACTTATGAAAAAACAAAACCCTAAGGTCTCCGTTTTAATGACGGTTTATAATAGAGAGAAATATATAGAAGAAGCCATTCAATCTATAATAAATTCTACCTATCAAAATTGGGAGCTAATAATAGTGGATGATTGTTCCAAGGATAAGTCTGTTGAAATAGCTCAATCGTATGCCAAAAGGGACGAAAGAATTAGAGTTTTTATCAACGATACCAACTTAGGTGATTACCCTAATCGAAATCAAGCAGCGTCTTATGCAAAAGGAAAGTATCTAAAATATGTAGATGCCGATGATATGATGTATCCATATGGATTAGAGCAATTGGTGTATTATATGGAGCAGTTTCCTGAAGCAGGCTATGGTCTATGCTCATTAGATCAGGATAAGAAACAAATTTATCCGTTTCAATTAAATCAAGAGGAAGCGTATAAGAGGCATTATTTTGGACAAAACATATTTCATAAGGCGCCTTTATCAGCTATAATAAAAAAAGAAGCATTTGAAGCCGTTGGTAAGTTTTCTGGTAAACAGCACTTGGGAGATTTTGAGCTATGGCATCTACTATCTCAACAATTTCCAGTAGTATTGATGCCATATGGAATAGTTTGGTATAGGGAACACGATGATCAGCAAATGAATGATAATCGGACGGATCCTTATGTACCTTTCAAATATAAAGTAAGAGCATTAGAATTATTGGAGGATTCAAAATGTCCTTTAGATTCAGTAGACCAAGTAAGGGCCATTAAGAAAGTTAAAAGGGAACAGGCGTCTGATATTTTATCTGCAGGAAAGCATCATTCTGTAAAGAAATTGATGGAGTTGCAAAAGGCAAGTGGTTTTTCTTTTTTAAAAACATTTAAATATAAATTTTTATAAAATGCGGCCTACAAGGGAAAAATTTTTACATATATTAAGAAATCCGTTAAGGATTTTTGTATGGCTAATAACAAGACTTCCTTATTTCCATTTTTTGAAAGCATGGGAACATACAAATTACCCAATTACATTTAATATGTGGTTCAAGCAAAAGTTACTAGGTTATAATAAAAATGCATATTGGCCAACGCATTATACAAGCAGAGTAGTGGGTGAGCAAAATATAATTGTTGGAGTTGGAACCTGTCCAGGTTATCAAAGAGGAGTTTATATCCAGGGTACAGGAAAATTGATTTTTGGAGATTATACAGGTGTGGCCCAAAATTCAGGTGTTTTAAGTGGGGGGCATAATATTTATGATCACAGAGAGCTAATATCATCAGAAACACGTATAGGCAGTTATTGTTGGATAGGAATGAATTCTATGGTTTTGCCTGGTGTTACATTAGGAGATCACACCATCGTTGGTGCCGGTTCTGTTGTTACTAAATCCTTCCCGGAAGGTTATTGCGTAATTGGGGGAGTTCCAGCTAAAATCATTAAAAAATTAGACCCTAATTTGGTAGTGAATTATGAATATGAGAAAAAATATCATGGCTACATTCCAAAGGCAAAATTTAAGACGTACCGAAAGAAATATCTAAATATTTAGTTTAATGATGGAGTATCCATTAGTTTCTATATTAATACCCTCATATAATTCCTTTAAATTTATTGAAGAAACATTACAATCTGTATTACGTCAGTCTTATAAAAAAGTAGAGATTATCATTGTGGATGATGGCTCTTCTGATGGTTCTTTTGAATTAGTAATACCATATGAGTCAGATAAGGTGAAAATAGTCAAGAATATAAGAAAGGGAGCCTGCGCAGCTCGTAATTATGGATTTGAATTAAGCACTGGAGAGTATATACAATATTTGGATGCCGACGATATTCTAAGTGCAGACAAAATAGAAAAACAAGTATTAGCTTTAAAGGATGTTCAGAATAAATTGGCGGTTTGTAATACGGTTCATTTTTACGATAGACCTGAAAAGGGTATTTGTACAGATAAAACCTATGTGTTTTCAAGCGATAAGCCAGAGGAACTATTCATGAAGCTTTGGGGGGGAGTAGATGCAAAAATGAACATGATTCAAACGAGTGCGTGGTTGACGCCTAGAGCGCTTATCCAACGAGCTGGACCATGGAATGAGTCTTTATCAAAAGATCAAGATGGTGAGTTTTTTGCTAGGGTAGGATTGCAAAGTCAAGGTATTGTATTTGTGCCCGAAGTCAAAAATTATTATAGAAGGTATATTAAAGGGAGTAATATAGCGGCACAAAAGGAACGTAGGCATATTGAAAGTAATTTATTAGCCACGGAATTAAAGGCGGAGTATCTTTTTAAAATAACCAATTCGGAAACCGCTAAGAGAGCTATAGCAACTCAATACAAGCATGTAGCGATAGAGGCGTGGCCAGAGTTTAAGGATGTTTCTAAGGTTGCTCTTTCGAAAGCTAATGATTTGGGAGGTAGTACTTATAATCCTGTTTTAGGGGGGCGCTTAATAGAAGCGATAAAAGCGGTCTTTGGCTGGAAGGTGGCAAAATCAATAGCTATTTATGGACGGCAGATGTTAAAATCATAGGGAGGTGATATGTTAAGACATTGATTCAATAATAAATTGAACCCAAGGTGTAAGGTATCGTTAGTGTATAGATAAAGCATACTTAATGTATAGACAGTGTATGGGAGTGTATGAAAACATTAAAGAACAATAGTAATTGAAACATATATTATTTCTAACTACAAGTAATTTAGCAACTAATCCGCGTTTGGTTAAGGAAGTGCAGTTGGCTTTAGGTCAAGGTTGTAAGGCTTTTGTTGTAATGTTCAAACTTAACAATTGGAGTGACGGTAAAACAGAGGTTTTGCTATCGGAATTACAAGCCATTCGCACCAAAGCCAAGGAGGATTTAGAAATAATTTCTATTGAAGCGATTCCCTCTTCGAAACTTGAATGGGTATATTGGGGGCTTTCAGAAAAAATAGCAAAGAAAACATCAAGATGGCTGTCATTTAATTTAAAGTGGAATGCTTTGGCTAACTCACGTCGGGCTATACAACTTTTTAAGGCTGCTAAAAATCTTAAGGACATTCCACAGTTGATTTGTGCGCACAATTTAGGAGCTTTATATCCAGCTTATAGGTTGAGCAGAATGTTGGAGGTGCCTTTTATTTTTGATGTGGAAGATTATCATCCTGGTGAAACCATATCCTTTGATGCAAAAAATGAAATAAAACGGCGAGAGTTTTTAATGAAGGAATTATTGCCAAAAGCTACGGCGGTTACATTTGCGAGTCCTTTAATAGGCAAATACACCTTAGATTTGGTAGGGAATTTAAAGAATACCCAAGTCATTTTGAATGGCTTTAATGCCAATGAATTTCAAATGCCGAATGACCATACAGATATAGGTGGATCGCTGAAATTGGTTTGGTTCAGTCAAAAAATTAGTTATGGGAGGGGGTTGGAACAGTTTTTTGAAGCTTTATTGAAGATGGCAAAAAAGGAATCAGCTCCAATGGATGTTACTTTGATAGGGGAGTTGGATGTGAATTTTAATAACGAATTAATTGAACCGTTAATGCAAAAGCTAGATGAAACTTTAATTTCTGTTCGTTTATTGCCACCTTTGTCCCAAAAGGAATTGCATCAGGTATTAAAGGGATATGATGTGGGGTTAGCTTTAGAGCCTAGTAAGGATTTAAACAATGAAATAGCTTTATCTAATAAAATCATCACCTATGCTCAAGCGGGTTTGTATGTTTTGGCTACAAATACCCCGGCCCAGGAGCAGTTTATGAAGGCCTACCCAATCTTGGGAATGTTGAGTAATCAAACTGTGGATGGCATTACAAATACACTTTTAAGTATTTTAGCAAGGGATGTACAAATAAAAAAAAATAAACCGAATCGTTTCCATACAGGGAGGCAATTGAGTTGGGATACAGAAGGAAAAAAACTACTCCAGATATGGGGTCAAATAATATAGAAGGTTGCATTTGAAAACAGTTTTAATAATCTATCCGCATTGGGTTCCTGCGAATTTAGCTGGGGTACAACGCCCAAGATTGATAGGAAATTATTTGAAGGAATTTGGGTGGCGGCCCTTATTGTTGACAGTAGATTCCCAGTATTACGAAGAGACCCCAGATCCAGTCATATCAAAAACGGTGTCTAAAGATATTGAAGTCATATTCACTAAAGCTTATAGGGTTACAAAGCCGAGATTGATAGGGGACATTGGTTTACGTGCCTTTCCGTTTTTAAAGAAAAAAGCTTTAGAACTTTGTAAGACTAGACAAATAGATTGTATTTGGATTCCGATACCGTCGTTTTATACGGCGTTGTTGGGGCGTATCATTCATGATAAAACGGGAATTCCTTATGGGATTGATTATATCGATCCGTGGGTACGTAATATTACCAATCAAAACGATACACGAGCGAAGTTAAGTCAATTAGTTGCTCGAAATCTAGAGCCATATGCAGTGAAAAAGGCGGCTTTTATAACGGGAGTATCCACGCCATACTACTGGCCGGTGATTGAACGGAATTTTAAAACACCACCAGCCCATGTGGGGATGCCGTATGGTTTTGATCCTAACGATCATAAAATTAGTCTAAACGATATTGCCATGCCTTGGGATAATATACCAGGTTGCAAACCATGGATTTATGCCGGTGCATTTCTACCAAACTCCCATGTGTTTATGGAGGCGTTTTTTAAAGCGATTGCCAAACTAAAAAAAGATGCTAATTGGGATCCAAATATTCGCTTGTTTTTTATAGGTACGGGGCCTTATCCTGCTAAACGTATTACGGCTTATGCTGCAGATTATGGTCTGGATGACATTGTCATCGAACATCGGGAGCGTCAACCATTTTTATATATCTTAAATTATCTAGGTGCAGCCAATCGTGTGATGTTATTTGGAAGCACGGAGAAGCACTATACAGCCTCAAAAACCTATCAATGTTTATTGAGTGAACGACCTTTATTTTCTGCGTTGCATGGAGAAAGTCAGGCGGTTCAAGTGCTCAGAGATGTACAAGCTGACAATTTTCTAATGTCCTATAAAAACGGTGATAGTAAGGAGCTAATTTCTGAAAAGATAATGGATATTTTAAAACGATTTCAACAGGACGTTGTCTGGCAACCAGATTTAAGCAAATTAAATCAGTATTCCTCAAAAGAATCGGCTAGAGTTTTAGTGCAAGTAATGAATCAGGTGATAGAATAGGTTTTATGAAAAGACTAGTTATAGTTAGTACCCATCCAATACAATATTATGCGCCCTGGTTCAAACTTTTGACGGAACGAGAAGGGATTGCTTTAAAAGTTTTTTATACTTGGTCTCAAGCGGCTAAGGAAGTAAAGGATAGAACATTTGGAAAAACCATCGCTTGGGATATTCCATTATTGGAGGGCTATGAATTTGATTTTGTGGAAAATGTATCCAAAGACCCAGGTTCTCACCATAAAAATGGGATTGATTGTCCAGAACTTATTTCTAAAATAGAAACATGGAATCCAGACGCTATTTTAATATTTGGATGGTATTTAAAAAGCCATTTTAAAGTGATGCGTTATTTTAAAGGGAAAGTGCCAATTTGGTTCCGTGGAGACTCAACATTGTTGGATGAAACTTCAGGGATTAAAACAGTTTTAAGACGCTTGTATTTAACCTGGGTGTATAAACATATTGACAAGGCGTTTTATGTAGGAGCCGAAAACAAGCGATATTTTAAGGCGCATGGGGTAAAGGAACCCCAATTGGTTTTTGCTCCCCACGCCATTGATAATTCAAGATTTGCTGATTCTGAAACTAATCAATATGACATCAAAGCTTTGGAATGGAGAAAAGAACTTGGGTTTTCAGAAGATGACATTGTAATTTTATTCGCCGGTAAATTTGAAGCAAAAAAGCAACCTGATTTTTTATTGGAAGCTTTTCAAAAGGCAAATCTACAGGGAGAAAAACCATTGAAATTAGTTCTGGTTGGACATGGCCCATTGGAAAATAAATTAAAAGACTTGGCAGAGAATGATAGACATGTTACATTTTTGCCGTTTCAAAATCAAAGTAAAATGCCAATTTTATATCGTTTAGGGAATATTATGTGTTTGCCTTCCAAGGGACCGGGAGAAACATGGGGCTTGGCGGTAAATGAAGCAATGGCATCAGGGCGTCCAGTTATTGTGAGTAATAAAGTGGGCTGTAATTCAGATTTGGTAAAGCACAGGCAAAATGGTTATGTGTTTTCTTATAATAATGAAAAGGAAATAGAAAGCTTATTAGTCGAATTAAATAGTGAGCGAGTAAAAGAATTGGGGAAGCATGCAGAAAACTATATCAGGGATTGGAATTTTGATAAAATTGTAGAGGCGATTGCAAGAGAGTTGTTAAGGGAACATGAAAAGAGATAGGGGAGTATAGAAATATGGGAATGTGGTCATTTGTGGGTTTAGGAGTTGTATTATTGGTTGCTTTACGTTTTGTCAAGCAGCTTGGAAAAACAATTCCTATATTGGAATTAATGTTATTCATTGCAGGGTTGCAGTGGATTGTTGGACCACTAATTGAATATGCATCACCATCGTTGCATTACAAGTATTTTATGTATGTGCCCCAAGAGCAATATATGGCATTTGTGGTTCCAGCTTTTGGGGTATTTGCGGCAATTATTTTGCTTCGTTTGAAAAGAGTCAAGGGGGAATATATTAAAGTCGAAAACCTAAAATATTATTCTAAATATGGATTAACTATTTTTGCTATTGGGGTTGTTTTTGATTTAATAGGCGGTTTTTTGCCTGGTACGCTAGGATTTTTTGCGTTTATTCTATCCAACTTTAAGTTTGCAGGGGCTATCATCCTTTATTTTTCTGAAAATAAACGTTTGAAAAATATATTTTATGGGGCAATAGCATATCTTTTCTTAATGGCACTGGCAAAGGCCATGTTTCATGACTTCATTTTATGGTCGGTATTCTTTTTCATGTTTTGGGCTTTAAAATTTAAACCAAAAGTTAAAACAATCGTATTAATCTTTGCTTTAGGGGCTTTTTTTTTGACAACGTTACAAACAATAAAGACAGCATACAGAGCACAGGTCTGGAGTGGCTATTCAGGAAATAAGGTGGAGTTGTTTGTTTCGCTTATGGTAGATGCAATTATGAATAGCGAAGAAGATGCTCCCCAAAGTCCAACAGAACCAGATAATAATGTTCGTTTAAATCAAGGGTGGATCATAAGTTCGGTTTTAAATCATATACCGATTAATCAACAGTTTCTGGAGGGGGCAACCATATCAGAAGCTGTGTATTCATCTGTTTTGCCAAGATTTTTAAACCCTAATAAAAAGGAGGCGGGAGGACAGGAAAACTTTCGGTTGTTTACGGGTTTGGAAATTTCAAGTGGGACTTCCATGGGAATTAGTATTGTAGGGGAAGCCTATGGTAATTATGGCGTTTCTGGAGGTATAATGTTTATGGGGTTGTGGGGATTGTTTTTAGTGCAAATGTGGTTATTATTTATAAAAAAAATTGACAGTAATCTTATTTTGATAGCTTTTATACCCTTGATTTTTTTACAGGTTATTAAGGCGGAAACCGAATTAGTGGTAGTATTGAACCACTTCGTAAAATCATCCATTGTGGTGTTTTTGTTTTTTTGGTTTGTTAAAAAACAATGGAAATGGGTATTGGTTCATGAAACAAACAGTTAATTTTATTTTTAGGGCAGAGCTTCCGCAATACAACAGTATTGAAGAATTATTTAAAGCCCTAATTCCCGTAATTGGTCAAAAGAGAGGGGTTCAAATTTTTAAACTACCAAACGCTGGCGCATCATTAAAAGGTATTGACCAGAATTTAAAAGGGGTTTCCTTGAATAAAACGGAAATAGTGCACATTACTGGAGATGTGCATTATATGGCTTTGGTAACAGGAAATAAAACCGTGCTTACCATTCATGATGTAAAATCCATTATAAAAGGAGTTTGGTTAAAGCAACAAATTATAAAATTGTTTTGGTTTTGGTTGCCAGCATTATGTGTAAAAAAAATCACTGTCATATCAGAGTTTTCCAAAGAAGAATTGAAAAAAGTCATTCCTTTTGCAGCTTCCAAAATCCAGGTGATTTACAACCCCGTAAATTCTCAGTTATGCTATACTCCGAAGGAATTAAATGTTCGCAAACCTCAAATATTATTGTTAGGAACTAAACCCAATAAAAATTTAGAACGGACCCTGGAAGCTTTAAAAGAACTTAATTGTACTTTATTGATCATAGGGCTGCTCTCAGAGTCACAATTGAGTCTTTTGAAATCTTTTGATTTTGAATATAGTAATAAGTTTAATGTGTCATATCAGGAGATTGTGGATGCTTATACAAAAAGTGATCTAGTGTTGTTTGCTTCCACATATGAGGGGTTTGGGATGCCAATAATTGAAGCCCAGGCAATTGGTCGTCCAGTGATCACTTCAAACATGGGGGCGATGAAGGAAGTTGCTGGCGCAGGAGCTTGTTTAGTGAATCCTAATAGTGTGAACTCTATTCGTGAAGGTGTGAAAAGGGTCCTTGATGACGAGGTCTATAGACAAAATTTAATTGTTTCAGGATTAGAAAATGTTAAGAGGTTTCAGTTGGATGTAATTGCGAAGCAATACCTAGCTTTGTATCAAAGTTTATAAGCTTGTTGGAATGGAAGACAAACCACAAAAGAAAGTTTTAATAGTTACAGATTGGTTTTTGCCAGGGTATAAAGCTGGAGGGCCTATACAGTCCATTAACAACTTAGTGGCAAATTTGGGCAAGGAATATCAGTTTACCATTCTAACCTCAAACAAAGATTTGGGAGATACACTTCCATATCCAAATATTGAATATAACAGAATTTTGGACAAGGGCTGTTTCAGGATTATGTACTTGGATGAAGCGCATCAAAACTATAGTTTTTATAAGTCAATTTTAAATAACGAAAGTTTCAATTTGGTGTATCTAAATTCTTTGTTTTCATTCAAGTTCTCAATTTTGCCGTTAAGGGCTGCTTTATGGGCTAACGTTAAGGTAGTTTTGGCTCCTCGCGGAATGTTGGGAGAAGGTGCTTTAAAGATTAAGGCCAGAAAAAAGAAGATATTTTTGAATTGTTTTCGATTATTGAGTTGGCATAAAAAGGTAATATGGCATGCAACAGCCGTTAGCGAACAAAAGGAGATTTTCCAAAAATTTGGAAATGGAATCCGTTGTAAAATAGCTTCAAATCTACCTCAAAGATCTATCGATTATGCTTCAAGGACCAAGGATGTAGAAAATTTAAAGTTATTCTATCTATCTAGAATACATCCTAAGAAGAACTTATTGGAGGCATTACGGTTATTAAAGGAAATTGATTCTTGGTTATCTGTGGAATATACTATTATTGGGCCTATTGATGATGCCGAATATTGGAAGGAATGTCAAGAGGAGATAAGAATGATGCCATCAAATATAAAGGTGGAATATGTTGGAGCGGTTCCACATGCCAATTTGCATGCCGTTTTAAGCGATCAGCATGCATTGCTGTTACCCACCCTTAATGAGAACTTCGGTCATGTTATTGTAGAGTCCTGGCAAAATGGTTGCTTAACGATCATTTCAGATCAAACACCTTGGAGAGATTTGAATAAAACAGAGATTGGTTGGGATATTTCATTAGATTCTAAAGTTGAATTTAAAAGAGTCATTGAATATTGTGCTCAAATGTCACAGGAGGATTTTGATAAGAAATCAAAAAAAGCCTTTATGTTTGCAAAGGACTATTTTGAGAATCCAGAAATATTAAAAGCAAATAGAGAATTATTTAACCAATAAAAAATATAGATGAAACGTATTTTGATAACAGGAGGTGCAGGCTTTGTGGGCTCTCATTTATGTGAACGTTTACTTAATGAAGGTAACGAAGTGATCTGTTTGGATAATTATTTTACAGGCAGTAAGAAAAATATCGAACATTTAATGGATCATCATTACTTTGAATTAGTACGTCATGATGTAACTCAACCTTATATGATTGAAGTGGACGAAATTTACAATTTGGCATGTCCAGCCTCTCCAGTACATTATCAGTACAACCCTATCAAGACTATCAAAACGTCAGTGATGGGCGCCATCAATATGCTGGGCTTGGCAAAACGTGTTAAGGCCAGAATTTTGCAGGCATCTACTAGTGAGGTGTATGGCGATCCTTCGGTGCATCCTCAGCCGGAATCCTATTGGGGAAATGTGAATCCTATTGGATTGCGTTCTTGTTATGATGAAGGAAAACGTTGTGCGGAAACTTTGTTTATGGATTATCATATTCAGAATGATGTAGACGTTAAAATCATTCGTATTTTCAATACATACGGACCTAACATGAATCCAAATGATGGTAGAGTAGTGTCCAATTTTATTGTTCAGGCTTTAAAGGGAGAGGATATCACCATTTTTGGAGATGGTACTCAAACGCGATCCTTTCAGTATGTAGATGATTTGGTTGAAGGAACTATTAGAATGATGAATAGTAGGGATGGTTTTATGGGGCCTGTAAATATTGGGAATCCAGGAGAGTTTACCATGTTGGAATTAGCCGAAAAGGTACTGAAATTAACGAATTCAAAATCCAAGTTAATTCATTTACCATTGCCTAAAGACGATCCCATGCAACGTAAACCGGACATTTCTTTAGCTCAAAAGGAATTGAATGGATGGGAACCTAAGGTACATTTGGAAGCAGGACTTGTGAAGACTATCGCCTATTTTGATCAACTTTTAAAAGAGGCCTAGTTGTTGAAAACAGACTTGTCAACATATAACAACGATTGGTATCAGCCTGGAAACCCATTGAAGCGTTTAAGTTGGTATATTGTTAATGCATTGTTTTTTGTGAATCCTTTGAATCCGTCTTCGGGTTTGAAGGTTTTCCTTTTAAGGATGTTTGGAGCGCAAATAGGCAAAGGGGTTGTGATTAAACCAGGTGTTAATATAAAATACCCTTGGAAATTGAAAATTGGTGATTTTTCCTGGATTGGTGAAAAGGTTTGGATTGATAATTTGGCAGAAGTGGCTATTGGAAGTCATGTATGTATATCTCAAGAAGCAATGCTGTTATGCGGCAACCATAATTACAAAAAAGCTTCTTTCGATTTGATTATAGGTGATATTACGGTTGAAAACGGTGCCTGGGTAGGTGCTAAATCTATCGTATGTCCCGGAGTAGTTTTGAAAGAGCATAGTGTTCTCTCAGTGAATTCCGTGACGACAAAGGATTTGGAATCTTTTGGGATTTATCAAGGTAACCCTGCTGTATTGCTTAGAAAAAGAATAATTGAGTAAATGAAAGTATCCATTATTACGGCAACCTATAATAGCGAAGCAACTATTGAGGGATGTATAAAATCGGTCTTATCTCAAGAATACCCAAATATTGAGTATGTTATTATTGACGGTGCTTCTTCAGATAATACCTTGTCCATTGTTAATTCTTACAAGCAACAGCATAATAATATCGTATTAATTTCAGAATCTGATAAAGGGATATATGATGCCTTGAATAAGGGAATTAAAGCCGCAACAGGGGATGTTGTTGGCTTTTTGCATTCAGATGATTTTTTTAATTCCGCCCAAACAATCAAAAATATTATGGAAGAATTTAATAAAGGACAGGTTGATGGTGTTTATGGTAATTTGGATTATGTAAATTCTAAGGATTCCAATAAAATTGTAAGGCATTGGAAAAGTCGGCCTTTTACTAGAAAGCTTTTGAATCTGGGATGGATGCCTGCCCACCCTACGGTATTTTTAAAAAGGGAGGTTTACAAGAGCCATGGTCTTTTTAATATGGGTTTCAAAATCGCTGCTGATTATGACATGATGCTGCGTATATTTAGCGACGCCTCACTTAGCTTTAATTTCTTGCCAGAAGTGATTACAAAAATGAGAGTCGGAGGGGCTAGTAATAGAAGTTTAAGAAATATTGTAACAAAATCTAAGGAAGATTACAAAGCACTAAAAATTAATAAACTTAACTATCCGATTTGGGCATTGGTCCTTAAAAATTTTTCTAAGATTCCTCAGTTTTTTAGAAAGGAGGTAAGCTGATTCCGGGAGGATTTTTATGAGATAATGTAATGTTGTTAACAGTTTGATACTTAGGTTTTTTAATAATAAAATAGTAAATTTTCCCTAAAAAGGTGAAATGAAATTTTCACTTTTTTTTATTCGAAAAATTGAGAAAAATATTCATTAGAAGGCTGAATATTAAATAATTATAAAAAAAAAGTTATTATGTATGAAATCTAAAGATTACTAATTTGAAAGTTGTATTTTTGTCTACCTTGATTACAGCTATTAACAATTATCTTAACAACCATGAATCCGATTATTTACAATTTTTTTAGGGGCGAATATGTGTACTTATGGTTGCTAGTTCCTAGTTTTTTGGCATTTATCATTTCATTTTCTGCATTACCAGTAGTTATTCACGTGGCTAAGACAAAACACTTGGTAGATGAGCCTGGAATTAGAAGTGTACATAACAAAGGAATACCAACACTTGGGGGGGTTGGCATATTTTTGGGGATTTCCGTAGTGCTTTCTTTATTGGGGAGCATGCTATATGATAATAAAATTTTAACGCTTTTGGCGGGGTTGATAGTCTTGTTCTTTTTGGGAATTAAGGACGATTTGTTGGTTTTGTCTCCTCGTAAAAAGTTTATTGGACAAATATTTAGTTCTTTAGTAGTGATATTGATTACGGATATAAGAATCATGAACTTTTCTGGGATTATTGATATAGGAGAGTTGCCTTATGTGGTGTCTGTTTTGTTTACACTATTTGTCTATGTGTTGATAATCAATGCGTATAATCTAATCGATGGCATTGATGGATTGGCGGGGTGTATCGGATTGTTGGCCAGTACATGTTTTGGGATATTTTTCTGTATTACTGAGCAGTTTGTTTTAGCGGCAATTGCCTTTATCACTGTTGGAGCTTTGGTGCCTTTCTTGAGACATAACTTTTCTAGCCGACAAAAAATATTTATGGGAGATACTGGCTCTATGATTATTGGTTTTTTATTAGCTTTTCAGGCGGTAAACTTTATCTGGTATAGTCAAATACAGGAAACGAACTCTTTCAGTAGTTCAGCTCCGGTATTAGCTTTGGCGATATTGTTTTTTCCATTATTTGACACCTTTAGAGTATTCTGTATACGAATGTTCATTTTAAAGACAAGTCCTTTTCAACCAGATAACAACCATATACATCACCGTATCATTAACAATGGGTTTAAGCATTGGCAGACTACTTTTATTATATCTGTCACAGCATTAATGATTGTGCTTATTGCAGTAAATGTAATGTTTTTACCTATTGGTTGGCAATTGGTGTTATTGATGAGCTTGGGAACTGTCGCTTATATGGGTATCATGCGATTAAGATTGATAAAAATTAAGGGACAGATCAAGTTGAAATTTAAATTTTCTTAGAACATAATATCGAAATTTTCTATCTAGCTTATCGTTTGGTGCGTATTAAAATTGTAGGTATATTTGTTTGTGAAAACAAGTGCTGGATAAACTAAAAAGGTTTATCATTTCCTAATAATTCTAAAAAGTACTAAATGAAACTACTTCTCAAAGGACTTATCCTTTGTTTGCTCATATCTTCCTGTGCGACCAAAAAGCAGGTATTATACTTTCAAGACGTGGATGAGGTTGCTAAATCTCTTGAATATCCAAACAGTACGATTCAAGTAAATGATTTGTTGAAAATAAACGTTAGTGCTTTAGATCCTGTTGCTGCTGAGCCTTATAATAAAAAAGCCAATTCTGGAACGCAATCTGGAGGAGGAAATTCAAATCAAGCCAATATGGATGCCTATCTCGTGTCAACAGAGTATACAATTTTGTTCCCTATATTAGGATATATAGATGTCCGTGATAAAACGACAACTGAATTGGAAAAACATATTACCCGTTTACTAGTTGAAGGAGGTCATTTAAAGTCTCCAACGGTTAGTGTAAGAATTATTAACGGGAAATTCACAGTGTTGGGAGAAGTTGGTAGTCCGGGAATATACTCTTTTAATGAGCAAAGTATCACGTTAACACAAGCTCTTGGAATGGCGGGTGATTTGACAATCAAAGGAGTGAGGGAAGATATTGTTATCATTAGAGAAGTCTCAGGAGTACGCGAGGTTGCCCATATAGACATGACAACTACAAGTTGGTTCAATAGTCCGTATTATTATATCAAGCAAAATGATGTGATTGTGGTGGATCAAAATTATTCAGCAGTAAAAAGGGCAGGAATCATTGGGGATCTTGGTGCATTGTTGGGGATTGTTTCTTTTTCAATAAGCCTTGCATTGTTATTATCTAGATAAACTTTAAATGACAAATTCAACATCACAAACTACTCATAGCGACGCTAAGTTTGATATTAAAGAGGAATTCACGAAATATCTAAGCTATTGGTCATGGTTTTTGTTTTCAATGGCTATTGCCGTTTTAATAGCTTATTTTTATTCGCGGTATACGCCAGATACTTATAGGACAACGGCAAAGATTAGAGTTTTAGATGAAGGTAAGGGATTGGAATTACCGTCTTCTGCTTTTGTGTTCAAACGCTCTTCCATTAATCTAGATAATGATATGGAACTTGTCAAGTCTAAGCGTTTATTGAGCAAGGTAGTTGAAGATTTAAATTTAACGACGACTTATACTCAAATAGGAAAGTTTCGAGATACAGAATTATGGCCAGCTCTGTTTAAAGTTGTAGAAATGCCCAATATGTCTTTGTCTGGATTGTCTTTTTTAATTGAAGTAAAAAGTGATGGTTATTTAGTTACTAATGAACAACAAAAATATCCTGATACAGTTTTGAAAGGGTATGCAATTCAAGGTGGAACTAGCGGAATACCTTTTTCGATTATTCCAAGGTCAGAGTCAGAAATGGCCAAGAATATTGGTAATGTGTATTTAGTGAAGTTTGGATCTGTCGAATCAGTGGCAAGAGGATTGGCTTGGAGGCTTCAAATAGCAAAACATAACAATAGTGGTGATATTTTAACGATTAGTTTGGAGGGAACTAATAAACGAAAATCTGAGGACATCATTAACAAAGTGGTAGAGCAATTCAATTTGGATGGGATTCAAGACAGGCAATTGGTGCATAAGAGAACCATGGATTTTGTGGATGACCGTTTTGTATTTTTAGCGAGTGAATTGGATTCCATTGAGAAAGAAAAGGAAGATTTTAAAGTAAGCCATAATTTGATTTCTATTGAAGCTGACGCAGGATTTAGTATGGGATTAAAGGCAGAAACGGATATGGAAGTATTTGGGGTTGAAACTCAAAAAGCTTTAGCTCGATTCTTGAAGGAATCTTTATTATCGGATCAGGGCTTTAACTTGTTGCCAGAAAGTATTGGTTTGAATAATGCTAGTGCTAATGGTTTGATTGCTCAATACAATGTTTTGGTTCAAGAACGAGATGATTTGATAAAAAGTGCTGGTAATGAAAATCCTATAGTAATAGGTGTTGAGGATAATTTGTTGAAGATACGGAGTAACTTGAATGAGTCCATAGACAATTATTTAAATCAACTTAAAGTAACTGAAGAACAATTTAAGCAAAGAGAAAATGAAGCGAAGGGCTTGGTTGCTAGTGTGCCAGAAAAGGAAACGCTGTTAAGGGCTATCGAACGTCAGCAAACAATTAAGGAGACTTTATATCTATTTTTACTTCAGAAACGAGAGGAGGCGGCTATCAATTTTGCGATCACGGCTGATTCCATTAAGGTTTTGGATAATGCGACTACTTCAGGACCCATATCTCCTGATAGAAAGAAAATCTATATCATGGCTATTTTAGCTGGACTGTTAGTGCCCTTTGGAATTATCTACGGAGTGAATTATTTGGATACCAAAATTCATGGAAAGGCACAGTTGGAAAGACAAGTTCCTGGAATATCTGTGGTAGGAGAGATTCCTCTAGTTGAGGATCAAAAGTTATTTTTAAATGCACATGACAAAAGTATGTTGGCTGAATCCTTTAGAATTTTAACTACAAATGTTAATTACGTATTAGGAAAAAAGGATAGCTCAGCAAAAATAGTGTATGTAACTTCGACAATAAAGGGAGAAGGAAAGACCTTTGTTGCTACTAATTTAGCCTTGGCTTTTGCTAGTGTAAATCATAAAGTATTGCTTATTGGTGCAGATTTAAGGAACCCTCAATTACATAATAATTTAAAATTGAAGAAAACAGATAAGGGCTTATCCGATTATTTGTTTGATACTACTATGGATTATAAGGATTTGATTATTCATCCTAAGATTGTAAATAGGCAAAATTTCAGTGTTTTGCTGGCAGGGACTATACCTCCAAACCCTTCTGAATTGTTTGTGAATGGTCGTTTTGAAACTATGTTGGAAGAATTGAAAAAGGCGTATGATTATATTGTTATTGATACGGCACCAACATTATTGGTAACAGATACTTTATTAATTTCTCAATACTCGGATGTAACGTTATACGTAACAAGATCTAACTATACCGATAAGAATATTTTAGATTTTTCAAAGGAACTCAATCGGGACCACAAGCTTAAAAACTTGAATTATGTCCTTAATGGTGTAGGAGGGTTGAAATCCAAGGGGTATGGCTACAACTATGGATATGGCTACGGTTATGAAGCATATAATGAAAAATTGCCTTGGTATAAACGTGTTTTTACCTGATTTTAAAATGACTTGTTCTCTAAAGTGTCTATACTTACTAACCTATTAAGGTTGAAATGGTGAATTAAAAATAGTCTTGTAATTTCTTAGGGAATTCTAGTGATAATAAAAAAAGCCTTCGATTAATCGAAGGCTTTTTTTATTATCTTACTCTCTATAATTAATACCAAAGGTATAAGAATGTTAACGAGTGCTGAATGTGATTACTGTTGATGGGTTGTGTGTCGGCTGCAAATTTTCCAACGGTTTGTATACGAACACCAAACTGTTTGTCAAACCAAAAATTAAACCCTAAACCTGTATTTAAAGTCACATTACTATCGTTTTCAAAAAATGGAGCACCTACACCTAAGATAACATAAGATTCAAACCAATCATTAAAAGGAGACTCGTAAATTAAGTGGTCGAAAAAGAATTTGCCGTTGATGTCTAATGCAAAATAAACATAGTTTTTATCTATTCTAAGATAATCTTGTTGATTACTTGCACTAATTTTATTTAAGGAAATGGCTAATTCGGTTCCAAATAATTCGCTCCATTTTCGTTCAACACCAAACATAATGGGTAAGTCCGTATTCCAATCTTTAGTTTTAAATGGACTTTTGAAGCGTTCTCCATCGTTGTCAACGAAGTTGATTCCCAAGCTTACGGCCCAATGGTCATAGGCAGTACCTCGCATTATCTGAGAATTTGCAGAGAAAATTCCTATGAATAGGAAAAAAATAACAATGATTTGTTTCATTATGGTCTGGTTTGCTAGTGTATTAAAAATCTGTAAAAAGCAGGAATAAAGGTAGCTATTTATTTTTAAAAATAGCAAAAATTGTAATGTCTTTGAGAAAATACAAAAAAATCCTTTTTATCTGATTTAAAATAAATATACCTATGGAAAGGGCAATGTTTATTAAGAAAATGATTAATAATAAACTTTTAATGTATATTAACTGTTTGTCGTTGTTTTCAAATTCTTAATAGTAGAAATAGGATCATCACTTCTAAAAACAAAACTGCCAGCCACCAGAACATCGGCTCCCGCGTCAATCAATGTTTTTGCATTTTTATTAGTAACACCTCCGTCAATTTCAATTTTTGTATTTGCACCTTTTCGAATAATTAATTCTTTTAATTGTTTAACTTTTGAGTAGGTGTTCTCAATAAAACTCTGCCCTCCAAATCCAGGGTTTACACTCATAATACATACCAAATCAATATCATTAATAGTGTCTTCTAAAACATTGATGTTTGTATGAGGGTTTAAAGCCACACCCGCTTTCATTCCTTCAGCTTTAATAGCTTGAAGTGTTCTATGTAAGTGAGTACATGCTTCATAATGAACGGTAAGGTTATTGGCTCCCAATTCAGCGAAAGTCTTTATGTATCTATCTGGATCGATAATCATTAAATGAACATCGATTGTTTTCTTTGCGTGCCTTGCAATGGCTTCCAAAACGGGCATTCCAAAGGAAATATTTGGAACAAAGACACCATCCATAATATCAATATGAAACCAATCGGCATCACTGCTATTCACCATTTCAATATCTCTCTGCAAATTGGCGAAATCGGCTGCCAAAACAGACGGCGCTATTAATTTAGAACTCATGATTTTAACGTGTATAAAAGTTTTTGCAAAAGTAGTCAAAAAAATAAACCCCCGGTAATCAGCCGGGGGTTCTTTCATCAATCAAAAAACGAACAGTTATGTGTAACTGTTAGTTACCGTAATTTAGTCGTAATTATCACTAATTACTAACCTAAATATGTTTTCAATATTTTGCTTCGTGACGTATGTTTCAACCTACGAATTGCTTTTTCTTTAATTTGACGGACTCTCTCTCTAGTTAAATCAAAAGTTTCACCGATTTCTTCCAAAGTCATTGGGTGTTGATCTCCTAATCCAAAGTATAAACGAATTACATCTGCTTCACGTGGCGTGAGGGTTTCCAAAGCGCGCTCAATTTCAGTACGTAAAGATTCGTGCAACAAATCTTTATCAGGATTTGGAGATTCTCCACTTCTCAATACATCATAAAGGTTGGAATCTTCTCCTTCAACCAAAGGGGCATCCATACTTACGTGACGACCAGAATTCTTCATAGATTCCTTAACGTCATTGATGGTCATATCCAATTCCTTGGCAATTTCTTCTGCACTTGGTGGACGTTCGTGACTTTGTTCTAAAAAGGCAAACGTTTTGTTGATTTTGTTGATTGAACCAATTTTGTTCAAAGGCAAACGAACAATTCTTGATTGCTCGGCCAAAGCCTGAAGAATTGATTGACGAATCCACCAAACAGCATAAGAGATAAATTTGAAACCTCTGGTTTCATCAAACCTTTGAGCTGCTTTTATTAATCCTAAATTACCTTCGTTGATCAAATCGGGCAAGGTTAACCCTTGGTTTTGATATTGCTTGGCTACGGAAACCACAAAACGCAAATTGGCTTTTGTTAATTTTTCCAAAGCTACTTGGTCACCTGCTTTGATGCGCTGAGCCAATTCTACTTCTTCATCGGCAGTAATCAAATCTACCTTTCCTATCTCCTGCAAATACTTGTCTAATGAAGCAGTTTCTCTATTGGTAACCTGCTTGGTAATTTTAAGTTGTCTCATTTAAGATCCTCTAATTAAAGCGTGAATTTAAAGTTGCTAAGTGGTTATACGTAAGTTCCCGATAAAATGTTACAAGGATTTAAATTTTTATCAACTTTTTATCATTTAGGTTGATGGCGTCCAACATTTCGTTGGTAAATTTATAGTGTCCTCTTGTGGTGATTAATCTGAATCTGTGTGATTTAAGGTTGCTTAGTGTGTTCAAGAATAACCATTTGGACTTTAACAAATTGGGTTTGGAAGATTTTAGCCCAATATCAAATATATGTTTTCGGCCTTCTTTTTCTGCAACTATGTCTGGAGTTATCACGATGTCACTTCCTACTTTGGCGTAGGACTTTGGGGATTCATATCCCTCTAGGTCGGCTTTAATGTTGACGAAACCATGTTGCTTTAGGTAATCAACCGAATCATTTAAAAATTCTGAATATTTGTCTTTGTCTGTATAAATCATAACTAACAATATAATAAAAAAAACTAGAAATGCAAATTTTGAAGAGGGTTTAACATTAGTAATTATTTGATTTATAAATAAATGACATTAAAAGCCCCAATATTACATTGGGGCTAAGCATGAGAAATGATAAGATTGTATTCTATTCTCTTATATGCCCATCTCCAAAGACATAGTATTTGTTTGTCACCAATTGTTTGAGTCCTAATGGCCCTCTGTGATGTAGCTTATCTGTACTAATAGCCAATTCGGCACCAACGCCCATTTGTCCTCCATCGGTAAATCTGGTAGAGGCATTATGGTATACCGCAGCGCTGTCAACTTGTTCCATGAACTTAGCTGCATTTCCATTGCTTTCAGTTACAATTGCTGCTGAATGTCCACCGGAATATTTGTTGATCATTTCAATGGCTATTTCTTCATTGTCAACTTCAGCCAAAAGAATCTTAAGGGCTAAAAATTCTTCATACCAAGTTTCTTCGTTTGGTATAATGGATGAACTGTCAATTACTTTTGCGATGTTTTCGTCAACAACAATATCAACATTTAAGCTTGAAAGGACTTTTTGGAGTTCTGACAATTTATTTTCGTAGTCAGGAATGTGTTTGTCGATAAGCACTTTATCCAAGGCATTACATCCCGAAATTTTATTGGTCTTGGCATTAACTATAACCTTAACTGTTTTGTTCCAGTCGGCATCTTTTGCGACATACAAAAAGTTGTTCCCGCGGCCGCTTACCAGAACTGCACAGGTAGCGTGATCCTTCACAAACTTAATGAGGCGTTCACCTCCTCTGGGAACAATCAAGTCTAATTTTTCTGTTGGATTTTTCAGAAATTCTCTTGTTTCTTCTCGTTGTAAGTGCAGTAACTTGATCCAGTCTTTGCTCAGACCATTTTCCTCCAAGGCTTCATGCCAACATTGCTCCAATACCATATTACTGTTAAGGGCTTCTTTTCCTCCTTTAAGTAGGATCTTGTTATTGGCTTTAAAGGCCAAAACAGCGGCTTCAATGGTAACATCTGGTCTGGATTCATAAATGATTAAAATGGTTCCAAAGGGAGCCGTTTTATTGGTTATTTTTAAGCCACTTTCCAAAGTGAGGTCAGATATGGTTTTGCCAACCGGATCTTCTTGGTTTCTTACCTCCTGTATGGCTTTTATCATGCCGTTTATTTTGTGGTTGTCCACTACCAAACGATCATAAAGGGCTTGGTCATCTTTGTTGAAAGCATCAAGGTCTTTCTTGTTTGCTTCCAAAATTTGTTCACGTTTCCTGTCAATAATTGTAATCATGGAATCGAGAACTTTGTTTTTTATATCAGAACTTAAAAGTTTCATGTGTTTTGTTTTTAGTGAATGAATTTTGTTCCCACTTCTTTGTCGTCTATAATATCGACTATCACATTTTCACGTTTACCATTGGCAATGTATGTGGGAATGTCTTTCTTGGCAGTGCCCTTGGCAATTCGCAATTTTGAAGCCATGCCTCCTCGGCCTTCACCTTCTTTTTTATTGGAGGCCTTGACGTATTTTTCGACGTCTTGATCTACGGTAACTTCATTTAATTTTTTAGAGTTTTCATCATCAGGATGCCCTGTAAACAATCCATCGGTGTCCGAAAGAATAATCAGTCTATCAGCATCTAAAAGTTCGGCCACCAAGCTTGCCAATTCATCGTTGTCTGTAAACATGGACATGGTCAAGGATACGGCATCATCTTCATTGGCGATAGGAATCACACCTTCGGAGAGCAACCCTTCATAGCAGTTGATCATATTCTCTCTGTGTTTTCCAGGATCAAAATCTCTTTTGGTTGCCAAAACTTGGGCACAACGCATTCCGTAATCATTAAATAAATTATAGTAATGGCGCATCATTCGTGGTTGCCCAACGGAGGAATATACTTGGCGCCTTATAGAGGGTTCTGAGATTTTGGTATCTCCTAAAACCTCTTTTCCTGCAATGGCAGATCCTGATGATACCAGGATAACCATGATGTCACGTTCATATAATACCGAAATTTGGCGAACCAATTCTCTTAAAATTGGGCCTAGAATTCTATTGTCTTTGTTGGTGAGAACATTGGTTCCTACTTTTACAACGACTCTTTTTATATCTTCCATCTTAATGCTCCTTTCCTAATTCAATTGCACGATTAAATGCTGCATATGCGGCATCTTGTATCAATTGTTTTACATTATTGTCTTCCATAGAATCAATAGCCGCCTGGGTGGTACCTCCTTTTGAAGCTACTCGGTCAATCCATCCTTCAGGGGACAAATTAGACTGATTGAAAAGTTCGATGGCACCCTCAAAGGTGTTGCTCACCAAAACTTTGGAATCGTAATCTGAAAAGCCCATTTTTTGGGCAGCCTCTAGCATGGATTGCATAAAATAAAATACGTATGCAGGTCCACTGCCCGAGATACCAGTTGAGGCATCTATATATTTTTCAGAATCTACGTGAACAGATGTTCCCGTGGTGTCCAAAAGGTTTCTTACAAGTATCAATTCTACTTTTGAAACTGCTTCAGATTCGGTGTAGGAGGTAACTCCTTTGCCTACTTTTGCGGGAAGGTTTGGCATGGTTCTCACCACTTTTGAGATCCCTAGATGTTCTTTTATAAAATCAATGGTAACACCAGCCATTAGGGATACAAATATTTGGCTGTCATTGATCATTGGTTTCATTTGCTCAAAAAGCGCTTCACTGTGATATGGCTTTACGGCTATAAAAACCAGGTCTGCATTGGGTAGGCAATCTTCCAGACTGTCATACACCTTGAATTTTGGGTCTTTCTGTAATGTTGTAATTTTTTTTGGGTCAGTGTCATAGATGTTAAGCTTGTATTTTCCCAATAAAGGCGAGGTCGCCATTCCTTCGGAATAAGTTAAACCCATGTTTCCTGCTCCAATTACTAATACTTTCATTTGTTTTGTTATTGATTATCAATATTATTTGACTAAATAGCCACAAGGACCATGCGGAAGTGCCAAAAAAAATAATGGATTTAAAAAATCACGAATATGATAATGATTGCGTATATGTTTGAAGTATTGTGAAGTTTTGAATGAAATTGTTAGAAAATTTTCAATTTGGCCAAGGTGAAATTATTTCAGTTTTATGACATACTGTCTGAATTTGGCAGTTTGGCGGACCTATTTAAAAGGAAAAGCCCCGCATTATTTTGCGGGGCTTTTCAGTATATGGCATTTTTCTTTTTCATTTTTTTGAAAGTTGCCTAATACTAATATTTGCTATCGTTTCTCGGCCAATCCTCTAGTCAGCCAGCCTCTTCTACTTGCTGTTGCCAGTGCGTAAGGCGTAATCCAGAATAATCCAAAGGTGTAAAAGATACTATAGGTATAGGCCCAAATGGCTTCTTTTGTTTCGTATTTGGATGAATAGAACAGGACTGAAAAAGTGGAGGTGATTAAAATACTCAATAGAGTAGATCCTAAAAATAGTAGGGGATGGGTCAAAACGAATAATAACATGAACAGTACAAAAGGAAAGCTCATCAAGATTCTTGTGGATTGACTTAAAAATAACAAACGACTTCCAAATTTGTTGCCTTCCCTAAAATTGGTAAATACATATTTTGCCATTGCAATGTTTTCTCTAACGTTGCTACGTCCCCATCTGATAAACATTTTGTAAAGACCTTTATATTGCTCTGGTACGTTGGTGTAAGCCACAGCATTTCTTTGGAACAATACATGTTTTCCCTGTTTTAAAATCATATTGGTCATGGCGCGGTCTTCACCAATATCTGAAGGTTGTCCCATAAAGGTTTGGTTGATCCATTCTGGTAGGCATTCATGAACGGACGTTTTTCTATAAGCAGCCAAAGCTCCAGGTGTACACAGTACTGAGTTTAAAGCACTTTCCGCAGATCGCACAAATTCAAAACTCATTACGAAGCTTACGTCCAACATTTTAGGAAGCATTTCCTTTTCGTTGTTCAATACACGTATGTTTCCTGCAACCGCCCCACAATCTTCATTGTTAACGAACGGACTCACTAGGTTTCTAAGCGTATCTGGTTCTACTACAGAATCACTGTCCACGGTTACAAAAATATCACCAGTTCCTATATTGAACCCACGGTACAACGCATGACGCTTTCCTTGGTTTTTAGGTTGTTTGTAAATGTCCAAACGATCTCCTAATCTCTTTTTAGCATCGACCATCCAGTCCCAAGTGTCATCCAAACTTCCATCATCAACGGCCAAAATCTGTAATTTGTCCTCAGGATAGTCGCTTTCAGCCAAACTTATTAGGGTATCCCAAACATGTTTACTTTCATTATAGGCAGGTACAATTACGGTACAGGTAGGCAATTCTTCATCATTCACAGAAGCAACGGGTTTGTACTTGAAATACTTGTAGGCAATAAAAAGGAAATAGAAAATTTTAAAAAAGAACAATACAGTGGCAATCGTTAGGAACGTTGCACCTACAATGCTCTGTCTACCCATTTCATTAAATTGTTCAAAATCGTTGTGGAATACTGAAAAGAAATACAATCCTATAAGGATGAGTATAAAAGTGCTTATTAAGGTTAGCTTATTATTGGGGTTTTCGCTGTTGGTCTTTAATTTGTTAAGAGTAAGTTTAATTGTCTCCATCTGTCATTCTATCATTTAATTAATACATAGGTTTTTAGATGCTATATGTACGGAGATGGATGTGGTTTAGATGTTTTTTGGGTTTATTTTAAGATAAAAGTTTTAAAACCGTAGGAAAGCAAATGTTAATAAAGAAAAAACCTCAAGTAAATAATTTTACTTGAGGTTTTATATGCACTAAGAAAGGGAATTGCTACTCTTTCTTGTCTTCTCTAGGTCTTCTGTCGTCACTACGGTTGTCACGATTACGGTTATCGCGTCCGCGGTTGTCTCGAGATCCTTTGTTGTCTCTGTTATTGTCTCTTGGAGGTCTTTCTTTGAAACCTTCTGGTTTTGGTAAGATTGCTTTGCGAGATACTTTTTCCTTTTTGGTTCTAGGATCGATTCCGAAGTATTTTACATCAAAAACATCGCCCATCTTTACAACGTCACTTACATTTTCAGTGCGTTCCCAAGCCAATTCGCTTACGTGTAACAAAACTTCGTTTCCTGGGGCTTCCATATATTCTACCACGGCACCAAAATCCAACATCTTGATTACTTTAACTTCGTAAACACTTCCTACTTGAGGTTTGAACAATAAGGAATCAATTTTAGCCAATACTTTGTCGATACCTTCTTGATCTGTTCCAAGGATTTCCACAATACCTTCTTCGGTAACAGGATCTTCATTGATAACAATCGTTGTTTTGGTTTCTTTTTGAAGTTCTTGGATAACTTTTCCTCCAGGTCCAATCAAGGCTCCAATAAATTCGTTTGGAATCACTCTTGTCACCATTTTAGGAGCATGAGGTTTCACATCTGCATTTGGAGTTTCGATAGTATCTGTTAGTTTTCCAAGGATATGTAAACGTCCATCACGAGCTTGTTTTAAGGCTTTTACCAAAATCTCGTAAGACAATCCTTTTACTTTAATGTCCATTTGGCAAGCAGTAATACCGTCAGCAGTACCAGTTACCTTAAAGTCCATATCTCCTAAGTGATCTTCGTCACCTAAAATATCTGATAATACAGCGTAGTTTCCAGTTTCAGCATCAGAAATCAATCCCATGGCGATACCTGAAACAGGTTTGATTAATTGCACACCAGCATCCATTAATGCCATTGTTCCGGCACATACGGTTGCCATAGAAGACGATCCATTACTTTCCAATACTTCAGAAACAACACGAACCGTGTAAGGACAGTCTGCTGGTACCATACGCTTAAGCGCACGTTGCGCCAAGTTTCCGTGTCCTACTTCACGACGAGACGTTCCTCTAATTGGACGGGCCTCACCAGTTGAGAAAGGAGGGAAGTTGTAGTGTAAATAGAAACGCTCTTCCCCTTCAAAAGACGGCATGTCAATCATGTTTGCTTCTCTTGAAGTTCCCAAAGTAACAGTAGCCAAGGCTTGAGTTTCCCCACGGGTGAATATGGAAGAACCGTGTGTAGATGGTAAATAATCTACTTCACACCAAATAGGACGGATGTCTGTAGTTTTACGTCCATCCAAACGCAATCCTTCGTTTAAGGTCAAGTCTCTTACAGCTGCTTTTTCAGCTTTGCTGTAATATTTTGAAACTAAGCCACCTATATCTTCTAATTCTTCTTCTGTAAATGTTGCTAAAATTTCTTCTTTGATTTCGGCAAATGCAGCGCCTCTTTCGTGTTTTGAAGAACCTGCTTTGGCTACGGCATATACCTTGTCGTAAGCCATGTCGTGAATTTTCTTAGCTAACTCTTCATCTTCTCTTTCAGGATCATATTCACGAGTTTCTTTTTTACCAAAAGCTTCAGCTAATTTTACTTGCGCTTCACACTGAACTTTGATAGCAGCATGTGCAAACTCGATTGCTTCAACCATTTCTTCTTCAGAAATCTCACTCATTTCACCTTCAACCATCATTACGGAATCAGCAGAAGCACCAATCACCATATCTATATCTGAAGCTTCCAATTGCGCTAAGCTAGGGTTGATGATCAATTCTCCGTCAACACGTCCTACACGTACTTCAGAAATAGGTGTTTCAAATGGAATGTCTGACAATTGAATTGCAGCAGAAGCTGCTAAACCTGCCATGGCATCTGGCATTACCTCTTCGTCATGAGACATTAACTGAATCATTACTTGGGTTTCGGCATGGTAATCTTTAGGGAATAGTGGACGTAATACACGGTCTACCAAACGCATGGTCAAAACTTCACCGTCACTAGGTCTTGCTTCTCTTTTGAAGAAACCTCCAGGATAACGCCCTGCGGCTGCGAATTTTTCGCGGTAATCTACTGTTAATGGTAAAAAGTCGACATCACTTTGTTGATAATTGGAAACAACAGTACATAAAAGCATGCATTTTCCTGATTGAACAACGACCGAACCATGGGCTTGTTTTGCCAATTTTCCGGTTTCGATAGAGATTTCTCTGCCATCTCCAAGGTCGATGACCTCTCTAAAAACTTGTGGAATCATAAATATTTTATTCTAATTAAACAATGGTCGTTGTGTTGTTGTAGTTGTTGTGATGACCAATGAAAAACTATTATGAGCTTCTTATACGAATTTTAAACTCTTTCGCTTGAGCTAATATATAAATAAAAAAAAGAGGCATAAAGCCTCTTTTCACAATTATTTTCTTAATCCTAATTCTTTAACGATAGCACGGTATCTTAAGATATCTTTCTTAGTCAAATAATCTAGCAAAGCACGACGCTTTCCTACCAATTTTACCAAAGAACGCTCAGTGTTAAAATCTTTACGATTCTTTTTTAAGTGTTCTGTTAAGTGGTTAATTCTGTAAGTGAACAATGCAATTTGCCCTTCAGCACTTCCTGTGTCATTTTTTCCAGCTCCGTGCTTTTCGAAGATTTCTTCTTTCTTTTCTTTAGTTAAATACATTCCAATATTGTTTTAATGATTTTTATGTACTATGAAAGGGTTTCTTTCAAGCGGCAAATATAGTAATTTTAAATCATTTATAAGATAATGATCCAAAAAATGATTTTTTAATAAAATTTACAAAGCTTCAAAAGACCCAATCATGAATTTATTCTACAATCAATCGTTTTGTCGCCAATACATCATTGCCATTTTTTAGACTTACCAAATAAATTCCTGCTTTTCCATCCAGGGTAATTTGTTTTAAGGTGGTACCATTGGTAACAGGAGTTTGTAAAATTGATCTTCCTGTCACATCAAAAATCTCAATATTGTCAACTTGAGTATCGTTGTTGAATTCAACGAAGAATGTTCCTGCGGAAGGGTTTGGGTACAAATGCATGCTATGAGCAATTGAAAGGTCATTTACGCTCAATGAATTGTCCATAGGAGCATTTCCAAATGAAATCAAAAACGAATTCACTTTTAGGTGAGGGTTGAAACCATCATTACAATCGGAGCAGGTTTCACCAGTTATACAGTTTGGGTTGTTAGGGTGGCAATAGTCAGTATAACTTTCATCAAAAACATATTCGAGGTCTACAGAGCTATTATTGATATACGGTGTCATATCATAATCAAAAAATTGGGCAATGCTTCCAGGGCACCATCCTGCTCTATTGTAATACCAAGTTCCAGCCTGTGGACTACAATTATCTGGGTTGGGATCACAATCTACCCAATTCAATTGTGTAAAGGTTTGCTCATCGTCTACCCAAATATGGTGGGTATTTTGTTTAAACTCTGCAGCATTTCCTGTGTTGGTACTTCCCCAACCATGACCAGTAGATACCAATTTAATTTTCGCAGATTGTGTGTTTTCAGGGAACGATTTTGTGAAATCTTCTGTAGGTTGCAAATTGGCCATGTCTCCAAATTGGTAAGTTCCGTTCCACAATTTTTGAATCTGGCTATAAGGGTTTTCTGGAGTCCCTGGCGTATAACTCAATTGTAGTGTGTAAAGGAAACCATTTCCTGTGGTTCCAAGATTCACTCTGAATTTTGTTTTTCCACTTAGTAGAGACATGAAATCCGTAAGGTCGATTTCGTGTTGGCAGCTTACGCCATAAGGAGTTAAATAACGGATAATTTCATACCATTGACCATCTTTACCCAATGCTTCAACAGAAGAAATTCTATCCCAAGGATCGCAACCTCCGTCTGGACAGTCTATAAAAAGGGTTCCGGTAATTTCATTATAGGCACCAACATAACTAGGTAAGTCTGTTTCAACCGTTACAGAAGGTACGTCGCCATATACCCAAACATCTTCTGTTGCATTCAATGTTTGCGTAGGTGTTGTTGAAGTCAAATTGAAGGTGCTGGTATGGCTTCCTTCTGCTCCAAAATTATTAGTAGAAGCAATCTCTAAGTCATGATTTCCAAAAGAGCTTGGTGTCCACCAGCCAGAATAATAACCGTTACCGTAGTTTGTCAAAGTTACTTCTTCACCATCAACGGTTGCAGTAATTGATGCAATTGAAAATAGTTCGGTATAAGGGATGTCTGCTCTAAAGGCAATTTGAATGGGCATTAAGCTTGAAGTATAGGCGTTTCCTGCTAAGGGATGTAATATTTCAGCTTCAGCCAAAACAGCATCTGGATCTAAAACCGCAAAGGTTATCAAGATGTCTTCTGCTGGCTCGTAGATGTCATTTCCAGGCTGACTAGCCTTGACGCTAACCTCTCCGGGCACTCCGTCAAGAGTAAGGATATCTCCATCAACTGTGGCTGGACCTGAAATTATTTCATAGGAAATAGGAAGATTGGAATTAACCGTTGCTTGAAGTTGAAATGGAGCATCTGTAATTAATTTTGAAGGAATTTGAGGGAAATTTATTGCTTGAAAAGTCGATTCCAATTCACCATTGAAATTCGAGGTTTCTCCATCGAGCGCAAAATTGTTTAAAGTCGCATTTTTATTTTCCTCTCCGCTAATGTCCATCAATTGTGTGATGCTAGTGTTGTTTCCCCCAGGAGTTCCTTGGTTGAATTTGTAATAAACTTGGAGATTCGCTTCATCGCCAGTCAATTCATTGGCAATCATGTCCTGAATTTCGGCTTGTGTCAAGGCTTTGTTCCAAAGGGATACTTCGTCGGCTCTTCCTGGAAATACAAAGTTGTAACTTGCAAGAATGGATTTCCCTATTGTAAAGGGTCTGTCGGTAGATGAAAATACACCGGATGCTGGGGTTGTTGCTATAGAAACACCGTCTATAAATAGTTCAAGGGAAGTTTGGTTATATACCCATGTAACATGCTGCCATTGGCCAGCTACAATAGTGCCGTCAGGAAGCGTGATATTATGAAACCCGGCTGTTGTCACCAATCTGCATTCAAGACCTCCATTAGGTTTTTGGTTGACATACATTTCGCCATCACCTGTTCCGCCACCTCTTATACCCATCATACCTTGGGCATATCCTAGTTCATCTGTATAGAACCAGCCTGCCATGGTAATAGTGTTACTGCCATTGATAAACTGTGCGCCGTTGGGTAAGGATGCATAATCATCAACACCGTCGAAGTGAAGATATTGATTGGATTGGGACATTCCCATAAAGAATGTCAAAAAAAGCAAGCTAAAAAGAAGTTTGCTTTTTAGGGAATAAAAGTAATTCATGTTAAAGATTAGGTTAATTGAACGGCAAGTTACCAATTAGGATATTTTTTACAAGAAATATTGGTAAGCTGTTCAGTTAAATCTTTTTAACATTGGATGAATTAGGAAAGGTATTGGAAGTGAATGGAAATAAAAAAGCGACCTAATTAGGTCGCTTTTTTATTATGCCCTTAAGGGCTTATTTGTGATTAAGTCAATGTATTGGTTGACTTTGTTTTTAAGATTCTTTCTGTGCGAAATAAAATCCAAGAAACCGTGTTCCAACAGGAACTCTGAAGTTTGGAATCCTTCAGGTAATTCCTGACCTGTGGTGTCTCTTACAATTCTAGGGCCAGCAAAACCAATCAAGGCTCCCGGCTCTGCAATGTTGATGTCTCCCAACATAGCGAATGACGCCGTAGTACCTCCAGTAGTTGGATCGGTACAAAGAGAAATGTAAGGGATTTTAGCTTCGGCCAATTGTGCCAACTTCACAGAAGTTTTAGCCAATTGCATTAAAGACAGCGCCGCTTCCATCATACGGGCACCTCCAGATTTGGAAATGATCATTAATGGGACATTGTTTTTAAGGGAATAATCGGCAGCGCGGGCAATTTTTTCACCAACAACGCTTCCCATAGAACCTCCAATAAACGCAAAATCCATACAGGCAACCACCAAGTCTTTCCCTTTCGATTTACCAACAGCTGTTCTTACAGCATCTTTTAATTTGGTCTTCTCTTGGGCCGACTTTAAACGGTCTGGGTATTTTTTGGTATCTTCAAATTTTAAAGGATCTTTAGAAGTTAGGTTTGCATCCAGTTCTTCAAACTTATTGTCATCGAATAAAATTTCGAAATACTCCTTGCTGCCAATTCTTACGTGATAATCGTCTTCTGGACTCACATAAAAATTCTTTTCCAACTCTTCTGTGTCTACAATTTTACCCGTAGGGGATTTGTACCAAAGACCTTTAGGAGTGTCCTTTTTTTCTTCGGTAGTGGTAGTAATCCCTTTTGTTTTTCTTTTAAACCAAGACATTAAAACTAATTTTAGTTAATTATTTCGGGTGCAAATTTATAAAGTATTTACATTATTAAGGTCTTCAAATGCCTTTTTTAATCTTTCAACAAACGTATTTTCTCCTGCACGCAACCAAACTCTAGGGTCGTAGAACTTTTTATTTGGTACATCATCACCTTCTGGGTTGCCAATTTGAGCCTGTAAATAGTCTTTGTTATCGGCCATGTAATCACGGATTCCGCTCATAAATGCATATTGCATATCGGTATCGATGTTCATTTTGATCACACCATATCCAATGGCTTCTCTAATTTCTTCAACTGTTGAACCAGAACCACCGTGGAATACAAAATCGATATGGTTGTGAGGTACATTGTATTTTTCAGAAATGTACTCTTGAGAGTTTTTAAGGATTTTTGGAGTCAATTTTACGTTACCAGGCTTGTAAACACCGTGAACGTTTCCAAAGGCAGCTGCAATGGTAAATTGATCGCTTACTTTGCTCAATTCTTCATAAGCATAAGCAACTTCTTCTGGTTGGGTGTAAAGTTTAGAGTCATCAACATCAGAATTGTCAACACCGTCTTCTTCTCCACCTGTAATTCCTAACTCAATTTCCAAGGTCATTCCCATCTTGCTCATACGCTCAAGGTAGGTTTTGCAAATTTCAATGTTTTCTTCAAGAGGCTCTTCACTTAAATCGATCATGTGGGAACTATAAAGAGGCTTTCCTGTTTCAGCAAAATGTTTTTCACTGGCATCCAATAGGCCATCAATCCAAGGCAATAGTTTTTTTGCACAGTGGTCTGTATGAAGAATTACTGGAACTCCATAAGCTACGGCCATTTCGTGAACGTGCTTGGCACCTGCAATAGATCCTGCAATCGCTGCTTTTTGACCTTCATTGCTTAATCCTTTTCCGGCGTTAAATTGCGCACCTCCGTTTGAGAATTGAATAATTACAGGGGCATTAAGTGCTGCCGCTGTTTCCAAAACACCATTGATAGTGTTGGAACCAATTACGTTTACTGCTGGAAGGGCAAACCCTTTTTCTTTTGCAAGTTTGAAAATTTCCTGAACTTCTTTTCCTGTAGCAACTCCTGCTTTGATATTGTGACTCATTTTTAGTGTATTTTATATTGAAATAATAAGTTCAAAAATAATCAATTTTTTGCACATCTTAGACTGAAATTGAGCATTGTTGCATCAAAATTGCACTACAACGTTATCGAAATGAAAGTGAAAAAAGGAATTAGAAAGGGTAGTTGATACCTATGTTGTAAACGGCATTTCCAAAATTGTAGTCTTTAAACCAACGCTCACCCAAATCGTATGAAGGATCATAGGTTTTAAACCCGATATCTCCCCTAAGAACAAAAAATGTAAAGTCGTAGCGCAACCCAAAACCAGAACCTACGGCAATGTCTTTTAAAGAGTCAACTCCACTAAACGTAGCTCTATCGTCATTTACGTTATCAGCAATGTTCCAGATATTTCCTGCGTCTACAAATAGGGCTCCGTTAAGGTTCCCCAAAACATTGAAGCGTTCCTCCAGACTCAAGGTGATTTTCATGTTGGCTTCGTTGAACTCATTAATGGATTGCGAGCTCCCGGGGCCCAAGTTGTAGGCAGTCCAGGCCCTGATGTCGTTAGGTCCTCCCGAAAAGAAACTCTTGGAGAAAGGAATACTGTTGGAGTTGCCATAGGGAATGGCCATTCCCAAATAACTACGCACGGCCACGATGTTCTTTTTGCCCAAATCCCAATATTTCACATAGTCCAGTTCTCCTTTCATATATTGGGAAAAAGCCACGCCAAGTATTTCGTATTGATCATTGGCATTTTTTTTAGAACCCGTCCATCTTGAAAAGGTGTTAAGTAGTGGGCCTGCAACCTCAAACTTAAATCGGAAGATAGAAAAATCATTATCCAAAAGGTTTTCACGTTTGTTCAATACATAATTGAAACTGGAGGCCAAAATCAAGTTGTTTTCTGTTAGTCTGTTTTGACGCTCACTGATGGCCGAAACGGTTTCAAAGTCATCGTCGCTTGGAGTTATAGAGGTGTTGCCGGCTAAAACATCGTTTATAAATTGGTCTGTTAGTCCTGGATAGGTCAAATCTTCTCCGTTGTTGTAATCGATGCTATTGGAAATATCATTAAGCGTATTGTACGAGTTTTGGTAAACTCCAAAATAGTTGTCGGGATTCAGGTTTTTTACAAATTGCAGATTGAAGAAATCCAAACTATTTGTGGTTCTTTTGGATGGGTTCCAATTGTAGTTTAAAGTACCGTTTAAGGTTTGTTTGTCCAATCCAATATTTCTTTGCGTGGTAGCTCCTACCGAAATACGGGTGCTTGGAGACATGTATTTTGGTATGATTTTATTGGTCCGTATTGGGAAAAATATGCGGGGAATGGTAAGTTTAATATTTCCTCCCGCTTCATTGATGTCGAAAAACTGGTCTTGGGAAATAGAAGCGTCTTTGGAGGACCCAATAGAACCCAAAGCGGACATTTCCAATGTTTCAGCACCCCTAAATACGTTACGAATTATCAATCCGCCACTTAATGAAAAACCAATGGTTTGGATGTTACTTTGAGTGACATTTATTTCATATCCAAGGTCATACTTTTTCTTTGGAGAAAGATAAATATTGGCAGTAAGTGTTGTATCCTGTGGGTTTTCTATATATTCAATGTTAGGGTATCTGAATACTTTGAGATCGGTTAAATAGCGGTAGGTCCTACTTCTGTCAAGGTCCCTGAAAAGTTCACCTTTAGAAATAAAAACAGCATCGGTAAGCGCTTTTGGGCGGTACCTTAATTTGCCATAACTGTAAAGTTTGTAGCCCTTATATTCTATAGAATCCAATGTTTCGGTTTCCTTATTAGTATAAGTGTGGTCTGTATAGATATTGACCTGTTTTATTTTGTATATTTTGAAAGGAACCCTTGCAATGGAATCCTCATAACGAATACTTCTATTTTTAATAATAAGGTCCGTAAATACCTTTTTTGAAGATCCAATGGTATCAATATCAAAAGTGATATAATCCTGACCGAAATGGAAAAGCCCAGAATTTCTCAAGGCCGATGTGAGGCGTTCCCTTTCGTTGGTGAAATTGGTTTCCTTGTACTGCTCTCCTGATTTTATAAGTGATTCCTTTTTTAAATTCTGATAAAGCGAATCCACAACTGGTGAGGCAATTTTCTCTGAAATGGAATCCAAAATATAGGGTTTTCCTGTTTCAACAAAATAGGTGACGCTAGCACGTCTGTTATCCGTTTTAGAAATACTGTATGAAGTTTGCACATCAAACCATCCGTTGCTAATAAAATATCGGCTAAGGTTGGTTGTGGTTTTTTCTGTTTTTGGCAAATCTACAATTACAGGTGCTTCACCTGTTTTTTTCAGCCAAGCATTAAAATCTAAACGGGATTGGACATCTTTATCCAATTGCTTTCTGGAAAGCAGCCTCGTTTTCCAAGCTAACTTTTTTGGATCGTTATAAATTTTGTCTTTAAGAATGGAGTCCAAGTTTGGCCTTGCCAAATTGTAAATGTGCAAGCGCAAAGGGTAGCCTAAAAGTTTTCCGTTAGGTTTTTGGTAATAGGAATTATTGATGGCCTCGGTGTTTACCTTTTTCCCATTTACCATAGTAGTGTTTCCCGAAAGAAGAAATTGATCTTCACCAACACGCTTCATCACATTACAGGATGCTAGTAGGTAAGCGAAGGTAAAGAAAACCAATATATATTTAAAAGTTTGCTTCAAACAGAAATCGTTATAAGGTCAATTTTATGGCATTGTTGCTGTAGCATATCAAAAATTACTCCAAAAAAGCATTACTTTGTACGGTAGTTACAACGATAACAAAAGTAAAGACATTTTGATGTTAACAAAGAGCCAAATAAAATTAATTACAAGTTTAGCACAAAAAAAGAACCGTATTAAGGAAGGTTTGTTTGTGGTGGAAGGGATCAAGGGGATTGGAGAGTTCTTAAATTCCTCTTTTGAACTTTATAAGTTGTATACTACTGGAACGGATTTTGGAGTTGCCTCGGAACAGGTTGTCTCTATATCTGAGCAAGAGTTGAAAAAGCTCAGTGCGTTAAAAACTCCCAATACTGCTTTGGCTCTATTTAGAATTCCTGAGTCGAAATCCATTAAAGAAGATGGCTTGATTGTGGCCCTTGATGATTTGAGAGATCCAGGGAATCTTGGCACGATCATTCGTTTGTGTGATTGGTTTGGTATTAGTGATTTGGTGTGCAGTTCGGCTACGGTGGATTGTTATAATTCCAAAGTAGTGCAGGCTACTATGGGCTCTTTGACCAGAGTGAATATTACGTATTTGGATTTGACTTCATTTTTGAAAAGTACACAATCAGAAGTTTTTGGAACCTTTATGGATGGGGACAATGTCTATAACCAAAACTTACCAGATAAAGGCATCTTGGTAATGGGAAATGAGGCTAACGGCATTTCTTCTGAAATTGAAGAAATAGTTCAGACTAAACTTAGTATCCCGCGTTACGGTAATTTGCAGGCTACCGAAAGCTTAAATGTGGCAACGGCAACGGCTATCTTCTTAAGCGAGTTTAGAAGAGGAAAGCAGTAAAGAATTTACGTTTCTATTGAAAGGTGAAATTAACAAATACCCCTCTGGTTTTCATGGTATGGACATTACCTGTCCAAGGGCTATTTGGATCCCTGTCCTGAATAATTTCATTGTTTAGGGCAAACACCCCTCTAATAGAAGGCGTAAACTTAAACCAGTACAAGTAAAAATCGACACCAAATCCCAGTTCGTAGAACATCATGTTTCTTTCCGATCTGAATTCCCCAACAGAATTGTCATCTGGGTTTTCTTGATTACTGGAAAGGTTAATGGCTGTAGAAACCCCACCAACGATAAACGGTTTAAAGTTGTTGATACGTTTGGTTGAAAATTTCAAAAGCAGAGGAAAATGTACATAAGTAGATTTTACTTCGCGAAGCAAATCTGAAGCGTTATAATCCATTCCTAAGAAATAGCTCGGGTCATATTGCAGGTTACGTTGCGTAATGTATAATCCTGGTTCAAAACGCAGGTTTAGGTATTCGGTAAGGCGTAAATCGGAAATCAAGCCTACGTTAAACCCTACGGTGTTGTCTACTAAAATGTCCTTTAAATCTTCTTCGTAGTTAAATTGATAATCATAACTGTTGAACCCTAAAAAGAACCCCCAACTTAGGCGCTGCTTGTCAAAATTTTCATTGTTCTTGATTTTTTCCTTCGTGAACAATTGGGCAGACGCTGCTTGGCTTAATAAGAACAAAGAGAGAATAAAAACTACTTTTTTCATTGAAAATTTAATTTACAATCAAAGGGTTCAAAAGGTGTCACATTATTTTTTGGAAGCGGAATAAATTGTAGCCGCTCCAAATGTTTGGGGTTTGTTACTGACATCTATAAACCCAATTTTACGCAAAATATTGTTTAGAGCTTCTCCATAAGGAAAAACCGAGGCAGATTCACTTAAATAAGCATACGCCGATTGGTCTTTTGAGAAGACCCTGCCAATGGTTGGTAAGATATATTTGGTATAAAATTTATAGCCTTGTTTAAAAGGTGTTTGGGTAGGAACCGAAGTTTCTAAAATCACAAAAACACCATTAGGTTTTAGTACTCTTAAAATTTCAGAAAGGCCTTGTTCCAGGTTTTCAAAATTGCGCACTCCAAAAGCTACGGTTATGGCATCAAACGTATTGTCTGGGAAAGGAAGGCTTTCAGAATCTCCCAAAACCATAGAAATAGTATCCTCAAGATTTTTTGCGGCAACTTTTTTGCGGCCCACTTCAAGCATACCATCACTAATGTCCAATCCAATAATTTCCTTGGCACCAGTTTTGGTAAGTGTAATGGCCAAGTCTCCAGTACCTGTGGCGATATCCAAAATTTTGTTGGGCTGCTTTTGAGCAACAATATCCACAACTTTATTGCGCCATTTAATGTCAATTCCAAAGGAAATCACTCGGTTAAGTCCGTCGTATTCTTTAGAAATGGTATCAAACATTTGGGTAACCTGTTGCTTTTTGTTCAGGTCACTGTCTTTATATGGCTTCACTTTTGTGGACATTCTATCTTTTTTTGGCAAAACTACATAAATTTTCATGGCTAATAGGCTTCAGGCAACCTAAAAATAAATGACGATAGAAGTTTTAAATGAGTTGGTGTGAATAAGTTATTGCTTCAGTAACATATGCTTAACTTCACGTATAATAGAGAAAAAGCTTTCGAAATAAAATTATACTATATTTGTTTAGCTATTTTTGAATGCTTTTGTTCCTTAATGGGAACAATTTTACAACCAATCGAACATTTTATTAATGGGCGTTCTTTTTACAGATCCCAGCTATTTTGAACAACTAAACGTTAACAAATGAAAATAATTATTGCAGGAGCAGGTGAAGTTGGGTTTCATTTGGCAAAATTATTATCCTACGAATCTCAAGAAATCACGCTTTTAGATACCGACAAAGAAAGTCTGGCCTATGCCAACAATCACTTGGATATTAAAGTGATTAGGGGAGATGCCACTTCCATTGCTATTTTAAAGGAAGCTAGGATTGACACTTCGGAATTGTTCATAGCAGTAACTTCTTCTGAAACCACTAATATCACCGCATGTGTTTTAGCCAAGCAATTGGGAGCCCAACGTACCATTGCTAGAATTGCCAATTCTGAATTTTTGGAGCAGAAAGATGAGGTTGGATTTACCAAGTTTGGGATTGACGAGTTGATTTCTCCAGAAGATTTGGCAGCCTCAGAAATTCAGTTGCTGTTGAATCAATACGCTTTTAACGATAGTTACGAATTTGAGGATGGCGCCTTAACGATGTTGAGTTTACGATTGTCCAGAAATGCAGCTTTTGTTGATAAAACCGTAAAAGAGGCGGCAGAAGTGTTGACCGAAATACATTTTGTGCCCATAGCCATTCAACGATATGGAACGCAATATACTATCATTCCTCGTGGAGACACGCTGTTTAAGGAAGGTGATAAAGTGGTATTTATTACTTCAAAAGGAGGTGACGATGAATTGTTTGAACTTTCTGGGAAGGTGAAAATAGATGTCCGGGATGTGATGATTCTGGGAGGAAGTAAAATTGGTTATAAAACCGCCAAGGATTTGTGCGCAAACAAGTTTAAGGTGAAGCTTATTGAAAAGGATAAGAATATTGCTTTTGAGTTGGCCGATGAATTGCCAAAGGCGCTTGTGATCAACGGAGATGGACGTAATGTGGAACTTTTGGAAGAAGAGAATATTGATGCTCAGGATGCCTTTATTTCTGTAACAGGAAATTCCGAGACCAATATCATGTCTTGTTTGGTGGCGAAATCAAAAGGAGTAAAGAAAACCATCGCATTGGTTGAGAATATGGACTATTTCCAATTGTCGCAATCCATTGGAATTGATACGTTGATTAATAAAAAGTTATTGGCGGCCAACAGTATTTTTAGATACATTAGAAAAGGAGAGATTGTGGCCATGACCAAGCTTAATAATATGAATGCCGAATTGGTGGAGTTTGTGGTAAATGAAAGTTCCAAAATCTGTAACAAGATGATTAAGGATCTTGACTTTCCGCGTTCTGCCATTATTGGAGGGGTAATTAGAGATGGTGAAGGAATGATTCCATTGGGAAGTTTCAAAATTTCTGATGGAGATAGGGTGGTAGTATGTTGTCTCCCAAGATCGATTGTCGAGGTTGAGAAATTTTTCTTTTAAAGAAGCTTATAAAAATGAAGAAACTCAACTATAAAATTATCTTTCACTTTTTTGGGCTGTTGCTGTTGTTTAATGGTGGGTTTATGCTCATTTCTGCACTTGTAAGTGCTTTGTATCATGAATCCGAAGCTTTGCGGATATTCATGTCTGGAATCCTTGTATTGCTGATAGGGACATTCTTGATGGTAAGTACAAGGAAGTACAACAAGGAAATGAATAAACGGGAAGGTTACATTATCGTGACTTTTGGGTGGATTGTGATGGCAGCTTCAGGAGCCTTGCCTTATTTGCTTACCGAAACTATTCCTACTTTCACAAGTGCTTTTTTTGAAACTATGTCTGGGTACACGACAACGGGAGCCACGATATTGAATGATATTGAAGTTGTTTCTAAAGGTGTATTGTTCTGGCGAAGTACCACGCATTGGATTGGAGGTATGGGGATTATTGTGCTTGCCATAGCCATTTTGCCGCTCTTGGGAATAGGAGGGATGCAGCTGTTTGCTGCCGAAGCCCCGGGGCCAAGTGCCGATAAATTGCATCCTCGTATTACCGATACGGCCAAACGCTTATGGTTGATTTATTTTGGATATACTGCCGCAGAAACTATTTTGCTTAAGGTAGCGGGCATGTCTTTTTTTGATGCCATTAACCATTCCATGAGTACACTTTCTACAGGAGGATTTTCAACAAAAAATGCTAGTGTAGCCTATTGGAATGGTCAACCTTTGATACAGTACATTATCATTCTTTTCATGTTTTTGGCAGGAACCAACTTCGTGTTGAGTTATTTTGTGTTCAAAGGTACCGTGCAAAAGGCAATTAGAGATGAGGAATTTCGACTGTATTTTAAGTTCGTAACGGCTTTTACGATTATTGCCGCTGTAATCATATACTTTAGGGCAGATTTGGGAATTTCGTCCATTGAGCACCCAATGGTATGGGGACGTGCAGAAAGTTCGTTTAGGCATGCTCTATTTCAGGTGTTGACCGTAATTACCACAACAGGATTCATCACAGCCGACTATACGCTTTGGACGCCATTTTTGGTAGTGTTTTTCTTTGGATTGATGTTTTTGGGTGGTTCTGCAGGAAGTACCTCAGGAGGCGTGAAAGTAGTAAGGCATCTTATCTTGATCAAGAATGGCTTTTTGGAGTTCAGAAGAGCTTTGCATCCCAATGCGGTATTGCCCGTGAGATATAATACCAAATCTATTCAAGGGGATATTGTATTTAATATTTTAGGATTCTTTATCCTGTATATGTTGGCGTTTATTGTTGGAGGCTTAGGTTTTTCGATGTTTAAACTTGATTTCGAATCCTCTATTGGTTTGGCAGCGTCCAGTTTGGGTAATATTGGGCCTGCACTGGGGAAATTTGGCCCAGTAAATAATTATGCTGCATTACCTATGTTAGGGCAATGGTGGGCTTCCTTTTTAATGCTTTTAGGGAGATTAGAGCTCTTTACGGTCCTTATCCTTTTAACTCCTTTCTTTTGGAGGAATAGATAAATAATTAAGCGGTCTAAGATTTTTATAAGTGCTTGTTTTTTTTCTGTTAGACGATTGTGAATTAATGGTCTATGTAACAAAACATATTTTTTAGCGTCATATGATATGTAATCAATTAATCAATTATCATGAAAACGTTAAACGCTGCACAAGATTTGGAACCTTTCCCCTTTTGGGTAAAGGAAAACAATTTAGGTTTGTTGAATTCTGAGTACAAACAAAGTGCAAGAACCAATTTTACTCAATATTCATACAATAAGTTATTCAGTTGTAGAAGTCGTATAGAGAAACGTTTGTTTTTCAGGACTTCGGATGCTGCTACGATACTAAGAGTGATTCTCTTCTTTCTCGTATTTATTTTACTTTTTAAATAGACTTGGTTTTCATCCAAGTTTTCTAATTGTTTTGTGATCATCACGGTTCGTGGATTGATGTAGGGGAGTTTTTGTTCATATTTAAGTTTCACCTTTTAAATCTTCATTATGAGCTTTGGATCAATGCAAGGAGCTATTACTTCTATCAACAATAATAGAAAACTGTTATCAAAACGCGATAAACTTAAAAATAGGTTGGGAGGCGGCAATAAATCCAAAAAGGTTTATGAATTTCCAGAAGCTTCACCTGAAATGTTAAATGGTATTAAAGAAAAGATTTTGTTGGAAAGGAAGCAGCGTGATTTGAAAATCAAAATTGTTTTTACCGTAGGATTTGTCATCCTGTGTGCTCTGTTTGTCTACGTTATGTTCTAAAACAAAAGCATCCGTAACTTTAAAAGTACGGATGCTATATATATGATCAGAAATAATTCTGTTTCTAGCTTAAAGCAGCTTTAATACGCTTGAGGGCTTCAACAATTTGTTCTTGCGAGGCTGCATAAGAAATTCTAATGCAATCTGCATTTCCAAAGGCTTCTCCAGTTACCGTTGCTACGTGCGCTTCTTCAAGCAAGTACAATGAAAAATCTGTAGCATTGTTGATGGTTTTTCCTCTTAAGGTTTTTCCAAAGTAGTAAGACACGTTAGGGAATACATAAAAAGCGCCTTCAGGAACATTGGTTTTGAAACCTTCAATTTCGTTAAGAAGATCCAAGATCAAGTCTCTTCTCACTTTGAACTCATCAACCATATATTGAATACGCTCTGGCGATTCGTTTAAAGCTGTAATGGTGGCTCTTTGTGCAATACAATTGGTTCCAGAAGTAATCTGTCCCTGCATTTTAGTACACGCTTTGGCAATCCATTCCGGAGCACCGATATATCCAATTCTCCATCCAGTCATAGCAAATGCCTTAGCAACACCGTTAACAGTAATAGTACGGTCGTACATACTTGGTATTGCTGCGAAACTGAAGTTTTTGGCTCCGTAGTTAATGTGCTCGTAAATCTCATCCGAAAGGATGAAAATATCTGGATATTTCTCCAAAACTTCGGCTAAAGCACGGTATTCACTTTCGCTATAAATAGTGCCACTTGGGTTGTTTGGAGAGTTGAAAAATACCATTTTGGTCTTAGGAGTAATGGCTTCTTCCAATTGTTGAGGTGTGATTTTAAAATCGTTCTCAATGGTAGAAGGAATTTCCTTGAAAGTTGCTTCGCATAAGGTTGCAATAGCAGAATAACTTACCCAATAAGGAGCAGGTAAAAGTACTTCGTCCCCAGGGTTAAGCAATACTTGCGCTACATTGGCAATAGACTGTTTGGCTCCGGTAGAAACAACAATTTGGCTAGGTTTGTAATCTAGATTGTTGTCTCTTTTAAACTTTAGGATAATGGCGTCTTTTAATTCGGCATAACCGTCTACCGGTGAATACGAATTATAATTGTCATTAATGGCTTGGATAGCGGCCTCCTTAATAAAGTCTGGAGTGTTAAAATCTGGTTCTCCCAAGCTCAATCCAATAATATCGATTCCTTGGGTTTTTAATTCTCTAGCCTTGGCTGCCATGGCCAAGGTGGCGGAAGTAGGCAGACTGTTGATTCTGTCTGAAAGATGGTTTTTCATGTAAAAATCTGATTATGCTTGTAGTGCAGGCTTCATTCCCATTTCCTTTAAAAACCTGAAGTGGGCGATTATTGCTTTTCGTGTAGATTTATATTCGTTATAAGGTAAATTGAATTCTTTTGCGGTTTCCTTCACAATTTTTGAAATATTAAAATAGTGCACATGGCTAATGTGAGGGAAAATATGATGCTCAACCTGATGGTTAAGTCCTCCGGTGAACCAGTTAACCAATTTGTTGGTTCTACCGAAGTTAACGGTAGTTTTCAACTGGTGGATGGCCCAGGTGTTTTTCATGGTGCCATCTTCTTCGGGAAGTGGCATTTCGGCCTCGTCCATAACGTGTGCCAACTGGAATACAACACTAAGAATAAGTCCCGCTACATAGTGCATTACAAAAAATCCTAAAAGGATCTTCCACCAAGCGATATCTAGAATCAACATTGGAATAACAATCCAGATGCACATATAAATGATTTTTGAAATTACCAATTTACTCCAGTTCCAAACAGGGTTTGGGAATTTTCCATAGGATAGTTTACGTTTCATGTAACGTTTCATTTGCATCCAATCTGTAGTGATGGCCCAGTTAAGGGTCAGCAAACCATAGAGAAAAATAGAATAATAATGTTGAAACTTATGGTAACGTTTCCACTTGGTGTGTTTTGAAAAGCGTAAAATACGTCCCGCATCCAAATCTTCATCATGACCATGAATGTTAGTGTATGTATGGTGCAATACATTGTGCTGAACTTGCCAATTGTATACGTTTCCTGCCAAGATATAAATACTGCTTCCCATTAAGCGGTTGACCCATTCTTTATTTGAAAAGGCACCGTGGTTACCATCGTGCATCACGTTCATACCAATACCAGCCATTCCAATTCCCATAATAACTGTGAACAACAATTGTAGCCAGCCAGGGATATCTAGGGTCAACAGTAAAAAGTAAGGGGTTAAAAAGATGGCAAACATCACTATGGTTTTAACCCAAATCTTCCAGTTACCTGTACGCTTAATATTATTTTCTTTAAAATAATCGTTGACGCGTTTGTTTAAAGTTCTAAAAAACTTGGCTGAATCTGTTCTTGAAAATGATAATGTTTGCTTTGTCATAAGGCATTAATTCAATAATACACCAGTAAAATTCAGTGTAATGTTTGAAAATGCAAATATAATTAATAAACGGCTGTAAAGGGTTATGAAAAACCTAAAAATTATCCACACAAAAATGTCTACTTTTGTAGAAAATTTAGATAGATGGAGCTTATTAAGTATTATTTTCCAGACTTGACAGAGCAGCAGATAGCGCAGTTTGAAAAGTTGGAAACCCTGTACCAGGATTGGAACCTAAAAATTAATGTGGTTTCCCGAAAGGATATAGATGAATTGTATTTGCGTCATGTGCTGCACTCATTAGGGATAGCCAAGGTTATGCAGTTCAAGCCAGGTGCAAATGTATTGGATGTGGGTACAGGAGGAGGATTTCCAGGAATTCCATTGGCTATTATGTTTCCTGAAACCAATTTTCATTTAGTAGATAGCATTGCCAAAAAGTTGAAGGTGGTGAATGAAGTGGTAGAAGGTTTGGGGATTACTAATGTGAGAACTACCCATAGCAGGGTAGAAGAGATTGATGAACAGTTTGATTTTATTGTCAGCCGTGCCGTGGCGATTATGCCAACCTTCGTGCATTGGGTAAAAGGAAAGATTGCCAAACCTCAAAATCATGAGCTGAAAAATGGTGTTTTGTATTTAAAGGGAGGAGATCTAAGTGAAGAACTGGAAAGCTATAAAACCGCTACCATTTACAATTTGAGTGATTATTACAAAGAAGATTTTTATGATACCAAAAAGGTGGTTCATCTTCCATTGAAATATAAAGGTTGATTACTTAAGATTTAAAGCATAAAAAAAACCAGAGCAGTGCTCTGGTTTTTTTTATGTCTATATGTGACTAAAAATTAGTCTTCGATAACGATATTTTCTCCAATTTGAGAGCCAACAACATTTAATACATGTCCATCAGCATCCGTTACAAAAACAGCTAAGTGAATGTTTGTCGCATCATAAATGCTAGGATCCAACTCGAATGAGTAATTTTTAACATACAAGTTGCTTTCTGTATCTAAGTCAGAAGCAGAAATCTCTTCTCCAAATAATCCTGTAGGTACTTGTCTAAGTACATTTTCGTGAACGAAATCAGTTAGGTAATCAGCTCCACCATAATAATCAGTATAGTTAGTTTGGTCTGCAATTAGATTGTCCTCCATAACGTATACTACTAAGCTTACTCCTTCTAGATCACCTAAAATATCCATTCCAGCAGAAAGGCTTAGTGTAGTTCCATTTAATTCAGAAGTTAATGAAAGAGCAGCTCTAGATGGCTTTTCTGATAAGTTTACAACTTGGTTTACGTTGTTAGGCTCTGGGTAGTCCCATTCAGTTCTACGGTTAAGCATTGCTGTTGGATATCCCCCTAAATCAATGTAATCTTCCAAGTCTTCAGCAGGGTAGTTGAATGGATCATAATAGCTTCCACTAGCTGCACCTCTGTGGATAGCAGCTACAACTGCATTTTCGGTTTCTCCCTCAACAAGTTCAATCCCGTAAGCAACACGTGGACACCATCCACACCAAGTACCTGTGTAATCTTCTACAAGTACTTTTCTAGAATATCCTACAATTACTTGGGCTTCATTACTTCCTAAAGTGCCTTTTGTTGCTGTAATAACGTCAACACCTCTCTCATCTGCTGTATATGTATTTCCTGAAATTTCAACACCGTTTACATAAAATGTTGATTCTGAAGTTAAGTCACTACCTGTGTTTCCGATAGCCGTAAAGGTAACCACATCACCAGGGAAAACAATTTCTTTGTCCGTACTTAAAATAAGAGAAGAAACAGTTATAGAAATATTGTTACTAGTGTCACCTCCAAGTTTTGCATTAACAACAAAAGTACCCGGTTGTGTTGGAGTATACGTAGATTCGGTAATGGCTACTCCAGAAAAATAGATGGTAGACTCGTTAGTAACATCTGCATTATTGCTATCTGTAACTGTAAAAGTAACGGAATCACCTAGGTTAATTGCATTGTTGTCTACTGAAAGAGTAAGTGTTGCTCCCTGACCTTGTCCACTGTCATCGTCCGATGATCCACAGGAAAAAAAAGCGGAAGATACAACTAACAGAAATAACTGTAATAAACGTGTTGTTTTCATAATATTATATTAGGGTTAAATTTTCAAAGTGCCGAATATAAATATTTTGTGGTGAAAAATCACCTTAACTGTTAAATTTTATAAAAAAAACATAGTGATGGGGATATTATTTAAAAAAAATTAACTTTGCCGGTAAATTTTTCAAAATCCCTACTAAATGAAATCCTTAACAACCTTATTTTTTTTAATAGCTTTTAGTCTTTCAGCAGCAGCACAAGATGTTTTGCCAAACTTGCAACTGGAAAACCTTAACGGAGAGACCGTTGCTTTGCAGGATATTTCTAAAAATGGCCAACTTGTGGTAGTGTCTCTATGGGCTACTTGGTGTGTGCCTTGCAAAAATGAATTGGATGCCATTGGCGAAATTTATGAAGACTGGGTGGATGAGACAAATGTGAAATTGTATGCTATTTCTGTAGACGATTCACGTACGGTAAAGCGAGTAAAGCCCTTGGTGAATGGAAAGGGTTGGGAGTTTCAAGTGCTATTGGATACCAACGGCGATTTGAAAAGACAATTGAATGCGCCTACCATTCCGGTAACCCTTTTGGTTAAGGATAATAAAATTCTTTACAGACATTCTGGTTATACACCTGGAAGTGAAGAAGAACTATACGAAAAAATAAAAGAATTCTCTAAATAGCAATTAACCTTATTATCTTATGAAATATTTCCAATTAGCAGCAATAATGTTGCTAGGAACTGCCTTTGTCCAAGCTCAAGAATATGGGCAATTGAGTGGAGGTCTCGAGTCTAACTCTCAATATTATGTCGATGATTCTAAAACGGGAGACTTTGAAGAAGAGGATCATTTAAGAACCAATAGTTATTTGCGTCTTAATTATACTTATCGAAATTGGTTCGCTAATGCACAGTTGGAATCCTATGAGCCTAAGGCATTGTTGAATTTTTACCCCAAATATGAAGGTACCAACTTAGGGACATTTGCCGTAGGTTACAAATCGAATAAATTGGAAGTGACCTTAGGTCATTTTTATGAACAATTCGGAAGTGGGTTAATTCTTAGAACTTGGGAAGATAGACAATTGGGGATAAACAATGCGCTTAGAGGAGGAAGAGTCGTTTATCGTCCTATCGATGCTGTCGAAGTTACGGGCTTATATGGAAGACAGCGTGATGGTTTTGAAGTGTCTAGAGGCGATATTTATGGATTCAATACTGAAATTGGATTGGCGTCTTTTTTGAATTTTGAAACTACAGGTCTTGATTTTGGGTTTAGCTATGTAGGACGTTATGAGGATTTGCCTATAGAGAACCCTGAATTTAAACCAATGACCAATGCTTTTTCAACACGACTAGATTTTTCTGAAGGCAATTTTTATGCTTCGGGTGAGTACGTGTTGAAGGGAGAGGATGTATATCAAGAAATGGGGAATATCATTGAAGATCGTTATTTTGATGGTAATGCTTTATTGTTGAACTTAGGTTATGCCAAATCTGGTTTGGGAGTAGATGCTACCTTCAGAAGAATGGAGAACATGGCTTTTTTCTCTCAAAGAGATCAAGGTTCGAATGTGTATAATCAAGATTATATAAACTATCTTCCTGCATTGACGAAGCAACATGATTATAGTTTAACAAATATCTATGTGTATCAATCGCAACCAAAATTAACCTTTAACCCGCGTGCCAAGGCGGGTGAGATAGGTGGGCAAATTGATATTTACAAAAAATTCAATAGAGAAACCTTATTAGGTGGTAAATATGGTACCAAAGTGGCTTTTAATTTTGCTACTTGGTATGGTTTAGACGGTGAATTTGACTTGGTTGAACGTACCTTTGACTCAGATGGTTTTTTTGGTTTTGGTGAAAAGTATTATCAAGAGTTCAGCCTAGAGGTTAGAAAAAAGTTGTCCTCTAAATGGTCTACAATTTTCTCTGCTGTTAGAACGTATTACAATTCCAAATTTATCGAGGATAGAAGTGGGGAAGTAAAGGCAACTATAGTGGTTGCAGAGGCTACTTATAAGTTTAATTCTGGTAAGTCCTTCAGAATTGAAGGTCAGCACATGTGGTCTGATGACACTACTTATGATAGAGCTGGAGATTGGGCTGGTGCTACCATGGAGTACAATTTTAATTCAAAATTTACCGTATTTGCAATGGATGTTTGGAATTATGGAAATTCACATGAAGAACAGCAGATTCATTATTATAATTTTGGAGGTAGTTTTACAAAGGGCTCTACTAGAATTGGGGCTAGTTATGGAAGACAACGTGGAGGATTGGTTTGTGTAGGTGGTATATGTAGATATGTCCCTCAAAATACTGGTTTTACTCTAAATATTGCTACAGCATTTTAAGCGTAAGATTAATTACAAAAACAAAAAAGGAGCGCAAAATGCACTCCTTTTTGTTTTTCAAGGATCTCCAATTTTAGTTCACAATCAGTTTCGTATTTAATAAAATTTTAGAGTTGTTGCGAACCTGTAATAGGTACAATCCGGAATCCAATTTTAAATTGAAGGAGGTATAGCCGGTTAGTGAAGTGTTGGCTTGGTACACTTGCTTTCCTGTAAGATCAAAAATGGCTATGTCAGTGTCGTCAAAGTTTGAGGAACTTAAAATAGTCATTTGGTTTTTTATAGGATTTTGCGTGAGTTTCACAATGTCCATTTCGTAGGATGGAAGGCTTAAAGCGTCTTCTAGAATTTCTGATATGGCAAATGCAACATTACCAGCGGTTAAAGTAACGTGTGGTTCATTGCTATCTGGAATATAAGTATTGTCAAATGGGGAGTCTGTTGTCACAGGAGTTGTATACCAATTAGTGTCACTTATAGAAAGTGCGCTTAATGTAGGTATAAAGCAGAAATACTGCGAATTCAAGTTGTCTACAAACTCTGAAATCAAATCGTTAGATTCATCTCCAAAAGAGGACATGTCGAATTGCCCTCCGGGAGCACTGTCCAATCCGTCGGAAGTTGCAGGGGAAGCTGCGATGGCGTCAAAACTATAAACCGTAGTCCAGTTGCCAAAAATATTAACTTGTCCAATTAGGTCTGTAACAGTGGTGGTTTGTGAAGCTAAAGGGGCAAAGGTAATGGCGACAATGGCTTGAGTGGGGGCCGGACCAACCAGACCAGTATCAAACGTGTGATTAATTAATTCCATTCCAGGGGTGCCTGTCATTTCTCCGGTGCCGCTACCATTAACGATAGCAACATTGCGGGAATCTTGAGGCATGCCCATGGTGTTTAATTCGGCTTGGAAGGCATCTCTGAAATTTGGCGCACCTACGGGTAATGTTATGGTCGGATCTTGGTCTATATCAGAGCCTGATTGGAGATGTCCCAAATAATGGTCAATCAACATTTGTTTTGCGGCAGCACTGTTCAGAAATCCGTTTACTAAGTTTTCGGCTTCTGCAATTTCAGGGTCTCCATTATACATGTAATTGAACATGTATTGCACACCTATTGGGACATTGGCTCCTAAATGAGGTGTATCGAACGATATGAACAAACGAGTGTCGTGGTCCATGCTGTTTTGCTCCATATAGCGAAGTGCGTATTGTGATACCAATCCTCCCATACTTGGTCCAATAACTACATTTTGCTCGTCACCTTCTTTTAACTGGTTAACTGTTTCTATGAGTTCAGTTAGGATAAAGGCATTCCTTTGGATAAAGTCTGCGCCTCCATTTATTTCAGTAGTGTTGTCTGAACTGCTTATGTAGGTTGGGAAGTTCAGAACCACGATATCAAAGCCTTCATCTCGTAAGGCATCGGCGAGGTTTTGTACAGGTTCTCCATAGTCTAATAAACTGTACATAAGGTCTATTGTTCTTGAGTCGTTGGGGTCAAACCCGTCTGCAACAATAATTGGTTTATCAAATACACCATTTATGTTATCGTAGTATATTTTATATTCTCCAGTTCCGGCATGTGCCATGGTTTCTCCAAAACCTTGGTAGGTTATAGAGGAATTAATTGACGTAATGTCGCTTTCACCCCCAGGAGTTTGTCCGTAAAATAGCAGGGGAATGGTTAGGAAAGAAAAAAGCGAATAGTAATTTAATTTCATATAAGGTCGATTTAAGATTAATGGAAACTTAAAGATACGAATTATTTTACTGCGTTGTTATCCTGTTGTATAGAGGAAATTAAATTGCATAAAAAAACCTCAAAAGTTAATTTTTGAGGTTTTTAATATATTTCTAAATGAAATTTCTTAGCCTAAGAACGGGTAACGATAATCCGCAGGTGTTACAAAGGTTTCTTTAATTAATCTAGGAGAAACCCAACGCAACAAGTTTTGTGCACTACCCGCTTTATCATTGGTTCCTGATGCTCTTGCGCCTCCAAACGGCTGTTGTCCTACAACAGCTCCTGTTGGCTTATCATTGATATAGAAGTTTCCTGCACTATTTTGTAATGCTTTTGTGGCTTCTTCAATAGCATATCGGTCAGTTGAGAGGATAGCGCCTGTAAGAGCGTATTCGCTTGTTTCGTCTACCAATTTCAAAGTTTCAGAATAAGCCTCTGCATCGTATACGTAAATAGTGATTACTGGACCAAACAATTCTGTACACATAGTAGTGTACTTAGGATTGGTAGTAACAATTACAGTTGGTTCTATAAAGTAACCTTTCGATTTATCGTAGTTTCCACCGGCAATAATTTCTGCATCGCTGTCGGCTTTGGCTCCATCGATAAATTTGGCAAGTTTGTCAAAAGATCCTTCGTGGATTACCGCAGTGATAAAGTTGCTCATGTCCTCAGGGGATCCCATTTTAAAGGATTTAAGATCTTCCAAAACGTAGTTTTTAACCTCTTCCCATAAATTGGTTGGGATATAAGCTCTTGAAGCAGCGCTACATTTCTGTCCTTGAAATTCAAATGCACCTCTTACAATGGCAGTGGCTACTTGTTTTGGGTTAGCTGTTTTATGAGCTACGATAAAGTCTTTTCCTCCGGTTTCCCCTACGATTCTTGGGTAGGTTTTATAGTTGTGGATGTTTTCTCCTATTTTCTTCCAAAGTTCCTTAAATACAAACGTGGATCCTGTAAAATGCAATCCAGAGAAATCTGGGCTAGCCATTACCGTATTGGTAATCATGGCAGGGTCTCCAAATACAACATTGATGACACCTGCAGGAACTCCAGCTTCTCTAAATACGTCCATGATCACTTTTGCAGAATATACTTGACTGTCGCTAGGTTTCCAAACGACCACATTCCCCATCAAAGCCATACATGCAGGCAAGTTTCCTGCGATAGCTGTAAAGTTGAAAGGTGTAACCGCATAAGTGAATCCTTCCAATGGGCGGTATTCAACTCTGTTCCAGGCATCGCTGGTGCTTTCTGGTTGCTCATGGTAAATATCTGCCATAAACTGTACGTTGAAACGTAAAAAGTCAATCAATTCACAGGCTGAATCAATTTCTGCTTGGTGAATGGTTTTTGACTGCGCAATCATAGTAGCAGCATTTATTTTTGCTCTATAAGGACCTGCAATCAATTCGGCGGCTTTCAAGAAGATTCCTGCGCGCTGTTCCCATGGAAGTTGCGACCATGTTTTTCTGGCTTCCAAAGCAGTAGCAATCGCTTCTTCTACGTGAGATTGTTCAGCTACATGATAGGTTCCAACAACATGTTGGTGGTCGTGTGGAGGGGACATAGTGCGGGTGTTACCTGTTTCTACATCTTGTCCGTTGATATATAGGGGCACGTCCACTTTGCTATTGAACATTTCTTTGTAAGCTTTTAAAACAGCTTCGCGCTCCGGAGATCCGGGAGCGTAAGATTTTACCGGTTCATTAATAGCAACAGGTACGTTAAAAAATCCTTTTCCCATGGGTATTTTATTTATAGGGTTATTCAAAATTTTCAGAGCCAAAGGTACGATTTTTTAGATATTTATGAGGGCGATAACTTCTTAAAACCGTATTAAAATTCGTAAGGATTTTGTGATGTGTCTAGTGGCAATAATTGAGAATGAGATAGAAAGAATTAGGACTTTTTTCAATGTCCAAACTGTTTGTCTTTCCAGGAGGAAGTGGTAACAAATCTATAAAGTGGTTTGAACTATGATTTAGTTAAGTGCAAACGGTGCACTTAATTTAAAGGCGGGAATGTAGACCTTAAAATTATTGGTGGAGGTGAAGTTTACCATGTTGTAGTAACCCTTCATAGCGCCAAATGGCGATGTTAATAAACACCCTGAATTGTAAGTATGGGATTCTCCAGGTTGAAGAACAGGCTTTTTGCCAATGACACCTTCGCCTTCAACAATTTCAACATTGTTAAGAGCATCAAAAATTTTCCAATGTCTCGAATTAAGTTGAACGGCATCCTTGCCTTGGTTTTCAATAGTTACTTTGTAGCCAAAGGCAAAGTGCACTTTATAATTTTTATAAAATGTTCCTTCGAATGTTGTCTCTACGGAAATTTTGATTCCGCTTGTAACTTGTTGTACCATGAAGTTGACCTTAAAAATGCTAATTTAACGTATTTTTCTTTTGCTTGTAGGTTTTTAGCTTTTACTAGGGTGATTTTTAACACCTTTAAAGGTTTAAAGACTTATTTTGGATTGAAATTGTTGTTTTGCACAAATGTTTCCAGTTCTACGAAGAAATTCATAATGTCTTTTTCCTCCAAAATGGAATTAATGGTGACCAATCTTATAAAATCCTGCCCTTTGAAGGTGCCGTAGCTTACCATAAGTTTAGCGTTTTCATAGAGTGCAGTGCAGAGTTGTTTTGCTGGAGTGTTTTTGTAATTAAAGCAAACGGAAATGGAATTGTCGAAACTGTACAGCGTATAATCAGGGTGGCTGCTAACATAATTTCTGGCAACATCGGCCAATTGGAATTGTTTGTCGACAATCGTTTCCAATCCTTGTGTGCCGATGCTTTTCCAAAGCGTCCAAAATTTTAGGGCATCATTGCGTCTTCCACATTGCAAGGAGGTTTTTCCCAGGTTGTAATCGTCTCCGTCCGTTTGGTATAAATATTCAGCTTCGCTAGAAAATGAAATATGAAGATCTTCAGCGTTTTGGGTAACAATGATGGAGCAGCTCAGAGGGGTTCCCAACATTTTGTGGGCGTTTACGCTGAAGGAATCTGTGAGTTCAATGCCTTTTACTAAATGGTTATATTTCTTACTGAAAATCACCGATCCACAATAAGCGCCATCCAAGTGCAACCAAAGATTGTATTTGCTGCTTACTTTGTGAATTTCTGTAACATCATCAAAAGCTCCCATGACGGTGGTGCCAGCAGTGCAGTTCACAAAAAAGGGATGGTGCCCTTCGGCAAGATCTTGTTTGATTTTCATTTCAAGGTCTTCAGGAAGCATTTCTCCATGAGCATTAGTTTTAACCTCACGGACCTGATTTCTTCCAATCCCCATTAGTGCTGCATTTTTGTTTATGGAATAATGGGAAACTTCGGAGGTGTAAACAATCATTTTGGAAGTAACTCCTTTGTTGGGCGCAGTTTTACTGTGTTTGTCGCGTGCCATGACCATGGCCATAAAGTTGCTCATAGATCCTCCAGGGGCAAAGGTGCCATCGCTGCTAGGGCCATAACCAATCATTTCGCAGATTTTCTTAAGGATGATTTTCTCAATTCCTATTTGTGGGCCTCCTATTTTATAAGTATACATGCTGGTGTTGAGCATGACGGCCAAAAGGTCTCCCAAGGTGGCCTTGTCCACACGTCCGCCATACAATTGATTGAAAAAGGAAAAGGAGGCGGTTTTGGGCGTGAATTTTATGATTTCCAATAAGGAAGCTTTAAAGTCTTCTTCGGAAGTTGGTTCGTCGGGTAGTTCAAGGTCTAGGCTGTCATATAGTTGTTCTGTGTCAATTGGCTTGGCAACAGGCTGGCTTTGTTCTTCTTCTAAAAGTATTTTGGCCAGTTCATTAAACAGCTTTAAATCTTTCTCCATGAATTCCGTGTTGAAAGCCTGAAATTACAAGCAAGTCTAAAATTATTAAAAATTACTATCAAAACCATTGAAAACTAGTAAGATTTGAATGAATTGATAATGACTTTGTCTCATTCTGTAATCTAACATTACGGACTTCCTTGTCAAAACTTATTAATTTGTAATATTTACGGAAGTACCTTCTCCTAGGCCAATCAACCTGTCATAGCGAGCTCCTAGGTCGCGGTAATACACCAAAACTTTATAATTGTTCTCGGTTTGGTAATAATTACCGCAAATAGCACCTTCGTCCAATTGTCCATTTTCATCACGAACTACGTATTTGTAGTTGTAAAATCCTTGTTTTAGTTTTATTTCAGCTTCATAGACTCCTTTGCTAGGGTTGTAGGCCATCTTGTTGCTTTCGTCTGTAATGTAATTATTGTAGTTGCCGTAAACATAGATCGATTGTCCTATTGGAAGTTCAGGCATTAACAATGAAAAATGAATACTGGTGTAATCTGCTTCTATGGATGGATTATCGGTGTCTAAAGCTGTGATTACAAAATTTCCGTTGATATCGGGGTTGTAGGTGTATGGCTGTCCTGCTCTAGCGGTGTTGGTGAACAAAAATCCGTGGTATATATCCCTTAAGTCAATAAACTGAACACCAACATTCGCTGCGCGAACATCCTTGTTCTCAAAAAACAAATATTCATTGCCTCCCCAAAAACTGGATTCCGTAGTGTATTTGTAAATGAGTTCTTTACCCATGGTATATTGAGGTTTCAGAGAGGATATAGCTGTGTTAAGGTTATTGTTCTGGATTACCAAGGTTTTAACGGTTTCGCTTGGATTGTTCAGGTTCAATCCTCTAGAATTAATGATAAAGTCAACCGACTGTTTTTCATTAATGACACTCACGTCTCTAGAGCGTTTTAATGTTACGCCAACACTCACTAAATCTTCATAGACCATAAATTTTCTTGAGAACATCAATTCTTCGTATTGATCATAAATTGAAATGAGGTAATTGCCACTTTTTAAAATGTTGCCCGTTTGGTTGTTGGGGATTTGGAGGGTGTAGTGTGAATAAATTTGATAGGTATTGAATGAGTTTTCATAGTCACGGATTCGTTGGTTGTCGAAACCTTTTAGATATTCGGATTTAACCAGTTGTGAAGGTGTCCAATCAAAATTGAAATGTTCAATGACATAATAGAAATCTTCCTCATTTCCCGTAAGGGCATCAAACTCCAAAACCAAAGGTTGTCCTAAGGTCAAGATTGGGAGTTGACTCTCCTGAGTATCACCCTTAAATGTGATAGTTTTAATGAAATCTGGAGGGGTGACTTCGGAAACTTGTGCGAAAATAAGGAAAGGTGATAGGAAAATTAAGGCGATGAGGTTGAATTTAGATGTCATTAAAGTCTTATTTTGATGTAAATATAGTTAATTTTATAGGACGTAAATTTTGTTTATTTAGAATTGGTATAAATAAATAACTAGCTATTATTTCAAATATAATTTAGCTATTAATTCGTAAATTTGCGTCGATTTTTAGACAATTAATTTCAATATCAAACATATGTCAAACGACATTAAGATTAAAAAAGGTCTGAATATAAACCTAAAAGGTGAAGCTGATAGGTCCACAGAGAACGCGATCATCAGTAATTTCTGCACCATCAGGCCCGAAGACTTTCACGGCGTTACCCCAAAATTAGTAGCAAAAGAAGGCGCAAAAGTAAAAGCAGGTGAAACTGTGTTTTATGACAAAGCGAATGAACTTGTGAAATTTGTGTCTCCAGTTTCTGGAGAGGTAGTAGAGGTACAACGTGGTGCAAAACGAAGAATTTTAGCAATCAAGATCCAAGCGGATAAAGAGCAATCTTACCTAGAAAGCGGCAAATTGGATGTGGCTTCTGCAAATGCGGAGGCTATCAAATCTCATTTGTTGGCTGCGGGTTGTTGGCCTTTTATCAAGCAACGTCCTTACGATGTTATTGCCAATCCAAACAAGAGCCCTAAGGCTATTTTTGTATCGGGATATGCATCGGCGCCATTGGCAGCAGATTACGATTATGCGCTGCAAGGTAAAGAGGCGGAGCTTCAGGCTGCCATTACGGCTCTTGGAAAACTTACAGAAGGTGTCGTGCACGTGTCTGTAGGTGCTGGTTCCAATTCACCATTGGCGGGTCTTTCCGGTGTTACCTTGCACAAGGTGTCTGGACCACACCCGGTTGGGAATGTAGGAACACAGATCAATAAAATTGATCCAATCAATAAGGGAGAAGTGGTTTGGACCGTAGCTCCTCAGGATTTGGTGATTATTGGTGAATTGTTGCTAACTGGTAAATTCAACGCAGAACGTATTGTTGCCTTGGTAGGATCTTCAGTGAAGAAACCTAGATATTTCAGAACCAAAATAGGTAGTGAAGTAGCTACTATGGTTTATGACAATGGCATTGATAAAGATAGCAACTGCAGAATTATCTCTGGAAATGTACTTACAGGAAAACAAGTGAAGCCAGATGGTTGTTTGGATTACTACAGCAACACCATTACGGTAATTCCTGAGGGAGATGATTACGAATTCTTTGGCTGGAACAAACCTGTTTTCAATAAAATATCAACTTCTAGAGCATTGACTTTTTCATGGTTGAACCCTAAGAAGAAGTTTGATTTAGATACTAATACCAACGGAGAGCACAGAGCATTTGTGGTAACTGGAAACTACGAGGAAGTATTCCCTTTAGATATGTATCCAATGCAACTTTTAAAGGCTTGTATGTACAAGGACCTTGACGAAATGGAAGCTTTGGGTATGTATGAAGTTGCTCCAGAAGATTTTGCTTTGACCGAATTTGTTTGTGTGTCTAAACAACCTCACCAAAAAATTATTAGAGAAGGTTTGGACTTAATGATTAAAGAAATAGGATAGCCATGAGTTTGAAAAGTACATTACATAACTTAAAAGAAAAGTATAAAGGCACCAAGATGGCGCCTGCGTTTAACGCATTGCATACCTTTTTATACTTGCCTAACGATACCACTCATGGTGGAACTCATATTAAGGCTGCCGACGATTTGAAGCGTACCATGAATACGGTAATCATGGCTTTGATTCCGTGTTTGATCTTTGGTATGTTCAATGCCGGATATCAACATTATCATGCATTGGGAACTCCTGTAGATTTCTTGTCTTGGGATTCCTTTTCTATTGGATTGATAAAAGTATTGCCTTTAATTATTGTGTCTTATGGTGTAGGACTTGGAATCGAGTTCTTGTTCGCTATTATTAAAGGACACGAAGTTGAAGAAGGTTACTTGGTAACTGGAATGTTGGTGCCACTTATTGTACCAATCGATTTACCATTATGGATGTTGGCAGTTGCCGTAGCATTTGGGGTAGTTATTGGTAAAGAAGTATTTGGAGGTACAGGGATGAACATCCTTAACCCTGCATTAACGATTCGTGCGTTTTTGTTCTTCGCATATCCAACGTGGATGTCTGGAGATAAAGTATGGGTACACGGTGCTGTAGAGCGTGCCAATGAAATTGCCAGTGGAGCAAATGTTGATGTGATTTCAGGTGAAACCATTTTAGGAAGTTTAGCACAAGGAAATGGAGCAGGATATTCTGTTGCCGATATGTTCTACGGATTTATTCCTGGTTCTGTTGGAGAGACTTCTACCTTCTTGATTCTTTTGGGAGGATTGTTCTTGATCTTCACTAAAATTGGAAGCTGGAGAATTATGTTGTCTTCTGTGTTAGGAGCCTTGGTAATGGGATTGATCTTTAACAGTGTTGTAGATGCTGGTTGGGTAACTGAAAGCAGTAAATTCTACGGATTGATGAGCACTGAATTCTGGCACCATTTATTAATTGGAGGTTTTGCCTTTGGTACTGTGTTTATGGCTACAGATCCTGTAACGGCATCTCAAACCAACAAAGGAAAATGGATTTATGGATTCTTAGTAGGATTCATTTCAATCTTGATCCGTGTGTTCAACCCGGCTTACCCAGAAGGTGTGATGTTGGCCATTTTATTGATGAACGTATTTGCACCGACCATTGACCACTACGTGGTACAAGGAAATGTTAAGAAAAGAATGAAACGTTTAAAAGCAAAAACAGCTTAAGATGAGTAATAAAACAGATAGTAACGTATACACCGTATTGTTTGCCATTGGTATGGTAGTGGTAGTAGGAGCTTTGTTGGCCTTTACTGCGGCGTCACTTAAGGATACAATTGGAAAAAATGTCGAGTTGGAAAAGAAACAAAACATTTTGTATGCTATGGGTGTAAATGAAAATGATGAGAGTAGCGCTGTTTTTGTAGATAAATCTCAAGCTCCAGAATTGTTTTCAAAGTACATCACCAAACAATTGGTAATGCAAGGTGGTGAAGTATCAGAAGATGCTAACGCTTATTTAATCGATATCAAAAAAGCTAAAGAAGCTGCTGCTGGAGATGCTTCCAAAAGACAGTTGCCAATATTTGTAGGAGAGAAGGATGGAAAAACTTTCTATATCGCTCCAGTTTATGGTAAAGGACTTTGGGATGCTATTTGGGGCTATGTTTCTATGGACGAAAATATGGTTGTTCAAGGCGCTTATTTTGATCACAAGGGAGAAACTCCTGGACTTGGGGCCAACATTAAGGAGCGTTTCTTTATGGATGATTTTATTGGAGAGCATTTATTGGATAGCAACGGAAACTTCAAAGGAGTTGATGTAGCTAAAGGAAATGCAGACCCTAAGAACGAAAACAAAACCGATAACGAGGTAGACGCAATTGCTGGTGCCACTATTACTGGTAATGGTGTTGCTGCAATGTTGAAAAGCGACTTACAATTGTACAAGCCTTTTTTCGATAACTTAAAAAACAATTAATAAGATATGGGACTTTTATCAAAAAAAGACGCCAAGTTAATTACAGACCCATTAGCGGATAATAACCCTATTACTATTCAGGTATTAGGTATATGTTCTGCCTTGGCTATTACTGCTCAATTGAAAGCGTCTATTGTAATGGCTATTTCGGTAATGTTTGTATTGGGAATGGGGAACGTAGTTATTTCATTGATCAGAAACATCATTCCTTCTAAAATTAGAATTATCGTTCAGTTAACAGTAGTTGCTGCCTTAGTAATTATTGTAGACCAAGTACTAAAGGCGTTTGCATACGAATTAAGTAAAACGCTTTCTGTATTCGTTGGTTTGATTATCACCAACTGTATCATTATGGGACGTTTTGAGGCTTTTGCTCTTGGTAACGGACCATGGAGATCTTTCTTGGATGGTATTGGTAACGCCTTAGGATATGGTATTATACTTGTAATCGTTGGATTCTTCAGAGAACTTTTAGGTTCTGGTACTTTATTAGGATTTAAAGTATTGGGAGACCCAATTGAAAAAACGGGATTGTATGCTTTAGGATATGAAAACAACGGATTTATGTTGTTATCTCCAATGGCATTGATCGTGGTAGGTATCATTATTTGGGTACAACGTAGCAGAAACAAAGATTTAATTGAAGATTAATCCTTAGCGGGTTACTTAAAAAGATAGATTATGTTAGAGCACATAGAATTATTTTTCAAATCGATATTTATAGACAACATGGTATTTGCCACTTTCTTAGGAATGTGTTCTTACCTTGCAGTGTCTAAAAAAGTGTCTACAGCTGTAGGTCTGGGAGCTGCCGTTATATTTGTATTGGCGGTGACTGTCCCAGTAAACTGGTTGTTGGACCAATACATTTTACAACCTGGAGCTTTAAAATGGTTAGGAGCGGAGTATGCCGATTATGACTTGAGCTTCCTTTCTTTTATCATGTTTATTGCTACTATTGCAACCATGGTACAATTGGTAGAAATTGTTGTAGAGAAGTTCTCTCCAGCATTGTATAACTCTCTTGGTATTTTCTTACCGCTTATTGCTGTAAACTGTGCTATTTTGGGAGGATCTTTATTTATGCAATCTCGTGAGATTCCTTCTATAGGATTGGCATTCAACTACGGATTGTCTTCTGGTATTGGTTGGTTCTTGGCTATTTTGGCCATTGCTGCTATCCGTGAGAAAATTAGATATTCCAATGTTCCTGCGCCTTTGAGAGGTTTAGGTATCACGTTTATCATTACAGGTCTTATGGCTATTGGTTTCATGAGCTTTGGTGGTATGTTGACTGGAGGTGATGAAGGTGCTAAAGAAGAGGCTGAAACTGCACAGGTAGAAACTGTAAAGAAAGACACAGAGAATAAGTTAGCTAACAATACAAAAGTAAACGAGTAACATGATATTAGCAGCAGGTACAGTAGGAACCATAGTAGCAACGGTAGCTGCCTTTTTGGTAGTAACACTTTTATTGGTGGCCTTGTTATTATTCGTAAAACAAAAATTATCTCCTTCAGGGCCGGTTAAGATTAAAATTAACGGGGAAAAGGAAATTGAAGTAGCCTCTGGAGGGAGCTTATTATCTACTTTAGGAAATTCAAAAATCTTCTTGCCTTCCGCTTGTGGTGGAGGTGGAACATGTATCCAATGTGAGTGTCATGTATTAGCTGGTGGAGGTGAAGCGCTTCCAACCGAGACACCTCACTTTACTCGTAAGGAGTTGCAACATGGTGCGCGTTTGGCATGTCAGGTTAAGGTAAAACAAGACATGGAAATCACCATTCCGGAAGAAGTATTTGGTATTAAAAAATGGGAAGCTGAAGTTGTACGTAACTACAACGTGGCATCTTTCATCAAGGAATTCGTAGTGCGTATCCCAGAGGATATGAACTATAAAGCTGGTGGATATATTCAAATTGAAATCCCTCAGTGTGAAATTAAATATTCTGATATCGACATTACTGCCCACCCAGAAGAGCACGAAACTCCAGATAAGTTTCAAGCTGAATGGGACAAATTTGGTCTTTGGCCATTGGTAATGAAGAATGACGAAACGGTTGAGAGAGCTTACTCCATGGCCTCTTACCCAGCAGAAGGACGTGACATTATGCTTAACGTGCGTATTGCCACGCCACCATGGGATAGAGCTAAAAATGGTTGGATGGATGTAAACCCAGGGGTAGCATCATCTTACATTTTCTCGAGAAAACCGGGAGACAAAGTAATCATTTCAGGACCTTATGGAGAATTCTTCATCAACGAGTCAGACGCTGAAATGTTATATGTAGGTGGTGGAGCTGGTATGGCGCCAATGCGTTCGCACTTGTACCACTTATTCAAAACCCTTAAAACAGGTAGAAAAGTGACTTATTGGTACGGAGGACGTTCTAAGCGTGAGTTATTCTACATTGAGCACTTTAGAGCTTTAGAAAGAGATTTCCCTAACTTTAAGTTCTTCTTGGCGTTATCTGAGCCACTTCCAGAAGATAACTGGAAAGTGAAGAAAGATATCCATGATGAAGCTGGAGATGGATTCGTAGGATTCATTCACAACTGTGTAATCGAAAACTACTTGGATCATCACGATGCTCCTGAAGATATCGAATTATATTTCTGTGGACCGCCGTTAATGAACAAGGCCGTAGAAAAAATGGGACAAGATTTTGGTCTTCCAGATGAAAACATCCGTTTTGATGACTTTGGTGGATAATCCAAATGATAAATACAGAAAAGCCGATTCAATTGAATCGGCTTTTTTTATGATGATTTTTTGAATTACGTTAGAACAGGGGTTTTAGATTTTTCAAAGTTAAACAAGGCTGAACAGTCCATCACATTATCAATTCCATCCATTTCACACAATAATTCCACAACGGCACTCAGTCCTTCAAACAATACATTTTTAGCTGTGGGATGTTCTGGTTTTTTATTTTTATGATGCAATGGTAATTTGAATCCGCAGGCCTTTAAAAAAGTGGCCTCAATTTGTAATAATTCCATTGGCGTATATCCATTAAATTTTCTGCCTAGGTTTTGGTGTACTATGCCCAGATAATTCAATTCTAAAGAACCATGGTCATTTGATAAATGTTTCCATGCATCTCTTTTGTCCAAAATGTTTCCAACAGCACATTGCTTACAACATTCAGGATGTAAGGTATCATTATGGAAGGCCTTATACAGCTTTTTAATGGCTTGATCGAATCTATAAGTAGTAGTCATGACACTCATATTTGCTTTAAGTTACTAAAAATTTGTTCGACGCAGGTGTTAATTGTCTTATTGTTAAGTTTTTATTTTGTTCTTCGTCGGATTTTCCTTCGTTTTTATTTCTTAAATTAGAACATCGTATTCCATTCCATGAAGAACTATTTAAGACTTTCCGGTTTACTTATATTTCTTCTAGCTCCATTTTTTGGAGTAAGGGCCCTCGCTCAATCTTTCCAAGACACTTTAAAAGTGGGAGTTTATGAATCTGCGCCATTTGTTATTTTTAAGGAGGACCAAAGCATGCAAGGTGTTAGTGTGTGGTTATGGGAGCAAATAAAGGAAGATCTGAACTTTCCATATAAGTTGGTGCCTTATTCCTCAGAGCAGCCCTTAAAGACGCTTTTAAATGATCTAGAAACGGGCAAGATTGATTTAGCCATCAATCCTATTACAATTACAAGCGAGAGGAACCATCAAATTAATTTTACCTATCCTTTTTACGTAGGGAATCTTACCATTGCAGAGAAGAAAGGTTCTAAAATGGGCTCCATAGTTACAGTGTTAAAGGCTATTTTTAGTATTCGTCTATTGTATCTTGTTTTGATGTTGTTTGCCTTAGTACTCATTTTTGGCTTTTTGATTTGGCTGGTGGAAAAACAGAACAACCATTTTGAAAGGGGAAAAAAGGGGCTGGTAAGTAGTTTTTGGTGGTCTGCTGTTACCATGACGACAGTAGGGTATGGAGATAAAGTCCCGGTTTCCAATTTGGGTCGGTTTATTGCTTTGGTTTGGATGCTGTGCTCTTTGATTATTATTTCCATATTCACTGCCAGTATCACTTCCAGTCTTACGGTTCATGAGCTCACACAAGGAACTCATACTTTGGAGAGTTACAGGAGCGCCAAGGTGGGTACTGTAGAATCATCGGCTACGGAGGGGTTTCTTCAAAGGAATTTTTTCCGTGACATTCATGCATATCCAGAATTCATTTCAGGTCTAAAGGAGCTTGAAAACAATCATCTTGATTATTTTGTTTATGATGAACCTTGGCTAGACTATCAGTTAAACAACAATACGGAATTCGCCTCACTGCGATTGCTTCCTATGCGGTTTAACGTTCAATTGTACGCCATGCCTATGGCAAAAACACTTTCCAAGGATATACACGATCAAATTTCAACGGCATTATTGGAGTTAACCGAAAGTCACGATTGGGAATTACTTTTGGATGAATACCAACTCAAGGAATATTAGTTTGGTTTAAAATAGATAGTGGCTCATTTATATAAATTCCCATTTTGTGATACCTTTGCAACATGAGTAAACCATTGTCCACACAGGAACTTCACAACCTTGCCATGAACCATGTAGGAAGGGATTTGGAACAACGCGGATTTGAATTTGTTGCCGTTAATAGCCAACTCAAACGCCATCCGCAATTCGTGTGCATCGATAAAAACAGCCAATATTATTTTGTAATTGTAAGGGCCGTTTTGTTACCAGATAACCCAAACAATTATGATGTGGTTTGGATGGAAACCTTCAAAAAACACGCGCATGAAAAGGATGCCAAAGTGTTATATGCTGGCGTAGGCCTTGGAAATCCCAATGGTGAAGATCTTCCTTTATATTTGAATGAAGAATATTTGATTGAGTACAACGGTATTCAAGTAATCGATACGCATTTCAACTAAACACCCTAACCCTAAATAGCAACCATATTTATTTAGCCTTATTATGATGAAAAAAACTTTGGTACTGGCATTGGTAATGTCTCTTTGTTTTTCTTGCAGTAAAGAAATAAAAAATACAAAACTAACAGGATCCGTTTTCGGAACAACCTATTCGGTGATCTATGATTCAGACGAGAATTACCAACCTCAGTTTGATAGTTTGTTTGCCGTGATTAACAAGTCTATGTCTACCTATATGTCGGATTCAGATATTTCTAAAATCAACAGAAATGAAGATGTGCAGGTGGATGAGCATTTTATAAAAGTGTTCAATACGGCGAAAGCCATTTATAGATATACCGAAGGAGCTTTTGATCCTACTATTGGAGCTATGGTTAATGCATGGGATTTTGGGCCGCAAGGAAAAATAAACCATATAGACAGTCTGCAAATTGATAGCTTGATGCGTGATGTTGGTTTCAATAAATTGGGACTTAGGGACGGGAAAATCCAAAAACGACCTAATGCCTTTTTAGATTTTAATGCCATTGCAAAAGGCTACGGTGTAGATGTTATTGGGGAATATTTGGAAAGTCAACACGTAGCTAATTATCTGGTTGAAATTGGAGGAGAAGTAAGAGGAAGAGGAATGAATATTGAAAAGGAGCAACCTTGGAAAGTGGGGGTAGAGATGCCTCATTTTGATGGCACCCAATCCATCTTACAAGCTATAGATTTAGTTGATGAAGCTATGGCAACCTCTGGAACTTATAGAAAGTTCAAAATTGATGACAACGGTAATCGCTACTCACATATCATTGACACCAAAACGGGCTACCCTAGTAAAACCAACCTGTTAAGTATTTCTGTAATTGCAGAAGATTGTATGACGGCAGATGCCTACGCTACAGCCTTCAAAGCGATGGGGATTGAAAAAGTGGAATCGTTTTTGGGAAAACACCCAGAATTAAAAGTATTCTTGATTTTTGAAAACGACAAAGGTGAGTTTGAAACCAAAGCTTTAAACGGTTTCCCAGCAGAATAAATTTGAGTGCATCTATTTTCTTACCACAGGAATAATTTCTCCCTTGGCAAGGCAATAGGTCTCAATGTCCTTTTCTGAAAGGCTTGCAGTATAGTTAACTTCTTCTACGGTAAATCCAATACTTCGGAGTTTGTCAAAATAATCCCTGCCGTATACCCGTACATGGTCATATTGCCCAAAGATTTTGGCACGTTCCTTCTTGTCCGTTATGGAGTCGTCTTCAAAAGTAACCTCTCGATTAAGGTCTTGCGGGATTTGAAACACTCCAAAACCGCCTGGTTTTAAAATGCGATAAAGCTCCTGCATGGCTTTGGTATCGTCTGGAATGTGTTCCAAAACATGGTTGCATAAAATGATATCAAAGGAATCATTTTCAAAAGGGAGATTGCAGATATCTGCCTTTACATCGGCCAAAGGTGAATTGAGGTCAGTAGTAGTATAGTCCAAGTTGTCCATGGCTCTAAAACGCTTGTAAAAGGCCTGTTCAGGAGCAAAATGAAGTACTTTGTGCTTTCCCGTAAAGAAGTCGGTTTCATTTTTTAAATACAGCCATAACAATCTATGACGTTCTAAAGACAAAGTGGAAGGTGATAATACATTGCTTCTTTGGTTGCCGTAACCGTAAGGTAGGAACGTTTTAAAGCTTTTCCCGTCAATAGGGTCTGTAAATTGATCACCTTTGAGGTAAGCAGCTAAAATTGGTCTAACCGCATAACTTAAACGAATAAGTAGTGGTCTGGGAACGGTATTTAAAACTATTTTGAAAAGCTTCTTCAAGGGCAAATTACATTTCAATTGGTTGGGACAATGTAATCAATTCCGAAATGCTGTCCCAAAGTTGTATGCGGTGTTGGAGGGCCAATTTGGCCACTTCCACAGTCTCTTCCCATTTTTGCGAATCGTCACCACAAAGTTCTGCAATCATCTTTAAGGATAAAGGTCCATGCTCGTCACCATCCAATTCAATGTGACGGTTCAAATAATAGGTCAATTTACTACAATCGGTTTTTTCTGCCTCCGATTGATTGATGATTTGGAAGAACATATCAGGAATCACATCTTCACGACCAAACGTAAAAGCCGATGCAATTTTGTGGGCTTCATTGCTGGCGATCACCTCAAAGGTGAAATTGATAAACTTTAAGGTTGCTTCTTGTAGTGACATTTTTGTTGCGGCATCGTTAATAGTAGCTCCTTCACATATATCGTTAACAAAAGCTTCTATTGGCATTGTATTGGCGCCAATTTGCATCATGGCATCCAAGTACATTTCGTAATGGCTTTTAGGTTCGCCAAGTTCGTTGACGTCACTTTCCTCACCCAATACAATTTCATTAATGAATCGTGCTGTAGCTGGATTTTTGGCAGGTACCCAAGGTAATGTTACCGTGGTTAACTGGTTTTGCAATGCCTTTAAGAGCGACATAAAGTCCCAAACAGCAAAAACATGCTGCTCCATAAAGATTTTGATGTCTTCAATAGAGGAAAGGTTGCGGTATAAATGGTGGTTATTGAGTACGTCTCGAAGCGGGGTGAGTTCCTGCTCGATTAAATCAATTCTATTCATAAATCTGATTAAAGGACCAAGGCTTTTTGTCTGAATTCATTTTCTTCGTCGCTCTCGATGCCCAATGCTTCGTAGATATAGGCAAACGTAGAAAGGATTTCAGGTTTTCCATCAATAATGGCCACATCATGTTCAAAATGCGCAGATGGTTTATTGTCTAAAGTAGTGATGGTCCACCCATCTCTATGTTGCTTGATGCGGTGGGTTCCCATATTGATCATAGGCTCGATAGCCACCACTTGACCTTCGATGAATTTTTTCCCACGGCCGCGTTTTCCATAATTTGGCATTTCTGGATCCTCGTGCATTTTGCGTCCAATACCGTGGCCAACAAGTTCACGAACCACACCGTAACCATGAGATTCACAAAACTGCTGAATAGCAAATCCAACATCTCCTACGCGGTTACCAACTTTAAATTCCCTGATTCCGATGTAAAGAGATTCCTTGGTAACGTCCAATAGCTTTTGGGTTTCTGCATCAATTTCACCTACAGGGAATGTGTAGGCATGGTCCCCGTAAAAATCATTCTTGATAGCACCGCAGTCAATGGAAATAATGTCTCCTTCCTTTAATGGTTCATCCGTTGGAAATCCATGAACAACTTGAGAGTTAGGACTCATACAAAGGGTATTTGGGAAGTCGTACAATCCCAAAAATCCAGGGATAGCACCTTGTTCCCTAATGAATTCCTCTGCCATTTTATCCAATTGCAAAGTGGTTACGCCAGGCTTTACTTCCTTGGCCAACATTCCTAAGGTTTTGGATACAATTAAGGCGCTTTCGCGCATCAGTTCTATTTCCTCTCTTGTTTTTGCTATAATCATGATTCAAAAAAATATGTGCAAAGATACTTAAAATATACTAGCTATCTTACATTGGTTTTTGCACTGACTTTGGTCAGTGTGGGTTACATTATTATTTAATTACTTTGCAAAGAGTATTAATGTGAAGCGTTATGTATAAGTCAGTTACAGCAGAAGAAGCGGTTAAAATAGTAAAGTCCAACGATAAAGTATATTTACAGGCAGCGGCGGCGGCACCTCAGGTTTTGATTAAAGCCTTGACGGAAAGACATGAGGAACTTAGAAATGTTGAGATTTGCCAATTGCATACCGAAGGTGAGGCTCCTTATGCCAATCCGGAGTTAAGGGACAGTTTTCATGTGAATTCCTTTTTTCTAGGGAAAAACGTGCGCCACACGCTTCAAGCTGGTAACGGATCTTATACCCCTGTATTTTTAAGCGAATTGCCTTTGTTGTTCAAACGAAATATCGTGGACCTGCAAGTAGCGCTTATTCATGTATCGGTTCCAGATAGACATGGGTATTGTTCTTTGGGTGTTTCTGTGGAAGCTACTTTGGCGGCCATTGACAATGCCGATTATGTAATTGCTCAAGTAAACAAACAAATGCCAAGAACTTTTGGGGATGGTATTATTCACGTATCCGAAATTGATGCTTTCGTGGATTGTGATGAACCTTTACCAATACATCATGTAGGCAAACCTTCCGATTTGGAAGCTACCATTGGCGATTATGTGGCTAGTTTAATTGAAGACCGCAGTACATTGCAAATGGGAATTGGTAATATCCCGAATGCTGTATTGACGCGTTTGACTTCGCATAAAGATTTGGGATTGCATACCGAAATGTTCTCAGATGGGGTTATTGATTTAATTTTAAGTAATGTTATTACTGGAAATTATAAAGGCATCGGACCGGGCAGAGCCTTGTCCACTTTTTTAATGGGATCCCAACGCTTGTATGATTACGTACATGACAATCCTTATGTGGAATTGCGTTCCTCAGATTATGTAAACGACGTATCGGTCATTAAGCAAAACCCAAGAATGGTGGCAATCAATTCTGCCATTGAAGTGGATTTAACAGGACAGGTTTGTGCGGATTCCTTCGGGACAAAAATGTATTCCGGGGTAGGAGGACAAATGGATTTTATACGAGGGGCTTCCTTAAGCGAAGGCGGAAAAGCCATCATTGCTTTGCCTTCGGTTACCAAAAGCGGCATTAGTAGAATTGTACCAACATTAAGACCTGGAGCGGGGGTAGTAACAACACGATCCCATATCCATTACGTGGTAACAGAATATGGGATCGCGAATTTATATGGTAAAACTATTGCTGAAAGAGTAAAAGCTCTTGTAAATATTGCTCATCCAGACCATAGAGAGTCTATAGATAGACAATATTTTGAGCTTTCAAGAGGCTGCTAGCGTCTTAAGAAAGAAAAAATACCCTTTTTTTGCTTTTCTTTTAACTGTTGGGGCATTTCGTTGGTGATGAGCTGATAGACTTCACCCCATCCTAAAACACCACCAATATTGCGGTCGTCTATAAAGATGTCCGCATAAATTTTTCGACTCTTGGTATAATCAAATTGTTCCTCGGGAAAACTTTTGTTTACGGCATAGAAATGAATGCCGTTTTCTTCACAAAACTCTACAGCTTCTTCCAACCTCACGCCACTGCGGTAGGTCCACAAGATTAAGCGGTGGCCATCGTTTTGGAGGCGCTTAAGAGTTTCAAAAGCGAAAATCCGAGGTTTCCCAATTTTTGGGTAGGCGTCCTCAACGATGGTACCGTCAAAATCAACTGCAATAATTAGCTTTTCCTGAAAATTCATCCGTCAATATTTAGGTCGCTAAAATATACAAAATATATTTCATCAGCCTTATTCAACAAGAGAATGGCGCGTCATAGCTTCAGGTTGTGGCACTCCCATCAGTTTTAAAATGGTAGGTGCAATATCTCCTAAAATACCATCGGTAATTTTGGTTTTATCTTTATCTATTAAAATAATAGGCACTGGGTTTGTAGTATGAGAGGTGTTTGGAGAACCATCTGGATTGATCATGGTTTCACAGTTTCCGTGATCGGCAATTAAAATGGTAGTATAGTCATTTTCCAAAGCCGCTTCAACTACTTGTTTTACGCATTTGTCCACAGCTTCACAAGCCTTAATGGCAGCTTCCATCACTCCTGTGTGTCCAACCATATCCCCATTGGCAAAGTTAAGACAAACAAAATCTGCTGATTTTTGTTGCAATTCGGGAACCAAAGCATCCGTAAGTTCGTAGGCGCTCATTTCTGGCTGAAGGTCGTAAGTGGCCACTTTTGGTGAATTTTTAAGAATTCTCTTTTCGCCTTCAAACGGTGTTTCCCTTCCTCCAGAAAAGAAAAAGGTTACGTGAGGATACTTTTCGGTTTCAGCAATTCTAATTTGTGTTTTGTGGTGTTTTTCCAAAACTTCACCCAAAGTTTCACTTAAATTATCCTTGTCGAATACTACGTGGATTCCTTCAAACGAATCATCATAGTTAGTCATCGTTACATAGTGTAACTTCAGTTTGTGCATATTTTGTTCGTGGAAGTCGGTTTGAGTCAAAGCTTCGGTAAGCTGTCTTCCACGGTCTGTTCTAAAATTGAAAAAGATGATGACATCCCCGTCTTGGATTTTAGCTATAGGCTCTCCAGCCTCGTCAACGGCAATGATAGGTTTGATAAACTCATCGGTTACGTCATTTTCGTAACTATGATCAATAGATTTCAAGATATTTTTGGAGTGTTCTCCTGTACCGTGTACCAAGGCGTCATAGGCCAATTTTACACGTTCCCAACGCTTGTCTCTGTCCATGGCATAGTAACGCCCTGTAACGGTGGCAAGTTTGGTGTTGGTGTTTTCAATATGCTCTTCAAGTTCGGTAACAAATCCAAAACCAGATTTAGGATCTACATCCCTTCCATCGGTGAAGGCATGTACATATGAATGTTCAACGCCATAATCGTTGGCTGCATCTACAAGTCCCAATAAATGATTGATGTGGGAGTGTACGCCACCGTCGCTCAACAATCCAAGGAAATGGATAGGCTTGTTGTTGGTTTTTGCATATTCAAAAGCTTCTACAAGCGCAGGTTCGTTACGAAGGGTCTTATTTTGGATGGCTAGGTTGATCTTTACCAAATCTTGGTATACAATTCTTCCAGCTCCTAAATTCATGTGCCCAACTTCGCTGTTTCCCATTTGGCCTTCAGGAAGTCCGACATGGAGACCATCGGTCCTCAAACTTGCATTAGAGTAGGTGTTGTAAAGTGAATCTATAAAAGGTGTGTTTGCGTTGTCTATGGCTGAAACTTTAGGGTCTGGAGATTTGCCCCAACCATCAAGAATCATAAGGATTACTTTTTTGTTCATGGTGCTTTTTATTTTATTCTCAAAGATAATTCTTTCTATTAGGACGTCGAAATTTCAAGAGCAGAAATTCCAGTAAAACTGAGGGTTATCATATGGTGAGGCGCAAGTGGGAAAATTAATATAACCTTAACAAATTTGTGTTTAAATAGTTAAAAATGTGTTATATATGATTTTTTTGTGTAACAAATCGAAAATTTATGCGTCTCTTTACTGTAATCAAAAAACAATCATTAATCAAATCATTAAAATCTTTCATCATGAAAAAATCGGTAATTATTATTGCAGCTGCATTGGGATTTATGGTAAGTACCACCTATGCTACAACTTCATTCAAAACCATCGACAATTTTAGAACTGTAAAAGTTAACACTTCTGTAAATCCATTTTGTGTTGCAATCGCCAAAGGGGATATCCAAACAGTTCAAAAACTCATTGAATTGGGTGCGGATGTTAACGAAAGATCCAACGGGATGACTCCATTGATGTATGCAGCAAAATACAACAGAGTGGCCATTATTAAACTTTTAGTGGCCAATGGCGCAGATTTAGACAAGAAAAGTGAAGACGGTTTAACAGCGGCACATTATGCTCAGCGTTCCAACGCTCAAGATGCCCTTTCCGTTATTAGCGATTTGGATAAAGCATAAAAATAACACTAGTAGGTGCTATTCAGCATTTATTATTAGTTAGTTGGTTAGTTAGTTTAGTTAGAGAAAAAAACTCCCTATATGGGAGTTTTTTTGTACTTGTCAATGGCTGCTTTTATCTTTTCAATCCGATTGTCAGGATCGGGGTGAGTGCTTTGATATTCAGGAACTCGGTTTGGACCTGCGGCGGCTTTTAAAATTTCCATAACCCCAATCATTTCCTCTGGATCGTAGCCTGCATCTATCATTAACATGATACCAAGATCGTCCGATTCCAACTCGTCGCCTCTACTATTGGTGAGTAATTTTTGTTGTCCAATACCTCCAATCAATTGTCCCATATCGGCACCAACGGAAGCTCCGGTAGTAACGGTTTTCCAAAATTCGGTTTCGGCAATACGTTCGGCAGAATGCCTGCCCAAAACGTGGCCAATCTCATGACCCAAGACGCCGGCCAGTTGGGCTTCATTTTCAAGCTGTGAAAATAGGGCGTAGGTGATAAACACTTGTCCTCCAGGAAGGGCAAAGGCATTGACAGTGTTGGAATCCCCCAAAAGGTGAAAATGGTAATCGTATGGGGTTTGGCTTGCAATACTGCTTTGCACCAATTTATTGCCCACTTGTGTTACAAAAGCTTGGTATTGGTTGTTGGGATGCAATCCGCCGAATTGCTGTTCCATTTCTGGGGCGCTTTGCAGTCCAATGGCAATTTCTTGATCGGCAGTCATGTTTATGACTTGGTCCTTTCCTGTATAAGGATTGGTTTCCATACTGCTACAGCGCTTGATAAATGCAAAGGCAACAATGCAGAGTCCTAGCAATAATCTGATTTTAAATCTATTAGTTCTCATGGTGACATAGTTGTGAAAACTAAAATTACGAAATTTTTAGCGTAATAATTCAGGATTGATATCTAAAAGATGTTCTCTTCTATAGGTTACTATAAGCTCAGGAGTAAGGAAGTCATTTCCGGCTAAATATTCATTTTTTAGAATTTCGAATATGTCCAAATTTTTGAAGGATTCCAAGTACTGTTTGGAAATCTGTTTATAACTATAATGCCAAGGTTCATATTTGAACCCTTTTCGTGATGGATTGTTGGTGTATACCAAGAAAAATCCAAAACGATTGGCATTGGCATCCATCCATTGTTTGAGTTTATGGAAAGCGCCTTGACCTTCAAAGTGTTCTGCCAATAGGACGTCTCCCTTAGGCTGAACCGCATTGGCGTCAATAATATCAAGGTCGGTTCCCCAATGGTGTCTGGATGTACCAGGAATGGTTGAATATTCTATGATGGCATTGATGGCCTCGGTTTCGGCCATGCCTTGAGAGGTAAACAAATTGTATTTTCGGTTCCAAATACGTTTTTGATGTTCAAAATCGCGATAACTGGATACTACTTTAATATTGATGCCTTCCTTTAAAGCTTCAGCTTTCATTTCTAAAAAAGCTTCGTGCGCTTCCAAAAGTAATTTGTAACCATTTCCGAAAAGGGCAGGAGCACCTTTGCCAATCAATAATTCACAAGAAATGGGATTGGAAGCCAATAAGTTGTTGGGGAAGGCAGAAAACGCCAGTCCCAATAAGGATGCAGATTTTATGAAATGTCGTCTTTTCAAAGCAATTTAAACATGGTGAAATGTAAGCCTATTTTAGGAATATCAAAAGGTTCTCCAATGATTTCAAAGCCATTTTTTTTATAGAATGGAACCGCTATTTCTCTGGCATTGCACCAAACCGTATCGGCTTTTAAGTTTGTAAGTATGGTTTTCCCATGTTTTATTAAGGCTGTACCCAAGTTGAGACCTTGTAAATGCTCAAGCACGGCCATGCCTCGGAGTTGATATTGGGAGGTATTTTGTAAAAGAGGCGTACTGTTTTTAAGATAGGTGACCACTCCGGATAGTTCATTTTTGTAAAAAAGCCCTAGATGGAAGGTTGAATCTAGGTCGTCATTATCAAAAATGCAGTCTTCAATAGGGCGTCCAGGCCTTAAAACTGGGTGCCGAACCACATGTGTTTCCTCAGGAGTGATAAATTTTATAAAAAAATCTTCTTTTGAAGTTTGAGTCAAAATAATTGAAAAATAATGGATTAGATAAAACTGAAAACAAACTTAAATAAAAAGTTGAATAAAAATGAATTTTTCTCTTTTGTACATTGAATAGTTTGTATATATTTGCGCCAGAATTGCGGGAGTAGCTCAGTTGGTAGAGCGTCAGCCTTCCAAGCTGAATGTCGCCGGTTCGAACCCGGTCTCCCGCTCAAGAAGCTTCACTGAAAGGTGAGGCTTTTTTATTAAATAGTAGTTAGGGTAAAAACGGAGCCAGTTTCTTTTTAGAAATTGTCTCCGTTTTTTATTTGATGTTTATTTTAAACTGGATAAATCTGCTCCTGTTGGGACTTCATAAGGTTCTTTTCCTTGTTCAAAAATCCTGGCATCCAAACTACCTTTTAAAGTAATAGTACTTCCGGATACGAACAACCAGCTACCTTCTCTAAGTCCAACCACGGGTTGTGGGTTGAATTTGTGGAATTCTTGAATTCTGGTCTCTCTGGTTTCTCCCATATGGGTACTGCTTGGATCTGGGTCCAAATAATGCGGGTTTAAATTGAAAGGAACAAAACCGAAAGTTTTAAAACTTGGCGGATATACTATAGGCATATCGTTGGTGGTGTTCATGGTCAGCCCACAAATATTACTTCCGGCACTGGTGCCTAGGTATGGCGTTCCGTTTGAAACCGCTTCCTTGATGACTTCAATAAGTCCATGTTTATAGAGTTGGCTCACCAATACAAAGGTGTTGCCACCTCCAACGAAAATAGCTTTAGCCTGCTTTACCGCTTCGGTAGGAGAGTCAAATTCGTGGATGCCTTTGACGGTTTTGTTTATTTTGGCAAAAGGTTCGCTTACTTTAGCGGTATATTCATCGTGTGAAATCCCCCCTGGTCTGGCATAAGGGATAAACAAAATTTCATCAGTGGCCTTAAAAAAGGTACTCAATTCTTCCAAAAGATATTCCAAAGAACCACTACCATGTAGAGTAGAGGTACTGGCGATAATTATAGTTTTCATCATTCATTAATTTGTCGTAAATTTAAGTAAACATCCCCTTTAACAAAAGTTTATATAACCATTGAAGTTTATTTAAGACAAGATGTCGTTACTTTATTACATAAAACCAAATTTTATGACTAAAGCTCTTTTGCTCATCGGTATTTTGTTGCTTAGTGTTCAAGGACAGTCGCAACAGCTTAATAGAATCATGGTAAACGGTAGAATAGTGGTGGATAGTGATGATATTGAAGGCGTGACCGTTTTTAATAGGAATTCCAGTAAAGGGACTATTACCAATGAAAAAGGAGAGTTTTCCATAAAGGTTGCAGTTAACGATGTCTTGGAGTTCCATGCCTTGCAGTTTCAGGAATTTGAGGTCGTTATAGACCAGGAGATCATCATCTCTAAACAGCTTACCGTGTTTTTGGTGGAAAAAGTGAACAAATTGGATGAGGTGGTGGTATTGCCATATGATCTTTCTGGGAATTTGATGATAGATGTGGAAAGTATCAAAATTTATAATGCCGATTTAAAGGGGCTTGATTTGGGATTGGGAAATATGGAAGAATTTGAGTTTCCAGATGATGCCCGATCCAGAACTGAAAATTTCACGATGCACTCTCAAGGACAAACCATGAAGAATGGCTTGAATATTAAGAACATTGTAAGTCTACTTCTGGTGCCTTTATTTGAATCGCCAACTAATAAAAGTGCAGACAAAGTTGATACGGTAGATATTCCTATGAGCAGTTTTAAAAGTCAATATAGCGAAGAGTTTCTAGAGCAAAACTTCGGAATCCCTAAAGATCAAGTAGATGATTTTATCATTTATGTGGAAGACAGTGGCTTGGATTACAGTTTACTCGACGAAGGCAAAGAATTGCAATTCCTTGAATATATCAATGACAAAAGCAAACTTTTTTTAAGCACGCAGAGTGGCAGAAATTAAGAAGCTTTTTTTTCTGTGCTACTTTGCTGGTATAGGAATGCTCTGTGCTCAGCAAAAGGTTTTGGAAGGCCTTGTTTCCGCAAGTGGCGATGTAGAGGGTATTCACGTTATCAATAAAACAGCAAGTAAATTTACTAAAACAGATGAAAACGGGAGTTTTGAAATTCCGGCAAGTCTTCAAGATACGTTGCAAATCACGGGAATAAAGTATAAAACGAAAGAGCTAATCATAACTGCTGAGATTTTCAATTCAAAAACAGTAAAAGTGACTTTGGAGGACCAAATCAATGAATTGGATGAGGTGATTGTCGGGAAGGTATTGACTGGCAATTTACTGCTGGATGTACAGAATTCTGAAGCCAAACGTGATATCAATTTTTACGATGTGGGCATCCCAGGTTATACAGGGAGGCGTAAAACCCAAAGTGAACGGAGGCTTTATGAAGCGACTACAGGTGGCGGGATTGTGCCGCTCAACCCAATCATGAATTGGATTTCTGGTCGTACCAAACGGCTTAAGCATTTAATTAAGTTGGAACGTCAGGATCAATATATGAATCAAACCATGTCTGAGTTTTCGGAGATGCTTTTGGAAATTGAGGAGTTGGAGGAATCCCGGAAAATGGAGTTTTTCTATTTTGCTTCGGAAGATGAGCGTTTCATGGAGCTCTATAAATTGAATAACGATATGTTGATGTTTGAATATCTCAATGAAAAATTGGAGGTCTACAGAAAGCGTCTTAACGAGAATAAGAATTGACCGTTAAATATTTTTGAAACACTGAGCATCTAAATAAACTACTTAGTATATTTGCATCGTGATACTATCAAGAACATTTTTATTTATAGGCACTACCGAAGTCATGTTCATACTATTTATAGTAGTCATGGTGTTTGGTGCCGATAAAATTCCTGAAATAGCAAGAGGATTGGGGAAAGGTATGCGCATGCTTCGCGATGCCTCTACCGATATCAAATCGGAAATTACCAAAAGCGCCGAAAAAAATGGCATTGATACAAGTATTACCCAAGATGTTCAAGAAGAACTTACCAAAGTTAAGGACGATTTAGAACAATTCACTGGGTCTGTAAGACGTAAGATGTAAAGTTTTATAGCTGTCAACTGGTTTTCTTTTCTAGAACTTAATCCCCAAATTCATTTTAAGACTATTTTGGTCGATCGTATTGTAGTGATAGGCACTACCTGGTAGCTCATTGAATCGATAGCTGTAGATCAGGTTTAGATATAGGTTGTCATTTGGCATATACTCAAAACCGGTAGAAGCATTGATGCCGAAACTTCTGTTGCCTGTCCCAATCGAATCATAAATGTCCAATTTGGTACCAATCAAAAAACTGAAAGTATTAGAAAGGGGAATACGTTTGAGAGCACTAAATTCCGTAAGGGTGTTTTCTGCAGAATATGAAACCTCAATTCTGTGATATACGCCAATATTATCAAGGAGCATCCCAGTTCTAGCCAAGCCCAAACTTGGGTCTTGTTGTGAGCCAAAAGGCAAATTTTGTCCTGCACAAAGACTTGCCTTAAAAAGGAATATTACAATGAAGTGAAAGCGAAACCTGTATAACATTTTGACGTGAAAAAGGTTATACATTAAAGATAGAAAAAAGAGATAACTTTTTGCGTAAAAGCAACAATCAGATTAATTGCTTGTTCCTACAGCTTTCGGCTTATAGTTAGGCCGTCTCTAATAGGGAGTAATACGGTTTCTATACGTTTGTCTTCTTTCAATAGTTTATTGTATTCCAGAAGAGCCAAGGTTGAAAGGTCATCCTCTTTTACCTGTTGGATCACTTTACCACTCCAAAGTACATTGTCGGACAATAAAATGCCGCCTTTATTGAGTCTCTCCACAATCAAATGGAAGTAGTTGACATAATTGGGCTTGTCCGCATCAATAAACACTAAATCATAAGTGAGGTCCAGTTCCGGGATAATTTCCGTGGCATCTCCTAAATGTTGGTGGATTTGGGATCCATATGGAGACATGTCAAAATATTTACGTTGGAAATCCACCAACTCTTCATTGATGTCAATCGTGTGTAACACCCCATGTTCCTGAAGCCCTTCTGCTAAACATAGGGCAGAATAGCCTGTATAAGTACCGATTTCCAAAATGCTCTTGGGATTGATAATTTTTGAAATCATACTCAATAAGCGGCCTTGGTAATGCCCACTCAACATTCTTGGCTGCAAAATCTTTTGAAAGGTTTCCCTTGTAAGCTGTTGTAGCAATTCCGGTTCGTTTTCTGTATGGGCAACTACATAGTCGTCTAAGGCTTCAGGTATAAAATGCATTATGATAAAATCTTGTTGATTAAAGCTTGCTTTTTGGATTCGTCGTCACCAAACAGCCATTGTAGGACGTTGTCTTCCCACATGGCGTCTTTTTCCTGTTCGTTGATAATCTTTCTTTCTATAGCCAAATCCAGGATTTTCCCTGGATAGGAAGATTGCGTAGCGCTTTCCATTTCTCCCAATGGGTAAGGATCGTCCAAGCCCATTAGCACTTGTTTGGACGTTTGGTTTTTGATCAAGAGTTCCAAAGAACCCGTGTCATGAACCAAAGTATCAAAGAAAATATTTTTATGACCAACGGCTTTTCTTGGATGTACTTTGCCTTCAAACAAATCGTGTCTACCATCAAACCCTTGAATACGTCTTCCTAGGTTAATTTGTGCCAATTGTCCACCGTGGGCAAAACAAACCCGCATGTTCGGATACTTTTCATAATAACCATTTAAGGTCAAGAAATGGTAGGCATCGGCACATTGGGCCAACATCCAAATTAAGTGGAATCGCCAAGACGTGTTTTGCAGCTTGATGAATTTTTCTCCATCATAAGGATGGATTTCTACTGCCAAGTTGTACTTATTTGCCAATTCAAAGATAGGCTCGTTTTCTTCGTCAAAAATACAGCGCCAGGTACCAATGGTGTCCATATAGTGTGTTGGCAAGCACAAAAGGTTCATGCCCAATTCCTCAACACAACGTTCAATTTCCCAACAAGCACCTCTTACAAATCCTGGGTGTACCACAAAACCACAGGTAAATTTACTTGGGTTTTCCGCTTGGATTCTTCCGTTGAAATCATTCTGGAATCGTAAGGCCTGCTTCATTTCTTCCAAGCGCAAACCATTACCGTACAGTTGCGATAAATTTAGGACTACGGCATGATCGATATTAAAACGATCCATCCATTCCAATTTCTCCTTCAAAAAGAAACTAGAGTCCGTAACCGGACGGCTCCAATCTTTCTGAAGCATATATTTTCGGTCCTTATCTACCCAAAAAATACCTTTGTCTTTCATAAACTGAGGAATCTCTTCTGGATAGGGAAGTAAATGGGAATGGCCGTTGATGCGAAGTTTGCGTTTTTCCATGGGTGGGTGATGAGCTAGTGTTTTGGTTTGGGGTTATTCTTCGGTTTTTACAGGTGTTGGTGGTTGCATAACGTGCCCGCAATTGTTGCAAGTGCGCTTGTCCAAATCACCATAATATTTATCAAAAATTACAGGCATATCGGTTTCAATGTTATCCAACGGAAACTCTTCACGATACAGTTGCTCGTTGCAATTTTCGCAATACCATTCCAAGGCATCATTCACACCTTCGGCTCTTGGGTATTCAATCACCAAACCAACCGTATTGGCTTTACGTTGTGGCGAATGTGGCACGCCCGGAGGTAACAAATAAATATCTCCTTCCTTGATTTCAATATCTTCAGGTTGGCCATCGTTCATGATGCGCAGCACCATATCGCCTTCCAATTGGTAGAAAAACTCAGGTGTTTCGTTATAGTGATAATCTTTTCTACTGTTGGGGCCGCCAACAACCATTACAATATAGTCGCCATTAGGCCATACACATTTGTTACCAACTGGCGGTTTTAATAAATGACGGTTTTCGTCAATCCACTTTTTAAAATTTAATGGGCTTACCAATTTACTCATTACAATATATTTTGGGCGTGCCCCTTACGGGTCGGGTTTTTCGCGCTACACGGTAGCTTGCTTCAACCCCTCACGCGGGTTTCTATAAAATTACAAACTTTTTGTGCGTCCACCATCAACCGGAAGGTTAATTCCGTTGATATAGCTGGCGCATTCGCTGGCCAAAAACGTTACGGCATAGGCCAATTCTTCTGGCTGTGCAAAACGTTTTGCAGGAACGGCTTGTTTCATGGCATCGGCAGCGGCTTCTTCACTAGAGCCAGTTTTAGCCGATTTGTTTTTGATGATTTCTGTCAAACGCTCGGTTCCTGTAGCACCTGGCAAAACGTTATTTACAGTAATACCAAATTGTCCCAATTCATTGGCCAAAGTTTTACTCCAGTTGGCAACAGCCCCGCGAATGGTATTGCTCACACCAAGGCCGTCCAAAGGTTGTTTTACCGAGGTAGAAATTACATTGATGATACGTCCATAACGTTCGGCTTTCATAAACGGAACCACCGCTTGTGCCAAGACGTGATTACATTTTAAATGATTGGTAAAGGCGCTCTCAAATTCTTCCAATTTGGCAGCGAAAACAGGGCCTCCGGCAGGACCGCCTGTATTGTTTACCAAAATATGAAAGCCGTGATGTGCTGAAATAAAATCAGTCATCTTTTGTTGCAGTGCTTCGGGATTGGAAAAATCGGCAACAATATAAGAGTGCTCTTCGCTGTTGGGTAATTCGGCAAGTACCGTTTTTAATTTATCTTCATTTCTGGCTACCAAAGTAACTTTGGCACCCTCCTTTGCTAATTCAATGGCTGTGGCTTTTCCAATACCTGCGGTACTTCCGCAAACCAAAGCGTATTTATTGTTTAAGTTTAAATTCATGTCTTAATATTTACATTTCATTAATCATGGGTCAGTATATTACTTTATTCCCATTTATAAAAGTTTCCACACATTTAATGTCATCTAAATTTTCAGTGGCTACCGAAAATGGATCCTTGTCAAGTATGATAAAATCGGCATATTTTCCTGTTTCCAAGGAACCTAATTTATCCTCCATCTCAATTTGCCATGCCGCATTAATGGTCAAAGTTTTTATGGCGTCCATCAAAGAGATGCGTTCTTCCTCATTAATAATGTGACCTGAGGTTGTTTTGCGTTCCACAGCTGTTTGAATAAGCCTGAACGGTTTACTTTCGAACATAGGCTGATCGGCATGAATGCTGCTCACAATACCATTATCTAGAGCCGATTTTAATGGAAGCATGGCATGGCTGCGATCTTCTCCCAAGATGTCTTTGCCTAAAGCATCTCCATAGTAATACAAATGGTTAATATGAAAACTAGGGGTGAGGTTTAAGGTTTTTAATTTGGGTAGGTCATTTTTGGAAAGTAACAAACAATGCTCCAAACGATGTCTCGAATTGCTGAAATCCAAAGTGCCTTTCAAGGAACGGAACGCCCTGATAATATCCGAATTGGCAGCATCGCCCTGTGCATGAAATGCCATCTGCCAACCTGCGGTATGATAGGTTTTGATGAATTGTTGTAAACTGTCTTTGGAGGTTAAAGCCTTACCTCTTGAGTTTTTGGATATGTGTAATTTGTTTTGGGTTAAATCAGATTCCAAATATGGTTCATTCATATACATGGAACCTGTGTAAGGCGAACCATCGTACCAATGTTTAATGCCAATAATATTGTAAAAATCATTGCTCAGTTTTTTCTCAGGGAGCAAATGGGCCATGTCATGGCGGATGTACAAAAAATGTCGTGGCGTTGGTTCTCTTTTGGGAAAAAAACTTAATTTTTCAAGGAAACTACCTAAGAGATTTGGTTCTTTGTTTGATAAATGTTCAAAGAGCAATAAAGGCTTTTTATCATTGATGGTGATACCGGTAGACACAATGCTTGTATTCCCATTTTGGGCATAGGCTCTCATTACTTTTTGCGCTGCTCGGCTCAGTAATGCAGAGGTCAGCACGTCTTCCTTTAACTTCTCTATAAAAGGCTTAAAAGCTTCTTGCTCTACAATGGCTCCAGTTAAATTTCCTTTAGCATCATGTTCGTAATAACTGTGTGACGATGGATTAGGAGTTTTTGAAGTAATTCCTACCATTTCAAAAGCTTTGGAATTGGCCCAGTAATTATGCAAACTTTGACTAAAAATAACCACAGGGTTCTCTGGTGCAATGTGATCCAAGTATTGAATACTTGGGGTTTGTAAATCTTCTGTCATCACGGGATCCAAACCTTTGCACACAATCCATTCGCCTTTTGGAGTTTGTTTTACAATGTCTTCAAAGGAGTTCCAAATAGCCTCGTTGTTGGGGTGTTTGAATCCAGATAGGTCATGCATTTCCGAAAGGAACATGCTTAAGGCAAAATGAGTATGGACATCAATAAATCCAGGAAGTGCCGTTGCGCCTTGTAAATCTCTTTTCAGAACATTTTCAAGGTCTTTATCAGAAAAATCTTTTAGGTCCCCAATGTGTTTAATGATGCCATGTTCCACCAACATGGCATTGGCTTTTGGCTGGGCATCATTAATGGTTATAAAGTTCCCGTTGAAATAAAGTGTGGGAGCCGTTTTTTGAAAATCCAATTTTAGATAATACAGGCCAAGAGCAACCAATAGGATGATAGCTAAGACTGCAAATTTCAGTTTCCTTTTCATGGTAAATTAAAAAACGAACCCTAGGTATTGGATTAGTAGGAAATACATACATTCTTGGCTTCGGTAAAGAAACGCAAGGCTTCAAAACCACCTTCTCTACCGACCCCTGAAGCTTTAACGCCTCCGAAAGGCGTGCGCAAATCTCTCATCAACCACGTGTTAACCCAAACAATTCCTGCTTGTAGTTGTTGGCTCATTCGCATGGTGCGTTTTAAATCGTTGGTCCAAAGGGTAGAGGATAGACCGTAAGTGACTTTGTTTGACATTTGCAGGACTTCATCTTCTGTGTCGAAAGGCATGATGGTCACTACTGGGCCAAAAATTTCTTCTTGGTTCACGCGACATTCGTCAGTAGGGACTTCTATAACCGTTGGCTCCAAATAATAACCGTTTTCATAGCCTTCAATAGTTACTTGCTTGCCTCCGCAAAGAATCGTTCCGCCTTCTTCTTTGGCAATGTCAATATAGCTAATGACTTTTTCCAAATGTGGCTTGGATACCAAAGCCCCAATATTGGTTGATGCTTCAGATGGATGACCAATTTTAAGGGCCTTTACTTTCTCAACAAAATCGGTTTTGAACTTTTCGTAAATAGGACGCTCCACAAAAATTCGGCTACCACATAAACAGATTTGTCCTTGGTTGGCAAACGAAGAACGAACCGTAGTTTTTAGCATATCCTCATAATCGCAATCCGCAAAAATGATATTTGGATTTTTGCCACCTAATTCCAGCGATAGTTTTTTGAACATTGGCGCTGCAACTTTGGCAATATGTGCTCCAGTAGCGGTGCCGCCTGTAAAGGAAATGGCTTTGATATCTGGATGCCCTATAATGGCTTGTCCAGTTGAGGTTCCTAATCCGTGGACAATATTCAAAACACCTTTAGGTAAGCCTGCTTGGTTACAAATAGCTCCCAAAAGATAAGCCGTCATAGGCGTGATCTCACTGGGTTTGGCAACTACGCAGTTTCCGGCAGCAATAGCAGGGGCGATTTTCCATGTGAATAAATATAATGGCAAATTCCAAGGGGAAATACAACCCACTACACCAATAGGTTGACGCAATGTATAGTTCACTGCTTGTTGCCCGACGCTTTCGTGACTTTCGCTAGCGAATTGCGTAATGGCATTTCCGAAGAAACGGAAATTGCTGGCCGCTCTTGGGATGTCAATGGATTTGGATAGACTTAGCGGTTTTCCATTGTCGATACTTTCAGCCTTGGCAAGGTCTTCCAAATTGGCTTCTATCAGTTCTGAAATTTTTAGGAGAATTCTGCTGCGTTCTTCCAAGGTAGTCTGTGACCAAGTAGGGAACGCCGATTTGGCTGCGATATATGCGTTTTCTACATCTTCTTTGGAAGAGTTGGGAATTTGGCCATAGACTTCACCATTGGCCGGGCAGTAATTGTCCAACCAACTTTCCGAGGAAGGTGAGAGGAATTCACCGTTGATATAATTTTGGATATTCATTTCATTAACAGATAGAAGAACCATGCTGAAAGATTCTTAATGATTCTTGATTGTATGTCTTTATTCTGAGGCCTTTTTATAAGCCGTTACTTTTATTTCAATTAGCAAGTCTGGATGTGGCAATTGGTGTACGGCTACAGTGGTTCTTGTAGGGCCTGTGGCTTTATCAAAAAACTCGCCATAGGCTTTGTTATAGCCAGCAAAGTCATTCATGTTTACCAAAAACGTGGTAACATCTACCACATCTTTTAAGCTGGCGCCAACGGTTTGTAAGGTCTTGTCGATATTCTTTAAAACCTCTTGGGTCTGTACTTCAATATTGAAAATTTTGGTATTCATTTCATCTACCAATTCTACACCGGCAATGGAGTTGTCTGGTCTTCTGGAACTGGTTCCAGAAACAAAAATAAAATCGCCAACTACCTTTACGTGTGGGTAGGCGCCTCTAGGGGTTACTTTCTTTTCTTCGCTCATGCTTATTGTTTCATTCCCGCTATTCTGTCGTCTTCCAAAATGTTCTCGGTAGCGGTTTTTATGTTTTCTAGGGTTTCTTTAAGTTCTGCTTCGGTCATGTCTTCAACATTGGAAATAATGCCATCGGCCAACATGTTTAAGATGGCTTTGTCTTGGGCTCTTCCACGTAACATGGCTTCTTGATAGCCAAGTTCTTCATTGAAGGTTACTAGGGAATATTTAGAGGAATATTCCGTTGGGAAGGTTTTTTCAAGGGCCATTTCCAATTGGCGTTTTTCCCTGAAATTGGCCTTGTTCACGTGGCCTTTCATTTCGAAGAAATTATCGATGGCCAAATCAGCTATGGCATCGGTGTCCTTTTTTCTGTTGGCTTCGTAGATTTTAAAGATGGTTTCCCAATCGGTGTGGCCTTCTTCCAAAACCTTATCCAATTCGGTGACATCTTCAAAAGAAGCATTCATGCCTTGTCCATAAAAAGGTACAATGGCGTGTGCCGCGTCACCCATCAATAATGTGTTGCCTTTGTAATGCCAAGGTGAACATTTTACGGTTCCAAGTGGTGCTGTTGGGTTTTCAAAAAACTCTTCGGCCAGATTTGGCATCAATTCCAAAGCATCCTTAAAGTAAGTAGAGAAGAACTCTTCAACACGCTCTTTAGTGGTTAAATTATTGAAATTGTATTCGCCTTCATCAAAACTTAAAAACAGGGTTACCGTAAAGCTGCCGTCTAAATTTGGTAGGGCGATGAGCATAAAGGCATCGCGACCCCAAATGTGAAGGGCATTTTTGTAGGTTCTAAAACCACCGTCTTCGGTTGGTGGAATGCTTAATTCCTTATAGCCATGTGTTAGATAATTCTGTGAAAAGCTAAATAGGAACTTTTTGCCCAAATAATAGCTTTTTCTCATGGCAGAACCGGCGCCATCCGTAGCGAAGATGACATCGGCATTTGCTTCAAATTCGGTATTGGTATCGTAGTCTTTAAAAAGTGCTGTGGTATTTTCAAAGTCAACCGATTTACATTTTTTGTTGAAATGAATGGTGACGTTTTCGTGCTTTTCGGCTTCGTCCAATAACAGCGCATTGAGGCCTCCTCTTGATATGGAATTGATGTACTCATGTCTTCCGCTATAGGGAGAAAAAGACGTGTTGCCTTCCAAGTCGTGGAGCATTCTCCCGTTCATTGGAATACACAAGGGCTCAATTTGGTCTTGAATACCTACCATATTCATGGCCTTGATGCCACGGTCTGAAAAGGCTAGGTTAATGGAGCGTCCAGCACTAATGTCTACTTTTCGCAAATCGGGGCGCATTTCATAAACGGTTACCTTATAACCTCTTTGTCCAAGACGAAGGGCCAAAAGACTTCCGCAAAGTCCAGCGCCAATAATCAATATATTTTGTTGTGTGTTATTCATTTTTAGTTGTCAAACGTCAGACGGTGTGTTTAATTTAAAATAGCTTTTAACTTGTCTACCATGTGGTACACATCTTGAAAAGAATTGTAAAGCGGCACGGGAGCGCAACGAATCACATCAGGCTCTCTCCAGTCACTAATCACACCTGCTTCGGTTAATTTTTTATGTAGATTTTTATCGGCATTTTTTACTTGAATGGACAATTGGCAACCACGCTCGTTTAGATTTTCAGGAGTGATGATTCTAATGGTGTCCTCGCCAAGTTCTTTCAGTAAGAATTCAAAATAGCCTGTTAGTTCTTTCGATTTTTTAGTGAGTTTTTCGATGCCTACTTCTCCAAAGATATCCAAGGAAGCCTTGATAGCCGCCAAGGAAAGAATAGGAGGGTTGGACAATTGCCAACCTTCTGCTCCCGGTAGGACGTCAAACTCATGACGCATGTTAAAACGGGTTTGTTTATTATGACTCCACCAGCCCGTAAAACGGTTGAGGGTTTTGTCATGGGCATGGCGTTCGTGCACAAAGGCACCTGCTAAACTTCCAGGGCCTGAGTTGAGGTACTTATAGGTACACCAAACGGCAAAATCGGCTCCCGAATCGTGAAGGTTGAGTTGCACATTTCCGGCTCCATGGGCACAGTCGAAACCAACCATACAACCATGTTCATGCCCCATTTGCGTAATACGCTTTAAATCGAAATATTGTCCTGTATAGTAGTTGACACCTCCAATCATGATCAGGGCAATCTCATCGCCATGGGCGTCTAAAATTGCTTGTAAATCTTCATAGCGCAGCAATTCTTCCCCTTCTCGTGGTGTCCATAAAATCAATCCTTCCTTATCGTCATAACCATGGTGGCGCAATTGTGATTCCACAGCATACTTGTCACTAGGAAACGCATCAGATTCGATGACAATTTTATAACGTTTTGCAGTAGGTTTGTAAAAGGACACCATCATAAAGTGCAAGTTGGCCGTAAGGGTGTTCATGGTCACCACCTCGATAGGTTTGGCACCAACTACCTTAGCCATGTTTTCCGTTAGGAATTCATGGTAGGGCATCCATGGGTTTTTGGCATCGGTATGGCCTTCAACACCTAGATTGGCCCAATCTTCCAATTCTTGATCAATGTAAGATTTGGTGGTTTTGGGTTGTAGTCCTAATGAATTTCCGCAAAGGTAAATTAGCTCGTTTCCTTGTGAATCTTTTGGGATGTGAAACTTGGTTCTGTATGGTGCGAGGTCGTCATTTTGGTCTAGTTCTTTGGCAAAATTCAAACCTGATTTATATGTAGACAATTGTAATTTTTTTTTTGGGTTGTTCACAAAAATAGGAATTATAAATCTAGGAATGAAGTGTAAATTAGGAGAGATTTCAACAGGGAATTTGTATCTTTAGTAAAAACCGCGGCCATGGATGTTACAAAAGAATATAGCAATGGAGAAGTCACCATTGTTTGGGAACCTGGAAAATGCATTCATTCGGGAATTTGTGTGAAAGGCTTGCCTGATGTTTTCCAACCTCAGGATAAACCGTGGATTAAGATTCAAGCTGCGAGTACATCGGCCTTGGTTAACCAAGTAAAACAATGCCCTTCTGGCGCATTGAGTTTTTATATGAACGGTGCAAAACAAGATAATATTAAAGCGATGGAAACTAAAGTGGAGATTATGGAAAATGGACCGTTATTGGTACACGGTACCTTAAGTGTGAACCATACGGATGGCCGAACTGAGACCAAAGATAAAACGACTGCTTTTTGCCGTTGTGGAGGTTCTGCTAACAAACCCTATTGTGACGGCACCCACAGGAAGATTGATTTTGAGGGATAATTCTTAAAGAAATATTTAAAGAAAAAGCGCTTCGACCATTGGTAGAAGCGCTTTCAATATATATAGACGCAAACTGCGGGATATTTATAATATATACGGGTGAAGCTTTGGGTTTGGATGATTTTAACCCAAATTTTCTTGAAAATGAGCACTTTAAATGGATGCTTTGTAGTTTTATTCTTCTGAAAATCAGTAAATTAAAGTTAATTTTAGTCGTCCAACGGTTTTATTTTGTGGACGTATTTTTTAAAATTAGTTTAGATGTATATGAAAGTCGAATTGAATTTAATTCGCAATTCTCTCCAAGATTAAATTTATTAATAGCAAACAGGCACCAACATCTTCTGTGATTGTGTAGAATTTTTGCTATCAATTACACACTATTTCGAGGTATTTATGTTAGAGGCAAAGCTCCCAATGGCTGTTGACTTATATTTTCTTGTGTTTGGTTTTAGAACCTCATTAATCTATCTGGGATTAACCTAAGCATTATTTAATAACCAATTTAATTCTAAGACCAATGAAAACACAAACAACAATTTTTGATGAAGAGTACTGTGCAATACTGTTACTCGAAAACATTTCTTTTTCTCAATTATTACATTATATCTTAAAAAGGACAATGTTGATCATCGTTCTTTTTTTTATGTGCAATGCTTTTTCTCAAGTAGCCCCTGTAAACCCTCCAACAGGTGGTTTTGATATTGATGGTAACCTTCTCACAAATGATAGTGCTGGAGATTGGATTTTTGGAAGCGGTACAGGAGGGTTTGTTCTTCAGCAGGTTGGAGGTATATGGGGGCCAGTAGATTCTAGTTCTACTGGATTTGTTCGGGACGATTATAACTCCCAGTCCGATTTAAGTTTTACGGGAGGTAGCTCTTTTGATGATAACCCAAATGATTGGAAGTGGTCATCTGGGAAACCAACCAGTAAATGTGATATTAATACGGTTGTTTTGCACCAAAGCACTAGTGGTACTGAAAAGTGGGTGATGCTAGCTGGGGATAGATTGACTACAAATGGAACAAGTTATATTGATTTTGAATTTTCCCAGGGAATTTTTACCAGAGAACCTGAAGGAACCTTTTCTTCAGTAGATGCAGACGGAACTAGTTCCTTGGCGGCTACAAATGGGAGAACACCGGGAGATTTTACACTCTCTATGGAGTATAGTAATGGGGGAACCAATGCTACAGTTCATTTTTATGTATGGGAACAAACGGGAAGTACATATCAATTTGTGGAAAAGGAAATTCCAGAAGAAGGAAGTGTTGCTTTTGGGGCAACTAATGGAAGTGGCGGAATTTCAGTCCCATATCAAGCTTTTGGGGCGAATACTTATATCTCATATGCCTTTGTGGAGGCGGCTGTAAATATTGACGCAATTTTAAATGCCAATTGTTTATCCGCCAACATTAGAACTGTGTTTGTAAAAACAAAGGCGTCAGATTCTTATACGGCTGCTCTTAAGGACTTTGTAGATCCTATTCCTGTTAACTTTGTTTTTGGCTCGGCTCAATTGGAATATAGTTCCCCTTTTTGTGCAGTAGCAGGGGGAACTGCGGCTCCAACGGTGCCGGTATCTCCTAGTGGAACTTTTGGATCTTCTCCATCCGGTTTGGTCTGGAGTAATCAAAGTAATGGCGTTATTGATTTGGAAAATAGTACCCCAGGGACATATACAATTACTTATACGCCAACAGGTGGTGTTTGTTTGACACCCGCAACGGATACGGTTACCATAAACCCTTTGCCAACACCAGTTAATTCTCCATTTACAATATGTACAGATGAGACATCTTCAGACCTAACCTTGAGTGATGCAACTGTGCTAGATGGAGAATCTGGGACTGTTGCCTGGTATGACGGTGAGCCTGGAAATGGAGGTTCTTTGGTAGTCTCTCCCACAACGGCTAATTTGAATACAATTAGTGACCTTTGGGCTGAGGTGACCTTAAACGGTACAGGGTGTAAAGCAAATGTTGATATAAGTGTAACTGTGAACTCATTGCCAACGCCAGTTGATTCTCCCTTTGTGATTTGTGCAGATGAGACATCTACAGACTTAACCTTGAGTGATGCAATCGTGTTGGATGGAGAGACAGGAACTGTGGCCTGGTACGATGGGGATCCTGAGAATAGTGGTTCTTTGATAGGTTCCCCCTCAACTGCCAACTTGAACACAATAAGTGACCTTTGGGCAGAGGTGGCCTTGACAGAAACTGGCTGTAAGGTAACTGTGGATATCGGTGTAACCATAAACCCAGTTCCAACACCTGCCGATGCGCCATTTACAATCTGTGCAGATGAGACGTCTACAGACCTAACCCTGAGTGATTCAACCGTGCTAGATGGAGAGACAGGAACTGTTGCCTGGTATGATGGAGATCCTGAGGATAGTGGTTCTTTGATCGGTACCCCCTCAACTGCCAACTTGAACACAATAAGTGACCTTTGGGCAGAGGTGACCTTGACAGGAACCGGCTGTAAATCAACAGTAGATATAAGTTTGACGGTAAACCCATTGCCAACACCAGTTGATTCTCCATTTGTGATTTGTGCAGATGAGTCATCTACGGATTTAACTTTGAGTGACGCCACTGTATTGGATGGTGAGGCAGGAACAGTTGCCTGGTATGATGGAGAACCTGGAAATGGAGGGGTGTCAGTAGCCTCTCCTACAACGGCCAATTTGAATACTGTTGGGGATCTTTGGGCAGAAGTGACCTTAAACGATACAAGTTGTAAAGCGAATGTAGACATTAGTGTTACCATAAATCCTTTGCCTTCTCCACCAACGCTAAGTGCTGTGGATGCTACATGTTCATCACCTACCGGCACAATAACTGTGACTTCGGCTACAGCAGGATTGGCTTTTAGTTTGGATAGTGTAGATCCAGCAGCGTTTACCAATATTACGGGGGTTTTTAATTCCGTTTCCCCTGGTTCTTATATTGTTCGGGCTATGAATACTATAACTGGCTGTATTTCTACTGCGGTGCCTGTGGATGTTGATCCAGCAGCGGATGCTCCTTCAACTCCAGTTGTTCAAGTGGTTCAAGCGGCATCTTGTTCCTCTGCAGAAATAATTTTAGAAGTTATGAGTCCACTTGATGGAGAAGGTGTCGATTATGAATATAATAACAATGACGGAGATTGGCAGGATGCCGTACAGTTTACTATTAATGCGGGAGATGGGTTTAGCATTAAAGCTAGAAGAAAGGATGATACCACATGTGTGTCTGATGCCACTACATGTGAAGAAGAGGAGGTAGCTCCAGCCGCCCGAATGTCATTGGAAGAAGACACTTCCATAAAGCAACTTCCTTCCAAAACCATTATCAAAGCATATCCAAATCCTTTTAACGATCAAGTTAACTTTAAGGTAGTGGCTCCCGAAGATTCTAAGGGAAGTTTGGAATTGATGAATTTACTGGGGCAACGTGTTAAAATGGTTTTTGAAGGAGATTTGAAGCAAGGTGAAAACTCATATAATGTCAATTTACCAGCCCTGCAAAACAATACGCTCATTTATGTATTGACGGTGAATGGAGAGCGTGTGACAGGTAAATTAGTTCAATCTAGGCGATAATTGTTTAATAGTATACTGTTATTGCAGCTTAAAGCCCACTTTCTTGGTGGGCTTTTTTTATGTTTGAGTTTGATGTTTATTCATCATCATTTTTGATGAGCATAGGGCAAGTACGCTTGAAATTTTCCAAACGTCGTTGGGAGACATTTTTGATGTAAGGGTGATTGGGGTTGCGTTTTTCAAAGTCCTGATGATAGGCTTCGGCTTCCCAAAATTTTTGGAATGGCATGATTTCAGCAGCGATTTCGGTATTTAATTTTTTTGCCCAAGCGGCTTTTTTTTCAATGGCTATTTGTTTCTGTTCTTCATTTTGGTAAAAAATAATGGAGCGGTATTGGCTACCTCTGTCAGGACCTTGTCCGTTAAATTGGGTTGGATCCTGGGAGTTGAAGTAGACATCGATCAAGGTTGCAAAATCCACTACTTTTGGATTGTAAATCACTTCAATGGCTTCCGCATGTCCTGTACGCCCTGTGTTGCTATCTTCATACGTAGGGTTTTCTGAGTGGCCTCCGGAGTACCCAGAAATGGCTTCTTCTACACCTTTTACACTTTCGTAAATGGCTTCGGCGCACCAAAAGCATCCGCTGGCAAAATAGGCGCGGGCCAAACCATTTTCCAAAGGAACTTCAATAGGTTCTACATTCATTAAGGCTTGTTGTTGCGTGTTTACTTGTGCGTGGTTGTTGCAACTGAAAAATAGAATGGCAATGATAAAGGTGCTGATAGGTTTCATAGCGTTTTTCTTTTAATAGTCGTTGGACTTTGGAAAACCTTATTGGAAACTATAAGAAAGAGGTCACAAAAAAAATCCCTAACCGATAGGTTAGGGATTTTTATATGAAGTTTTATGATGTTCTAAAGTTTGGAGAACAATTTTTCCATTTTCTCTCTTTGTTCATCGGCTAACTGCGCATCTACCAAAATACGTCCACTGTGCTCGTCTGTAATTACTTTTTTACGAGAAGCAATTTCAACCTGGATTTGTGGTGGAATTGTAAAGAAAGAACCTCCAGAAGCGCCTCTTTCAATTGGCACAACGGCTAAACCATTCTTTACATTACTACGGATTCTATGGTAAGCTTTTACCAATCTGCTGTCGATTTGCTCTTGGTATTCTTCCGATTTCTGAAGTAACGCTTGTTCTTCTTTTTCGGTCTCGGCTAAAATAGCATCCAACTCACTGCGCTTGTGCTTAAGGTGAGTCTGACGGTCTTTAAGACGATCTTTGGTTTCAGCAATGATTTCTTTTTTCTGCTCAATTTGCGCCTTGAACTCTTTAATGTGTTTTTCGGCCAATTGAATTTCCAATTCCTGAAACTCTATTTCTTTGGTCAATGAGTTGTATTCTCTGTTATTTCTAACATTTTTTTGTTGCTCACTGTATTTTTTAATCAAAGCTTTGGCTTCTTCAATTAAATTTTTCTTCCCTTTGATTTCCTCATCAATCATTTCAAGATTTGAACCTAATTTTTCAAGTCTTGTATTTAATCCCTCTACTTCATCTTCAAGGTCTCTTACCTCTAAAGGAAGCTCGCCTCTTAAGTTTCTGATCTCGTCTACTCTGGAATCGATTAATTGTAAATCGTATAACGCTCTTAATCGTTCTTCAACAGAAGCTTCAACTTTTTTTGCCATAATTATAAATACTTTACTGGATTGGTATTTGTCATCGATAAAACGACTGCAAAATTAGTAATTTTTTTTGATAGATAGTCTGCTAAAAATGTTTTTGTGTGCTGTTCGCTTTCGTAATGACCAATATCGGCTAAAATAATTTGGTTTTCGGCCGAAAAGAAGTCATGATATTTTAAGTCTGAAGTAATTAGAATGTCAGCTTTGGCTGCTTTTGCGGCACCAATGGCAAAGCTTCCGGAGCCTCCCAAAACTGCCACTTTTTTGATGGTTTTTTGTGGGAGTTCGGTGTGTCTAATTACCGATACGTTCATTTTTTCCTTTACATAATTTAGGAAGTGTACAGGTTCCATGGCTTCTTCCAGTTCCCCAATCATACCAATGCCTATCGTTTGGTTGATGTTGTCCAAAGTTTGTACTTCATAAGCTACTTCTTCATAGGGATGGGCAGAAAAAAGAGCCTTTAGAATATTGGATTCATGATGTTTTTGAAAGGTTACTGAAACTTGGGTTTCAGGTTCGTAATGTAATACTTCCTTTTCTCCTTTTGTAGGATTGGAGGAGGCATTTCCTTTAAAGGTTCCAGTACCTTCCGTATTAAAACTACATTGTTCGTAATTACCTATGCTACCAGCTCCTGCTGTAAATAAAGCCTCCCTTAACTGAACAGCGGATTCTGTAGGGACATAAGTGGTCAGTTTTTTTATGGTGCTTTTTTGTGGAATCAATATTTCTTTGGAATGTAATTCTAATTGGTTGCAGATAATATCGTTTACGCCTTGTAAGGCATTGTCCAAAGCTGTATGAATGGCATAAATGGCAATGTTATGTTGAATGGCTTTAATCACCACTCGCTCCACATAACTGTTACCGTTTAGTTTTTTTAATCCTTTAAAAATGATGGGGTGGAAGCTCACAATAAGATTGCAGTTGTGCTCAATGGCTTCGTCAACCACGGCTTCCAAAGTGTCTAAAGTTACCAAAACACCTTTTAGGGGAGTGTTTTTGTCTCCTACCAAAAGGCCTACATTGTCAAAATCTTCGGCATAGGCCGTTGGGGCCAAATCTTCCAAATGCGCAATGACATCTTTTATAAGCATAAAAGTATTGTTTGTTTCAAAGATAAAAATAAAGTGATACGCTCGACAGTTTTCATGAGGTTAGAAATTGTAAAGAAGCATGATTTAAATATTGACTATATTGCCAAACCAATTCAATGCTGTTTAAATAGTCATTTATGCACTTACTTCGGAAGCTTTTATTGCCTTTTGTTCCTGTTTATTATGTGATCACTTGGTTACGAAACAAATTATATGATGTTAGTGTTTTTAAGTCGACGGAATATAATTTCCCTGTAATCGCAGTTGGTAATTTGAGTGTAGGGGGAACGGGAAAAACTCCAATGATTGAATATTTGGTGAGGTTGTTAGGGGAAGATCGATCTTTGGCAACTTTGAGTAGGGGGTATAGAAGGCAAACCAAGGGTTTTCTTTTGGCTAATAACGAAACAACAGTGGAAGATATTGGTGATGAACCTTTCCAGTTTCATTCTAAGTTTGAAGATTTATTGGTTTGTGTAGATGAGGACAGACGTCATGGTATTGCCGAATTACGCAAATTGAAAAGTGCTCCTGAAATTATCCTTTTGGACGATGCTTTTCAGCACCGAAAAGTTAAGGCGGGATTTTATTTATTGTTGACTTCGTATTCCAAATTATACGCCAACGATATTTTGTTGCCAACAGGCGATTTAAGAGAGCCTAGATCTGGTGCAAAACGTGCCGATGTGATTGTAGTAACCAAATGCCCAAACAATTTGGGTAAAGTTGAAAAAACAGAAATTATAAAGCAATTGAATCCAAGGGAAGGCCAAGAGGTGTTTTTTAGTTCCATTGATTATTCGAGTGTACTTAAAGGTCGAACAGGAGAAATGTCTCTTGATTTGTTGAAGGGTAAAACGTTTAGCTTGGTGACAGGTATAGCGAATCCAAAACCTCTTTTGGAGTATTTGAAGTCTTTTCAACTAGAGTTTAAACACTTAAACTTTAAGGATCACCACGATTTTTCAGAAAGTGAGATTGATATGTTGAAAAACGAAGAACTGATCATTACTACCGAAAAGGACTATATGCGCCTATCTCCACATTTCAAAAATCAAGATAACCTGTTCTATTTGCCCATAGAAGTACAGTTGGATAAACCAGAATTGTTAAATTCAAAGGTGAATACCTTCGTTAGCCAATTTTAAAATTAAATGGTAGAAGCCTGATTCTGGTTACTTAAAGCGTTGAATAGCTTCTTCTCAAAATCTTCCTGTTTAAACGGTTTTGAGATAATATCGTTGAAGCCAGCTTCATCAAACTCATGCATTTTGTCCTCCAAGGTTACCGCAGTAAGGGCAAAAATGGTAAGTTCTTTGTCGAAAGTTCTAATGATTTTGGTGGCTTCCAATCCGCTAATTCCTGGCATGTGGATATCCATTAAAACAACACTGTAATTCACTTCTTTTACTCTCTCAACGGCATCTTCACCATTGTCCACGACATCGCACTGAAGGTTCATTTTGTTCAAAATCTTCTTCGTGATCATTTGGTTAATTTTGTTGTCCTCGACAACCAAAATTTTAACATTGCTTAAGTCCAATTGATTGATGTTATTTGAATAGTTTGGTTTCGCGATGGTCTCAAGCTTTTCAGCATAAGCCATTGGCACTTCAAAAATGAAGGTAGATCCTTTTCCGAGCTCACTTTTAAGGTAGATTTTTCCTTTCAGGATTTCTATAAGCCCTTTCACAATGGAAAGTCCAAGCCCAGTTCCTCCGTATTTACGGTTTATTTGAATGGAGCCTTGAGAGAAACTTTCAAACATGTGCTCCTGCTTTTCTTTGGTAATTCCTATACCGTTGTCCTCCACTTCAAACCTTACCCCATATACCCCATCTTTTTCATTCATTTTGGTAACTCTTACCCAAATATCACCGTCTTTGGTAAACTTAATAGCGTTACCGATAAGGTTGATCAAGATTTGGGAAATCTTAAGTTGATCGGCCTCAAAGGTGCGAGGAAGGTCTTTGTCGTACTCAAAATGCATGGTAATGTTATTGTCCATGGCAGAATTGTTGAGCGCGGAAATCACATTGCCTACTTTCTTCTTTAAATCAAAAATTTCAGGATCCAAGTCTACTTTGTTGGCTTCAATTTTATTGATCTGTAGAATGTCATTGATGAAGGTTAAAAGATAGTCTCCAGAAAATTTCAGTGATTTTAAGTGAGGTATCTGTTCTGGTTTTGGTTGTTCTTCCAAAAGCATATTGGTCAATCCGGTAACGGCATACAAAGGTGTTCTAAGCTCATGTGTTACCGTGGAAAGGAAATTGGCTTTTGTTTTGGACGCCAATTCAGCCTTCTCTTTGGCTAATACCAACTCGTCATTTTTCTTATGAAGCATGTTGTTGGTCTTGAGCCTAATATTGTTGTTTTTGTACAGTGAAAGCGTTAGCAGCGAAAGAATGGTGATAAGGGCAATACTCAAAATAGTGGTGATTTTGGTAAGGTTGCTATCGGCATTCTTTTGCTTCATTTCTGCCTTTAACTGTTGGTTCTCGGCATCTTTATATTCACTGATAAATTGTGTGCGTTTTTCCGGGCTCAAGTTCTCACGTTTGATATCCAATATAGAATCTGATAACTTAATGTGCTTGAGCAAAAATTCGTTGGCAAGCTTGTAGTTTTGTTCAGATTGGTAAATGTCGCTCAATGTAAGGTAACTTTCGTTGAGGCTTTCGATAAGCTTGTTCTGTTGGGCAATTTTTAATCCGTCGTTCGTAACAGAAAGGGCCAAATCACTATTGCCTAGTTGTTGGAGAACTTTTCCATTATTGATTAAGGCACTACTTAAAATATTGTTTTGATTGTATTTTTTGGCAAGTACAATGGCTTTTTCCAATTGGGCTTTGGCCTGTTTGTAGTCTTCCATTTGAATGTACACCTTTGCTTCATTAAGGCATACTTCCGGAATGTATTCCTCTAGGTCTTCCTCTTCAAATTTGGTTTTGGCAGAATTAAAGTAGTCTAAAGCCGTTTGGTAATCCTTGGAGCTGTAGTAAATAACTCCCCAAACATTATAGGTTATGGCTAAATTGGCGTAATCCTCAATCTCCCTTTGAATCTCTGCGGCTTTATTAAGGGAAACTATTGCTTCTTTGGACTCTTCAATGGTGTATTGCAGTTTGGCAATTTTGGTATAGATAATTCCTTGACTTTGTTTGTTGCCAATAGTTTTGGCTATATCCAAAGCATTTGTAAGATTTTCCTTTGCCTCGTAATAATCGCCACGGCTACTGTTTAAGGAAGCATACGTGATGTGATTTTCAATGCGCATTTGCAATAAATCACGATCATCAGCGTTGTTTTGCGCTCCTAGCTGAAGCCAACAACTGAAGCCTAAAATAAGGATGAAGTACTTAATTTGGGACATATTTAGACCGCTTTTATTGTAACAAATATAAATATTTATTCGATAAAAGTCATGATTTGTCCGATAAATTGCAAATTAAATCTAAAATTCTTGAAGAATATCCAGTTTCATTGTCGTACCACCCTACAATTTTAACCATATTTCCTATCACGGAAGTCATCTGTGAGTCGAAGATGCAACTGTGGGTATTTCCTACAATATCTATGGATACGATGGGGTCTTCGGTGTATTCCAAAATGCCTTTCAGCTTAGTTTCTGAAGCTTTTTTAAAGGCTTGGTTTATATCTTCTATAGATACCGTGTTTTCCACGTTAAAAGTGATATCCGTTAAGGAGCCGTTGGCTACGGGCACTCTTATTCCGCAGCCCCCAATAACATTGGAAAGGTCGGGGAATATTTTGGTCAAAGCCTTGGCGGCACCAGTAGTTGTAGGAACAATAGATTGCCCTGCGGCACGTGCTCTTCTTAAGTCCCTGTGAGGTTGATCGTGCAAGCTTTGGTCTGTTGTGTAGGAGTGAACCGTGGTAATATAAGCCTGCTTGACACCACAGAGTTCCTTAACAACAGCTAGCATTGGCGCCGCATTGTTGGTGGTACATGAGGCGTTGGAAATAATTTTTTCTGTACCATCCAAAAAATCGTCGTTGACCCCCATGACAATAGTTTTGATACTATCATCTAAAGGAGGTACCGATAAAATCACACGATTGGCACCATTTTTAATATGCCATTCTAAATCTTCTGTAGTCTTGAATTTTCCGCTAGCTTCGATGGTGAAATCAACATCATAAGGACGCCAGTCAATATCTTTAGGATGCTTATGATTTAGCAGAGGAATCTTTTGATTGTCTACAATAATATGATGGTCATCCCAAGATACTTCGTTTGGCAAAACACCATGAATACTATCGTATTTGAGTAAATGACTTAAGGTATGCGCATCTGCTAAATCATTTACGGCAACTACACTAAGGTTGGGATGGTTTTGTATGAGTCTAAATACGCGTCGGCCAATTCGGCCAAACCCATTTATGGCAACCCTAATCATGACTAGTGGATGTGTTTTTGCGCGTGGTAGGAAGATCTTACCAAAGCGCTACTTTCAACATGTCTAAAGCCTAATTCCAAACCAATGGTTTCATATTCTTTAAACTGTTCTGGAGTGATAAAACTTTGAACAGGTAGATGTTTTTTACTTGGTTGTAAATACTGGCCAATGGTTACAACATCTACATCATTTGCTTTTAGGTCGTGTAGGGTTTCGATAACTTCCTCCCTGGTTTCTCCAAGACCTAACATGATTCCAGATTTGGTACGGCGTTGTCCCTGAGCTTTTAAATATTTCAAAACACCCAAGCTACGGTCGTATTTCGCTTGGATACGTACTTCTCTGGTCAATCGTCTTACGGTTTCTATGTTGTGAGAAACAACTTCTGGAGCAACTTCTATAATGCGGTCAATGTGTTGTTCGATGCCTTGAAAGTCTGGAATCAAAGTCTCCAAAGTCGTTTCTGGGTTCATACGGCGAACAGCTTTTACCGTTTCGGCCCACATGATACTCCCCATGTCCTTGATATCGTCACGATCTACACTGGTCAATACAGCGTGTTTGATGTTCATTAACTTGATGGAGCGTGCCACTTTTTCTGGTTCGTCCCAATCCAAAGTTTCTGGACGACCTGTTTTTACTCCGCAAAATCCACAGGAACGGGTACAGATATTTCCTAAAATCATGAAGGTGGCGGTTCCTTCTCCCCAACATTCACCCATATTAGGACAGCTTCCCGAAGTACAAATGGTGTTCAACTTGTATTTGTCCACCAAGCCTCTAAGTTCTGTATACTTTTTACCGGTAGGTAATTTAACTCGTAACCATTTTGGTTTTGGCTGTCTTTCTGTTACCGTGTTTGAAGCAGTTTCTGTGTTCATGTAATCTGTAATTTGCAACCGCAAAGATACAAAGTATAATTGTAATACCTTGCTATATCGTACTAAGATACCAAGCGCTAAAACCTATAAGAAAAACTATTCCTAAGAGACTCCAAATATGCATTGCCATTGAAGGACGCCATTCTGTTGGCGTATGTTTGCTACAGATAAGCACATAATTGGCGATAGCGAAAAAGGGCGCCGTTAAAAAGGAAAGAATCGTAGCAATTTGGATGAGAAGTCCCATTTCCGAAGCTAGGAAAAAGAAAATCAAGATGGTTCCTAAGAGCAGAATGAACATCCATACAAGATATCCTTTAAACTGTTTTTTAGGAAACAGTAATTGCAGACTGTGGGCCATGGATCGAGGAGAGGCATCCATAGTGGTGAGGGTAGTGCTGAACATGGTGGTGAAAGCGGCAATACCAATGATGGGGTAGGTCCATGCTCCCATGTGTTTGGAATACATGGAGATTAATTGGTTTGAAAATTCACTCGCTTTAGCACTGAATGCCACACTGCTTTGGTGCATGACCAAAGCGCCCAATGTTAAAAATCCTAATCCAATGATGATTGTACCTATAAATCCAATATTGAAATCGAACAAGGAGGATTTGACTGTTAATTCTTGAACTTCTTTCTTTTTTTCAATAGTCCATAAGGAATGCCAGATAGAAATATCCAAAGGGGCGGGCATCCATCCCATAAAAGCAATTAAAAAGGCTATTTGTAAATGGTCTTTTGGAAGTGTCTGTAAAAACGAAATAGGCGTTGGTTGCTCTTTAAAAGCCAAAGCAACAGCTATAAGAGTGCTGATGGTAAGGGTGACAACAATTCCTTTCATGATTTTATCAAGAAATAGGTATTTTCCTTTTAATAGTATCAAGACACATATAATGAGAATAATTACTGTCCAAATTTCTAAAGAAATGCTATTTCCAAACAGGTTGTGGGCCAATCCAGCGGTAACTATCGTAACGGCTGTTTGAATGGTGAACATCGAAGCCAATGTTACTATAGTATATGTGAAAAGAACACCTTTGCCTAATTTTTTGTAACCTTCTAAAAGGCTTTCTCCCGTAGCCATGGCATAACGTGGTCCAAATTGAAAAAAGGGGTATTTAAACAAATTTACCAAAAGTAAAGCCCATACAAGTCCAAAGCCATAATCGGCGCCAGCTCTAGTGGATTGTACCAAATGTGATACGCCAATTGCTGCACCGGCAAAGAGTAATCCAGGACCTAGCTTTTTAAAATCAAAGGACATTATTTTTTGGTGATAATTTCTGCCAATAGTTTTTTTGCCCTAAGGAGTTTCACCTTTACATTGTTGATGGGCTCTTGAAGTTGTTCCGAAATTTCCTTATAACTCAGTTCCTGAAAATAGCGCAGATTGATGATTTCTTGATAATGGGGCTGCAACTTTTTGATGTCTCTTAAAAGTTTTGCCAGATTCTGTTCGGTGATGAGTTTGTCTTCTGGTGAAGGAGATTCGTCTATAATATTGTAAAACTCGTTGTCATCTTCTCGATTTGTAGTACTCGTAATTGAGGATTTTCGTTTTCGCAACAAATCGATATGGATGTTCTTTGAAATGGTAATCAACCATGTTTTAAAGACATAGCTCTCATCATAGGTGGCTATTTTGTCAAAGGCCTTTGAAAATGTTTGGATGCTTATATCTTCGGCATCATTTTCATTTTCGGTGCGTTTCAATTGAAAGCCGTATACGTCGTTCCAAAAAGTGTCCAACAAAAAATTGAATGCCATTTGGTCATTTTGTTTAGCTTTTGCAATGGCTTCTTTTACTTCCAATGATGAGGTTTTGCAATTAGATTTTTTATAAATATAAAGAATTGTACCACAATTAAAAATAGTTCCAAGAAGGGAAGTAATACTAAAAGGTCTTTTTCATTTAGCTTTTTAGCAGACAATCCCAATATGGTATAGGCCATTAAAAATCGGAATCCAACCAGGCCGGCCACAATCATCCATTGATATTGAATAGATAGCAATAAGATGGCCAATGCCCAAAAAAGAACTTGGGAAATATAGAACAGGCCCAATGCTATTTTGTGTTTGGTTTTATACCGTTGGGCTGTGCTTACATGGCGCCGCTTTTGCAAGATCCAACTGCTAAATGTGGTTTTGGGTTTTGAAAGTGTAAAGCTCTCGGGGCTTACGCACACAGCCGTATTTTTGGATGTGGCAATTTCATTAACAAACAAATCGTCGTCACCAGAGTTGAGATCAATATGGCTCATAAAACCTCTGGCTTCATAAAACGTATCGCTTTTATAGGCTAAGTTGCGCCCAACTGCCATATATGGAATTCCTATTTGTGCATAGGAAAGGTATTGGGTAGCCGTTAGGAGGGTTTCATACCGTATAAGTTTGTTTAGGATCGAGCCTTTAATTTTTTGGTAAGCACCATAACCAATGACAATACACTTGGTGTCGGAAAAATGGCTGCACATTTCAGAAATCCATTGGTTGGATATAGGTTTACAGTCGGCATCTGTAAATAGAAGGTGTTTGTTTTTGGCGGCCTTGATACCTAAGGTAAGGGCGTATTTTTTGTTGCCCCAAAAGGCCTCAACATTTTTAACGTCTACAATTTTAATGAAATCATAAGAGGATTTAAATTCTTCCATGACTTCCAAAGTGTCGTCGCTAGAGCTGTCATTGATAAGAACTATTTCAAAATTGGGATAATCCTGTTGTAGAATGGAAGGGAGAAATTCACGAAGGTTCTCGGCCTCGTTTTTGGCACAAATAATAATCGATACCGGAAAATTTTGGGGTACCGTTTTGAGGGCTTTAGAAAAAGCAAACTTTTGAAAAATGCCTAAATAATAAAACGCTTGAACAATTATAACTACAATAAAACTGTAGAACAGAACATCAAATATCAGCATTAAGGATTAGGAGTGTTGAGGTTCGTTGCAGTTATCAAATTGGTCTGGTGTCTTTCCACAAAATCCACAAGCTTCCCCACTTTTATTTAGCATAGGATTTTGACTTGCGCAAGTTCCAGCAAATTTACCATCCTTTTTAGCCCATATTTTAATGGCGATTCCAGCAATTCCCAATCCTAAAAGGATAAGTGTGATAAGTAACAATTTCATGCGTAAAAGGTTTCTGCAAAGGTAAAGCTTTTGATGCAAAATGACTAATTCTATTAGTAGATGTTAACAAGTGTTGACAGTTTGTTGTAGGATTTTGAGTTTGTGAATTACAGGGGAAGAAAAATAATGTTAAATTTAAAACGCTAACTGTTAATGTTATAACTTATGAAAAAAATATTTGCTGAGTTTTTTGGAACCTTTTGGTTGGTTTTTGGAGGTTGTGGCAGTGCTATTTTTGCTGCAGCTTTTCCTGAACTGGGTATTGGCTTTGCTGGGGTGGCACTTGCTTTTGGACTAACGGTGCTTACTATGGCTTTTGCCGTTGGGCACATTTCAGGAGGGCATTTTAATCCCGCAGTAACTTTTGGGTTATGGGCAGGAGGAAAATTTCCAGCTCAAGATTTGGTAGGGTACATAGCGGCCCAAATTATTGGAGGTATTGCCGCGGCTGGCGTGTTGTACCTAATTGTTTCTGGTCAACCTAATTTTACTGATGTGGGCGGTTTTGCAGCCAATGGCTACGGAGAGTTGTCCCCCGGAGGTTATTCTATGTTATCTGGATTGGTGGCCGAGTTTACACTTACTTTGTTTTTCCTGTTGATAATTTTGGGAAGTACCAATGACCGGGCTCCAAAGGGTTTTGCGCCTATAGCCATTGGTTTGGCATTAACCTTAATTCATTTAATTAGTATACCAATTACAAATACTTCTGTTAACCCTGCAAGATCTACAAGTCAGGCGTTGTTTGCTACAGGGCCTTATATTTCCCAATTATGGATGTTTTGGGTAGCGCCAATTTTAGGGGCTGTTGTGGCAGGGTTTATTCATAAAAACTTGTTCGATAAACCGGAGATGGAATAAATAAAAAAACCTCGGGAATTCCGAGGTTTTTTTATTTCAAATGTGCTTATTTTTAATTGTTTTTTAAGGAGATTTCCGCAACTTCATTTTCTGCAGAAGCTGCATTGTTTTGTCCTTCTTTAGGTTCTATGGTAATGCTAAGTCCCAATGCATCTTCCATATAAGGAATAGGTTTTAGCTTACGATCTGAAGCATCTAAAATTCCTAGGTTAACCATTTTACCTTGTAACTCTGCCCAAATTTGATAGGTTTGGTCTTCAGGTAACTGAGGTAAGGATACCACATCGATCATAGAAGTTTTGTCTACGGCATTGATATAGGCTACGGTTTTAAGGTCTTTAGCTCTGTCGTTGCCTCGCAATACATACTTTTCGGTTTCTGGATTGTTCAGTTTCATGAACTGTCTCATGAGATTGTCCAGTTTTTCGTTGTTGTTTTCAATGTCGTTTCTCAAATCAAAAAGCTCATCAACAACCACTTGGTTTTCCTGTTGTAAAAGGATGTTCTGTTGGTACAGCAAAAAGGCAGCGCTGGCAAAAATGAAGGCTACAATACTGGCCGCGATGCTATAACGGTACCAAGTTTTTTTGCGCTTTACACGAGTTTGCGTTAAGCTGATAACAGGTGTTTCCTTTTTGGTTTCCTCTTTTTCGATGGCTTTGTGAATGGAATCCAAAATGAACTGGGGAGCTTCTACCGCATTGGATTTGGCAAGGATTTCTAAATTGTCCTGCAATCTAATGTACTCATCATGGGCTTCTGGGTATTTGGAAATAAAATGTTCTACTTCTAAAATCTCCGAAGCATCTGCTGTCCCTAGGATATACTTGTCCAATAGGTCAGACTTCAAGAAAGATTGTAATGTTGTTTCCATTGCTTTTGAGTTAATGAACATAAAGTTTTTTCAATTCTCTAAGTCCAATTTTTAATCTAGACTTTATAGTACCTAACGGAATGTCCAGTTCTTCGCTGGCTTCCTGCTGCGTCATGCCTTCAAAAAATAAGGCTTTCAGTACTATTTGGTACTTCTCGTCCAATCTGCCAACGTGCTCTTTCAAATCAAGGACATCTTGGTTTAAACTTGCTGTTGGTAGTATATATACGTTGGATTGATCGATTTGGACTTCCTTTTCAAATCGATTATTGAAACTTCTTAATTTGTCAATGGCTGTGTTTCTGGCAATTCGGTATAACCAGGTGAACAATTTGGCCTTTTTGGGGTCGTACGATTTGGCATTTTTCCAGACCTTTACAAAGGTTTCCTGTAAAGCATCCTGGGCAAGTTCCTCATCGTTGGTAACCTTCAATATGACACCATAAAGACTATCGCTATAATATTTATAGAGTAAATTAATGGCGGTTTTGTCTTCTTTTTCTAAAAGTTCGACAATTTTCTGCTCAATAGATGTGCTCAAAAGGTTTGTGTATTAAGGTTTTAAGAGTACTTCTATTACATCTAAAAGTCTTCTTTAAAACGTATATAAATAAAGGTAGTAAAAATAGCAAAATATTACTATTACAAACATTGCTGAAAAACCTTTTAAAAAGATACTATAGTTAAAATGTTTTCTTTCCTAAACAGATAAAGGTTAATAGCGCAATTACATTTACTATAGAAGGGAAGCCCCGAGTGAACGGGGCTTCTTTTATATAATGTTGACTTCCATTTCAATAGAAATTCCAAAAAGACGTTTGACGGTGTCTTGTATCAGCTTTGCAAGCTCAAAGATATCTTCGCCTTTAGCCCCTCCGTAATTTACCAAAACCAAGGCTTGTTGTTTATGAACTCCATAAGTTCCGAAGGTTTTACCTTTGAAGCCTGCATTTTCAATGAGCCATCCAGCAGGGACTTTTACCTCTTCTTCCGAAACGACATAGCTTGGAATATTTGGAAAATTCTCCTTTAATTGATCAAACTGATGTTTTGAAATCACTGGGTTTTTGAAGAAACTGCCACTATTACCAATTTCTTTTGGGTTGGGAAGTTTGCTTTCCCTTATGGCAATTACGGCATTGGAAATGTCCTTAATATTTGGAGTTGTAATATTGTCCTGCTCCAATTGTCCTTTAATGGCACCATATTCGGTATGGAGAACGTGATTGTGTTTCGTCAATTTTAAGGTGACATTGCAAATGATGTATTTGCCTTTGGCTGTTTGCTTGAAGATAGACTCACGATACCCAAACTTACATTCTTCCTTAGAAAAAGTAACGAGTTCTTGAGTACTTATGTCAATGGCTTCACAACTTTCGAACACATCCTTTAATTCTACACCATAAGCACCAATGTTTTGAATAGGCGCTGTTCCTATATTCCCTGGAATCAAGGACAGGTTTTCCACGCCTCCAAAATCATGTTCCAAACACCATAATACAAACTCATGCCAATTTTCACCTGCTTGGGCCTTTACCAAAACATGGTCGTCCTGTTCTTCTACAACCTCTATGCCCTTAAGATTGACATGAATCACCAAAGCCTCTACATCTTTAGTTAGTAACATATTGCTGCCACCTCCCAAAATAAAAATAGGGGAATTTTGCTTGTCTGCCAAAGCACTTTTGAGTGCTTCCAAGGAAGAAACAGACACAAACTGTTTGGCAGACACATCAATACCAAAAGTATTGTAGGGCTTTAGAGATATATGTTGTTGTACAGGCATTTAGCTATTGTAAACTTTTAGGGCTTCTTTCAATATGTTTACCGCCTTTATAAGGCTACTTTCATTAAGAACGTAGGCAATGCGAATTTGGTTAAGACCAACACCTGGGGTAGAATAGAACCCTGCGGCAGGGGCCACCATTACGGTTTCGCCATCAACATCAAATTTTTCCAAAAGCCATTGTGCAAAATCATCAGCGTTTTCCACAGGTAGTTCTGCTATACAGTAGAACGCTCCCTTAGGTTTGGCAACTTTTACGCCTTCAATTTTTTCCAATTCGGAAATCAAGGTGTTACGTCTGTGTACGTATTCTTCATTGACATCGTCAAAATAGCTCTGTGGCGTATCTAATGCAGCTTCACTGGCAATTTGCGCTAAAGTTGGCGGACTCAAACGTGCTTGTGCAAACTTTAATGCCGTTTGAATAAAGGTTTTGTTTCTTGAAACCAGATACCCAATTCTAGCACCACACATGCTATAACGCTTAGAAACCGAATCAATCATAATGGCGTGGTCCTTAATGCTATCTTCTTGCATGATAGAATAAAAGCTGTTTCCGTCATAGACAAACTCACGGTAAACTTCATCAGCAATTAAGAATAGGTCATGCTTGATTACTATTTGCGCTAGTTTTTGGATTTCTTCTTTTGAATATAAATATCCCGTTGGGTTTCCTGGGTTACAAATTAAAATAGCCTTTGTTTTGGGAGTGATCAATTTTTCAAACTCCTCAATTGCTGGCAATGCAAAATTGTCTTCTATTTTAGAAATAACAGGAACTACCTTAATATCCGAAGCTTTTGAAAAACCATTGTAATTGGCATAGAATGGTTCAGGGATAATGATCTCATCGTCTGGATCCATAATACTTCCAAAGGCAAACATTAGCGCTTCACTACCTCCAGTAGTTACAATGATATCGTCGTGGTTTACGTGAATATCATTTTTCTCATAATAGGCAGCAATTTTTTTGCGGTACCCTTCTGAACCTTCAGAACGGGTGTAGGCCAAAATATCCAAGGAATGCACCTTTACAGCGTCCAAAGCAACTTCTGGAGTCTTGATATCTGGCTGGCCAATGTTTAAGTGGTATACAGTTTTTCCGTCTTTATAAGCTTGTTCTGCGTAAGGAACAAGTTTTCGTATCGGAGATGCAGGCATGTCAAGCCCTTTTTTCGAAATAGATGGCATTTTATTCTTGATTTTAAAGCGCAAAGGTCTGAAAATTATCTTAAAGTTTTTTTAAAAACAAACCCTAAAAAATGATAATATCTCAAAAGGTTGTAACTTGTATATAGTCAATTAGTTAATATGCGAATACAATGGGTTTTTATATGGTGTTTTTTAGCGCTGAGTATTAACCTACATGCTCAGGGTAATTTCAACATGCCTTCTCAGGATAATAGCAAGGTCAAATTCCAACTAATTAACAACTTAATTATAATTCCTGTGGAGGTTAATGGGGTAGAATTATCCTTTTTATTGGACTCTGGCGTGAGCAAGCCCATACTCTTCAATATTTTTAATCTTACCGATTCTTTGCACATCTATAATGGGGAGCGGATTTTCCTCAGAGGTCTTGGTGGTGATGGAGAAATTGAGGCCTTAAAGTCTAGCCATAATAAGTTTAAAATTGGAGATGCGGTTAACGTCAACCAAGATGTGTATGTGGTCTTCGATAATTCTATCAATTTTACCCCTAGGTTGGGAGTGAGTGTTCACGGTATTATAGGGTATGATGTATTTAAAGATTTTATTGTAGAAATTAATTATGGCGCTAAATATTTAAAATTGCACAAGCCAGAAACCTATTCCTATAAAAAATGTAATAATTGTGAAACCTTGGATTTGATTTTGTATAAAAACAAACCCTATGTAGATGCTTTGGTGTGCATTGATTCTGCTGAAATCCCAGTAAAATTACTGGTCGATACGGGCAGTAGTGACGCCCTTTGGCTTTTTGAGGATACCACTCAGCAACTGTTGCCCTCAAGTGATAATTTCTTTGAAGATTTTTTGGGAAAAGGACTCAGTGGCAACATTCATGGTAAGCGCTCTAAAGTAAAAAGTTTCTCGTTGAGTGGTTTTGACTTGAAAAGGGTAAATGTGGCATTTCCAGATTCTGTTGCCATTACGGAAGCTCGAAACTTTACAGAACGAAATGGCAGTATTTCAGGGGAATTGCTCAAGCGCTTTAACATTGTTTTGGATTACCACAATTTTAAAATGACCATTAAGAAAAACGGAAATTTTAAAAAGCCCTTCCATTACAATAAGAGTGGGATTGTACTGGAACAAAATGGGGTGCGAATCGTGAAGGAAGAGCAATCCTTATTTAATTATGCAAAAGAAGGGGATGATAAGAATGCCAGCAATAGAATCATGTTGAATACCATTTACAAATTTGCCTTGAAACCAGCGTATACTATTGTGGAACTGCGGGAGGATTCTCCAGCTTATAAAGCGGGACTATTGGTAGGGGATGTTATTTTGTCTATCAATAACAAAGGAACCCATACTATGACATTGCAGGAATTGACCCAAAGGTTTTGTGACGACGATGAAACCAATATCAAACTGGTGGTAGATCGCGGAGGGAACTCAATGGTGTTTAAATTTAGGTTGGAAAGTCTATTAAACTAAAAAAACTCCCTGAAGAGGGAGTTTTTTAGTTTGTGTAAGTAGCGTTTTCCTATTGTTCCATCACGCTTTTGTCCTTTTTCTCAAGAACACTGTTTTTGCTAGAGTCTACCACCAAACCTTTAATTTTTAAGGCTACTGTTGGGGTATCCGCATTAGAAGTTACGGTAATGGTTTTTCTAATTGGGTTTACTCTATTAGTGTCGTATTTTACAGAGATTTCTCCTGTTTCACCAGGCATGATAGGTCCGTCTGGTTTTTTAGGAACAGTACAACCACAGGTAGACTTTACATTAGAAATGATCAAAGGCGCATTTCCTGTATTTGTAAATTCAAATACGCGAACGCCGTCCGAACCTTTTTCAATAGTTCCGTAGTCTATAGTTGTGCTCTTAAATTCAATCTTAGCTACTTTTTCTTGTGCCATGGCACCAAGGCTTACAAGGCCTACAAATAAAATCAGTACTAAATTTTTCATCACTTAAAATTTAAATTGATAGTCAAAACTACTCACTTTTTACCATTCAGCAAAATTAATTAGACGTATTACCGTATTCTTAACGCTCAGCAAGCTTAAAACAAGGGGATTATTTCTCCTAATAATTTCACGAAAAAAGAAATATAAGTACTTTTGTCAGTTCATATACAAAAACAGTACCAAAGGCCCTGTTTTAGAAGGGAGTTCAGCAATGAAATCCCTGTAATGTTAGCCTTTGAAAGTTAAAAACTACAAAACAAGATAATTAGGATATGGCAATTCCAACACAATATGTAGCCACAGAGGTAGAGCAAAAGTGGTACGACTACTGGATGAAACACAACTATTTTCATTCAGAGCCAGATGAAAGAGAACCTTATACCATTGTAATTCCTCCACCAAACGTAACTGGAGTTTTACACATGGGGCACATGTTAAACAATACCATTCAAGATGTATTGATCCGTCGTGCACGTTTACAGGGTAAAAATGCGTGTTGGGTACCGGGTACCGACCATGCGTCTATTGCTACCGAAGCTAAAGTTGTGGCGAAACTAAAAGAGCAGGGGATTGATAAAAACGATTTATCTCGTGATGAATTTTTAAAGCATGCCTGGGATTGGACTCATGAATACGGTGGTGTGATCCTAGAACAACTTAAAAAATTAGGGTGTTCTTGCGATTGGGACAGAACCAAGTTTACGATGGATGACGACATGTCTGAAGCGGTAATAAAAGTGTTTGTTGACTTGTACAACAAAGGGATGATTTACCGTGGTTATCGCATGGTAAACTGGGATCCCGAAGCAAAGACAACATTGTCTGATGAAGAGGTAATCTATGAAGAAAAGCAAGGAAATCTTTATTACCTAAACTATAAAATTGAAGGTAGTGATGATACTTTAACCATTGCAACTACACGTCCTGAAACTATTTTTGGTGATACTGCCATTTGTATCAATCCAACCGATGAGCGTTTTACACATTTAAAAGGTAAAAAGGCCATTGTACCTATTTGTGGTCGTGTCATTCCAATTATTGTGGACGACTATGTAGATATTGAATTCGGTACGGGATGTTTAAAAGTGACGCCGGCACACGATGAAAACGATAAGGTTTTAGGTGATAAGCACAATCTTGAAGTGGTTGATATCTTCAATGAAGATGCTACTTTAAACAGTTACGGATTGCATTATGAAGGTCAAGATCGTTTTGCAGTGCGTAAAGCAATTACTAAAGAATTGGAAGAAATCGGAGCTTTGGTAAAAACTGAAGTTCACATTAATAAAGTAGGAACCTCAGAGCGTACTAAAGCGGTTATCGAGCCGCGTTTAAGTGACCAATGGTTCTTAAAAATGGAAGAATTGGTAAAACCAGCTATCGAAGCGGTTTTAGGTGAAGATAACGAGATTCAGTTATTCCCTAAGAAGTTTGAGAATACCTATCGCCACTGGATGGAAAATATCCGCGATTGGAATATTTCTCGCCAGTTATTGTGGGGGCAACAAATCCCTGCCTATTACTATGGCGACGGTAAAGAGGATTTTGTAGTGGCTGAAACTGCTGAAGAAGCTTTAACCTTGGCTCAGGAAAAAACAGGTAATGCTGATTTAAAAGCTGAAGATTTACGTCAGGAAACCGATGCCTTAGATACTTGGTTCTCATCTTGGTTATGGCCAATGAGCGTGTTCGATGGTATTCGCAATCCTGAAAACGAGGACATAAAATACTATTATCCAACAAACGATTTAGTAACTGGTCCGGATATTTTATTCTTCTGGGTTGCCAGAATGATTATTGCTGGATACGAGTATAAAGGAGAAAGACCATTCAACAATGTATACTTAACCGGACTTGTTCGCGATAAGCAACGTCGTAAAATGAGTAAATCGTTAGGAAACTCACCAGATGCTTTAAAATTAATTGAAGAGTATAGTGCCGATGGTGTTCGTGTGGGATTATTGTTAAGTAGTGCTGCAGGTAACGATTTATTATTCGACGAAGCGCTTTGTCAGCAAGGAAAAGGTTTCGGAAACAAAATATGGAATGCTTACCGTTTAATTGATGGTTGGCAAATCGATGAAACTATTCCACAACCAGAATCTAGCAAAATTGCTTTAGACTGGTACGCGTCTAAATTCCAAAAAGCCTTAACTGAAATTGAAGATCACTTTAGTAAATACCGTTTAAGTGATGCGTTAATGGCGATTTATAAATTGATTATGGATGATTTTTCAGGATGGTTACTGGAAATCGTGAAGCCTGCGTATCAAAAACCTGTAGATGCTGTAACATATAAATCATTAATCGCTGCATTTGAAGATAACTTGAAAATTCTTCATCCGTTTATGCCGTTCTTAACCGAAGATATCTGGCATTATATTGCAAAACGTACGCCGGAAGAAGCTTTAATCGTGGCTAAATGGCCGGAAGCGAAACCAGTAAACGAAACCTTGATTGCTGAGTTTGATTTTGCTTCAGAAGTAGTTTCAGGAATCAGAAATATCAGAAAAGAAAAGAACATAGCCTTTAAAGATGCTATTGGTTTTTCTGTAATTAATAATGGAAATACAGCTATAACTTTCGATTCTATTATTCAAAAGTTAGGAAACCTTGAAGCGATTGAATATGTAACTGAAGCTGTAGATGGTGCTTTAACCTTCCGAGTAAAATCCAATGAATACTTTGTGCCAATGGCAGGAAGTATTGATGTGGAAGCGGAAATCAAGAAGTTAACCGAAGAATTAAATTATACCGAAGGTTTCTTAAAATCGGTTCAGAAAAAGCTATCTAATGAGCGTTTCGTAAATGGTGCACCAGAACAGGTGATTGCTAATGAACGTAAAAAAGAAGCCGATGCTTTAGCTAAAATAGAAACGATTAAATCAAGTTTGGCGAGCTTGCAATAAAAGGAAAGCAGATTTCTTTATAATTTATAGAGAGTTAAAACCTGTCCAATACCATTGGGCAGGTTTTTTTATGGACCTATCCCAAGGGGGAATAAAAAAATGTTCGTGAATAAATTAAATTCTGTAACTTTAAGTGTTAATATTCAGTTGTTTAACTTTTAAAATAAAGGCGTTTATGGACACAGTATTACGATTTGGAATGATGAGAAATATATGGTTTTTAAGTATGTTGCTTTTATCCGTTCCCGTATTTGCTCAAGAAACAGAAGAGACCATTGAGGCTGAGGTGGAAATGGAGTTTGAAGAAGAAGAGGTTTTTCACCGAAACAAATTGGCATTTTATGCCGGGTATTCTTGGATTCCAGAAGGTAGAGACATTGATACAGGAGAAAAGGAGGTAATCATTGCGCCAACCTTTGGGTTCTCTTATGAATATTGGTTGTCCGAACGTTGGGCCATTGGTACCTATAATGATGTGGAAATTGTGAATTTACATGTTGAAAATGAAGAAGGCGATTTCCTTGAGCGTGAAAATGCTACCGTATTGTCTGTGGCTGGTACTTGGGAAGCCTTGCCAAGATGGACCGTATCCTTGGGAGGTGGTATTGAAACGGATGCTCATGAAACCTTGTGGATTGTCCGTTTGGGATCGGAGTTTATCCTTTTGGAAAAGAATAATTGGGAACTTTCCGTAGGGTTCAATTACATTTATAAAGACGTGTACGATATTTTCGGTCTTGGGTTTGTATATGGTTTGAAATTCTAGTAGAACTATCATTTAATTTATTGGCCCCAAGAGTAGATGAAATTATGTGTTTTAGTAAATCTCGCCTTAGATTCTGAAAATGTTAGGTGACTACAAATTCACGAATGTAATACTATTAAAAGATATAAATATTCGTGTATTCGTGGCGAAATTACACTAATGAATAGACTTTAAAATCGAAAACACTATGTGGTTTAGTTAAAAAGAAACTTCCCACTGTACTCTAAAGCGCCATTTTCTATCAACTTGCCTGTCAAATTGCTCATAGTCAAAATGACTGACCTCAGCTGTCAATTTGTTTTTATGGCCTCTAAAAAACCAATTTAGAGCACAAGAAAGTTCGTCTTGATGGTCTTGGTCTAAATACGAATCGGGGATATAGGACGAATAACGTGCAGCTATTTCCAAAGGTTTGGGCCACCACGGAATATCTCCCTGTGGATAGTAGCCAGCCTGCAAATAATACCCTTTTAGTAGCCTATCGGGGACATCGTTGTGCATATCGATAATTTTCTTGTGGTGCCATTCACTTTGCCAGGTAATCCCCTTATAAACAAAAGCGGTTTCCAAGTTGTACTGTTCAACGCGATATTGTCCATTTTCGGCATCTTCAAAACCTAATAATTCCCCTCCTCCGGAAGATGAAAATCGGGTGTAGGGACTTCTATTGGTGACCCCTGCAATGGCAATGATGGCGGCTGGTTTCCCGTGATGGTCCATATCGCTACTTTCAAAGCCCATGTCCTCTCCAAGTGGGTTCCACTGCAATCTTCCAAAGTACATAAAATGGCCATCATCATTACTATTGTTGCCTCTTCCTGTACCTGTTAGTACTGCTGCCCAATAGCTGAAATCCAAAAGTGATTTTCCATCCAAGCGTCCATACAATTCCACTCCCTGCTGACGATCTACCGTAAAGGGCCGGTTAATGATGGAGCGATCTACCAATTGCTGTTCCCCACTACTAATACGCCGTTCTCTGGAATACTCCAGTTTCCATTGGCCAAATTTCAAACTGAGCCATTTCCACTTTTCAACCATCACCCTAAAGTCTAAAAGGTTGGAGTTTACCATGTCGTATTCCCAATAATACTTTAACCAAGTTCTATAGGCATTACCACCTACTTTTAGGCGGGCACGATTAATTTTAAAAAGATGGGTGCCGTCTTCATCATAGTCATCAAAGGTAATGGGGTCTTGGTCGTCTGGAGTGGCGAAGCGAAATTGGAGCCTGCTTTGTATCTGTAATTTATAAAGGTTGTCGCTAGATTTTAATTCAAATCCTTTGCTGCTATAGCCAATGTTCCATTTAGGAAGGGAATCTTCAGCTTTTTCTTCTTGGGCAACGGTATTGGTATGGCTAAAGAGAAAGAATAGAATTATGAAGAAGTGGATAAAGCCATATTGTTTCCCCCGTTGGCTTAATTTTATGATTAGGTTCCTCCTCATTGTTCTCATAACTTTCATTTTTCAAATACGCATTCGATGAACTGCTAAAATGCAAAATTGACCGTGAGGGTAGGTCCGTTATATCCCCATTTAAAGTAGCCGTCTAAATGTTTTCGCGTGGTTTCTACTTTGATGTCTAAACTTGTAAAGCCTGCTTTTAAGCTCAAGCCTTTGTATAGTTGATATGCCAATGTCGCATTCGAACTAAAAATACGGCCCTTGATATTGTCTATGGTCAACCCTAAGTAATTAATGTTGGTATAAAGCGAGAAGCGCTTGGAAAGGAGTACGTCAAACCAAATCCCAATGTCTGGCACGGGCGCTATAAAATCAAAACTGTCATTGAGTTCAGCTTCCAGATTTCCGGAATTGGCCCTAATGCCCACATCGGTAAACAACACATGGGCACCAATCAAGGCGCCAATTTCATATTTGGGTTTGGCAAAGATGGTATAACTGTAATACAGTCTATATATGTTCATATTGAAATAGGCTTCCAAATTGGCATCTATGGGATATACATTGTCTCCAAATTCTATTTCTTCCTCTAAAGTATAGGTCGATTTTCTATTTAAATAGAAGAAATCCAAAGCTAGCCTAGAACGTCTGGAAATACGCCATTCGGCATTGGCATAGAAGGAAAAGGTAGTTTTATCAAAGCCTAGATCGTCTTCCAAATTAATGGTGGTTCCAAAGTCATCAAAATTGGTGCTGCCCACTCTAACTTCGGTATCGTTCAAAGGAAAAAACAAACCAGCAGAAATCTTAAAACGTTTCAATCTCCAATCTGGATACTTTACGGTATTGTCAGTATAGATAGTTTGACCAGTGGAATCAACCGTACTATCCAAGCCCATTAAATCGGGTTCTTCTTGGGCGTGTAAAGACCCAAACACGAAGAAAATGATAATGCATGTAAGGGTCTGTTTCATTGTTGTATGTTGTTTATTTAGGGAATAATAAAATGACGTTAGCCCGAAACCCAAAAGCTGGATTCAAAGGGTTATTGCCATAATAAACTTTAGGGCCGCCTCCCAATTGTACTGTTTGTTTAGATATCTGTACCACTTTGGCATAATACACACCTATAAACCCTCCAAAAATGTCATTGCGCCAACTTTGAGTGTTTTCTGAAGCAATGGTATAAGACGCTCCGTTGGGTGTGGCATAGGTGCAAAAGGGTTGAAAAAAAGTAGCGCTTATGTCTTCTCCCTTGCCAGCATAGGACCACATGTGGTTTACTAATCCTCCATAAGTATATTGGCCACTTAATTTCAAGAAAACGGCGTTTGGTCCTATAGCCCAAGTATTGGCGCCCAATTCATTTTCGGAGGCAGTATTCAATAGAAATACGGGGCCTACACCCCAAACAATCCCACTAGGGGTAGGCTCTTTTGGTGAAAAGAAAAAACTTTGTACAATGTCTCCCAAACCATTGGCGCAGTCACCGTCATACAGCACATCTTTTTGGGTGATAAACGGCACAATGGTTCTACTTATGAGGTTCCATTTGCTGTTGAAACTAAAAGGAAGTACGGGCTGCAAATTTAAATTGTACCGAAATCCTTCATTAGGGCCCACATTGAATTCAAAGTTGTTTTGGAAGGGCACGCTGATAAGGTTGGCAACAGGGTTGGCCAATTGTTTAGCTAAATCTTCTGCCGAAGGACCACCTGTGGAAGCGGGAGCTTCTGCTTCTTGGGCGTTGGCACTTATAGACAATAACAATAATAAAAGATATCCTATTCTATAAAACTGCTTCATAAGGTTTTGGTTTTTAACAAAATTGTATCATAATTGATTTTTAGATCTAAAATTAAAGGTTCTATTGTTTCCCTTCCTGAAGCTGCTTCATTAGTTCTGAAAAATCTAAAGTAGCGGCTTTTTGTACAGGAGGGTATTCCGTCAATGATTTAATATGTTCTCCTAATATTTCCTGCACAGGTTCATTTAAGAATTGCTTTTTTTGTACAATATCAGAGCGATCTGTCAGGTTATCAAAACTTTCATATGGGTCAAAATGTATATTGTACATTATTGGAAACTTCTGCTTAAGGTATGGTGCGTAATAGTTTTCACTGGTTTCAAAGTGTAATTTCCATTGATTAACTCGAATAGCCCTTATAGTGGATTCGTGATAGTATATAAAATTATTACGTTCACTTTTGTTGCTTTTACCTAACCAATAATCCAGGTTATTAACACCATCTATGTATTGTTTTTGCTCTTTCTTTATTTTCTCTGCTGCATCTGGAACACCCGCAGCTGCAGCTAGTGTGGTAAAGATGTCCATATGAGATTGGATGCCGTGCAGCACTTGTCCTTTAGGAATATGGTCTTTCCACATCACCATCATAGGCACCCGAACACCCCCTTCGTAAGTGGTCATTTTTTCACCTCTAAAAGGCGTTGTCCCTCCGTGAATACGTGCGCTGTGCTCAGGGCCATTATCGGTAGAATAAATAACTATGGTATTTTCTAAAGCACCCATTTTTTCCAGTTGGTCTAACATTTCACCAATCATCATATCATGTTCCATCAGACCACTACCATACATATCATGCTCCGTTGTATGAGGTAATGCCAAATACCGGTGTTCAGGCTTTAAATGAGTATACATATGCATTCTACTTGGGTTAAACCAAACAAAGTAAGGTTTGCCATCTTCTTGTGCCCTTTTAATAAAATCAATGGAAGCAGCCATAAACTCCTCGTCTACGGTTTCCATCCGTTCTTTTGAAAGTTGTCCGGTATCTTCAATACGTTGTTTGCCAACTTTTCCAAATCGTGGATCTTCAGTAGTATCGTCTTTATTTGTAGCCCAAGTATGTAATACCCCTCGGGTTCCATATTTTTTAAAGAATTCAGGATCTTGCGGGTAGTCTTTTTGCTGGTATTCCTCTTGTGTATTTAGGTGATACAAATTTCCGAAGAATTCATCAAAACCGTGAACAGTTGGTAAATGCGAATTAAGATCACCTAAATGGTTTTTTCCAAACTGTCCTGTGGCATATCCTTGTTCTTTAAGAACTTCCGCAAGGGTTGGAGATTCTTTCTTTAAACCTAATGGTCCGCCCGGTCTACCTACAGTAGTCATACCGCTGCGAATTGGATATTGTCCTGTAATAAGGGCAGCACGACCTGCCGTACATGATGGTTGCGCATAGTGTTCCGTAAACATGATACCGTTCTGTGCTATTCGGTCAATATTAGGAGTGTTATAACCCATTACTCCGTTGCCATATGCACTAACATTACTCCAGCCAACATCGTCAGGAAAAATGATTAAAATGTTTGGTTTTTGTTGACACCATCCCAATAACGGCAGTGCAAGCAGTATTGAAAGTATGGTCCTCTTTTTTGAAAAAATGATCATGATGTTTTGTTTTTTTAGGCCTTTAAGGCAACCTCTGTGTATTTTGGAGGTTGCCTTATGGCCATTTGTTTTAGCATAGTTTTTTTATAAACGAAGAACTAATCACGTCCTTTCTTGACGACATTATCCATTACAGAAGACATGTCAAAACTCTTACCGCCTTGAACAGGAGGATAGTCCATCAAGGTTTTAATATGAGCGTTCATCTGTTCTCCCATTGGGGCCATCAACCAAGAAACCTTTTGCATAAGGTGTCCATAGGCATCTTCGGTATCATAGCTTTCAAAAGGGTCCATCCTCAAGTTAAAAATTAATGGAGCTGTTCTTGCTTCAGCTGTACCATAGTAAGTTTCCTTATAGATAAAGTGGAATTTCCAAGGGCCCATCCTCACGGCGTTCAGATTACTTTCGTAGTAATAGTAGAACATGTCCCGCGCCGATTTTTCACTTTGTCCTTTCCAATACGGCAGGTTGTTAACCCCATCGATGTATTGTTTTTTCTCTTTCATCAAGCGCTCTGCGGCATTTGGTACTCCGGCAGCTGCAGCCAAAGAGGTAAACATGTCCATATGGGCTTGGATGCCATTTAAAACTTGTCCAGGTTTTAGTACTCCAGGCCACATAATCATGCTAGGTACTCTTACACCTCCTTCGGTGGTTCCCATTTTCTCTCCTCGGAACGGGGTGGTACCTCCATGTGGCCATGAATTGTGTTCTGGACCATTATCAGTGGAATACCAAATAATGGTGTTTTGATCCATGCCATTAGCTTTTAAAAAGTCTAAAACCAAACCTACGTCATGGTCGTGTTGTAACATTCCGCTACCATATAAATCGGCTTCTGAAGTGTATTTTTCAGCAGCATAGCGCCATTCATCATTTAAACGGGTATAGAGGTGCATTCTGGAAGTGTTCAACCACACAAAAAATGGTTTGCCATCGGCTTTGGCACGCTTCATAAAATCTTCCGCCTTAGGAATGACTTCGGCAGCATCAAAATTCTTCATGCGCTCTTGGGTCAATGGCCCTGTATCTGTAATACGTTGTTTGCCCACTTTACCAAAACGAGGATCATCGGTATTGTCCATTTTATCGGTAGCCCAAGAATGGATCACCCCTCGGGTTCCAAATTTCTTTTCATAGCCTTCCAAATCTCCGGAATAGGCTTTGGCGAAGTTTTGGTAATCGCGCTGTTCAGATTCTTCTTGAGTATTCAAGTGATACAGGTTGCCATAAAATTCATCAAAGCCATGGGCTGTTGGCAAGTGTTCGTTACGGTCGCCCAAGTGGTTTTTTCCAAAGTGTCCTGTGGCATAGCCTTCGGCTTTCAATACTTCGGCCAAGCAGGGAGAAGCTGCTTGTAGGCCCAAAACATCACCAGGTTGTCCAACTGTGGTCATCCCACTTCGTATAGGATATTGTCCTGTGATAAAGGACGCTCTGCCGGCCGTACAGCTAGGCTGTGCATAATGGTCGGTAAACTTAATCCCTTCATTTCCAATTTTGTCAATGTTGGGCGTTGTATAGCCCATTGTGCCCATACCATAGGCACTTACGTTTTGCCAACCTACATCATCTCCCCATATCACTAAAATATTAGGCTTTGTTTGGCTCCATCCCAATAGCGGCAGTAAGAGCAGTATTGGGAGAATGGTCTTCTTGCGAAAAAAATTGCTCATAATTTCTGGTTTATATATTACTAATTGATTTAATAGCCATTTTTGATTGATGATGTTTTATTATTGATACCTTGGATAAATCACTTTCCAATCCTTTTTCATGTCTACAACTGTCCAGCCGTGTTTAGCCGCTTCATCCAGGCCTTTGTCCAAGCCTCCAATATGCGACCCTCTGTCATAGGCCCATTCGCGGTCGGCATCGGTATGGTGTACATAAAGCATAAAACTGTTCAGTTTGTTGGAGGCTGTCCATTGCAGCATCTGTAAATCCCCATCAGAATTCCCTGCAGCAAACACCGGTTTTTTTCCTATTATTTTTTGAATGTTTAAAGGTTTTCCTTCCTTGTCGTCATTAAATTCCAACTCGGGCAAGATCTTAATCGTTGGTTTATTTCCGTCATTATTCCATTCGGTCTTAAATCGTGTGCCTATAATTTGTTCTTCTGGAATACCATAAATGTTGGGTAAGAAGGCTCTCATAAAGTTAACACCGCCACCCGAAACGATATAGGTTTTAAATTGGTTGGCTCTTAAATAGTGTAATAATTCAAGCATGGGTTGGAATACCATATCGGTGTAGGGTACATTTTTGGTAGGGTGTTTGGCCGTACTGGCCCATGATTTTACAACAGCTTCAAACTCATCATTGGTCATGCCGGTATGGGTAGTTGCAACTATTTGTAAAATGCCCTTCATGCCACTTTGTTTTAGGGCTTCCATATCATTTTCTAAAATGGCTTTGTAGGGTTGTTGGGTTTTCCATTCAGGATGGTCCTTCGCCATGGCTTTTACCCGGTCTATGGCAAAAAACAATTGAAAATAGGCAGGTTGCTCACTCCATAGGGTCCCGTCATTGTCAAAGGTGGCAATGCGGTCTTCAACAGGAATAAACTGAGAGCTTTTGCTATTGGTGGCATTGCTTACAAATGCTATGATGGCCTTTTTTGCAGTCCCGTCATTCCAAGAGGGTAGCGGGTCTTTTTGGGCAACGGTTTCAGCATTGGAAACAGATGTTGTAACATCTGCTTTAAATGCTGTAATTACAAAGAAACATAAGGCTAATGGAAGGGTTTTGAAAAGGCTCATAGCTTGATTGTTTTAAAGGTGAAAAGGAACTGGAATGTTTTTTGGCATGTCCAGTTCCTAATTGTTTTGCTGTTATGTTATCTAGTTTTTGCTAGTGGGAGTTAATTTTCTCAGTTCTTCATCAACATTGAATTCCATACTTTTCATTCGTGGCGGGTATTCTTTCAGAGATTCCATAAACTCACTTATTTTTCCAAAAGCAGGGGCATAGGTCCATGCTCGGTCTTCCAACCATTCATTATAACCACGGGAATCAATGAAGCGTTCAAAGGGGTCTAATTTTAGGTTCACAACAATAGGGGTAACCATATCTTGCTGCACCCCATTAAACCACTTGTCTTGTTTTTTGAATAAAAATTTGTAGTCTCCATAGCGGACTCCATGAAGCGTGGTTTCGGTGAAATAAAAGAACTCTTTCCGCTTGGATGGCCCTGTATTTGTAATGAGGGCTGTTTGGTCATAGCCGTCCAAATGAATTTTTTCGTAGCTTCTGTTTCCTGCTTTGTAGCTTTTAAGCATTTTGTCTTTAAGGTTGGGTTCTCCCAATTGCGACATGATTGTAGGCAACCAATCCTCCATAGTCATAAATTCACCGGTAGTGGTACCAGGGGGAATAACGCCTGGCCATTTTACCATCACAGGAACTTTAAAGCCCCCTTCGTAACCACCTACACCTTTTTCACCACGAAACGGATGGTTACCACCATCAGGCCAAACATAGCTATAGGCCCCGTTATCTGTAGAGAACATTACAATGGTGTTGTCATCAACATTCAATTCTTCCAATAAGCTGAGAAGTTCTCCAACAATGTCGTCCATTTCCTTTACGCCGTCAGCGTACAATCCATAGCCGGTAATACCATCGTATTTTTCAGAAAGGTGGGTATGCATGTGCATGCGGGTTAGGTTATGCCAAACAAAAAATGGTTTGTCGGCTTTTACTGCATCTGTGATGAAGCGTTTGGATTCTTTTAAAATTTCCCAATCCAACGTTTTTTGACGCTCTGCCCCAAAGCCGCCTTTGTCTTCTATTTTTTGGCTGCCGTCTGATTGCGCCCAGGAATGAATAACCCCGCGTTGCGCAAATTGTTTAGCCACTTCTGGGTCTTTTGGGAAGTCGTAAAGCTCGGTGTATTCACCTGCGTTAAGATGGTATAGAATACCAAAGAATTCATCAAAACCATGATTGGTAGGTAAATGCTCGTCACGGTCTCCTAAATGATTTTTACCAAATTGTCCCGTAGCATAGCCCATTGGTTTTAGTAAAGTGGCTAATGTTGGGTCTTTGGTACTCATACCTTGAGGAGCTCCTGGCAGACCTACTGTGGCTAATCCTACACGAATAGGATATTGTCCTGTAATAAAAGCCGCTCGCCCAGCGGTACAGGAAGGTTGTGCATAATGGTCCATAAACAGCATCCCTTCATTGGCAATTTTATCAATATTGGGTGTAGACCCTCCCATCATACCACGGTGGTAGGCACTAAGATTCCACATTCCAACATCATCTCCCCAAATAATCAAAATGTTGGGTTTGTCTTGTGCCGTGGTAAATAAGGGCAGTAGCAATAGTATGCTAAGCATTTTTAAAAAGTTTGCAGTGTGCTTCATAGTAAAATGTATTTAATGGTGTGATAATAGAGCTTTTGAAGTTTTATTAACGTTGGGACAGTAGGGTTTTGGTAGTGGATAAAACCACTTGTAGAGAATGACATTTGTAATATTTGAGAGGGCTGCTTAAAGTGGGAATACACCGCACGATGAGTTTCCAACCAAGTGTGGTTGGTGTGGGTACCCAAAGCAGAAAAGCCATTAGGGCATGATTGATAAGGATGTTCTCTCAACATTAATGCACTTATTTGTTGTTGGCACTACAGATAAGGCCTGGCCTTCATCTATAGGTAAAGTGTTAAAGTTAGGGGTATTTGATTCGCTATCAATCAGTTACTAATGTACGAATTCTTCGTTTAAAAAGGAATACTTCTGTAGTTATTTTTGAAATTGTAGGTTTTGAGTCAAGAGTGTGTTGGTTTTAAATCCAAATGTTTGTTAAGAGGTTTTAAATCCACTATAAATGCTGATCCAGATTACGTCTTGAGGGAAATGTCTTGCATTTAATAGACTTTTATTTCAGCCGTTCCAAACGCCCTTTACGCTTTACAATATTTTTGTAATCCCATTGAATGTGTTTAGAGGTTTCCAGCCACCGTTTTAAAGCTTCCATATCGATGTCATTTATGGAATTATAGAAAATGGAGGCGTCTTTAAATTTTCCACCTAGAATGTTTAAATCGGGTTCTTCAAAATCGGCACCACTCCAAAACATCAGACGCAATCCCTTCTTTTGTTTACTATAGCCCACGATGGGGTTGCCTTCCAAAAACCAAACAGGGTGTCCATGCCATAGTTTGCTTTCGGCTTCAGGCATTTGCGCATCAATGATGGTAGCCAGTACATGACAGATTTCTTGGTCTGTTTCGTTTTGCTGAGCATTGTAGTTTTGGATGTCTTTCTGTAGCATGGCTTCGCAAGTTGAGATTTTTTTAAAAGCATCGTCAGGTTGCCTGATTTTTCGAAAGCTATTGAGAAAAATTGTATCTAAACCAATTGTATTATTGGTGGCAAATTAATTCTCGATACAACATTTTTATAAAATGTCACTTGAATCGACGGTATGAGTTCAAGTTTGTTCGGTAGATTACCTTTCTTAAAGATACCAATTTTCTTTCTTAANTGGTGGCAAATTAATTCTCGATACAACATTTTTATAAAATGTCACTTGAATCGACGGTATGAGTTCAAGTTTGTTCGGTAGATTACCTTTCTTAAAGATACCAATTTTCTTTCTTAAGAAATATTCTGCTCTATTTGGTTGCCAAGTTTTTAAGCCATCGAATACTAGCTTAGCTAATTTTTTTTAGTGCGCTCGTCAGGTTGAGTGGTTTTTCGAAAGCTATTGAGAAAAATTGTATCGAAACCAATTGTATTATTGGTGGCAAATTAATTCTCGATACAACATTTTTTCAAAATGTCACTCGAATCGACGGTATGAGTTTAAGTTTGTTCGATGGATTACCTTTCTTAAAGATACCAATTTTCTTTCTTAAGAAATATTCTACTCTATTTGGTTGCCAAGTTTTTAAGCCCTCGAATACTAGCTTAACTAATTTTTTTTTAGGGCGCTCGTCAGGTTGAGTGGTTTTTCGAAAGCTATTGAGAAAAATTGTATCGAAACCAATTGTATTATTGGTGGCAAATTAATTCTCGATACAACATTTTTTCAAAATGTCACTCGAATCGACGGTATGAGTTTAAGTTTGTTCGATGGATTACCTTTCTTAAAGATACCAATTTTCTTTCTTAAGAAATATTCTGCTCTATTTGGTCGCCTAGTTTTTTAAGCCCTCGTATGCTGGCATAGCGTATTTTTTCCTTGTGCAACAACCAGCCACCAATGGCTCCCAAAATACTGCCAATAAGGATTTCCCAAAAGCGAAGTGCGATAAGCGCATTGGGATCGTTGATGATGGGGTTGGCTGCTTCCGAGAGAAAGATGGCCAAAGGCGTAATGAAAATCACGGCCATGGCATAATTTCTAATGATGAGCAATTCTACGATCAATTGTAAAACAATGATGAACAGGCAAAGCATTAAAGGGGTGGTTGCTATTTGTAATAATAGCCAACATAGGCAAAGTCCTAAAAAGGTGCCCAAAATACGTTGGAAAGTACGCTGCCAAATATGATAAAGGGAGGCGCCTTGCATCACTGCACCACAGGAAATAGGAATCCAGTACGGGTTTTCAAGTTTTAGCCAATAGCCTAAGGCCAAAGAAATGGCCATGATGGCTCCAGTAATGATGGCTTCCCAGAAATCGGCATAGGTATTTTTTTTAAGCAGGGGGACAGGGGCATTCTGTGGTATTATTTTTTGGGTGGCCGATAACCATAAAATATAGGCCAAACCCAAGGTACAGGAAAACATGGTGCCCAAACCAACCAAACCAACTTTGGTAGGAATGGTACTTAAGTTGAAAGGCTGGCAAATGGAAATGGAAAGGATCAGGATAAAAAAGAAACTCCGTGGGGGAGCCGTTTTATAGTAGAGAATGATCCAATGCACGATAAGCGAGTACAGCCCAAATACAATTACCGCAACCGTAGGGGAAAAACTAAAAAACTGCCCCAAAGCAAAGGATACCATAAACCCAAATGAGCTAACTAATAAGGTGGTAATTCTATTGGTAAACGACCCCGAACTGGGAAGGTAAAGAATGACCAAACCACTTAAACAGGAAATGAGGGCATAGCGAAGATTGTCAACATACAATCCTACCAGTAAAGGAAACCCAACACAAATGGCGGTTAGCATTGGAGTGTGCCAAGTTCTTGTGGAATCCTTTAGGGTTACCAATTGTTCTAGCTCTTTGAGTATAGTGTTTTTTAATGCCATTAAATTTCGAGTTTCCTAAAGGATGTGGAAAGTATAGCGCAAAGATAGCAAAAGTGGAAGCGATTCACTTTTAGCGTTCCTTAGGATAAAGGGAAAAATCGCCTATTCTATACGTTTCCCTTGTGTAGTAAAAGAAATACCTTGTTGTCCTGACGTGGAAATCATCACGCTTTCAAAAAGAGGTTCATGGGTATTGGGGTTTATGGTCCAATCAAAAAGAAAATTGGCCCCTGTGCCACCTTCTTGGTCTTTTTCGTCAATAACAATTTCCACCGTTTCCATGGGAGCAATGTAAATAGGCTGGTCAAAATACGTTCTGATGGAATGTCCCTTAGTGTTGAAATAGTCAGCTTTGTTGATGAAAATGGTATCAGTAGTATTGGTATTTCGCATGCTAACAGTTACCGTTAAGTCATGGGTGCGATGCTCCGATTCACTATAAATTTGAGAGTAAACAGAAAGGTAGGTACTGCCAGTTGAAAGCGAATCGCTTAAACTGTGCTGTAGTGTTCTGTTATCCCAATTTACGGGATGTATAGAGCTTACCTGGGAATTGTTTTGGCAGCCCTGTATTGAAAAATATAATAATAAAAGTATGGTGAGGTGTTTCATGAGCATTTTCAATCCTAGGAGTTTAACATTGAAGATATTAAATTTTCAGAAATTTGAACTACATAATGATCGCCTTTTACAATCATAATTTGGTTTTCCATGATTCAATGGTTATTAATAATGTACACAAAGGAGGCATCTATTTACTTCCCAATAGATGCTTCATTGCGTTTCACTTCATTCTGAATGACAAGACTATGAGGGCTTCCGAAGAGCGAACTAATTTTTTCCATGAATAGGCTAAATAGCTGCTCCATAGCAGCCCCATATCAACCCTATAGTAACCCTATGGAAACCTATGGGGTTTTTTTAAATGAATTTATGGCTCAGACCTCCTTAGAAAAATGCCGGATATGGTTATCATTTAAATAACAAAACCTATTTATTTAGAAATCTGCGTCAATTTGGTTAACTTTATGAAAATCAAAATAATAAGTGATTTTTGTGTAAAATTTTAAAGTTAAAACAATAAATAAACAGCCATTATGAAAGAAGCAAACCCTTCGGGGGTATTTCACGATGTTCATGACATACGTGTATTGGATAAGGAAGTTCCTGAAATAACGGATGACAGCGTAATTATTAAAGTAGAAATGACCGGTATTTGTGGTACCGACTTACACATTTACCATGAAGGACTCGTGCCTCAAGGATCGGTATTGGGACATGAGTTTTGTGGTGAATTGGTAGAAGTAGGAAAGGACGTCAAAGATCTAAAAGTAGGCGATCGGGTTGTGGTCAATCCTATGTACAATGGGGTAGGACTGGGACCTAGTCCAGGTGGTTTTGCCAAATTTGTGAAAATTGATAAGGCCAAGGCCAATCATAATATATATGTCATTCCCGATACTATTTCTAGTGAAAAGGGAGCATTGGTGGAACCTTTCTGCGTAGGCTTGGCGGCCATTAATAAAACACAGTTGACCGCCAAAGACAATGTATTGGTATCCGGTTGCGGAACCATAGGCTTGGTAACCATTGCAGGTCTCAAAAGTAAGGGCGTAGAAAATATTATAGCCTCGGATATTAGTGAGAAACGGTTGGAGTTGGCCAAAACATTGGGGGCCAAATACACGTTTAATCCAAAAACGGATGGCAGCCTTAAAGATAAAGTAACGGAACTTTTTGGAAGTGTAATGGCTCTGGATTATTCTGGGAAACTCCCCAATCTAACAGCAGCTTTTGAATGTTCTGGGGTAAGCGCCCTATTTGGACAATGTTTGGAACTCTTGGCGCCCGATGGTAAATTGACTGTTTTGGCTATTTATAGTAAAGATATGACCATCAGTCCAAATCATGTGGTGTACAAACGTTTGCAGATAAGAGGATCATTGTTTTATTCCAATGAGGATTTCTTGGAAGCTATCGATTTAATGGATAAGGGAATCGTGGATTTGACGCCTATAGTGAGCCATCATTTTCCTTTAACCGATTTACCTAAAGCTTTCGAGGTACAGTCGGATAGTAGCCAATCTGTAAAAGTAATTGTAGACAGTATTTAATCGTTACTCTAAAGTATCGTTAAAATAAAAATCGGTGGTTTCAATAGAGAAACCACCGATTTTTTATGGAAGCAATCGTATTATTTTTCTTCTGTAGTGACATCCACTATTTCATACATATTTTTGCCGTCTACTTGTATCGGCTGGTAGTAGGTGTCTCCATATTGTACATAAGTAATGTCCCCTATTTTAACTTCTTCACCGCCTTCCGGTAATCCAGGTACAATGGTGCCCGCAGTAGCGGGAACTACCACATAACCTTCGGCATTTTTTTCATAAAAAGCGCCTCCGTAGTAATAATTGTTAGTGTTATTAACCGTGACAGTTTGAGCTTCTTGTGGAATGGAAGGGACTTGGGCGCCTACAGGAGCTTGTACTGCCACAAAGCCTTCTTCGGTTTTGAGGTAGTAGGTGCCGTTGTCATAATGATATTCTTCATGGTCATCAGTGGCAGCATCAATAATACTTACAACAATGGCGGTCGTGGCTAAAGTAGTTACAAAATAGCCCCAAGGATGCCAATAGCTTCCCCAATAAAACGGACGGAAAGGGTGGTAATAGTAAGGATGGTAGGAATAGTAAAAGTGACCTCCGTAATGATGAGGAGGTCTATGATAAGGCCTAGAGTTGTGGCGTACATAGGTGTTGTGGTGGTTCCTATTATTTACGTTAATATTAATATTGGTATTCCCGCCAGGGCGATTGTAATTGTTTCCTGGCCGATTATTATTGTTCCCAGGTCGGTTCGCATTATTATTTGGCCTGTTATTGTTGTTATTTCCAGGACGATTGTTGTTAGCGTTGTTGGTTCCTGGTCTATTGGTGGTATGGTTTTTTACATTGGATGTAGGGCGGCTCGTTGAGGTTGCAGGCCTGGTGGTTGTAGGTATATTGGTTGTGGGTTTGGTGGTAGTAGGTTTACTCGGGGTTTTGGTACTGGTACTAGGCCGTGTGGTAGGTCTGGTTGTGGTGTGACCCCCATTGATAGTGGGTTTGGAAGTGGTAGGTCGCGTAGAGCGATTGACTTTTGGGGTGGAAGCAGGCCTGCTTCTACTTGGTGTTGCTCTAGACATAGAATGTCCCCCTCCGGCAGGTCGGTGGTTGAGGCGTTGCGCAAATAGATTGGAAGGCAAACTAAGGGCTACTAACAAGGCTAAAGCGCTTAGATAGGATTTTATAGTGGAAGAAATTACAATAGATGGTTTCATAATAAAAGGCATTGCGAGATTATAACTTGGACATAACACTAATAAGTTTGGAATTGGCCGGAGCTGAAAAAACAAAGGTTTCATCGGGAATGACAGGGCTTAGGTTCCAGTTGCTAAAAACACTTTCGTATTGACGGTTGTGCTCATCTTTATGGGTAATTAAAAAGCGCTTGGGCATATTGGGCGCATTTTTGGATACCCAAATTTCAACCTTCATTTTGTCATTGTCGGCAATAACATGGTCGCAATTTTCACCTTCTACCTTAGAAGAACCTTTGTATTTAACAGATTGGAAGTCGTCTAAAATATCATCTACAAAATGAGGGTAAAAAAAATCGGCTGAAGGAAACTCAAAGTCGAAGCGTTTGTGCATGTCATCAATCATTTCTAATGTGGTATTGGGGGTTTCCAAGGTGATATAGTTATTTTCATCATAGGAATAATAGGTTAGGAAAGAACCGTCGTACCAATAGCCTTTATGACCAGTATCTCCTTGTATTTGTATGAGTAATTTGTCGGGCCCCGAGAATTGGACATCACTGCTCCGGTGATATTTTACAAGTTTGTTATCGGCATTGAGGGTGTCTATTGAGTTTTTTACATGGACACTGCAAGAGGTCAATTCACTAATGGCGTCCGTCATTTTATCCAATACGCGCACGGCTTCGGCGTCGATATCTTTGGCTTTTTGAGCATGCCCTAACAATGGAAGGGTCATAAGAATCATTACTAATAGAAGTACTTTTTTCATAATAAGAAGCTTGCAATTGAAAATAAACACGTTGGTTCTTGAAGTGGGGCTATGTCTTCGAGGACATTGGAATTTTAAAGGTACTTAAAAATTGTCAATTATTACAAGATATTTTGAAGGTAAATTATTGTTAATCAAAAAGATATGTGAAGCCTGATTCTTTTGTGTTTTCTGAATATATGGAGGCTAACTTCACTCAATATACTTTGTATGGAATTCAACTTAGAAGGCTTCCGTAAAGTTGAAATACAATCCAGAAGATTCCCTTCCTATACCAAAATCAATTCTAACATTCATGCGGGGTTGCACCTCAAAACGATACCCGATTCCAAAGTTTGGAATCCACTCTTCAATACTATCGGGATTATAGGCAATGGTACCAGATCCCAACCATGTCACCACGCCGTGTTTGCTCATGTTTCCGTCGTTCTTTAAAAACATATGGCGCCATTCCGCTAGAAAATATAGACCCGTACGGTCTCTATAATGTCCTTCAATATAACCTCGTAAACCATCGCCGCCGCCTAATTTGGTGAGTTCTTCATAAGGGATGTCGCCACTACCAAATCTACCGTAGAGTTTAAGGGCAATGGTGTTTCCCGGCCGATGGATCTGTTGGTAGGTCCTAAAGTCTAGCTCGTAGATGTTATAATCGTTATCACCTCCCAAATAATCCCCATAAAAACCTGCGGCAAAATTGAAGAAGTAGCCTTTATAGGGGTTTACAATAATGTCCCTACTGTCATAATTCAAGGTGAAAGTTAAGCCCGCATTAAAATTATCGGGTCCAAATTGATTGTAGTAGGCATCTTCGTCCATAACAGGGTTGGTTTCCAGAACCTTGGTAGAGTTAAAGTCGAATCCTCCACCAACATATAAATGCTTTATGGGCTGGTACATGATCAATGGTTTGATAATAAATTTTTGACGCTTAAAGGCTGTGGTGGAATCGCCTTCTTCCAATTGTTTGATATTTGAAAAACCTACTCCGAAATAATTGTCATTAGCCACGGAAAATTTGGCCAAGATATTCGCACGAAGTTTGTCATGCAGCCAAAAGGTCCTAAGGTTGGAGTTAAAGCCAAAATTACCCTTGGTACTTATAAAGCCCATAAAAGGGATGGATGAACGCTGTATCAGGCTGTCCTTTCGATTAGTTTTAAAGGTGTAGATCATCCCCGCACCAACCAATAGTCCATTTTCTGGGGTATAGCCGGGACCAGCAATAATGCTCAAAAATGGACGTCCTTGGGCAATAGCACTGTCTTTCTTTTGTTCCCTTTTTTCCATGTACCCTTTAATGCCTTTGTGCTGACCTTGTATCTGTATGACAAACAGAAAGGAGAGAATTGCAAATAGAAATTTTTTGTGCATAGCGTTAAATTTTAAAATTCAAAGCAAATAGGGTTATGGCATAAAAAGGGGTTTTATTGTAATAGTTCTTTATAGGATCTTTTTTTGATTCCAAAGCGGTATTGCAAGCCTGTCATTAAAAAGCGTTGGGAGTCTGCCACACCATATTCGCCACGTAACATCCAATGTTTGTTAAGTTGAAAATTGAAACCAAATTGAAAGGTGATGGATTGAACAAGTTCTTTACGAATAAAATAGTTAAAACTAGTTCTAAACACACCGCTATCATTTACCCGTTCCTGAATAGTGGTAAGGGCTTGGTTTTGGGCCTGTAATTTTATTTTCTGGCCCGGTGGTGTGGTTGGGTTGTCTATCAGCTCTTGGTTTGCTGCAATTTTATCCTCCACTTTTTGGTTAAAAGTGGCATCCAGATCTGGGAATACTTCATTGAGGTTGATTTGGCCACTGCTACCATCGGCACCTACAAAATCGCGGTACATCATTCCTATATAGGGAGCTATAAAAATGTCTTTTCTGCGTTTGCTTAACCTGAAGGAGTGTCCTAAGCGGGCAGAAAGGGTTAAATAGCCAATCTGGTCTTTAAGCAGGTCGGTATCGGTACGCGAATAATTTAAATCGATGCTGGAGAAGTAACGGTTCCATCCAAAAACCAGGGTTGTTCCTACCCCATAGGCTAGCGCGTCAAACTCAACTTCTGAGGAAAACTCAGGCAACTGAAGCATGATTTCACCGGTATCGTCTTTCCAGGTGGGTTGCAAACTTACATTGGTGCCTCCTTTTACAACAGAGAAGAGGGTGTATATGTTCAAAAAGGGCAGTACCCAAGCATCGGCCCTAAAATTGGCTCCGTTGGTGGTACCATTTACTTCTTGAAAATTTAAGGTTTCGGAATTGATAATTCCCGATAAATCTGTATCGCCAACCAAAAGTTGGAATTCGGTAATTTTCAAATCCACAAAGGCATTCACGTAATTAACATTTAAGCCGAAGGGCAATTGCATTTGGTCTGCCATTCCCCGCTCCTGAACTTTTTGTCCCCAGACGGGTAACACATAAGGGTAGGTGTTGGCAATGATACTATCTTGTGTTGTTTGATTGGTATAGGAATCTTGGGCATTACTTTTCATATTCCCAAAAACAATTAAGAAAAGAGCGGTCAAAAAGATATTTTGAACACAGAAAGGGGTATTGTTGGATAAAATTGTGAGGGTCATGGATTCTTGAATTTTTTGTTTGTGGCTTATGTTGTTTTTGAGGCTTTGATGGAAGAAAGTAATTGGCTGAAATCTGGGCACTTTCCAAAATCATGTAAGGCATTCATGGCTTGTTTCATGGTGATGGGATGATACTCGCAATTTGATTTCAGTATATATTTAATTTGCCCGGCATCCATTTTAGGAGCGTCTGGCAAATAAAGAGTAAGGTAAGAATGATGGGTGTCATCGGTTATAAAACCAATGGTGTAATGGGTGTCTTCTTTAAGGAGGACAGCTTTCCATGCACCTGAACTTTCTAACGTGTTTTCATCCAAAAGACGGTATTTGAGCATTTGGAAAGCAGGGAAATGAAAAAACAGCCGTTGTTCGGTTTTGGGGCTCCATTGGGTTAGGAATCCTCTCTGGAGCAACAGCCCCACTCCTGCGCAAATTAGGAAGAGCAACACTAGGCTCATCAAGGTCACCGAAGCGGTTCCAAACACCGAATGCAGATCAAAAATATTGGAAAGGGCTTTTGCTAAGGGCAAAATTAGTTTTAGGGCCTTTCCAAATAACATGATCAGGATAAGCGTAGGGACCATAAAAAACAAACCTCCAATAAAGATGCTTTGTGAAGATTTTTTTATGAATGACATAGTGCTGATTCTTAAGGTGATACATAAATGTACGAAAAAGATTTAAGAACCCTAAAGAATTGTATGTCAGTAATTACGACGTAAAAAGGGAAGTTGTCAGTTTATTTTACAAACTACTTGTATTTATTGGGATTGAAGCACTTATAATATTTACCACTCATTGATTTTGTTGGAGTCCAATTTTATGAAAATGAACAGTAAAATAGTGAAACCCCAAAGCCCAGAACCTCCGTAACTGAAAAAAGGCAGCGGGATACCCACGGTGGGGATGAGCCCCATAACCATTCCGGTATTAATGGTGAAATGGACAAATAAAATGGAAGCTACACAATAGCCGTAAACTCTACTAAATTGACTCTTTTGCGATTCGGCGAGGTAGAGTATTCTTAAGATAAGCGCAACAAAAAGGACGACTACCATAGTGGTGCCAGCGAATCCCCATTCTTCTCCAACGGTGCTAAAAATGTAATCGGTGTGTTGCTCTGGAACAAATTTACCAGTAGTACGGGTACCTTGTAAATAGCCCTTTCCTGTTAAGCCTCCAGAACTGATGGCTTTTTCAGATTCGTTGAGGTTGTAGAGAATGGTCCGTTTCATTTGTTCCAATTTGTCTGGGTCTTTTTCCAAACGTAACCATAGACTGATGCGGTCCTTTTGATGGGGTTTTAGAACGTGGTCATAAAAATTCCGTACCGCAAAAGAGAAGCCAATGCAAAGCGCCAAAATGGTCAAAGGTATTAATATGGAGGCTTGTTTCTTTCGCTTATAAAAATAGAGTCCCAAAATAATAAGAGCAGAGAATAGGGAAGTGGGCAGTACTCCAAATTTTAAGGATAGCACTGATAGTAGCATGATGATGACACCAATAATCAAATAAATTTGTTGAATCCCTTCTCTATAAAATACAAAAAAGAAAGAGGCGTAAACAATGGTGCTACCCGCATCATTTTGTAGAAGGATCAATAATGCCGGTATAAAAATAATGGCAATGGTTTTTAATTGGTCTTTAAGAAATTTCAAGTTAGTCTGTAGGTCACTAATGTGCTTCGCTACAGCCAACGAAGTTGCGAATTTTGCGAACTCACTTGGCTGTAAGGTCATCCCGCCAATACCATACCAAGAGGTGGCGCCATTAACGTTTTTTCCAAAGACAAATAGACCTGCCAAGGAAATGAGGGATACCAAATAAATGACACTGGCAAAACGTTCATAAAACTTGGCTTCTATGGAAAGGATGATTACAATGAGGACCAAGGTCATCATGATAAATATAAGTTGTTTACCATAAGGCTGGTCCATGTCAAAGTAATTGGTAATGTCTCCCATATGCGAAGCAGACATGATATTGAGCCACCCAAAGCCAACCAAAATCAAAAAAAGTATGATCGTTATCCAATCGAAACGTAATCCTATATTCTCTCTATGCATGCTTTATGGGTTCCATGTTGGGGGTATGGTGATGTCGTTGTCTGAATCAGGCTTGTCGCGATAGTTCTCTATCACCTGAAGGGTGGTATGCCCATTTATTTGGAAAGGTTTTCCAGAATAAGGTTTGCTATATTCGTTTTCCAAACTGTGTGTTAAAATCCAATTTTCCATATCGGTTCGGGAAATAGTGCCTTTCAAATATTTTTCAATCATAAGGCTGGCAATACGTCCGGCAAAACGACTTCCCCAATAACCATTTTCTACAAATACAGCGATGGCGATTTTTGGATCGTCTTTCGGGGCAAAAGCCACGAATATGGAATGGTCTGTCAACTGGGTTTTAACCCCATCTATTTTGGTGAAGTTCTCAGCAGTCCCCGTTTTTCCACAAATCTCTATTCCAGGAACCTGTAAAGTCTGGGCTGTTCCTTTGTTGTAAACGTCAAACATTCCTTGAATGACCGGTTCAAAATGTACTTTGTCGATTGTGGTATTATGCCGGGTAAGATATTTACTGTCTATAGTATCGTTTTCAATCTTTTTAATGATATGCGGGGTGTAAAAATACCCGCGATTCCCTATAGCGGCGGCCATATTCGCTAATTGGATTGGAGTTGTCAAAACTTCTCCTTGTCCAATGGCATTAGATAGGGTAAAAGTGGTGTACCATCTATTTTTGCCATAAGCGCGGTCATAGGTGGAGGCATCAGGAATTTTACCTGGCTGACCAATACGTAGGTCATACCCTAGGTAATCTCCTAATCCAAAACTTTTAACATGGTTACTCCAAACATCCATGCCTTGGGCGGGAGTTTCATATTTGTCCATAATGCGTCTGTACACATTGGCAAAATAGGAGTTACAGGATTTGTAAATTCCAATATCCATATCGGAAATACCGGAGTGGCCGTGACAGCCCATTTTTCTGTTCCCATAGCTATAACCATGATTACAGGTAAACCGGTCTCTAGGTGTTACCACACCTTCTTGAAGGGCGATAAGAGCATTAATGACTTTAAATGGAGACCCAGGTGGGTACATGGCTTGGAGTCCGCGATCTAAAAATGGTTGCGATAAACTGTCTAGATAAAGCTTGTTGAAGTTTTTGGAACGGTCTCTACCTACCAAAAGATTGGGGTTGTAGCTTGGAGCCGATACCATGGCCAAGATTTCACCACTGCTGGGTTCTATGGCAATAATTCCTCCACGCTTGTATTTCATCAACAGTTCTCCATATTCCTGAAGTTTGGAATCGATGGTAATGGTAATGTCCTTTCCGGGTTGGGGTAAGGTATCGTAGATGCCATCTTTGTATGGACCAATGTTTCGGTTGAAACGGTCTTTTTGTATAAATTTAATACCTTTTACACCTCGCAAGACTTCTTCGTAGGAAAATTCAACGCCTTGTTTCCCAATAAGGTCACCCATTTTGTAGTAAGGCTGTTTTGCGATTATAGCATTGTTCACTTCCCCAATATCCCCCAGAACATTGGCGCCAACTGAAGTTTGGTAATCTCTAAGAGATCGTTTTTGGATGTAAAAGCCCTCAAACTTGCGCATTTTTTCCTGAAGAATAGCGTAATCTTTTTTGGATAGTTGCGGTACAAAAACCGAAGGAAGCCTTGGCGAATAGTGATAGGCCTTGTCATAAAGACGGGTAAAATCTTCCTTGGTAATTTTTAAAAGTTCACAAAATTCTAGGGTGTCCAAAGGCTCCACTTCTCGTGGAATAACCATGACGTCATAAGACGGTTGGTTGGCAACCAATAAAATGCCGTTTCGGTCGTACACATAACCTCGTTTGGGGTAATCGTATACCTTTCTAATGGCGTTGTCTTCAAAGAGGTTGTAGGCAGTTTGGTTATAGATCTGTAAGTAAAACAACCGGGCAATAAAGATAATTCCAACAAGGAGCACCGTTGAAAAAAGTAATAATTTTCTCATCTACGTTTTCTGCTAAATAATACCGTAATCAATAGGCTTAGTATTATAGTAAAAATACTTGAGAATAACGTCTTTTGCAGGACTAAAATTATTTTTGAAATGTTAAAAACTTCCAAAGAAAACATCATAAAATGATGGATTACGGTACCAATGGAAAAATAGACCAAACGACGTCCAAATTCTGTCTGACTGAATTTGATGCTTTGGTGTTCATAAATCATCCCAAATGAGAACTTTAGGATCGCTGGCCTGATAAACGCTAAGGTGACACACGCAGCTGCATGGATGCCTCCGGAATCCGAAAAAATATCTACCAATAGCCCTAATAGAAAACTTAAGAAAATGATAAGTGATCTATTGGCTCTTACCGGGAATAGGAGGATAAATAAGATATAGGGATACGGATTGATGTATTCCAAAAAGTTAACATGATTAAGCACCAATACCTGCACCAATAGTAAGGAGACAAACTGGATAATTATATTTACATTACTGTTATTCATCTACCGATTGTTCCAAGGTTTTAATTTCTTCTGCATCGGTATTCTCGATGATATATACATGACCAATGTTAGTCATGTCATTAAAAAGTTTCACATCTATGGTATAGGTGTCCCCACTTATATCCGTGGTAAAGGAATCTATGGTTCCAATGGGGACGCCTTTCGGGAAAATAGTAGACTGTCCTCCTGTAATGATGGTGTCGCCAACCGCTACCGGGGCAAACTTAGAGATGTCTGTGAGTTGTACCAATTCATAGGATTTGGTATTCCAAACCAAAGACCCAATGTGATTGGAGTTTTTTAGCTGTGCGTTGATTTTACTCTTGGTATTCAATATGGAAAGTACCGTAGCATATTTATTGGAGGTATTTTCAATAATACCCACAATGCCTTGTGAGGTAACCACCCCAAAATCCTGTTTCACGCCATCACGCTCTCCTCTGTTGAGCATTAGGTAATTTTTGGTAGCTGAATAACTGTTTTTATAAACTTTTGCCGGAATAAACCGAAATACCCCTCCATAAAAGGAAGTATCCTTTTGGAACTCTTGAGTGGTATCGGCAATTTGTGAATTGTATAGTAAGGTTTTTAATCTTACGTTTTCTTCCACCAATTGTTCGTTTTCGGTCTTTAGGTTAAAATACTGTCCAATACCATGGGCGCGTTTATAAATGCCGCCAGTAAAGAAGTTGGCGGAGCTAATAAATTTACTTTTATGGTAGGAGTGGGACTGAATTGTTAAAGCAAGCGAGATACCAAATAAGAGCAAAAACAAAAGCACGATTTTGTTGCGTATAACAAAGTTGATGATTTGCTGCATCTAGTATTCCTTATTTTATCAATACACTTTTAAATCTAGGTAGGTTTTTAAGTGTAATTCCTGTTCCTCTTACAACGGCACGCAATGGGTCTTCGGCGATGTAAACCGGTAAATCTGTTTTAAGTGATAAACGTTTGTCCAATCCTCGTAGCATACTTCCTCCACCTGCAAGATAGATACCGGTGTTGTAAATATCGGCTGCCAATTCTGGTGGGGTTTGGGAAAGGGTTTCCATTACGGAATCCTCAATTCTCAAGATGGATTTATCTAAGGCCTTAGCAATTTCTCTAAATGAAATTTGTACCTGTTTAGGTTTTCCTGTTAACAAGTCACGTCCTTGAACGCTCATGTCGTCTGGAGGTAATTCCAAATCCTCGGTAGCAGCACCAATCTGGATTTTTATTTTTTCGGCAGTACGCTCTCCAACGTAAAGGTTGTGTTGCGTACGCATGTAATAAATGATGTCGTTGGTAAATACGTCACCCGCAACTTTTACCGATTTATCACATACAATTCCTCCCAAAGCAATCACCGCAATTTCCGTGGTTCCTCCACCTATGTCCACAATCATGTTTCCTTTTGGTTGCATGATGTCAATACCAATACCAATGGCAGCGGCCATCGGCTCATGGATCAAATAAACTTCTTTTCCATTTACACGTTCACAGGATTCCTTTACCGCACGCATTTCTACTTCTGTAATCCCAGAAGGGATACAAACTACCATGCGTAGGGCTGGAGAAAACAGCTTCTTTTTAAGCGCAGGAATGTTCTTAATAAACATACTTATCATCTGCTCAGAGGCATCAAAATCGGCAATTACCCCATCTTTTAGTGGGCGAATGGTTTTGATGTTTTCGTGTGTTTTACCTTGCATCATGTTGGCTTCTTTTCCAACGGCAATGATTTTTCCAGATACACGGTCTCTGGCAACTATGGATGGGCTGTCTACAACAACTTTATCGTTATGTATGATGAGTGTGTTTGCTGTTCCTAGGTCTATAGCTATTTCTTCAGTAAGGAAATCAAAAAATCCCATGTGCTATTTTGTAATTATTTGGGTTTATATCTATCTGCTTTTTCACATTGTTGTAAATGTAATAAAACTTGCTAAATATACAGCCTTTAATTGGTATTCTAATTATATGTAAAATAAAAGGCACTCATGTGGTACGGAGACCTACAGGAGTGCCAGTTTTTATGATAAATTTCCACAAAGTGGACGCTTTATTAGTGCTTAAAGTGACGTGTTCCTGTAAATACCATGGCCAAACCATGCTCGTTGCAGTAGTCTATGCTCAATTGGTCTTTGATGGAACCTCCTGGTTGAATTACAGCTGTAATTCCTGCGTTATCTGCAATCTCTACACAGTCTGGGAATGGGAAAAATGCATCACTTGCCATTACCGCTCCTTTCAAATCGAAGTTGAAAGATTGCGCTTTGTGTATAGCTTGGTTAAGAGCGTCTACACGGCTAGTTTGTCCCGTTCCGCTGGCACACAATTGCTTGTTCTTTGTCAATACGATTGTATTGGATTTGGTGTGCTTACAAATTTTGGAAGCAAAGATCAAATCGTCAAGTTCGGCATCGGTTGGTGCTTTGTCCGTTTTGGTTTCAGTACCCTCTTTAGTGTCGGATACATTGTTGCGGTCTTGCACCAAAACACCGTTAAGACAAGTTCTAACGTGAGTTTGGGCCAATTCAGCATCATTCTGTACCAACAGGATACGGTTCTTTTTACCTTTTAAAAGTTCTTCAGCTTCCGCAGTGAAACCTGGAGCAATTACTACTTCACAGAACAATTGGTGAATTTCTTCGGCTGTAGCCAAGTCAATTTCTTTATTGGCAATCAAAACACCTCCAAAAGCAGAAACTGGATCTCCAGCCAAGGCATCTACATAAGCTTGGTGAAGGGTGTCGCGTTGTGCCAAACCACAAGCGTTGTTATGTTTTAAAATGGCGAAAGTTGGCGCGTCATTTTTAAATTCATCCATTAAGTTAACGGCAGCGTCAACATCCAAAAGGTTGTTGTAGCTTAATTCTTTTCCGTTAAGTTGGGTGAACATGGCGTCGAAATCACCGTAGAAGAATCCTTTTTGGTGAGGGTTTTCTCCGTAACGCAATACTTTACCTTTTGTTTCACTTACTTTAAGGGCTGGGATTTCAAGTTCTTGGTTGAAGTAGTTGAAAATGGCAGAATCGTAGTGGGAAGATACGTTGAAAGCTTTGGCTGCAAAACGGATGCGGTCAGCTTCAGAAGTTTCTCCTTTTTTGGTTTGTAACAATTCCAAGAATTCAGCATAGTCTTCAACGGAAGATACACAAACTACATCGGCGTAATTTTTGGCTGCAGCACGGATCAAGGAAATTCCTCCGATATCAATTTTTTCGATGATATCTTGGTGTGCGGCTCCAGAGGCTACAGTTTTTTCAAATGGATACAGATCAACAATTACTAAATCGATTTGAGGGATGTTGAACTCAGCTAGCTCGGTTACATCGCTCTCGTTGTTCTGACGGTTCAAAATACCGCCAAATACTTTAGGGTGTAAAGTTTTTACACGTCCTCCCAAAATAGATGGGTAAGAGGTCACATCTTCAACAGGGACAACATCTATCCCAAGGTCTTTAATGAAAGTTTCAGTACCTCCAGTAGAATAAATGGTTACGTTTTGGGCGTGAAGCTCTCTCACGATTGGTTCCAAACCTTCCTTGCTAAAAACGGAGATTAATGCCGATTTAATAGTTTTGTCAGTATTCATTTTGTTCTTGTTTAGTTTCCTTTTCTTACGGAAATGACAGTTATTTTTGTAGGCTTCCATCCCAATTGAAAGCCTCATTTTTTTTAAAGTGCAAAAATACACATTCTTAAAGAAATTGCCACCTATTTGTGGAGGGTTTATTTTAGTTTTTTTGTAACACAAATACGTTAAAAACGTCCTATCTTTAAATCAGTAAAAAATCATCTCTATAAATGCTGCTTTACCTAAGGTTATTAAAAGAAAGTTTTGGATTTGCCTTAAATGCCCTTCGTAACAATAAACTCCGTACTGCCCTGTCTTTGTTGGGAGTTACCATTGGGATTTTTTCAATCATTGCCATTTTGGCTGCGGTAGATTCTTTAGATCAAAAAATCCAGGAAGACCTCTCAGGGTTGGATAAAAATACCATGTACATTACCAAATTTTCTTTTGGGCCAACCGATGTGCCTCGATGGCAACGCGAAAGATATCCGCAAACGGGCTATGATGACTATGAATTTATAAGAAGAAATGTTCCGGAAATAGCGGCCTGTGCTTTTGTGATTTTTGGAGGTAATGAAACCATACGGTATGAAGGGGAAACGGTTTCTGGCGTAAATATTACTCCAGTTACCAACGAGATTTATGATATTGAGAATTTAACCTTGGAGAAAGGCCGTTTTTATACCGAATCCGAATCTGTTACAGGGTCGCCGGTAATTGTATTGGGCTATAACTTGGCAGAGAGTTTGTTTGGAACCATAAATCCTATCGGGAAACAAATTCGTGCCTATGGGCGAAAATTGACTGTGATAGGGGTGCTGAAAAAGTTTGGGAACAATTTTGGGGATTCCCCGGATGAAAAGGCATGGGTGCCGGTAAATTTTGTGAGACGCTTTCAAACTGGAGGTGTCGATGGTGTTCCTGGAGCAGTTATTGTAAAGCCTGAAAAAGGGATAGATTTGGGTGGCTTTGAACAGGTGCTAAAACAAAAGTTTAGAAATTATAGAGGTTTAAAGGCGGATCAGCCTGATGACTTTTTTGTCAATAAATTGTCTGGGATGACCAATATGATCGATAATATTCTTGGAACCATGAATGTTATGGGATGGATCATAAGCGGTTTTTCTCTTTTGGTTGGTGGCTTTGGGATTGCCAATATTATGTTTGTAAGTGTGAAGGAGCGTACGCACCTTATCGGGATTCAAAAATCACTGGGCGCCAAAAACCGATTTATCCTGTTACAGTTTTTATTTGAAGCTGTTATTTTGGCTGTGTTTGGTGGCTTAGTCGGCTTGGTGCTGGTTTGGATAACCTCCATTATTGCCTCTCAATTTACAGGAGATTTTAAGTTTATTCTATCGATTCCAAATATGATGTTGGGCTTCTCGCTTTCTACGGCAATTGGCTTGATATCTGGAGTGATACCGGCTATTTCAGCTTCAAAATTAAATCCGGTGGAAGCTATTAGAACTGGAATGTAGTTTTCTTTTTAGGAAAGAATTTTGGAAACCTGAGCGCATACATACTCCAAAAAGCGTTCGTCTGCTTCGGTAAACGGATCTGGTGTGTTGGAGTCGATATCTATCTGTCCAATGTTTTCACCGTTTACAAAAATAGGAATCACAATTTCGGCCTTCACCGTAATGCTACAAGCAATATAATTGTTCTGTGCTGAAACATCTGGAACCACAAAGTTTTGATTGCTTACGGCTACTTGTCCGCAAATTCCTTTTCCAAAGGGAATAATCGTGTGGTCTGTTGGTGCCCCAACATAAGGCCCTAATTTCAACTCCTCCTTATCACCGTTTCTGAAATAGAATCCAACCCAGTTGTAGTATTCAACATTGGCTTCCAAAAGGGAGCAGATAGCCAATAGTTTTTCGTCTACACTTGAAGATCCTTGCATGATGCTGTCTACTTGGGGGATAAGCTGGTCGAAATTCATATTGTTTAAAAGTTTTTGTAAAAGTATTTAAAAGCGGTTATACCAAAACTTCAATTTGTATAAATTTAACAATTCAATTTTTAGGGATTAGTGAAGGAATTATTGCTGAAATACAAAGACGTTGTCAAGTTTATTGTCACCTTTTTAGCGGTGTACGCGGTGTTGGTAATTGGATATAGGATGTATTTGCAATTCAGTACAGGTGATAGCTATTACCCAGATTATATCACCAATTTGGTAGCAAGACAAAGTAGGGAGGTGGTTGAAAATTTTGGTTACGATGCTAAAATTGAGCCCCATCCAGATGAGCCCTCCATGAAAATGATTGTCAATGATGTGTTCTTGGCGCGAATCGTTGAAGGGTGCAATGCTATAAGCGTTATTATTTTGTTTGTGTCATTTATAGTGGCGTTTGCAGGAAGGTTAAAACCTACCATTGTTTATTTGTTGGTGGGGAGCATCTTGATTTATGCCGTGAACGTTATAAGGATTGCCCTTTTGGCTTTGGGCTTATATCATTATCCCGAAAGTCAGGAAGTGTTGCATTCGGTGATGTTTCCTTTAATTATTTATGGGATGTTGTTTTTGTTGTGGATTATATGGGTGAATCGCGTGTCGGTTTCAAAAAAGGAAAATGGAGAAAGTAACTAAATACATCCTGATAGCTATTTTGATAGGTCTTTTGGTCTTGATTCGTTTTTTTGAAAATGAGCTCTTCTATGATCCCTATCTGTTGTTTTTCAAAAATGATTACCTATATATGGACAACCCTAGGCAGGAAGTTTTTAAACTGACCCTGTATACAACCTTGCGGTATGTGTCGAATTCCATAATTTCTTTGGGGATTCTTTTTGTAGCATTTAAGGATTGGAGTATTGTAAAGTTTTCGGGGCTCATGTATGGTATTGCCTATGTGATTTTAATTGGCTTATTCCTGTATTTTGTCTTGTCGCCAAAACAATCACAATATTACCTGTTCTTTAATATTAGAAGGTTTTTAATTCAGCCAATAGGCTTGTTGTTGCTGTTGCCGGCGTTTTATTGCCAACGATTAAAACGATAAATGTTAAGTCTATTGTAAAGTGAAGTTTCTCTGTACTATTTTTAATACATTTGTGCTGTGAAAAAGAAGCAGGTACATAAAGTGTTGTCTGTAGCAATGGCCATTTTGGTGTTGTTGTCAACCATTTCCTTAACGGTTGTAAAGCATTATTGTGGCGATAATCTTATTGATGTAGCTGTGTTTTCCGAGGTTGAAAAATGTGGGATGGAAATGAAAGACCATACGCAGACTTCGGTAGAAAAAAAGTCTTGCTGTAAGGATGAAGTAGAAGTGGTGCAAGGACAGGACAATCTAAATACTTCCGATTTTGATAAACTCGATTTTGGGCAAAAGGTCTTTTTATCCAGTTTCGTTTATAGTTACATACATCTTTTTCAAGGGGAAACCAAAGCGCATGTTCCCCATGAATATTACACTCCCCCAAGCTTGGTTGCAGACATACAGGTGCTCAATCAGGTATTTATCATTTGATTTTGGATTACTAGCGCAATAGCGCATGGAATTTATTTTTAATGCTTCACTTGAGGCAACATAATCAATTGATATCATCATGAAATACCTTATATATATATTGATGTTTCCGGTATTCGCTTTTTCTCAACAAGAGGTTAAAGGAATGGTCATGGAAGCAAATAATGAAAATAAACATATCCCTTTGGCGGGTGCCAATGTGTACTGGCTTAACACTTCCGTTGGAGCTGTTACGGATATTGATGGAACCTTTACGGTGCCCTATGAAAAGAGTTATACCCAATTAGTGATAAGCTATGTTGGGTATAAAACAGATACCTTAACTATTACCGAACCAAAAATGATTCACCATTGGCTGCAGCCTACAAGTGAATTGGATCAGGTAACGGTAACGTCTAGAAAGCAGGCAACTTCAAAATCTTATTTGCAGGCTCAAAATACCATGGTGGTGAGCAGCGATGAATTGTTGAAAGCGGCCTGCTGTAACCTCTCAGAGAGTTTTGAAACCAATCCCTCCATCGACGTGAATTTTGCCGATGCCATTTCGGGAACACGTCAAATTAAAATGTTGGGATTGACCAGTCCGTATATTTTAATTGCAATGGAAAATATTCCAACGGTGAGAGGAGCGTCCCAAGCTTATGGGTTGAGTTTTACGCCGGGGACTTGGGTGGAAAGTATTCAAATCACGAAAGGAGCAGGAAGCGTGGTGAATGGCTATGAAAGTATTGCAGGGCAAATCAATGCCGAATTGCAAAAGCCTACAAAAGATGACAAACTATTTGTAAACCTATACGGTGCCAGTAGTGAGCGTGTGGAATTGAATACACATTTCAATACGAAGCTTAGTGACAAGTGGAGCACGGGTTTGTATTTGCATGGTAATCGTCTCAATAAGGAGCACGATGTCAATAATGATGGGTTTTTGGATATGCCGTTGTATAAGCAGATCAATGTCATGAACCGCTGGCAGTATACAGATGCTGAAAAGGGGATTGTGAGCTTTTTTAACTTTCGATATTTGGATGACCAGAAGCAAACTGGGCAGTTGGACTTTGATCCAGAAACCGATAAGTTGACTACCAACGCCTGGGGGAGTGAGATAGATACAAGACGGTTTGACTTTTCTGGGAAGTTGGGCTATGTAAATCCAGAATTACCTTGGCAAAGTTTAGGTTTGCAATTTGCGGTGAGCAATCATCAGCAAGATTCTTATTTCGGAACTCGGGTTTATGATATTGAGCAAAGCAGCATTTATTCCAACCTTATTTATAATTCTATCATAGGGGATTCACGCCATAAAATAAAGACGGGAGTAAGCTTTACGTATGATCATTTTGATGAATTGGTAGAGGCTACAAATTTTGCGAGAATAGATAATTCGGTTGGGGCCTTTTTTGAATACAATTTTGACAATCTAGAAAAGCTGAACCTTACTGCAGGTTTGCGCGTGGATCAACACAATCGCTTGGGCTTTTTTGTGACGCCTAGAGTGCATGTTCGCTATACGCCTTGGGAAAAATCGGCGTTTAGAGCTTCTTTTGGAAGAGGGAAACGTTCGGCCAATATTTTTGCTGAGAACCAAAGTCTTTTTGCCTCCTCTCGACAAATCCAAATCCTCAATTCAGGAGGGCATATTTATGGTTTGGATCCTGAAATTGCGTGGAATTATGGAGTGTCCTATCTCCAAGGATTTAATTTGTTTGGTAGAAAAGCAGATGTAACGTTGGACTTTTACCGTACCGATTTCCAAAATCAGGTAGTGGTGGATTTTGAAAATCCGCAGATGGTGACTTTCAGTAATTTGGATGGTGACAGTTATGCCAATAGTTTTCAGGCTGAATTGAACTATAATTTGTTTGAGCATACAGATGTGCGCTTTGCCTATAAATATTATGATGTAAAGACTCAATATCAAACGGGTAAAAAAGAGAAGCCGTTAACTCCAAAACACCGTTTGTTTGCAAATGCCAGTTATGAAACCCACATGAAAGACAATGGAGGGCAATGGAAATTTGATGCGACCTATAATTGGTTGGGAGAACAGCGATTTGCTTCAACAAGTAGTAATCCAGTTACTTATCAATTATCCGATTACACGCCTACCGTGGGTACCTTGAATGCCCAAGTGACAAAAGTATTTTCTCCAAAATTTGAAGTATATTTAGGAGGTGAAAATATCACCAATGTAAGGCAGGGTAATCCTATTTTGGCGGCGAATGATCCCTTTGGGCCTTATTTTGATTCAACCTATGTGTATGGTCCAATTTTTGGAAGTATGTATTATGCTGGGTTGCGTTTTAGAATTCAATAATTAATAAAAAAAATAACTTGTAGAAAGATGAAAAAACTAATAATGGGCCTAATGTTTTTGGTGGGAATTACTGCTATAGGCCAAAATAAAAATGCAAAAGCTTCTTTAGAGGTAGATGGTGTTTGTATGATGTGTAAGGAGCGAATTGAAAAGGCGTGCATACAAACGAAAGGGGTGAAGTCCGCAGTTTGGAATGTCGATACCCATGAGCTAAAGCTGATTTACGATGAGCGTAAAACCAATTTGGATAGCATCCAAAAAAATATCGTGGCCGTAGGACATGATACTAAAGAGATGACCGCAACAGAGGAAGCTTATAATAGTGTGCATGCTTGTTGTAGATATCGCGATCAAGATGTAAAAGAAGATCATCAAAACTAGAAAGCGTTAATGTTTAAATATGGAAAAGCGCAGTAATTAATTACTGCGCTTTTTTTATAGTCGCACATTGGTAAGTTGTTGTTATTATGGGTGAATTAGTTATTTTGTTAATAATTTTTGTAAAAGTCGTAGCGCTTGGATTGGGATATTGTGATTGCCTTCAGGGATTATTTTTTTTATTTGTGAAAACCTTAAATATAACTTATGGTAGCAACCGATGATTGGGTAACCTATATGTGGATTCTTTTGGCATGTTATGCTTTTGTAATTCTTTTTTTTGTAATCCGTGGTGCTAAAAAAGCAAATAGTATAGCCGATTATGCGGTTGGAAATATAGGTTTCTCTCCTTGGGTGGTAGGTTTGTCCTTGGCGGCTTCCATGACCAGTGCGGCAACCTTTATAATTAATCCGGGTTTTATCGCCTTGTATGGGGTTTCAGGGGTGATTTCGTTTGCGGTTGTCATGCCGATTGCCATTTTTGGTTCTTTGATCATGTTTACCAAAGGTTTTGCCAAACATGGCAACGTGGTAAAGGCAACCACCATGGCGCAATGGATAGGAAGACGTTATGAAAGTAAAAACTATGCGTTCTTTTTTGCGGTTACCGCCATGCTGCTCATAACTTTTATCGTGCTCATTAATGTTGGGGTAACTCAGGTGATTTCAAAGTCTTTGAATGTAGAGCCTTTTTATGTGCTTTTGGGGATTACGGTGTTTGTGTTTGGGTATATGATGTTTGGAGGGGCCAATTCCATGGTGTATACCAATACCATTCAAGCGGTCATCATGTTTGTTGTAGCTATCATATTGATAACTTCAGGTCGTGAATATTTTGAAGGAGGAGTTACTGGAATATTGAATGAACTTTCCAATATTGATCCTAATCTGTCTAAGGCTACAAATAGCCGAAGTTTTTTATTTCGCGATTATTTCGAAATCGTTGTAGTTCAAATTGTAATTGGAATAGCTATTGTGTGTCAGCCTCATATCATAACAAAATCGTTGTTGTTGAAAGATCAAACCAAAGTGAATTCGTATCTGTTTAGTGCCATTGCTGTCATGGTTGTGTTTTTTATGGTGGTAGTGGTTGGTTTGTATGCGCGCTTAACCTTTCCTGAGTTGACAGTAATGGGGAAGACTTTGAAAATGGACGAGATCATTCCAACGTATGTGGTGACCAAATTTTCGGTAGGCGTTGGTATGGTAATCGTGGTTGGGCTCATTTCAGCAGGATTGTCAACTTTAGAGAGTTTGATTCAGTCACTTTCTATAACGGTGACCTCCGATATATTGGAACCTATTTTTAAGGGCAAGGTCACTAACAATTCTTTTATGATCAATAAAATTGTAATATTGATATTAGCCTGTGTAAGTTTTATGTTGAGTTGGCAGCAAATCAAGTCTCCCAACGTGAGTGTTGCCATTTTCGCGCAAAACGGGGTGTATGCCTATTTTGCAGCAGCCTTTGTTCCGGTGCTTTTTGGAATTTTCCTGAAAGAAGTGCCCCTGAACGCTGTGTTTATTGCTAGTGTTACGGCCATTGTAGTGCATTTTGGAATTTATTATGGACGTTTAACGCCATATATGCAGGAGCCTGTAAATAACCCTGGGGTATCGGCTGCAATAGCTATTGTGGTATCCTTGATAGTGGGGTATGTTTTATATAAGTTGAATAGAAAACCTGTCTTGGTATGAATGTATTGGACTGGATAGCAAAATGGGCTGATTATACGCCTTATAAAGTGGCATTGACTTCGTATGCCTCCAATGAAAAGTATACCTATAAAGATGTGCATATTTATGCCAATAGGTTGATTGAGAAATTTCATGAGGCCGGGTATCGGGAAGGAGACAGAATTGCAGTGATTGCGGAGCATAATGTAGCTTACATTGTGTTGTTTGTGGCGTGTCAGCGAATGGGGCTAATTCTAGTGCCACTTAATTATAGAATGGCATCCAGGGAATTGAATAAACTGGTTAAGGATTGCAATCCAAGAATTTTGATTTTTAGTGAAACATTGTGTTCTCAGTTAAATGAATTGACTTTGGAAGGCATTGAAACCGTGAACATGGAACGTGTCATCGAGGCTTATAAAGAAGAGGTGTCGGTACCTGAACGCGATTATGATATTAAAGAAGACAATCCGTTGTTTATTTTTTATACGTCAGGTACAACTGGATTGCCCAAGGGGGTCATCTATACCAATAGAATGTTGTTCTGGAATAGTTTGAATACCTCCATGCAATTGGGGATTACCTATAGGGATTCTACAATCAATACCTTGCCGCCCTATCATACTTCAGGATGGAATGTGTTTATTACACCGCTCTTGCATAAAGGTGGCCACATTGGAATGATGGAAAAATTTGACGCCCAAAAAGCACTCTGTTTATTGGAGCTTGAAAAAACAACCTTGTTCATGGCATTGCCCACAATGCTGTTAATGATGCAAAAGACGGAAGTTTTCAAACGGGTAAATTTAAAGAAGTTGCGATATATCATTTCCGGGGGTGAAAAGGTAAATGCAGAATTGGTGTCCTTTTGGAAAAAGGAAAAGGATATCTATATCCGCCCAGGCTATGGTTTAACAGAAGCAGGGCCGAGCATTACATCGCTCCATCATGATATGGCTCTTTTAAAACCGAATTCCATTGGGAAATCAAACTTCTATTTGGATCTAAAAATCGTGAATGAAAATGATGAGCCTTTAGGTGTTGGTGAAATAGGGGAATTGTGTATAAAGGGAGATATTGTTACTCCTGGTTATTGGAACAATTCTGTAGTCACTAAGAGTAAGATTGTTGATGGTTGGTTGCATACGGGAGATTTGGCTTTAAAGGATGAAGAAGGCTTTCTGTATCTAAAGGGGCGCATTGACGATATGTATATTTCGGGAGGGGAAAATATCTATCCCCAGGAAATAGAATTGTTGTTGGAAAATTATCAAGGAGTTACCAAAGCTTCAGTTTTCAGTGTCAAATGTGAGCGTTGGGGTGCCTGTGGAATCGCTTTTGTGGAAAGTAAGGATAAGGCAGTGACCAGTGAAGTGCTTCGAGCTTACCTAAAAGAAAATATAGCCGATTTTAAGCAGCCTAAATACATCTTTGTTTTGGACGAAATCCCGCTTACCAGTTTAAGCAAGGTGTCTCGTAAAAAGCTCAACAAGTATTTTAATACGTTAAAATTATAGTGATGAAATCGTTCCTTTTTTTGTCTGTTTTTTGTTTATTGTCTATGGTAGGAATTTCTCAAAACAAAGCGCTTGCTATGAAGGAGCTGCTTTCAGAATATGAATATAAAACGCATTACGTCACTTTCGATAGTTTGGAAGTGGCTTATGTAAAGGAGGGTAATCATGAACAAACCCTGTTGTTTGTGCATGGGTTGAGCAGTAATGCCGATGCTTGGTCTAAAAATATTCAGGAGCTTAAAGATAAGTACACTTGCATTGCGTTGGATTTACCTGGGTTTGGAAAATCTTCGATTATTGAAACCCAATATACATCTACGTTTTTTGCGGATGTGGTGCACCAATTTATCCTTGAGCTAAAGCTTAAAAATGTGATTTTGGTGGGGCATTCCATGGGAGGCCAGGCCAGTGTGAAATTGGCTGTAAATCACCCTGAAGCTATTTCAAAATTAGTACTTGTGGCACCGGCGGGAATTGAACGCTTTTCTGAAGCGGAGGCCAATCTTATGAAAGGTGCCATGACCGAAGCGGTGGTAAAAGGAACCACCGATGCCCAAATAGAAAGGAATTATGCGCTCAACTTTTTTCAGCAACCAAAAGAGGTGGATAATATGATAGCGGATAGAAAGCGTATTAGGGATGCGGCCGATTTTGATATGCACTGTAAAGCCATTGTAAGCAGTGTCTGGGGGATGTTGGATGATCCTGTGTTTGAGGATTTGAAAAGGATTGGGCAACCCGTGTTGGTTATTTTTGGCAATAACGATAAATTGATTCCAAATGGCTATCTTCATCCTCAATTAACCACGCAAGCTGTGGCACAAATCGCCCAAGAAGAGATAAGACAGGCTGAGGTGAAAATGATAAATGACAGCGGGCATTTTGTGCAATTTGAAAAGCCAATGGAAGTGAATGTTTTTATTTCGCAGTTTGTAGAGACGCCCTAAAGAATGAAGGTTAAACTTAAGAAGTTTACAGAATTTAGTAAAAATATCTTGCCCAACGAAGCCAAATATTTGGCTTCGTTAAGTCATCAAATTCAAGATGACGAAAAAATGCAAATCCTTACCCGAATTATCGACAATGCTGTTTTGGAAACAGGTTTTGTAGATTTTGATGTCGATATTGACAAGCGAAAGTATACCTATATAAAAAATTGGGTAGACAAAAAGCTAGAGGCCATAGATGTCGATAAAAACATTGTGTGGTTGCTTCGGTTGCGCCAATTGATTCTTACCGATGCCATAAGTTATGAGGACGAAAAAGAGTTCCTTAATTTCCTACATCATTACAAGCATATCGATTATTATTTTCAGAATTTATTTGAGTTGGTAAAGGAGTATCAGTCCTATCTTCTTATAAGGATGAGATACCGAGATCATAAAATAGTAGCCGATTTTCTGCAGGCCTACAGGGAGCATTATGAAAAGGCGATTCAAATCCATGAGAAACTTTATAACGCTACCGAGGAAATCACCAGTCAATACACCTTAAATAATAAAGAAACCAAATATTGGGAAGATTGGTTGTTGGAAGTGTTTAGGTCTAACACCGTTGATGGGAAAAATAGGTATCAGGCTTTTGTATTGCTCACTTTTATGTACACCAATTACAATGAAAAGTTAAAGCTAAGATTCTTGTTTGATGAAATTGATGTGTTTTTCAGTCAAGGTGAAATGTATTCCCGTCGTTTACTTTCCAATTACTACGCCAATAGGGTGCTGATGCATTCTAAGGACAATGAGCTTCAGAAGGCTGAATATTATGGGTTTTTATCAATACGTCAGTATAATGACGATACCCTAATGTATCTCAATAACCTTGTGGCTATTACGTTGAGGAATAAGAAAACCCAACTCGCTTTTTCTTTGCTGGAAGAGTACAAGCCATTGTTTGATACCACGCATAACAACCACCAGAAAAATAGTTATGTATCCTATAAAGTTAGGGTGTTGACAGATCTTCATAAATACCATGAAGCAGAAACTTTGGCTAGACTGTTTTTAAAACATAATAAAACGGAAGTATTCAACCATAGATGGCATCATTTCTTCACGTCCTATATCAATGTGTTGGTTATTCAGGAAAAGTATGCCGAGGTTTTAAAACTGACCAAGAAATTCAATTTGAAGGAACGAGAAATTGAACGCAAGCGCAAGAGCAATTATGTGCCTAATATTTCGTGGAGTATTTCCTTGTCTCGCTATATGGAGGGAGAGATTAATTCCAGTAAGTTATTGGAGGAAATTAAGGAGCCAATTCAAGGAATTGAAGCGACTGATAACCAAAAATTGTTGATGACTCAAGTCATCGATAAGCTGTCAAATAACCTTCCTGAGGCTTTTTTATATCTAAAGTCACACATGCAATTATAATGGGGGTTTTTATTTAAAAATGTATGTTTTGTGTGTTTTGATGAGAGTTGATGTTTAAAAGTCGCAGCAAAATGCTAAAAATCCAGATAGGCCATTAAATTATTTTCATGATAGATTGCGGTAATCTAATTAACTATTTATGAAAACAATGAAGAAATTTTTTGCACTTATCGCTTTGTTACTTTCTTTTTATGCTTCTGCTCAGGATTCTGGGAGTATTAAAGGATTGACTCTTGATGAGAACAATGTGCCAGTTTCTGGTGCAACGGTTCATATTGAAAGTTTGAACAAGGGGGTGGTTTCTGGCTTTGATGGAGCGTACATTATAGAAAATGTTCCAGCGGGCACTTACAATGTTGTGTACTCTTATTTGGGGTACGAAACAATTACCAAATCAGTCTCTGTAGTGGCGGGACAAACTGTTGAGGTTAATGTGGTTTTAGCGGAGTCTACAAGTATGCTTTCGCAAGTGGTGGTGACGGCCAACAAAAAACCTCAAAAAATGACAGATGTGCCGGCAACGGTTAACGTGATAACTTCCAAAGACATTAAGGAACATGTAGGTTTTAATGTTGGAGAATTGGCTGCTCGTGAAAAAGGGGTTGATTTTGTGAGAACCGGGGTTTTGGGAACAGGAATCAACATTAGAGGATTCAACTCAGCCTTTAATTCTAAAAACCTTCAGGTGACGGATGATAGATTATCCACCTTGATTGCTACTGGTTTGCCATTAGGAACATTTGCTACGGTAACTACAGACGATATCGAGCAAGTTGAAATTTTGTTGGGACCAAACGGAACACTTTATGGGCCTAATGCCCACAATGGTTTGATTAGTACTAGAACTAAAAATCCATTTACTTCAGAAGGGACAACTTTGGCCTTGGGAGGTGGAAACCAAAATGTATTCACAGCCCGTGCTCGTCATGCGCAAGTGGTTAGTGATAAGTTTGCTTTCAAGTTCCATTTTGAAAGATCTCAAGGAGAGGATTTTGAATATGTGGATAGTGTGTATGTAGGAACTACAGCTTACAAGGAATTGGAATTGGATAGAGATTTTGATACTCAAAAATATGGAGCTGGTTTGTATTTCAGGCCTACGTCTAGTTCAGAGCTTATTGGGTATTATGGTCACAGTAACAACAATAATTTAGCGGTTACAAACGCTGGAAGAAATCAAATTAAGGATTGGAGTATTGACGTGGCTCAGTTAAAATATATTTCCAAGCATTTCTTTGCAAACGTAAACTATACTTGGAGTAATACTGACGATACTTATGCTATTAATCAAAGAACACAAAACTATGTGTCCTTCATAAATAATGGTTTTTCGGAAGAAGAGGCTTTGGCAAGATCATATACGGAGCAGTGGTATCCAACAGGACCGGATACCGGTATTGTATTGCCTAGAGGTGCAGTGTTCAAAGATGCTTCCCAACGTTTCAATTCGGAATTGCAATACAACAATAGCTGGGGGAATTTTGACTTAACTGTTGGTGCGCAGTACCAATTGGATATGGCCGATTCTAAAGGGACATATCTTTTGGATGAAGGTGGAATTGACATTGGCCAAACGGGTTTCTATGCGCAAACGGAATATAGCATTCCAAGTTCAGGATGGGGATTCCTTCTTGGAGCCAGATTGGATAAACATGATTTGTATGGTTCCAATTTTATTCCAAAGGCGGCTATTACTAAGGCGCTTGGAGAAGGACAACTTAGGGTGACTTATGGAAAAGGAATCGCTGTGCCGTCTATTTTGAACTTAAAAGGAAACCTTTTTGGCGGTTTGGTATTGGGTAACGGAGAAGGGTTTACCTTGTCTGATGGGAACAAAGTGTCTCCTTTGGATGTAGAGTCTATCAATACATATGAAATTGGATACAAAGGAAAAATCGCCAATAAATTATTTATTGATGCCAATGCCTATTACAACCAATCTGAAAACTTTATCAGTCCACTTAGAACGATTACGGATGCAGCCAATGGTGTTGTGGTAACGCATGTGGGGGACAAGCCAATTGATGAGGTGGTGCCAGGATCTACCGGAGCTGTAATTTTGACTTATCAAAACTTCGGTAAGGTGGATACCTATGGATTTGATGTTGGTTTGAACTATTATTTTTCCGATGCATTTAGAGCGACTCTTAACTACTCTTACTTCGGGAGGGATTTAGATAAAAATGATCCTGCCAATGATGGTAACTTGGATGGACAAGTATTGGAATCTGAATTGCCAGTGAACACGCCGGCAAACAAGTTGGCTCTAGGATTGCATTATTCTAAAAACAAATTCTATGGATCCATTTTTGGAAGATGGGTGCAGGATTACGATTTCTTCTCAGGAATCTATACAGCAGCCGAAACTCAAGATTTGAATGGGGATGGTGTTGATGATGTTATTGAGAACGCTAGAAATGGAAGGTCTTGGAACTATGGTCCTCTAGGGGGCTTTACTGTAGATGCCAATGTAGGGTATTATATCACAGATGAGCTTTCTGTTGGGGCAAGTGTAACCAACTTGTTCAATGCTGAGGTTCGTGAGTTCGTGGCCTCTCCTGTAATAGAGACTTTATTCTCTGTGGAGTTGAAATATCAAATGAATTTCTTCAAGAAAAAATCGGCTACTAACTAATCCACTGCAAATGCCTTTTTTGAGAGTAAATAATATCGACCTGAGCTATGAGGTGGCAGGAGAAGGAAATGTGCTTTTGTTACTCCATGGTTTAGGCTCAACAAAACAAGACTGGGATGCGCAAGTCCCGGTCTTTTCAAAGGAATTTAAAGTAATCACGGTGGACCTTAGGGGGCATGGGGAAACTTCAAAACCAGAAGCGGGGTATGGGGTTGACTTTATGACCGAGGACATTAGGCAATTTCTGGAGCAGCTAAATATTGGGAAAGTCACTATTGTTGGATTTTCCATGGGTGGTGCCGTTGCGTTTCAGTTTGCGAGCCAATTCCCTGAAATGGTGGACAAATTGGTAATTGTAAATAGCGGTCCAGATTTTAATGCTATGGGTGAGATAGGTGACCAGATGGTTGCTGAGCGAACCAAATCCTTAAATGAATTTGGGATCGGTCCTTTAGCGGAACAAATTGCTTTCAATATGTTTCCTGAAGAAGGTCAGGAAGACATGCGAGAGGCTTTTGAAAAGCGTTGCAAACAAAATGATTTGAATGCTTATTACCAGTCTTTTGTTACCTTGATGAAATGGGGGCTGGGAGAAGAAATACAGAAGATCAAAGCTAAGACTTTAGTAATTGCTTCAGATATGGATTATACGCCTGTTGATTTTAAAAAAGCCTATGTCAATGAGCTTCCAAATGCAGAATTGGTTGTAATCAAAGATTCAAGACATGGGGTGGTTATGGATCAAGCAGGGGCTTTTAATTATGAACTTTATAAATTTTTGATGCATGGATAAAGTAGCGTTGATAACTGGAAGTACCAGTGGTATTGGGCTTGGTATTGCGAGACAATTTGCTAAAAATGGCTATCATATAATGTTTCATGGACTGGAAGTGAATGGGGCAGAGATTGCTAAAGGAATTTCTGAAGAATTTAATGTAAAGACCTCTTTTTCCAATGCAAATTTATTGGATGCGGAGGAGGTGAAACAATTGGTTCGGGATGCTGTGGCGTATTTCGGGACGATCCATGTGTTGGTGAACAATGCCGGAATTCAATTTGTGTCTCCAATAGAAGAATTTCCTGATCAAAAATATTTGAATATCATAGCTATTAATCTTAATGCAGCTTTTTTTGCCAGCAAGGAAGCTTGGGTGTATATGAAGACGCAGAATTTTGGAAGAATCATTAATGTGTCTTCTGTGCATGGTCTCAGGGCGTCTGAATTTAAAGTGGCCTATGTGGCTTCGAAGCACGGCGTGATTGGGATGACCAAAGTGTTGGCATTAGAAGGAGCGGGCTCTAATATTACGGTGAATGCCATTTGTCCTGGGTATGTAAAAACGCCTTTGGTTGAAGGGCAGATTCAGGACCAAGCAAAGGCTCATAATATGACGCCTGATGAGGTGGTTGCCAAGGTGATGTTGAAAAAACAGGCGGTGAAAGAGTTTGTGCCTGTTGAGGCTATTGCCGATATGGCATTGCTTTTGGCTAAAGAATCTTCTACTACTATTACTGGTTCCGCATTTACCTTAGATGGAGGCTGGAGTGCACAATAAATTTTGTTTGAGTTGATTTTGTGAATTAGGGCCTGAACTGAAGTTCAGGCTCTTTTTTGTACAAAGATTAAAACTCGAAATTAAATCCTTTTTCCGTGAGCTTTTTATAGATGGCGTAGTCAAAACGATATAGTTTGGCTGCTCTATGGGAAACATCTTGTTGTTTTTCGTCCAAGGCTTGTAGGAGCTTCATTCGTAAAACTTTTCTTCGGAAATTGGACTTGTCCATTTCAATACCTAAAATCTGCTCGTATAGCTGCATAAGTTGCAGAAGTGTGAATTTTTCAGGTAAAAGATTGAAGCCTATGGGGGCTTGTTTTACTCTATTTCGTAATTGTTTTAGACTGAAATTAATAATCTTATTATGGTCGTAAATAAGCTCCGGAATATCCGCGACATTGTACCATTTGGCATCCGAGGCGGTAAATCCGGCGGTAATGTTGTAGTCTTCAATCTTGATAAGGGCATAATAGCCTATGGTAATAACTCTGCCCAATGGGAAACGGTCAGGATCACCAAAAGCTTTTAACTGCTCTAGGTAGATGTTGTCGAGCCCTGTAAGCTCTCTTAGTAATCGGTGGGCGGCGTTGTCAATGCTTTCCTCTTCCTTAATCCAACCTCCAGGTAGGGCCCACTTTCCTTTGCTGATACCCTCGGCGTGTTCAACCAATAAAACTTTAAGGCTTCCTTTGTCAAAACCAAAAATAACGCAATCGATTGTAATGGAGTTCATCACAGAGCGTTCGATTACCTTTCCAGACTCTTCGTCAATAAATTTCTTAACCATTGGCATGATGCTGTAAATGTCGCAAAATAATTTTATGGCCTGGGAATATGTAAATGTCCTTTAGACCATAAAATGGCAAAATAAGATATTTCAGGATGAATCGAAAAAGAGCGTGTACAAAAAAGAATGTTAAAACCCTTATCGATTTGACTTCAAAGATATTACGAAATACTCATTTAATTAAATTTTTTTTAAGAAAATTGAAAAATAAACATTAATTTTTTGTTAAATCCAACAATCTTGCGTATACTTGTAGTCAAAATAACCATAAGAATTGTTTAAGAGCAGGGTTTTTAAAATGAGGGGGTTATGATGAGGTTTGGGCAAATACTAATAGTCTTTTAAACTATTTGAAACTAAAATATATCTATCCATGTACTTTTTAGGAATAGATTTAGGTAGTTCTTCAATTAAGATGTCCGTATTCGATGGGGATAACGGACGTGTGTTGAAGACAATTTCTGTACCTGATTTTGAAACAGAAATCAATGCGCCTCAATTGGGGTGGGCTGAACAAGATCCCAATCTTTGGTGGGAGTATATCAAAGGCGGAATTTCACAATTTAAAAACAAGCACTCTATAGATGTTAAGCGAATCGTTGCTATTGGTATAGCTTACCAAATGCACGGTTTGGTGTTGGTGGATGAGTTTTTAAACCCAGTGCGTCCATCTATTATCTGGTGTGATGGAAGAGCAGCTGAAATTGGGAGGCAGTATTATGAATCCATCGGGACTGAGGTTTGCCAACAGCAAATATTAGGCTCACCTGGTAACTTTACGGCTTCTAAGCTTAAATGGGTGCAACAACACGAGCCAGAGGTGTTTGCTAAGGCGGCTTATATGATGCTTCCAGGGGACTTCATCGCGGCTAAATTTACGGGGGTGCCTCAAATCAGTACTTCAGGTTTGTCTGAAGGGGCTTTGTGGAATTTTAAGGAGAATAGATTGGCAACCGAGATTTTGGATGGCATGGGCTTACCATTGAGTAAAATTCCGGAAATCGTGCCAACATTTGGTGAGCACGCCACTATTGATGCCGCTGTTGCGGCCGATTTGGGATTGGATCCAAAAGTGAAAGTTGCCTATCGCGCGGGAGATCAGCCAAACAATGCCATGTCTTTGAATGTCTTGAATCCAGGTGAAATTGCGACTACTGCTGGAACTTCGGCAGTGATTTATGCTGTTTCGGATCAAAACCATATGGACCAGCAAAACAGGGTGAATACCTTTTTGCATGTGAACAATACAGAGCTTCAAAAGCGCAACGGCGTGCTATTGTGTATTAATGGTTCTGGGATTTTGTATCAATGGTTACGAAAAATGATGTCTTTAGGAAGCGATGAATTGGTTTCTTATGAACTTTTAAATAGTGCAGCAGCAAAAGCTGAAATAGGGAGTAAGGGTTTAAGGTTCTATCCTTTTGGTAATGGCGTAGAGCGCATTTTTGACAATAAGGAGGTGAACTCTGGAATTGAGAACTTAAACTTCAATATCCATAATTCCAATTATTTGGTAAGAGCGGCCTGCGAAGGCATTGTATTTGCTATGAATTATGGGTTTGATGTCATGAAATCCATTGGGGTTTCAGGCAACATCGTTAGGGCTTCCAAAGGGAATTTATTCTTGAGCCCGGTATTTAGAGAAATTTTTGTGAACACAACCAAAACTTCATTGGAGCTTTATAACAATTCGGGGTCTGAAGGTGCAGCTAGAGGTGCGGCTTATGGCTTTGGATTTTATAAAACTTTGGCGGAGGCTTTTGGTGATTTGGAATGTATTGAGCAGTTGGAACCTAACAAGGATTTGGCGGCACAGTATGAGGACATATATTTTAATTGGAAAGAACACATTAAACTTCAAGAAATTTAATTATGAGTACAAATAGCCAACAGGCTTACTTTAAAGGAATCGATACTATTAAGTATGAAGGAAGAGAGAGTGATAACCCACTAGCTTTTAAATGGTATGATGCCAACAGAATTGTAGCAGGGAAGCCGCTTAAGGATCATTTGCGTTTTGCAATGGCCTACTGGCATACACTGTGTGATAAAGGAGGAGATCCTTTTGGTAAGGAAACATCAGTTTTTGCTTGGGATAAAAGTGAAGATGCGGTGCAGAGAGCAAAAGATAAAATGGATGCCGGTTTTGAGTTTATGTCAAAAATGGGAATACCATTTTACTGTTTTCATGACGTAGATTTAGTAGACGAGGCTCCAACCTTGGCTGAATTTGAAAATAGAGTTCAGCAAATGGTGGAATATGCGAAGCAAAAGCAAGCCGATTCCGGAATTGAATTGCTTTGGGGAACTTCCAACTTGTTTGGAAATCCAAGATACATGAACGGAGCGTCTACCAATCCAAATTTTGATGTTGTAGCCTATGCGGGAGCCCAGGTTAAAATAGCTATGGATGCCACCATTGCCTTAGGTGGACAAAACTACGTATTCTGGGGTGGCCGCGAGGGATATATGAGCTTGCTAAATACCGATATGAAACGTGAGCAGGAACATATGGCTCGTTTTTTAACCATGTGTAGAGATTATGGACGTAGCCAAGGATTTAAAGGGAATTTCTTAATTGAGCCAAAACCAATGGAGCCATCAAAACACCAATACGATTTTGATGCAGCTACCTGTGTTGGGTTTATGAGACATTATGGTCTTGAAAAGGATTTCAAATTGAACTTGGAAGTGAACCATGCAACTTTGGCAGGGCACACATTTGAGCATGAATTGCAGGTTGCGGTTGATGCCGGATTACTTGGAAGTATCGATGCTAACCGCGGAGATTATCAAAACGGTTGGGATACAGATCAATTCCCAATTGATGTTTATGAGATTACTCAAGCGATGCTTGTGATTCTTGAAGGAGGTGGTATCCAAGGTGGAGGTGTCAACTTCGATGCGAAAGTGAGAAGAAACTCCACAGACCTTGAAGATAGGTTCATCGCCCACATTTCTGGTATGGATATTTTTGCTAGAGGGTTGATATGTGCAGATCATATTTTACAGAATACCAACTATAAAAAGTTAAGAACAGAACGTTACCAATCATTTGACTCTGGTAATGGCGCTAAGTTTGAAAAGGGAGAATTGTCCTTGGAAGAGCTAAGCAAAATTGGAAGAGCAAATGGGGAACCACAGCAAATAAGCGGCAAGCAAGAATTGTTTGAGCAAATCATTGCGAACGCTTACTAATTAACATTTAAATTAATCAATTAAACTAACGTTTTTCATTATGAGAAGTAAATTTTATGACTCTTCTGGAGTGTTGGCCATTTTGGTGGCAATTTTACTTTGTGCATTCAGTACACAATCCATGTTTGCACAAAGTGAAATCACTGTGTCCGGAGTAGTAAAAGATGTTGCCGACGGAATGCCAATTCCAGGAGCATCGATTATTGTAAAGGGCAACGAAACAAAAGGAACCTCCACAGATTTCGACGGAAACTACTCGCTAACGGTATCGCCAAATGCGGTGTTGGTAGTGAGTTATGTTGGATACAAAACCCAGGAGGTAAGTGTTCAAAACAGAACCACAATTAACATTCAATTGGAGACTAATGTTGAAGAATTGAGTGAAGTGGTAGTGGTTGGGTACGGTGTTCAAAAGAAAGAATTGACCACAGGTGCCAATCTGCAAGTTGATGGGGAAGCCCTTCAAAAGCAAAGTACTACCAATGCGCTTCAAGCTATGCAAGGGCAAGCGGCAGGGGTACAAATTACCTCTACTTCTGGGCAACCAGGGGAATCCATGAATGTAGTAATTCGTGGTTTGGGTTCTGCGGGAAGCAATTCGCCATTGTACATTGTAGATGGTGTGCAAACCGGAGATATTTCGTATCTTAACAATGCCGATATTGAAAGCATCTCTATCTTAAAAGATGCGGCTTCTGCGGCTATCTATGGGTCTCAGGCAGCTAACGGGGTAGTATTGGTTACAACCAAAAAAGGTAAGGTAGGAAAAGCACAAATCACTTTCGACCAATTTTATGGGGTACAAACGCTGGCTAAAAAGATAGACATGCTAAATGCTACGGAGTATATGACCATGATAAATGAAGCTAGAATCAATTCTGGAATGGCTAGACAGTTTTCTGATGATGATATTGCCAATGCCGGAAACGGTACTGATTGGATGGACGAAATGTTCGAAACAGCTCCAACAGAAAATTATACCTTGGGTGTTTCTGGTGGATCTGAAACTTCTACCTATTCATCCTCTTTATCTTATTTGAACCAAGCCGGTATTGTCGGAGGTAAAGATTATTCTTACTACGAACGTTATAATTTCAGATTCAATTCGGAGCATAAATTATACGGTGATAGAGTGAAGTTTGGTGAAAACTTCAGTTTCGCTTGGATTAACAATAATGGTATCGGTGTTGGAAACCAATACAACAACGCTTTAAGAGGTGCGTTCCAAACCAATCCATTGTTCCCAATGTATGATGCCAATGGAGACTTCTTTAACTCTTCTGGATATAGCGATCCATGGTTACAGGGAGTGTCTAACCCATATGCGCAAATGGTGTATTCTAACCAAAATGAAAATGACACCCAAAAATTGGTAGGGAATGTGTATTTCGATTTTGAGTTAGCTAAAAATTTGAATTTTAGAACGAATTTGGGGATAGATTACTATGCCAGTCAAGGACACAGTTTTTCGCCAATTTATGAATTGTCTATTTATGCTTTTAGTAATTTAAGAAGTGTAAGCCAAAACATGAGCAAAGGCAAAAGCATGATATGGACTAATTTGTTGACATATGATTTTGATTTGGGTGAAAACCATCATTTCGAGACAATGTTGGGTACGGAAGCCTTTAAATATGATGGTCATTTTATGTCTGGTTCGAATGTAGATTTATTGTATGATGATCTGAACCATGCATGGTTAAGCAATGCTACCAATGCCGATGGGACACAGATTTCTTTATCTGGAGGTCCGGCAGCCATCGCCAAGAGAATGTCATATTTTGGACGTTTGAATTATAACTACAAAGGGAAGTATTTATTGAATGCTACTTTTAGAGCCGATGGATCTTCGCAATTTGCTAGAGGAAACCGTTGGGGATACTTCCCATCTGTATCAGCTGGTTGGGTCATCAGTAAAGAAGATTTTATGGGAGATGGCGATTCTTTCATGAACTACTTCAAGCTTAGAGGAAGCTGGGGACAAGTTGGTAACCAAAATGTTGGAAATTTCCAATTCTTAGGTTTGGTAAGAACCCAAAATACCAACTATAGTTTTGGAGATCAAGAAGGTGTGTTAACCCCAGGTGCTTATCCATACAGATTACCAAACGAAAATTTGCAATGGGAAGCAGCCGAAGAGTTGGATTTTGGATTTGATGCCAGATTCTTAGATTCTAAGTTAACCCTTGCTTTCGACTGGTACCGTAAAACTCAAAAAGATTGGTTGGTGTTGGCCCCAATTCCAGCAACAGCGGGAGCTGATGCCCCTTTTATTAATGGAGGTAGTGTTGTGAATACAGGGGTTGAAGCCGTAATAGGTTACAATAATCATGTAAACGAAGACTTCAGCTATAATATAAGCTTCAACGGTGCATACAATAAAAACGAAGTTGGTGAAATTCCAACGGAAGACGGGATCATTCACGGTTTGAGCAACCAGCTTTGGGATAACTCTCAAGAATTTTATAGAGCCGAAGATGGACATCCTCTTGGGTATTTCTGGGGTTATGAAACGGCTGGCGTATTCCAAACCGAGGCTGACATCAATAACTATGTAAATGCCGATGGTAACTTGTTGCTGCCAGATGCACAACCAGGTGATTTAATTTATGTAGATACCAATGGAGATGGTGTGATTAATGGGGACGATAGAACTGAAATAGGGGATCCAAACCCAGATTTCACTTATGGATTCTCTTTAGGATTTAACTACAAAGCCTTCGATTTCTCTTTACAGGCCAATGGAGTTGCAGGTAACCAAATTGTACAGTCGTACAGAAATACGGCAGCCAACCAAAACTGGACGGGTGCTATCTTGGATCGTTGGCATGGGCCAGGGTCTTCAAATACCTTACCTAGACTAACCGTAGATAACAGAAACTACAACCAGTTTTCTGATATTTTTGTTCATGATGGGGATTTCTTAAGAATTAGCACCATGACTTTAGGATATGATATTGCTAGAGGTGCCAAAAAGAAAAATTTCTTTGCTGAGCAATTCCGTTTATACTTCTCCGTATTGAACCTTTATACGTTTACAAACTATAATGGTATGGATCCTGAGGTAGGATTTGGAATTTCTGATAACAATTACAACTTCTCCTCTGGAGTAGACGTAGGGTATTATCCTAGACCTAGAACCTATATGTTAGGGTTAAACGTTAAATTTTAAAAATTGAATCATGAAAAGAATTAATAAATATATTGTTGCTCTGGGAATGCTGGCCTTGGTAGGTTGTTCCGATGACTTTCTAGACACGGCACCCATAACAGATACAACAGACGAGAGTTTTTACCAAATTCCTGAGCATGCCTATTCGGCTTTGATAGGATGTTATGATGGCTTACAGGTAGTTACTGGAGCTTCTGGAAGAACATTCTACACGGCATCAGAAGTAATGTCCGATGACTGCTTTAGTGGTCTTGGGTATTCGGATAATCCAGATTATCAAGCTATTGATGAATTCGATATGAATGTGGCCCCTGCCTATCAGGACTTGTACAACGACACTTGGATTAAGTATTACCAAGCACTATATCGTTGTAATGTGTTGTTGCAAAGAATCGATCAAATAGATTGGACTGGACAGGAAGCATTGAGAAACCGTTATGTGGGAGAAGCGCGTTTTATCAGAGCGTATTTGTATTTTGACATGGTACGCCTTTGGGGAAACATTCCTTTGTTGACAGAGCCTTCAACCGAAAACATTCCACAGGCAGATCCTGCAGATGTGTACACGGTGATTGCTGAGGATTTATTGTATGCAGCCGAAAATATTCCAAATGAAGCTTATAATGCGGTGCCTAATGGTCGTGTAACACGTTGGGCGGCTAAGGCCATGTTAGGACGTGTGTATTTATACTACACAGGATACTATGGAGCTTCAGATTTGGTTGGTTTGGTATCTCAAGCTGATGCTTTGGCACATATGGAAGATGTAATTGCTTCTAGTGGTCATGCCTTGGTGCCTAATTTTGCCAACTTATGGCCAGCGGCTAGTACTAATGAAGAGGGAACAACTTATGCCGGTGAAGCCAATGAGGAAATTGTATTTTCTGTAAAATACACTTATACTAGTGACTATAACGGCAATACAGACGGTAACCACTGGATGGTGTTGTTTGGTATGCGTGAGTTTATGAGCTTCCCTTACGGTAATGGATGGGGAATTACAGCTACTGAAAAATTATACGACTTGTATAACGATGGAGATACCAGACGTTTTGCAACGGTAATAGCAGTAGATGAAGAAGGTATTCCTTTTGATAACTTTGAAGGACAAAGAGAATATACGGGCTACTACAATAAAAAGTACACCCCTATGTCTGCCTATGATGAAGAAGGTAACCTAGTAAGTACTACTCAGATATTTGCAACTGGAGATTTCCAAATTGAGCAATACCAAGACTATTTCGCTATTAGATATTCTGATGTATTGTTAATGGCTGCCGAACTAGGAAGCGGTAGCGGACAAAGTTATTTTAATGAAGTAAGACAACGTGCCTATGGAAACAGTTTTACTCCTTTGGCTCTTAATCCGCAAAATCTTTTGAACGAAAGACATAAGGAGTTTGCTTTGGAAGGTATCAGATATTGGGATTTAATGCGCCAAGGCGTAGGTGCTGCTGCCGCAGAACTTGAGGAGAGTACCTCAGTATTAACTGGTAATATTCAGGAAACTAAAATTATTTCTGGGGCTAACTTCCAAACCACTCAGGGATTGTCGCAAATTCCTAATACACAAATTACATTATCGGGTGGTGTGTTGCAACAAAACACTGGTTGGTAATTAACTAATTAATAGAAAATTATGAAAAGTACTATTAAAATTTTTATGTTAATTGGGATCTTAATGACCTTCTTCACTTGTAGTAATGACGACAATGAGTTGGGAAGAATATTAGATCCTTCAGAACTTGACTTCACGGTAGTCCAGGACTACTCTATAGATGAAGGAGGTAATACGGTTATTTTAATAAACAATACCCCAGAAACGGTGCCTGTATGGGATTACGGTACAGGAGTTTCCAATAGAGCAATTGATACTATTCGTTATGCTTTTGCTGGTGAGTATACCATTAAGTTTTCTGCCGTAACGGATGGTGGCGTTGTGGATGCTGAGCCTATTCCTATTACAGTTACAGAAGATAACCTTAACTATGTGAACGACCCTCTATGGACATTGCTTTCAGGAGGTGTAGGAAACTCTAAAACCTGGTTGTTGGATGTAGATGCAGACGGTGTGTCAAAATATTTTGCTGGACCGATGTTCTTCTATGGAACCGATAATGGCTGGCTAGAAGGTGGTGAAGATGGTTGTTATGGAGATGACTGTTGGAACTGGTCGCCAGATTTAAACAGTATTATGGGATGGGGATTCTCTGGACCTGCAGATTTTGGTGAAATGACATTCAGTTTACAAGGAGGTCCTTACATGACTGTAAACCACCTTACATTGCCTCAGTACGGAGAACAATCGGGAACCTATTTCTTGGATAAAGATAACTACACATTAACGACTTCAAATGCTAGCATTTTGCATGATGCTATTTATGAAGATTGTGTGAGCAACTGGAACTCATTGGTAATTCTTTCCTTAACGGAAGATACCATGCAATTGGGGGTTATTAGAGATTGCGATCCTGCTATGCTTTCTTTTAACTTTATTTCTCAAGAGTATAGTGATAACTGGGTACCAGAGGAAACAGGACCAGAAGAACCAACTTTGCCAGGTGGATGGGAAGATATTATTTCTGAGATTACAACCACAGCTATTGAGTGGAAATTATCAGAAAGCAATCCATTAGATTGGGCAACTTTAGGTGGTAATATGATGAATGGATGGCAAGCTCCTGAAGATTATCCAGATTGGTTAGGCACTCCGGATCCTGCTGTTTATGGAGATTTTTCTATGACTTTAAATTCTGTAGATAATACAGTGGCATTTGTATCTCCTGATGGAACTACAACAGATGGTACCTATGCAATCAACAACTCTGGAATTTACTCATTCTCTGTTCCTGTACCTTCATTCCAATTGATAAATTGGGCCTATTTTGGTGCCGATGCCAATAATGAACTACGTATTTTACGTATAGATACAGATCCTAGTGGTAATGTATCCGATATGTGGTTAGGGGCTCTTGATGATGTGAATAACCCAACGCAATATACGGCCTTCCATTTAGTGCCAAATGTTGGTGGCTCCGGAGGTGGAGGAGATGTTGAAGGAACTGAAATTCCTGTAGACAACTCCAAAATAGTTTTTGGTGATTTAGAAACCAGCGGAAAATTCCGTATTGAAATCTATAATCAATATGGTAGTACATCTGCTGATTCGCCAATCGATCAGACTTTAATACCTGGAAACAATACCATGGAGGTTACATTTACCTTGAGTGGCATTGATGGTAATTTGGTTGAAGGCGCTTCAGGAAGCTATAACGCAGCTATCCTTTATTTTGATACTTCTTGGGCTAGTGGAAATACACCAGCTGTAGCGGTTACAGGTGATGGAACCTATACAGTTTCTATTAATTCCTTACCAGGAGGAGACTGTGGAGTGTTTACTATTGATATTCCAGGTTTAGGAGATCCTGCAAATTCCTATCAAGTAGATGATGGTGAAGGTAACATGATTACTATGTACGGTGAAGTTGTGGATGTAAGCGCCGTTTCTGCAACCGTTGAAAGTATTGTAATTTACTAATCTATCACCATCGGTTTTAGCCGATAAAAACTGAAAAATCATGACAATTGCAATTGTCATATTGAATTAAAATGATGGTAAGAAGCAGTGTGTTTTACTGCTTCTTACCTATTTATAAATAGTAACACAAACAAAATCCAATTAGAGCAATGTTCAATTTTTTTTCGCTTAAATCGATACCTGTATTTTTAACAATTTTGGTTGTCTGCGCTTCTTGTCAATCGCCAAAAGTTTCTGGTGAAACCTCCGCAAGAGAAGTGAATTTTAGCAATAATTGGCAGTTTTATTTAGCCGCTCAAGCATCCGATTCCATTTCGGAACACACCAATTGGCGTACTCTTAATGTACCTCACGATTGGAGCATTGAAGGCGAGTTCAAAAAAGACCATCCTGCCGATTTAGGTGGCGGGTATTTACCAGGAGGTTTAGGTTGGTACAAGAAAACATTTACAGTTGAAGATGCCAACAAAATGACGATTATCCATTTCGACGGTGTGTATATGGACAGCGACGTATGGATTAATGGTCATCATGTAGGAAATCGTCCCAACGGTTATATTGGGTTCGAGTACGACCTTACACCTTACTTAAAATACGATGGTCAGGAGAACGAAATTTTAGTAAAAGTTGATAATTCCAAACAACCTAATTCCCGTTGGTATTCCGGATCTGGAATTTACCGAAATGTATGGTTGAAGACCATAGACAAATTGCATGTAGATACTTGGGGAACCTTTATTACGACTCCTAACGTGTCAACAGAGCGGGCAGAAACTGTTTTGGAAATCAATCTTAAAAATGAGGATGCCGAAGCAAAAGAGGCTACTGTAATTACAAGCATTTATAAAGGCAATGTACAAGTGGGGACAGCTACTGCTTCAGCAAGTATCAATGCAAATGAAAGCAAAGTGATTACTCAAAATATCACGGTAGAACAACCGCAATTATGGTCTGTGGAACATCCCGAAATGTACACCGCCAAAACCGAAGTTCAGGTTGCAGGACAAACAGTTGATGTGTATACAACACCTTTTGGTATCCGAACTTTTGAATTCGATTTGAACAAAGGCTTTCTGTTGAATGGGGAACAAGTAAAAATTAAAGGGGTTTGTAACCACCATGATTTAGGGCCTTTGGGTTCAGCTGTAAACACACGCGCTTTAGAGCGACAATTGCAGATCATGAAGGAGATGGGAGTGAACGGCATTAGAACTGCCCATAACCCACCAACACCTGAACTATTGGAATTGTGTGATACCATGGGCTTCATTGTGATGGATGAAATGTTCGACATGTGGAATAACACCAAATCGCCTCATGATTATGCCAATTACTGGAAAGAATGGCATCAAAAGGATTTGGAAGACTTCATTATTCGTGACCGTAACCACCCGAGTATTTTTATGTGGAGTGTAGGTAACGAAATTCAGGAGCAGTGGAATGAACAGGGAGTTACAACGGCTAAGGAATTAAAGGCGATTGTTCGAAAGTTAGATACTACTAGACCAATTACAGTGGCCATGAACCCACCGGTAAACATGCCAAATGCCGATGTAACGACACAATTCGATGTAGAAAAGGCGAGTTTAAATCCAGTAGCTGCCTCAGGTGTATTGGACTTGATAGGTTACAACTACGCACATAATACCTTTCCTTTTCACCAACAGAATTTCCCAGAGACACCGTTTATTGCAACGGAGACAACTTCGGGATTACAGACCAGAGGGTATTACGATAAAAAGTCAGATACTTTAAAGCGTTGGCCAGTGCGTTGGGATATTCCTTTCGATGGCGGAAATCCTGGAAACACCGTGTCGGCTTATGACCAGGTGAGCACCCCTTGGGGCTCCACCCATGAGGAAACTTGGAAGATCATTAAAAAATACGATTTCCTTTCTGGAATGTACATTTGGACAGGTTTCGACTATATAGGTGAGCCTACGCCGTATGTATGGCCATCTAGAAGTTCTTACTTCGGAATTGTGGATTTGGCAGGCTTTCCAAAAGATGTCTATTACATGTACCAAAGTGAATGGACCGATAAGGATGTACTTCACATTTTTCCTCATTGGAATTGGACAGAAGGGGAAGCCGTAGATGTTTGGGCTTATTACAACAATGCCGATGAAGTGGAATTATTCGTCAACGGAACATCACAGGGCATTAAGAAAAAGGAGGGAGACGATTTGCACGTGATGTGGCGAATTCCTTTTGAAGCAGGAACAGTGAAAGCTGTTTCCAGAAAAGATGGTCAGGTAGTTTTGGAAAAAGAACTAAAAACAGCAGGGGAAGCAGCAACGGTTAAATTGACTGCCGATAGACAAACCATTACGGCAGATGGCAAAGACCTGTCATTTATTACTGTAGATGTGGTGGATGCCGATGGAAATTTTGTGGCAACAGCGCAAAATCAATTGAATTTTTCAATAGAAGGAAACGGGGAAATCTTTGCTGTAGGCAATGGTGATCCAACCAATCATGAATCGTTCAAAGGGAAGACTCACAAAGCTCTAAACGGAAAATGTTTGGTAGTAGTGAAATCTACAGATAAGGCCGGAATTGCCACTCTGAAAGTGACTTCGGAAGGCTTGCAAGAAGCGACAATTACGGTGACAACTAAGTAGAATTTAAATGTATTTCAAATCATAAATTAAAGGAAGAAAACACAATCACAATGAAAAGAAACAAAATATACCTGGGTTTATTAACGGGTTTGCTTTTTGCCTCTTGTGCTAAGGAGGAACAACTGTATCAGAAAACGACTGATGGTATTGTTGTTAATGTGAAGCAGGCCAACAACACCGATGTACATAAACTGCGACTGCAAGTTTTAGGGGATGAATTGATTCATGTGTCGGCAACTCCCGATCAGGAATTTCCAAAAGATTCTAGTTTAATTATTCTTCCAAATATTAAGACGGTTCCGTTTGACGTTGCGCAAACCGGCGATTCCATTACGCTTTCAACAAAGGCTCTAAATGTGTTGGTGTCTAGCATTGATGGAGGAATTACATTTAAGGATAAAAACGGAAAGGTAGTTCTGTCAGAACAAGCTGGAGGCGGAAAAACCTTTGAGCCTATAGAAGTTGAAGGAACAAAAGGTTACAGCGTTCGTCAAATCTTCGATTCGCCAGAAGATGAAGCCTTCTATGGTTTAGGACAGCACCAATCCGATGAATACAATTACAAAGATAAAAGCGAAGAGTTATTTCAATATAACACTAAGGTTTCCGTGCCATTTATTGTGTCTAACAAAAACTACGGATTGCTTTGGGACAGTTATGCTTTGAGTCGTTTTGGTGACAGTCGTCCCTACCTGCAATTGAATGAAGTGTTTAAACTTTATAATAAAGAAGGCAAGGAAAATGCGTTAACGGGAACTTACAAAACTGCTGATAATGGCGGGCAAACGATTGTAAGGGATGAGCCGTCTATTTTCTTTGAAGATGTTAAGAGCATTAAAAATTTACCGGCCAACTTCCCGTTAAAAAATGCTGAAGTATTATATGAAGGGGACATTGAAGCTGCTGAAAGTGGTGAGTTCAACTTTATCTTGTACTACGCAGGATACATTAAAGTATACTTAAATGATGAGCTTTTGGTACCTGAGCGTTGGAGAACGGCTTGGAATCCTAACAGCTATAAGTTTACCTTCAACATGGAAGCTGGTAGGCGTGTGCCATTGCGTATAGAATGGCAACCAAACGGAGGAAGTTCTTACTGTGGTTTACGTGTGAGAACGCCACAACCTGAAGTTGAAAAAGGAAACCAAGTTTGGTGGAGTGAAATGAACAAAAAAATGGATTATTACTTTGTTCACGGAAACTCTATGGACGAGATTATTAAAGGTTACCGTACCCTTACAGGAAAATCCCAAGTGATGCCAAAATGGGCTATGGGATATTGGCAAAGCCGTGAGCGCTACAAAACCCAGGATGAGATTTTGAGTACTTTGAGAGAGTTTAGAGCACGTCAAATTCCTATCGACAATATTGTATTGGACTGGAACCACTGGGAAGAAGACCAATGGGGAAGTCATGAGTTTGATAAAGCTCGTTTTCCAGATCCAAAGGGAATGTTGGATTCTATCCATGCCATGAACGGGAAAATGATGATTTCTGTATGGCCTAAGTTCTACCAAAATACAGAACACTTTAAGGAATTCGATCAAAAAGGATGGATGTACAGACAGGCTATCAAGGATAGCATTCGCGATTGGGTAGGTCCTGGATATATTGGATCCTTCTACGATGCCTATTCTGCAGATGCCAGAAAATTGTTCTGGAACCAAATTTATGAGCATTACTATCCATTGAACATCGACGCCTGGTGGATGGATGCCAGTGAGCCAAACGTTTTGGATTGCACCGATATGGAATACCGTAAGGCATTGCAAGGGCCAACAGCTTTAGGACCTTCAACAGAATACTTCAATACATATGCCTTGATGAATGCCGAGGCTATTTACAACGGACAACGAGATGTTGAACCGAATAAGCGTGTGTTCTTGTTGACAAGATCTGGTTTTGCGGGCCTACAACGTTATTCCACTGCTACTTGGAGTGGGGATATCGCAACCCGTTGGGAAGATATGAAAGCACAGATTTCTGCCGGACTTAACTTCGCGGTAAGCGGAATTCCTTACTGGACCATGGATATTGGTGGGTTCTGTGTGGAAGATCGTTATGTAGCGGCTCAATTGGATTATAACAAATCTGGACAAGAGACTGAAGATTATAAAGAATGGAGAGAGTTGAATGCGCGTTGGTATCAATTTGGTGCTTTTGCACCATTGTACAGAGCACATGGTCAGTATCCATTCCGTGAAGCTTGGCACATTGCTCCGGAAGGGCATCCTGCTTACGAGTCAATTTTGTATTACACAAATTTACGTTACCGCTTAATGCCATACATCTATACCTTGGCAGGGAAAACCTATTTCGATGATTATACCATCATGCGTCCATTGGTAATGGATTTTGCTTTGGATAAGAAAGTTGAAAACATCAGTGATCAGTTCATGTTTGGACCATCCTTAATGGTGAATCCAGTTTACGAATATGGCGCACGCAGTCGTGAGGTGTATTTCCCAAGCACTTCCGGTTGGTATGATTTCTACACAGGAGCATTCATCAACGGAGGACAGTCGAAAACAGTAGACGCACCTTATGGTCGTATTCCATTGTTCATTCCTGAAGGTTCTATTATTCCTGTAGGTCCAGAGATTCAGTATACAGATCAAAAACCAGCCGAAACTATCGTATTGTATGTATACCAAGGAAAAGACGGAAGCTTCAATTTATATGAAGACGAAGGTGTAAACTACAACTACGAAAAAGGTAAGTATGCTCACATTCCATTCCAATATAACGAGGCCGAAGGGACTTTAACCATTGGTGAACGTCAAGGAGCGTTTGAAGGCATGCTTGAAAACAGAACATTCGTGATTGTACCTGTTAACAAAGACAATCCAAAGGCATTTACTTATGATGCCGAAGGACAAACTGTAGAGTACAACGGGCAAGCACAGACCATCAACTTAAAATAAGTTGTAGACAATTTAGAGACATCGTCAGTTCAAATAGAATAATAGATATTATACATGAAACACAAATTAATATATACCTCTGTTGTTGCAGCGTCTTTGTTGGCAACTTCATGTAAGGAAGAAAAGACATCCGAGCCAGTAGTGGCCGAGAGTGCCAAAGTGGAGACCACCTATAAAGGGAAACCGGTAACCCACGAATTCGATGCTAAAATCGATTCGTTGATGGCACAAATGACTTTGGAAGAAAAAGTAGGCATGTTGCACGGAAGCACCATGTTTGCCACGGCTGCCGTGGAGCGTTTGGGAGTGCCAGAATTGACCATGGCCGATGGGCCGTTGGGAGTTCGAGAAGAAATCTCAAAAGACAACTGGTCAGCTGCTGGTTGGGACAATGACTTCGCGACGTACTACCCAGCGGGTGGTGGGGTAGCGGCAACTTGGAATCCTGAGTTGAGTTATGTATTTGGAAACAGCGTAGGGGAAGAGGCCATTGCAAGAGATAAGGATGTGTTATTGTCGCCAGCCATTAACATTATTCGTACACCGCTTGGAGGAAGAACCTACGAATATTTCACCGAGGATCCGTTTTTGAACAAAAAAATGACGGTACCTTTTATCGTTGGGCTTCAGGAAAATGATGTAGCAGCATGTGTTAAACACTATGCGGCCAATAACCAAGAAACCAATCGTGATTTTGTAGACGTTCAAATTGACGAGCGTACGCTTCGTGAAATTTACTTGCCGGCTTTTAAAGCGGCTGTGGAAGAAGCCCATGCTTATAGTTTTATGGGAGCCTACAATAAATTTAGAGGCGATTATTTATGTGAAAATGACTATATGCTGAACAAAGTCCTGCGTGACGAATGGGGTTTTGAAGGAATCGTTATTTCCGATTGGGCTGCGGTTCATGATACCAAAAAGGCTTTGGAGAATGGAACTGATATTGAAATGGGAACACCAAAACCATTCAATGAGTTTTACTTTGCAGATGCCTTGATTGAAGCAGTAAAATCGGGAAAAGTTGCCGAAGCTCAGGTAGACAAATCCGTACGTAGAATTATGCAGGTAATGTACACGCTTAAGAGCATTGACGATAAGGGACGTGCTACTGGAAGCATTAATACCGAAGCACATTTTCAAGATGCTTATAAAATTGCATCGGAGTCTGTGGTACTTCTTAAAAATGACGCCAATATGTTGCCAATTAAAACCGAAGGTTTGAAAAGCATTGCGGTTATTGGAAATAATGCAACCAAGAAAAATGCTTTGGGTGGATTTGGAGCTGGTGTAAAAACTAAGCGTGAGGTAACACCTTTGGAAGGATTGAAAAACAGATTGCCAGAAGGTATTGAAATCAACTACGCCGAAGGGTATTTGGAGCGTTACTCAAAAAATGAGAATGACCAAAAACAGGAAGTAACCTTAAAGGGCCCAATCACGGTGGATGAATTGGATCCAGCGAAGTTGGAAGAAGCCTTAACAGCTGCTAAAAACTCTGATATGGCTATCATTTTTGCAGGGTCTAACAGAGATTACGAAACCGAAGCTTCAGATCGAAGAAACTTGAACTTGCCATTTGGTCAAGAAGAGTTGATCAAAAAAGTAATGGAGGTAAATCCTAATACTATTGTGGTGATGATTGCTGGAGCGCCTTTCGACATTAAAAATGTGAGTGAAAACACCAAAGCCTTGGTGTGGAGTTGGTTCAACGGTTCCGAAGGTGGAAATGCACTTGCAGATGTGTTATTGGGCAACATCAACCCTTCGGGTAAATTGCCTTGGACGATGCCAGTGGCTTTAAAAGATTCTCCTGCACATGCCACTAACAGCTTCCCAGGGGACGATGTGGTAAAATATGAGGAAGGTATTTTGGTAGGCTACCGTTGGTTCGATACCAAAAATGTAGCGCCTCTATATCCGTTTGGATATGGATTGTCGTACACAGATTTTTCCATTTCTGGTGTAAAAACAAATGCAGAGGCTTATACAGAAAATGAAACCATTTCAGTAGAAGCAGTTGTAAATAATACCGGTGTAGTTGATGGTAAGGAAGTAGTTCAAGTGTATGTTTCTAAACTGGAATCTAAAGTTGAGCGTGCAGCCCAAGAGTTGAAAGGTTTTGCCAAAGTAGATGTTAAGGCAGGGACTTCTCAAACGGTAACTGTTCAAATTCCTGTAAAAGAGTTGGCATTCTATAATGTAGCTACCAAGTCATGGGAAGTTGAAAAAGGTACTTACCAAATTCGAGTGGGGAACTCCTCAAGAAATATAGTTGCAGAACAAACAATAACAGTTAACTAATATTCAAGATTTTAACTATGAAAACAATTAATAGCATTTTTAAGGCTATGGCATTAATTATAATGCTGGTAGGCTTTACTTCCTGCAATAGTGATAGCGATGAAGATAGTGGAGGAAGTGTTAATTTTACTTTGAGCACTGATGAGCTGAGTTTTCCTTCAAGCGGAGGAGAAGCAACTTTTAATGTGTCAACTTCTCCAAATATTACTTGGGGAGTAAATACTGAGGCTGATTGGTTGACTCTTTCCAATTCTTCTAGTTTGGGTAATGGAAGTGTTACAGTTCAAGCTGCAGTAAGCGATGTGGAAACAGATCGTACAGCTGTTATCAAGGTGTATACTTCGGAGTCTAGTCAAGAAATTCAAGTGACTCAGGCAGGTTCAATTTTATCAATTGCTCCAGATTCAAGTCAGATGAGTGAGTATACTTCTGTTCAGTTAACTGATGTTATGGGCTTGGGATGGAATGTTGGTAATTCTTTGGAAGCAGTAGGCGGTGAAACCGCTTGGGGAAATCCATTGATCAATCAAGATTTAATAAATGGAGTTAAGGCTGCAGGATTCAATACTATTAGAATTCCGGTGGCTTGGAGTAATTATATCCAAGAGGGAGATGATAATTATACCATTAGCAATGAAGGCTTGACCCGTGTAGAGGAAGTGATTAACTATGTGTTGGATAATGATATGTTTGCCATCGTGAATCTTCACTGGGATGGTGGTTGGATGCAACCTACTTATGAGGATCAAGATTATGTAAATGACAGATTGGCTAAAATGTGGCAGCAAATTGCCATTTATTTTAGAGATTACGATTACCACTTGGTATTTGCTGGATCTAATGAAGTAATGGTAGATGGCGACTATGGAACGCCAACGGAAGAATATTATACCGTTCAAAACAGTTTCAATCAAACTTTCATTTCTACAGTTCGTGCCACAGGAGGAAGAAATGCTTACCGTTATTTAACGGTTCAAGGCTTCAATACTAACATTGATCACACCGTTAATTTTGCGGTACTTCCAGAAGATACAGTTGCAAATAGAATGTTGATGGAAGTACACTATTACGACCCTTATCAATTTACTTTGGATGTCAGCACAGACGAAGTTTGTCAATGGGGAGCAATTGCTACAGATCCTTCTGCAACTTCTGGATGGGGTGATGAAGATTGGTTGGAAACCCAATTCACTAAAATGCAGACGAATTTTGTGGACCAAGGTATAGGTGTCATTTTAGGTGAATATGGTGCTAGTTATAGAGGTGAAGTGGAAGGTGCAGAAGTTTACAGAGCCTACTATTACAAGAAAACAACAGAAGCTGCTTTAAATCATGGTTTAGTACCAGTGGTTTGGGATAATGGATATCCTGATAATCACCAAATGGGATTGTTCAACAGAACTACGGGAGAAGAGTACTTTCCAGATATCATTGATGCCGTTACGAATAATTAAAAGATAACAATGAATAGGATTAGATTAACAAAGATAAGCATCAGCCTTTTGGTGCTTATCTTTGTGTTTACAGCATGTAACAACAGTAAAAAGGGACCTCAAAAAGAGGAAGTTTCGACACCTCATTATGCTGCCAATTGGGATTCCTTATCAGCTTACCAAGAAGCTCCGGAATGGTTCCGTGAGGCCAAGTTTGGAATCTATGCCCATTGGGGGGTATTGTCGGTACCCGCATTTGCCAACGATTGGTATCCTAGATTGATGCACGTTGAAGGTAGTATGGAAAACAAACATCATGTGGAAACTTACGGGGAACCATCAGAATTTGGTTATCATGATTTCGTACCCATGTTCAAGGCGGAACAGTTTGATGCTGAAGCTTGGGCAGACTTGTTCCAAAAATCTGGGGCAAAATTCGCAGGAATCGTAGCTGAGCACCATGATGGGTGGTCCAATTGGGATAGTGATACCAATCCGTGGAATTCTATGGATAAAGGGCCACATCGCGATATTGTTGGAGAATTAGGTGAAGCTATCCACGGAAAGGGAATGAAGTTTGTTACCTCATTCCACAAGGCCAGAAACCTTCAGATTTTTCAGCAGGATTCTACAAAATGGTTGGATGATACCTCTTACTTTCCATACAATCCAAACATGCCAACATCCTCTAATGACCCTGAGTTGAGCATTCTATATGGAAACATTGAAAAAGAGGTGTTTTACAGCAATTGGTTGGCAGAATTAAAAGAAGTAATTGACAACTACCATCCAGATTTAATTTATTTTGACGGTAAGCTTGATAAAATCCCTGATACCTACAAAGAAGAATTTGCCGCCTATTATATCAATCAATCGTTAGCTCGTAACCAAGAAGTGGTCATTACCCATAAGGAAGGCGAGTTACCAAAATCGGTGAGTGTAGAAGACTTTGAAAAAGGGCGTATGAACAAGATTACCGAAGATTATTGGTTAACCGATGAAACGGTGTCTGTAGGAAGTTGGAGTTATACCCATGATTTGGGATTGAAAACTGCCGATGAAATCATTGATCTGTTAGCCGATATTGTGAGTAAAAATGGTGCGATGATGTTGAATATTTCTCCTATGGAAAACGGCATCATTCCAGAAAACCAACAAGAAATTTTATTGACTATTGGGGATTGGCTGAACACCAACGGAGAGGCTATTTACGGGTCTTCAACGTGGAAAGTGTTTGGGGAAGGGCCAACCAAGCAGGAGAAATCAGGGATGTTTTTGGATAAATTAACCTATACAGCTCAGGATGTGAGGTACACCAAAAAAGGAAATACTATTTATGCCATTGTACTGGGCTGGCCCGGTAATGATACGCCAATTACCTTATCGTCTGTAACGTCAAACGTGTTAGGTGAAGATGGACTTTCCATTGAAAAAGTGAGCATTTTAGGATTGGACCAAGATATTCCTTTTTCACTTGAAGAAGAAGGCCTGAAGTTGACTACACCAAGTGAAACGATCGATGACAAAGCATTTGTAATTAAAATTGAAACTAAAAAATAACGAAGGAACATGAAAAAGTTTGTATTGCCTTTTATTTTGTTGTTGAGCATTTTTGGCTATGCCAAGGTTGAAATGCCTTTATTGTTTGCAGATGACATGGTCTTGCAACGCAACAAACCTATTCCTGTTTGGGGATGGGCTGATGCCAATGAAAAAATAGAAGTATCCTTTAACGGACAAAAAGTTAAAACCAAAGCGGACAAGGATGGAAAATGGTCTTTGGAATTGAAAGCGGAAAAAGCTGGAGGGCCATTCACCATGATAATTAAGGGGAAGAATACCATTCAAATCAAAAATATTTTGGTTGGAGAAGTATGGATTTGCAGCGGGCAGTCCAATATGGAGTTTGCTGTGAGTGGTGTTACCAATGCCGAACAGGAAATGAATGACGCCGACTATCCTCAAATCAGACAGTTTTTGGTGGCACAGGATATGAGTGCCCAGCCAAAGTCGCATTTAAAACAAGGAAATTGGACTGTTTCCAATCGTGATAATGTTGGGGATTTTACGGCCGTGGGCTTCTTCTTTGCTAAAAAGCTGTATAAAGAATTGAATGTTCCAATTGGATTGATCAATACCACTTGGGGAGGAACCTGTGTGGAGACATGGACGAGCAAGGAAGGTTTGTCAAAGAGTGATGAATTTGGTAAATATATTTCCAATCTTCCAGACCTTGATTTGGAAGGTGTTATTAAAGAGCAAAAGGCAGTTATAGCCAAGAAAATTGGAAGCATCCAAGGCAAAATATTAAATGAAGAAGAGTTGGGCAAAGTGACTACTCTAGAGTTTAACGACAGTAATTGGCCAACAATGATTCTTCCAGATGCATGGGAAAACCAACAATTGCCTAATATGGATGGGATTGTTTGGTTTAGAAAAATCTTTGAAGTACCAGCTCATTTGGCTGGAAAACCTTTTATTTTGAATTTGGCAAAAGTTGATGATGTTGATGTTACCTATGTAAATGGCGTAGAAGTGGGGAGCAACAGTCAATATGACGTAAGCAGAAAGTACAGCGTTGATAAAGGCGTGCTAAAGAAAGGAACCAATGTAGTGGCTGTAAAAGTTACCGATTATGTTGGTGGTGGTGGAATTTATGGAGACCCTGCAAATTTGAAAGTTACGGTTGGTGATATCGATATTTCTTTGGCAGGGGCATGGAAGTTCAATGTAATTGATGTGCGTTATGAATTTTCACCTAATAATTATCCTTCATTATTGTATAACGCGATGCTGAATCCGTTGATGCCTTATAGTTTCCAAGGTGTTATTTGGTATCAAGGGGAGGCAAATGTTCATAGAGCTGAACAGTACAAAAAGAGTTTTCCTTTAATGATCAACGATTGGAGACAGCATTGGGGGCAAGGTGAGTTTCCTTTTTATTTTGTGCAATTATCGAGCTTTAACGAGTTTAATGGAAACAGCAATAGCGGAAGTCGTTGGGCCGAGTTAAGGGAAGCTCAGTCTTACACGGCTCAAACTGTTTCAAATACAGCGATGTGTGTGACAACAGATATTGGTAACGCCAAGGATATTCACCCAACAAATAAACAGGATGTGGGCAAGCGATTGGCGGCAATTGCTCTTCACAATGTATACGGTGAAAATATAGTGTGTGAAAGTCCTATTTATAAATCAATGCAAGTGGAGGGTAATCAGGTTACCGTAACTTTTGAGCATATAGGTAGTGGTTTGATGACTCCAGACCGATATGGCTATGTAAAAGGATTTGAGGTTGCAGGACAAGATCAAAAGTTTTATTATGCCAAAGCTTATATCAAGGATGATAAGGTGGTTGTTTACTGTAATAATGTAATAAATCCTGTTGCCATTAGGTATGGATGGGCAGATGATGCCGGCGATTGCAATTTGTATAATGAAGAAGGATTTCCAGCATCCCCTTTTAGGTCCGATACTTGGAAAACCATTACTGCAGATGGCACATATGAAGTGATGAACTAAGGTTCATCAGTTGACCATAATGAATACATTTAAAACCCGCTTCAATATAGGTTGAAGCGGGTTTTTTGTTTGCTAAAAGTAGCACCAACTAAAAAGAATGGGTGTTTAGAGTATTTTTATACCTTTTCTGATGCATTTTTTGAAAGGTATTTACATTTAAATTAAGGGGTTTCTTAATTAATTTTTAAACCGTAAAATGCTTTAAGTCAATTAGTTGTAATATTAGTAGTGTTAAATTGTATTTTGTCGTTTTTTTATGAAATAGAAAGTAATATTTTTTATTAAACCTCATATATGAGTATCTTAGGGGGTATCTCCTTTAGATATAATGCAGACTTCTTAAGCACAGATTAATAGCACCGAAGAGTAGAAGATTAATAGCATATTTTTCTTCATCGGGGCGTATTATCTTTTTTAATTAATCTAGGCTATGAAAAATTTTTGTGTTTTTTTGTTGTACTTGTCTGTATGGTCTGCTTTTAGTCAAAACCTACATGATGATGCAAATGCCGCTTCTATTTCAAATGAGGCAAATGCTACCACAGGATGGAACGGCAATGCAAATATTACTTCTATTACAGATGATCCCTTTTCTGGAAATTTTGCGATAAGTATTGCTGCTACAACTGCAAATGGTTCTGGAAAGGAAGGGAACTATACTTTTAATGCTATTGTTGGTGAAACCTATCAAATTAGTATTTGGGCGCGTTTAGGACCAACTAATTTTCAACCAGCTTTTGCAAATTGGTTTGGTTTCAATGGCTTCACAACTACTTTAATTACTACTCCTGGATGGACTGAATATACATGGACTCTTGTTGCCAATAATGCAAATCCTATTATAAGACTGTACGCTGCTCCCTGGTCTGGTGCTCAAATTGGAAATTCGGTGGTGATTGATAATGTCAGTATTTTATTGGTGGATAATGAGGTCCCTACGGCTCCTACTAATCTTAATGCTACGAATGTTACGGAAACTGGGGCGACCATTAATTGGACAGCCGCAACAGATAACATTGGCGTTGTGGATTATGAAGTATTTCAAGATGGTGAGAGCGTTGGATTAAGTGGAGGTGGACTTACTTTTAATGTTACAGGTTTAATAGAAAATACCTCCTATGATTTTACGGTTGTAGCTATTGATGGTTTTGGGAATTCTTCAATAGAAAGTGCGGCACTAGAGGTAACAACTTTGACGTCTGCAGATAACGAAGCGCCGACCTCTCCCACAGGCCTCAATGCGACCAATGTTACAGAAACAGGGGCGACTATCAATTGGGGGGCTTCTACGGACAATGTTGGTGTGGTGGATTATGAGGTATTCCAAGATGATGTCAGCATCGGTTTCAGTGGAGGAGCGCTGACTTTTGATGTTACAGGATTGGCGGCCTCTACTAGTTATGATTTTACGGTGACCGCGATAGATGCGGCCACCAATGCCTCTGTACCCAGTACGGTACTGGAGGTAATAACTTTGACGCCTGTGG
>NZ_JCAPEU010000020.1:0-10683 GCF_059735265.1 Mangrovimonas sp. sgz306409
TTCACGCAACGAAACTATACACAAACCGTTGGCTACAATTTGAATGAGAAACTTAATTTACATATTAATCGGACTTTTTTGCTTAAGTGCAAATGCTCAACTGATAAATGATGAATCATACTTGGATTTAGACTTTTTAAAATTCAAGAATGAGTTATTGAATTGTGTTATAAAAAAAGATACGACCAAGTTAAAAGAATTTCTTGCTGAAAGAGTTTATGAAAGTAAAGATGTTTGCGGTTATCCGGGATGTAACCAAACGGACTTTTTAAAATACTATTTCAAAGAAGGCGCAGAGGAATCTTGGAATGATATGCTTAAAATATTAAGATTTGGATTTATCCGAGCTGTTGACGAAAATCCTGAAAGAATTGTTCCACACGACTCAATAATTTTTTACGGACCTTCTTACTTAAAGAACGTTGATTCAGACAATGAGGTAATAATTCTTGGAGAAAATGTAAATATTAGAGAAAAGCCAAGTTTAAAAGCTAAAGTAATTAGAAAAGCATCATTTGAAAAATTTAACTGTGATTGCAACATTCTGACTACAAAAAAAACGACTTATCAAACCGTTGATGGAATAAATTGGCTGGAAATAAAACTTGAAACAGGAGAAATAGGTTATGTTTCTGCAGATTTGACATCTTACGAATTGATTAAGGAAATGACAATTGCTAAAGTAAATGGAGAATGGAAAATCATATCATTTTTTCAAGAACCAGGATGTTAAAAAACTGTAGCCAACAACGTGTATAATTCATTGCTTCTGATTTTCCTTTCGGAAAATCCTCGCGCTGAATTATCGCTTTTGTTTTTTTACTAAATTAGTTGCTGTAACACGCAACAAATCATACACAACACGTTGTGCAACATTGTAACGAATAAGAAAATCATATATGAAACATCTTTTCAACATAGTTCTATTATTTGTTTATATATCTTCCTTTTCACAAGAAGAAAATTCTTTTTTACTTGGAAAGTGGAAAATGATAAGCATCGAAACCCATCTTTTGAGTTATAATACTATTACGGATTCCCTCTCTTATTCAGAAGATTTTAAAAAGATGATTCCTGAATTTCTTAAAAAGTATAAGGATATAGATGCTATAAATGAATACCATAAAAAACAAAATTCAAATAATTACTTTGTTTTTAATGAAGATGGTAGTTATTTAAGAATAACTAATAATAAAATTACTATCGAGGGTAAATACAAAGTTAAACCTTCGAAACAGGTAATTGAAATTCGTTTTAAAAGTAGCAGAAATAAAATTGAAAAAAGTTCAATGAAATATTCAGTCAAAGATGATGATTTATATTTAACATTGACATTTGATGATATAAAAGGGAAAAAAATTAGACCAACTAATTTTATCCTAAGAAAACAACTTATAAAAGATTAAAAACGTTGCACAACACCGTGTATAATTCATTGCTTCTGATTTTCCTCACGGAAAATCCTCGCAACTTTGCTATCTTAGTTTCTTAACCCGAAAATCCTAGCGGATTTTCACGCAACGAAACTATACACAAACCGTTGTACAACATTAGATAAAAAAATTCACTTTTGACTGAAATCTTAAATTTCATTACTGACTTCATAAGAATTGACATTTTTGTTGGATTCGGATTTTACTCAATAATCTACTTCATTTTGAGAGCTTTATTAAAAGACAAAACAGTTCTTTCAGATTTTGACAAAAGTGCTGTTCAGTTAATAATTTATCTAGGCTTTGTCTGGATTATTTTGTGGCTTTTCGGAATTATGGTTTTCTATTTAGGATTAGAAAATGAGAAGGAAAAAGTGGAATATATCAATCGATTGACGGGAAAATATGCTTACGCAATATGGATTCAACCAATATTTTGGTTTTTGTTGACCCAGGCATATCGAATACGATTCATAAAAAAATATTTAATTAATAGAATTATAATCAGTCTACTCTTTGTTATAACATTTGAACGATTTGTAATTCTAGTAGTAACATTACACCGCGATTACTTACCAAGTAGTTGGACCTTAAGTAAGGAATACGGAATTGATACAGGAGTTATGGTTGTTGGACTATTGGGGAAAATTTTAGTTTCTTTAGTAGTTTTCTGTTTGTACCATTTCGGAATGAAAAAATTAAAAAACGTTGTACAACACCGTGTATAATTCATTGCTTCCGATTTTCCTCGCGGAAAATCCTCGCAACTTTACTATCTTAGTTTCTTAACTCTGAAAATCCTGCGGATTTTCACGCAACGAAACTATACACAAACCGTTGTGCAACATTGACCAAAAAATGAAATTTCTCCGTTTTTTAAAGAAAAAACTAAACCAATTGGATAATATCCAAGAGAATAATCGGATTGAAAAAATTACCGAACAACCTACTGTTCTCTCTGATTCGAAAACAGAATTAAATGACCAAAATATTGACAGAACAAATTGGACTGGAGAAAATTTCGAGTTTCTAATAACTGGAGTTGATGAAATCCCAAATGAAGAATACGACAGAATAATGACTCCCATTTCGTTTGAATGGAAAAAAGTGATCAAAGACGATTGTCCATTTTATATTGTTGGAGAAGATGAATTTAGTTTCTCTTGGGAAATACCTGGAATTCAATTCACTTTCAATGGAAACGTGAAATATGAAAAAGCAAAAAAGATTGCGGACGAAATAATCGAGAATATTAATTCAATCGGACAAAAAGCTGAATTAATAGTTTTAGAGAAAAACAAAGTTTACCGATTTGAATAAAAAATGTTTCACAACATTTAAGAAAGAATCAAATCACCAATTTAATACCTAAACAATCCAACTATGACCATATCTGAATTAAATGACAAACGATGGATAAAAGTAATCGCTAATGGACTTTTGATTTGGATAACCATTATGACATTCCTCGCATTTTTAATATTAAATCGATATTCCAATGTTTATGAGATAACAGAAAATGCAAAGAGAATTTCTATTGACTTGAATAGTCCGTTTATAGCGGGCGGATTGATTTTAACAATTGGTCTTTTTTGTATGATTATGTCCAAAATTATTAAATCAAATATTCTGATAATAGGATTTGGAATTTTAGCATTGGTAGTTTATTATCTAAAAATGTTATGGATAGGAATATAAAAACGTTGCACAACACAGTGTATAATTCATTGCTTCCGATTTTCCTCACGGAAAATCCTCGCAACTTTACTATCTTAGTTTCTTAACCCGAAAATCCTGCGGATTTTCACGCAACGAAACTATACACAAACCGTTACCCAACATTTTAAAAAAAAAAATTGACCGCTAAAACTAAATACATAATTCTGATTTTAGGAATTTCAGCATTTGGTTTGTCTTTTTATAACAAATACAACGCTTATACTGAGACAAGTTTTAATCCTGTTGAATTGCAATACGCTAAAGTATTTTTTGGAATTGGAATTTTATGCGTTGGACTATATTATTTCAATAAAAATTGGCAGAATTTAATGACCAAAATAATGATTGGAGCATTTGGAATTTGTTTAGTTCTAAACCTATACTTGATTGCTCAAATCTACGAAAGTGTACAAATCCAAAACCAACTTTCTGAATATCACGAATTGGATTGCGAAAAAATAACAGACCGATTCAAAGCTGACTTAAAAAATAAAGAGATTAAATATTTTTCTGGTGGATTTGTTGGTTCAGGAAATTTATCGAAAAATGTTAAGAAATACGGAATAGAAAACTTTGAACTTGGTTGTCAGGTTTATGACAATCTAGAATGCTATAATAAACTTGTAAGAAATTATCTGAAAGACAAAGAGAATATTAATATTAATGAACTTTTTGAATAATAAAAAACGTTGGGTAACAACGTGTATAATTCATTGCTTCTGATTTTCCTCGCGGAAAATCCTCGCAACTTTGCTATCTTAGTTTCTTAACCCGAAAATCCTATCGGATTTTCACGCAACGAAACTATACACAAACCGTTGTGCCTAATTTGAAAAATGATCACGACAATAAATAAATCTTGGAATTGGAAAGGTTTTAAAGCTTCCAAAATTATACTCACGAATGACTTTGGAAACGTGATCTTTCAAACTGACAAAGGTGACTTTTGGAGATTAATTCCAGAAGACATTACCTGTGACAAAATCGCTGACAACGAATTAGAACTTAAACAAATTCTTGACGACCTAGAATTCGAGATCGATTGGGAAATGGCAAAATTAGTTGACTTAGCAAAAAGCAAACTTGGACAATTAAAGACTGGACAGAAATATTGTTTGAAAGTGCCTTCAATTTTAGGCGGAGTTTTTAAAGAGAATAATTTGGCGAAAATTGACTTCAAAGAATTAATTGCTGTCAGTGGCGAAATAGGCTTTCAAATAAAAGACATGAAAGACGGTGATAAATTTGAAATTAAGATAAAAAACTAGGCACAACAAAGTGCAAAAAATAGCGCGGGTTGACGGCCAAACGAAAGGTTAAGTCTAGTTGGCTAGCTTTGTTTTCGGCCGACAAAAACGTACTTTTAAACGCGCCATTATTTTGCACAAACCGTTGCCCACAATTAAAAACCGAATCGAATGAAAATAATAAATATAATACTTATGTGTTTGATTTGGACATTTTATGGCTATAGTCAAAATGACCAAAATTCTCTTGAATTCTACTCATTTAAAGAAATTGAGTTTAATCATACTGATGATAAATGTGGAGAATGGGGAGGAAATAATGAATCAATTGTTGTTTTTCGAACTGAATATAAAGGTCCATTATTTATCGAATATAGAAAACGTATAATGGATTGTAAAAAAGATCCTATTATTCATTACGAAAGAAAAGACTACGACGAAAAGAAAATGATTAAATCGACAAAAGAAGATTTAAAACTTATTGAATTATGTATTCAAGAGCTTGTTGAAATGAAATTATCCAACCAAGCGTTAATAGCTCATAGTGGAATTAACAATGAAATAATTAGTCGAGATAGTACCCTTGTAATAAGAGATTATCCATCGAAAGAGTGGTTGAATTTTAACAAACTGAAAAAAAGAATACTTGAAAAATAACTGTGGGCAACAATGTATAACCGCAATTACGGCGGATTCGACTACGTCCGAATCCACTCGGAATTGCTAAGGTCAGTGCCAAACCGAAAAAAAAAGTAAACCAAACCGATAACTGACGGTTATACGAACCGTTAGGCATAAGTTAAACTGAATGAAACCATACGACCACGAGAAAAGAAGAAAATCGATAGTTAGAATTGATTTTGAGAAAAGACAAAAAGGACTCACAGATTCTGACTATAAAAACGAATACCTTGAAGTTAATTCTGTAGAACTAGATTTAAAAGAAAATCTTTATAGAATATTCAATTACGAGTATTTCAAAAATGATTTAAAGGACAATAAATTGACACTTGTTCATCCACATTTATGGCAAGACCCATTTGAAAACTTTTTTTTAAGAGCAAAAGGTAAAACACAAGACGGATTAGAAGTATCTTTTGAACCTGTTAGAAATTCATATTACAGTCAGTGTTGGTCGTTGAAACAAGAATGTGATGGACTATGGAGAAATTACAAAGGCGAAAATGAATTTGCTATTCAAGTTAAAACTAATACTCAAAAGCTTTTTGAAGCTGTTTATGATATAAACAATAAGTTTCATTACTTATCTTATTTTATTGGCAAAGTAGAGTATGTTGAAAATGAAGAATATGTAAAATACTTTGACAAAAAAGTTGATTTCACAAATTTTCAAAGTGGTATGGAATTCGCTTTAACTTTATTAATAAAAAGAATACCATTTGCTTACGAAGAAGAAGTTAGAATTATTGTAAAAACTGAAAGTGATACACAACATGATAACTCTTCTAACATTCTTCGCATTGATTTAAACTTAAATGACATTATTGAAGAGATAGTTTTTGACCCTTGGGTATCCGATGAAATTTTGAAAGAAAAAACAAAAGAACTTATTGATTTGGGATACACTGGAAAAATAAAAAAATCAGAACTTTATAAAGGTCCTGACTTTACCATAAATATGTAAAACCTATGCCTAACAATGGCTATAAGTAATTGCTTGTTCTCGCCTACTTCTGAAAATCCTCGAGGATTTTCAGTTCGGTTTGTACTTGCAAAGTTAATCGCTAAACCACGCAACTACTCATAGCCGAGCCGTTGTGTGTAATATAACGCAACCTAAAAACAACTTTTGCATCTATTAAAAAAGCAAAATATGAAAAAGAAAATCTTGATTGCTTTCTTCTCTCTAAATCTTATCAGTTTGATAAGTTGCTTTGAACAATGCAAAGATTACGAGTTTTATGACTACAAAAATATTGAGGTATCCGTTCAAAACCCTTACGTGATGGAAAATGACAGTCTTTCCTTTGGCGTGAGATATCTTGAGACTGAGTACCTATCAAGTCTAAAAACAAATTTTAATTTCGGTAATAATCTTTATGCGACAATTGACTGTGATAAAGGTTATGGTGGAGATAAATATCCGCTGACTAGAATTTCAATTACTAGCGATTCGGATTTTAACTCTAACCTTCCTGCTGATACTGAATTAAACGAATTCGTGTCCATTAGAGGAACAAATTCTAATGGAGATTACGTACTTGGAAATGTTAATAATTTTCTTCCTTCTCAAGTCAATCTTGGATACATGTATCTAACAATCCGACCGAGTAATAATGAGCCTCTAAAAATTACCATAGAAATTGAAAAGATAAACGGGGAAATTTTATCAGCAACATCCGAACTAATTACATGGGAATAAAAACTACACACAACATCATGTATAATTCATTGCTTCCGATTTTCCTCACGGAAAATCATCGCAAGTTTACTATCTTAGTTTCTTAACACGAAAATCCTACGGATTTTCACGCAACGAAACTATACACAAACCGTTGGCAAACATTAATACCGATAATGCGTATATACGAAAAAGTTAAATACACGAAACCGACAGAATTGTTGGTTTTGCTTTTTTCGACTGCCTTTGTTTTTTATTTTACTATCAAAATATTAAACGAATTCTTAAATGGTTCAATACTCAAATTAGTAATCGGACTTTTAGTTTCTATAATCTATTTTGTTGCAATTAAAAAGTTAATCATAAAATCAACTGACTTCAAATTAACTTCCAACCGATTGGAATGGAACAATGAAAAAATAGAATTTGAAAATGTTGAAAGTTATAAAATACATTGGTTAAAAGGTGCTGGACTTAAACTAACACTAACTGACGGAACAACAAAAAGATTAAGTTCAAATAGTAACTTTTGTAATTCGGACAAGTTTGTTGAATTAATGCGAGATTTAGATAAAGCTTTAGTAAGCCATAACAAGGGAAAAATAAAACGACAAGATTCCATAATGGAAACTAAATTCGGACTTTACTTAGCTATTATGTTGACCGCTATTATAGTTGTTTTTATAACCTATTCTCTGATTGTAAACAGAAAAATAAACCTATCTAATTTAACCTTGATAACAGTATGTTTAGTTACTATTTGGAGTGGTGTAATAATAAAAAAATAACGTTTGCCAACACCGTGTATAATTCATTGCTTCCGATTTTCCTCACGGAAAATCCTCGCAACTTTACTATCTTAGTTTCTTAACCCTGAAAATCCTTCGGATTTTCACGCAACGAAACTATACACAAACCGTTAGGCAATATTTGAAAATGACTAAAACTGAATTTTTTATACTTTGGGCAATCTCAATTGTAATTTACTTTTTTACATTTCAAATTAGTCTGACCTTAACTGTATTTTTATCGCTGATTTTAATTATTGGTTATGTTTTTTATAAAAGCAATTATGTCAACTCTCTAAATCAAAAAATCCACAGCGGAGAATTAAAATATTTAGAATTTAAAAACAAAAAATCCATACTCGAATTATTTGCTATCCCAATTATTTATTTAATTCTAAACATAGTGTCATTAACCAAGATAATTGACCTCGACGGAAATTTAATATTACTAAATCTGTTGTTGTTATTTGTCCCGAGTATTTCAATGTTTATAATCAATTTTCAAAATCCCGAATTGAATAACGGACTGATAATCGGACAAGAATATTATCAAAAAGGAGTTACAGGTTCAAAAATTAGAAAAAGAGAACTGAATGTTAATCGAGGAAGGAATGCGTCTGAATTAATCATTGAGAACTCAAAAAATGGAAAAAAGGATACGTACGAATTTGAAAATCCCGATTTAACATTCACCGAATTAAAAAACATTGCCTAACACAGTGTATAATTCATTGCTTCTGATTTTCCTCACGGAAAATCCTCGCAATTTTGCTACCTTAGTTTCTTAACTCGAAAATCCTGCGGATTTTCACGCAACGAAACTATACACAAACCGTTGGCAATAATTATGAACATCAGATTCTTTAATATTTTAATTCTGTTATTGACTTCTAAATTGGTGTTTTCGCAATCCATTTCAAATAAAGAATTCAGAAAGTCAGAGTGGTTTACTTCAAATAAAGACAGTCTTTTTTATAAATCTGATACTCTTAAATTTATCAGGTGTTCTAATCCCATAAAAGGATTCAATGATTTATTTGAAGAGTCAGAATATTATGACGACACTGAATCGATCATTTTAAAGTTTGTGGGGAATAAATACTTGAATTTTTACGATAAAAAGTATCATATGTATTCGCTTGATCTAAGAAAATGGAACTTGAACAAAAAGGATTCAATCTTGATAATAAATAATAAAAAAGAAAATGAACTAACATTTAAGATTATTAAACTGGAAAAAGTAATTTTTAAAAATGACCAAAAGGAATTCGAAACGACCGAAATGTCAGTTGTAAAAAAATAACTATTGCCAACACAGTGTATAATTCATTGCTTCTGATTTTCCTCACGGAAAATCCTCGCAACTTTACTATCTTAGTTCCTTAACCCTGAAAATCCTGCGGATTTTCACGCAACGAAACTATACACAAACCGTTGTAGCCAATTAGCACAGAATGCTTGGAATTCCATCATATAAACCAAAATTTCATACTAAACCTGAGAGTTTTAAGAATGAATTTGAGAAAACTCTATCGGAACTCATCGGAAAAAAAATTGACCGATTTTGGGTTATGTGGGATATTAATGAAAATGAATGGCTTGCCGATGGACCAGTAATACTAGAATTGGATGGAAACAGATTTGAGTTTACAGTATATCAGCTAACTGATTTCAGTTTGACTATAAACTCTTTTGAATTATCAGAGAAACTGGATTGGTACGGGAGCGGAAACGAAATGCCTCTTGAATGGAAAGAAAATGGAAAGCCAGAATTGGTTAAAAACTTGAGCAAACCGATAACTGGAATTAATATCTTGACTTATTCAATGGATAGTGAATTTCTTACCGGAATTGAATTTGTACTAGAAAAAGAGTCAGATTCTGATAATGAAAATTTCTTTTCTATTTATAATGGACTTGACCAAAATGAAATGAATAAAATTGAAATACAACACGACAACCAAATAAAACGAATAAAAATAACTGGCTACAACACTGTATAACCGCAATTACGGCGGATTCGACTACGTCCGAATCCACTCGGAATTGCTAACACCCGTTCTAAAACAAAAATACAGTATATTTAATCCGATAACTGACGGTTATACGGACCGTTGTACACAATTATGAAAAACCAAATCATAACATACATTTTAGTTTTATTTTCAATTTTTAGTTGTAAAAAAGATATAACTGAATTTGAACCTACTAATCCTTTTCAAAATATTCTTATTGTAGAAAAACAAGTATTTGAATTAGACACAATAAGCGTACAAGAAATTATTGGAGAAAAAGGAACAAAAATCTACTTTAATCGAGATGATTTTGACATTGACGAAAACGCTAAAGTGACTTTAGAACTAAAAGAATATTACAGTCGATTAGAACTAATATCTGACAATTTAAATACAATTACCGACAAAAACGAACTTTTAGAATCTAATGGAGTACTTTTTTTGGACTTTAAGGTTGGGGATAAAAAAATTAAATTAAAAAAAGACAAAAAATTAAAATTGCAGTTTGCGCAAGAATTCAGAAAAGAAGACAGAATTTTTAATGGAGTTTTAGATTCATTAGGACAAATAAAATGGTTTAAGAACAATGAATCATATACTGTATTTTCAATTCTCGATTATGAATTAACTTCAAGATATCGTGGTGTCGAAACTTATAGAGAAAAAATTATACCAATAGATTCAATTCAATATTATCAGGATATAAATATTGAATCAAAATGGTGGTTAAATCCACCTATACTTATTGATAATTTTGGATGGATAAATGTTGACAAATTTTTAAATCCAGACTCAAAAATAAGTTATGAATTAAGTTTAAACATAAAAAAATTGGACTATATAAACTCATTTTTCTTATACAAAGGCCTAAATTCATTTATTTCTGATTATCGAAAATCTGACAGTTTAATATTTACAGATATCCCACTAAAAAATGAAACATCCTTAATAATTATTGGTAAAAAAGGCAATGATTATTTTGCCGAAAAAAGCATTTTAAATAGTGACATTAGCGGAAAGTTAAAAATGAATTTAATCAAAATTGATTCAACCGAATTAAAAAATCTTATAAAAAAATAACTGTGTACAACACAGTGTATAATTCATTGCTTCTGATTT
>NZ_JCAPEU010000021.1:0-6089 GCF_059735265.1 Mangrovimonas sp. sgz306409
TAGAGTATTGAGTATTGAGTATTGAGTATTGAGTATTGAGTATTGAGTATTGAGTATTGAGTGGAACGTAGAGCGTAGAGAGGCCTTCAATTCTTAGATAAGCTCAGGGCAGGCTGAGCTCAAGGTAGGCTTACTCATGATGACGAATTGGTGAGTAGGAAGTGAAGCGGATTATGGAGTATGTGAAGATATGCAAAGAATAGAGAATAGAGAATAGAGAGGAAAGAGGAAGGAGGAAGGAGAAAAAGAAAAGTGTGAATGATAAGGAATAGTAATGGTAGATGCGTTTAAAACATCATATTTATGGGGGCAGGACCAATAAAGCAAAGAAAACGTATAGGACTGGTATTGTCTTCGGCTCCTGGGTATTCGGAGACTTTTTTTCGAAATAAAATAACTGGACTGCAGGCGCAAGGGTTTGAAGTGGTGTTGTTTATTGTGGAAGGCTCGAAAAAGGTGTCCAAGGATTTGGGATGTGATGTGGTTTCGGCCCCTAATTTTAAAGGTTCCGTATTCCAGGTATTTGTACAGAGTGTTTTTGTGTTTTTTAGGGCTTTGTTGGGGAGTCCGCGTGTGAGTTTTCGGCATTTTCAGTTGGATCGGGCTCAAGGTTTTTCGTTGGGTTTGTGTGTGAAGCGGCTTTTGCAAAATGCGTTTATGTTTGGTTACCCATTGGATTGGTTGCATTTTGGTTTTGGGATGTTGGCGGTTGGACGTGAACATGTAGCCGAAGCCATGGGCGCACAGATGGCGGTGAGCTTTAGGGGATTTGATTTGTATTTATCGCCTTTAAAACATGCGGATTGCTATGCCTTATTGTTCAACACCAACGTGCGTTACCATGTACTGTCTCATGAGATGCAACAGGATTTGATGGGGTATGGTATTCCTGAATCTGCTATTTATGTTATAACTCCAGCCATTGATGTGCAATTTTTTAAGGACTCCACAGGGAGCTTTGGGGGCAAGGCACCCGTTGCTTCCAAAGTTTTACAAATTGTTACCGTGGCCCGCTTACATTGGAAAAAAGGGTTGGAGTACACTTTGGAGGCTATGGCAGTCTTGAAAAAACGCGGTGTTCCTTTTCATTATACGCTTATAGGGGATGGGCCAGAGTATGAGCGTTTGGTTTTTGCAGCCCATCAATTAGGAATTAGGGAAGCGGTGAGCTTTGTAGGCTCTTTGTCTCCAGATTTGGTTAAGGACTATTTGGAGGTTGCTGATGTATATGTGCAGTACAGTATACAGGAGGGGTTTTGTAATGCTGTTTTGGAGGCTCAAGCTATGGGGTTGCTTTGTGTAGTATCTGATGCCGAAGGTTTGTCGGAAAATGTTTTGCACGGGGAAACGGGCTGGGTGGTTCCAAAGCGAGCCCCCTTATTATTAGCGGCACAAATACAACAGGTTGCAGGTATGGATGCGCTTGCAGCTCAGGAGCTTCGAAGGACAGCTGTGGCACGGGTACGTAAAACGTTTAATTTGGAACAGCAGCAGGCGGCATTTGTAGGATTTTATTTGTAGTATTGTCTCGATTTATTGCTATTGATTTTAAAAAATATGTGTCTATGACATTTTATGAATTTAAACGTTGGTTGACCTACCCTTTGATGACCACTCATTTGGTGACCGTGCGACGGGATTTAAAACGTTTATTAAAAAGAGGAGATACTCTTTCCCTTTTGGATGTGGGAGGGAGAAAGTCGCCTTATACAATTAATTTGCCAGCTTCTGTCACTTTGTTGGATGTTCCTCAGGAGGCAGGTACCAAGGCAGCATTGAATTTGGGGTTTACCCATTCTATTTTAGACTCTATCAAATCGCAGCGTAGTAATATTACAGATATTGTTATTCAGGATATGACGCAATCTACTTTGGCAGCGCATAGTTATGATGCCGTGGTGTGTGTGGAAGTGATTGAACATGTAGAAGAAGATGAGGCTTTTGTAAAGCATATTTCCAATGTGATCAAACCAGGGGGGTGGGCTTATTTTACGACTCCTAATGGTGATTATATTAAAAATGAAGGACCAGATAAGAACCCTGATCATGTGAGACATTATACCCGAGAAGAATTACGACAATTATTAGAACGTTATTTTGAAACCGTTGATGTACATTATGCTGTGAAAACGGGCCGGTTTCGGGTAAAGGGCTTGCGAGGCTATAGCTTACGAAAGCCTATACGTACTCTTTCCTCTATTTTTTCTAATGTTGTGAATCGCTTTCAGTCGATAGGGGTGAAGGACCATGCAGAGGAAACAGCCCATTTAATAGCTGTGGTTTATAAATAGGATAAGATAAATATATTTTTAAGTGTATAGAATATGAGAATTATAAGGCGTTTGCGAGCAAATTTAAGCCATTGGAAAGCCTCTAATTTGGGATTGCAATTGGTTTTGTTGTGTGGTAAACCCTTAAAATTGATGCCGGGTACACTGAGAGCAAAAGAGGGTCAAGATGATGCTTGGTGGTTTTATTTGGCTAAGTATCATGATACAATTTTTGATATTGGTTGCAATATAGGTTATACGGCTCTTCTGGCTTTAATAGAGAATCCTAATAAATATCTTCTTTTGGTTGATCCCAATCCTTTAGCTTTACAAAAGGCGGCAACTAATTTGATTGTTAATGGAATGGGGAGTCATGTCCATTATTTATCTTCTTTTGTGAGCAATTCGGTGAAAGAGACGGTTACATTTTATACTGTAGGTTCAGGAGCTGCCGGAAGTATGCATGCTTCTCATGCAAAAACAGCAGCATTGACCAATAGTTGTATGGAAGTACAAACTGTGAGTTTGGACTATTTGTTTGATTTGTATAAGGTTTTTCCTGATTTGGTGAAAATAGATGTGGAAGGTGCCGAGGCATTGGTGATGGAAGGTGCTAAAGAAATGGCTAAAGCAACGGCCTGTAATTTTTTTGTAGAGTTACATACTGTTGAAGGTATAGGTATGGAAGGTATGGGGCAATATATGTTGGATTGGTGTGAGGAACTGGAATATAAGGCTTGGTATCTAAAAACAGGTTCTGTTTTAACCAACGCCGAAACCATCAAAAGTAGAGGCAAATGTCATTTGTTATTGATGCCAAAGCACAGGGCTTATCCGAAATACTTAATTGGGGTTTCTCAAAATGCTAAATTGCCAAAATTGTAATATGCCGTTTTCGTTTCTTAACTATTTACAACCTACCCATTATTTTCGTTTGTTTAGAAGCAATGGTCTTTCGGTGTTTCCAATGCCAGATGAATTACCTAAGTGTATTATTGAACAATTGGACTCCGATGAAGGATTTTCTTCTGAATTAGCACAGGCCTACGATTTGTCTTGGCAGGCTGTTCAACGAGGGTATATCGGGAATTCAGATGCCTATAGAGTGTTTCAAGAAGTCCCTATTGTTGATGACTATCGGTTTATTCGTAAGTATTTTCACCCAGCTTGGGTGTTGTATGTACTTGTATTGCGTTTATTTTCTTTTAAAAATCCCTTGAGGGAGCTTAAAGCTTGGTTTCAGACGCGGTCTGTTTCTAGAGTGTCCTACTCTCCTTTGATTTATTCTGAATGGGACAGTTTTAGGTCGGCATTGGTGGCGCAACAACCTTTTGTTAGTGTGGTGATCCCTACTTTGAACCGCTATGCCTATTTGGAAGCTATATTGAAAGATTTGGAGCAGCAGACCTATCCTCATTTTGAAGTGATTGTGGTAGATCAATCCGATGTTTTTCAAGCGGACTTTTATTCCCAATACCAGTTGGATATTCAATTGGTGCGTCAAGAAGAAAAGGCCTTGTGGTTGGCCCGTAATACGGCTATACAAAAGGCTATGGGTACGTTGATTGCCTTATCTGAAGATGATGTGCGGGTTGCGCCGAATTGGCTGGAGTGTCATTTACGTTGTTTGGATTTTTTTGATGCGGATGTGTCTGCAGGAGTTTTCCATCCAGAGGGACAGCAGATTCCGAAAGATAGGTCTTATTTTTCTGTGTCCAGTCAGTTTGCAACCGGAAATGCTATGTTGTATCGAAGGGTTTTTGAAGATGTTGGGTTGTTTGATCGGCAATTTGAGAAACAGCGTATGGGAGATGGTGAGTTTGGTTGTAGGGTTTATCTAGCAGGTGTGAGAAGTGTTTCGAATCCTTTTGCCAGTTGTGTTGATGTTAAGGCGGGGGTTGGAGGCTTACGGGAATTAGGGAGCTGGGATGCCTTTAGGCCAACCAATTTTTTTGCTCCGAGGCCTATTCCTAGTGTTCTGTATTATTTTAGACGTTATTATGGTAGTCAAAAAGCTCGATTGGCTTTAATGCGAACAGTACCCATGTCGATCTTTCCTTATCAATTTAAACGACATAAAGTGTTATTGGTGATAGGGCTTTTTGTTAGTATTCTTTTGTTGCCACTGGTTTGCTATCAAGTGTGGCGTTCATGGTATTTGGCGAGTCGAAAGTTGGAGGAGGGGCCGATGATTGGGGATTTAGAATGAAGAATTAAAAATTAAAAATGAAGAATAAAGAGCAAAGAATCAAGACTAAATGTAGTAGTGAGTAGTGAGTCCTTCGACCCTTCGACAGGCTCAGGGCAGGCTTGCTCAGGGTGACGGAGTAGTGGGTAGGCCGGTTTTCTCGATACAATTTTATTCCACTACGTTTCATAAAATCACTTGAAGTGACGAAGAGGTTTGTAGAGAATTTAGAGGGCTGAGGGTTTCGAGTGGTTGATCCTTCGGCAAGCTCAAGGTGACAAAGGAGTTAATAATGAAAAATTAAGAATGAATAATCTTTGAACAAAGAAGAAAGAATCAAGAAGCAAGACTGAATGTAGTAGTGAGTAGTGAGTCCTTCGACTCTTCGACAGGCTCAGGGCAGGCTTGCTCATGATGACTATTTGCCCGATAGTAGTGGAGTGTCATTTGTAGGTATTTTACTTTGTATGAACTATTTGTTGTAGGGTAAATCCTGATTTGTTGATAAGAGCGTGTATAAGGTGTTTATAAGTTTGGGTGTAAGATGTTGAAAATCATGTGTATAACTAATTGTGTAATATCTTGTGTGACACTTTTTTATAGCTACCTTAGTACCAGTTAATAGCAGTATCTTCAAAAAAGCCTTTCCGGTATTCATTTTATAGAGGTTGATTAGTGTTCGGAAGGGCTTTCTTGTTTTTGGAGGAGGGTAGTGTCCTTCGACAAGCTCAGGATGACGAAGTGAGCCCTTCGACCCTTCAGCTATGCTCAGGGCAGGCTTGCTTAGGGCGACAGAGTAGTGGATAATGAATAGTGTTCTTCGATCTTCGGTGATGCTAAGTACACGATTGCTTAGGGCGGCGTTTTGGATAGAGTAAAGATTATAGAACAAAGAAGCAAGAGTAAAGAATCAAGACTTCAAGAGTAAAGAATCAAGACTTCAAGAGTAAAGAATCAAGACTTAAGGAAGTGGTGAGTGGTTTACTTTGGTGCTTCGCCCCTTCTCCCTTCGACCCTTCAGCTATGCTCAGGGCAGGCTTGCTTAGGGTGATGTATTGAAGAGTAAAGATAATAGAACAAAGACTAAAGACAAAAGAAAGTAGGGAGCGGGGGACTTTCTACCCTTCGACCCTTCGGCTATGCTCAGGGCAGGCTGAGCTCAGGGTGACAGAGTAATGAATAGTGAAAAATTAAGAATGAATAATCTTGGAACAAAGGGGAAAGAACCAAGAAGTAAGACTTAAGAATTGGTGGGTGGTTCTCTTGGATTCTTCGGTGATGCTCGGGAAAGGCTTGCTCAGGGTGACATAGTGGACTTACTTTACCTATATTGGTTCACTTTCGATGAGGAACTTGTTTTCATAGCTGGTTTGGATTTATAAATAGAGAAAAAGACATGACTTGAGCATGTCTTTTTTGTTTTGGACTATCCTTTATATATATGACAAAGGGATATTTGGGATTTATGCCCGTTGTATACATTATATATAATAGGAGCATGAATATGCATATAAGGAAGGCTCAACACGCTATTTCCTATAAGCCGTAAAATATTTCCACACCCAAACACTTCAATTCCAGTCCTCTAAATTCCTTTCTTCAAAATATTTTCCAAAAACCCAAAAAAAGGC
>NZ_JCAPEU010000022.1:0-5970 GCF_059735265.1 Mangrovimonas sp. sgz306409
ACGAAACTATACACAAACCGTTGGCAAACATTTGAAATGAAAAACTTCACCCTAATATCTATCTTTTTATTTATCTCACTAGCAGGAATTTGCCAAGAGGCAAAACTAGACGAAATAAGAGCAAGTTATAGTCTCGGAGAACAAACTAAAAAGCTGATTGAACAAAATAACCTTTCAGAAATAAAATCAGATTTTGCACAAACTGACAAGTTAAACAGTCTTATTTCATTAATTAAAAGTAAAAAATCAAAAAGCGGAGAATATGAATTAAATTCTGACATATATTTTGATCCAGACATAAATAAATATGTGTTTACCATTTATAGCTCTAAATGGATTAAAACGGAATCTGATTGGGGGCTTAATGACTACCTATATATCATCGAATTAATAATTGACTACAATAGCTCCACAAATGTTGCAAAAGTAACTCAGCGAAGGATATTAGACCAAAATTCAGATTTAAAAAAATGGTGGCAATCCTTTATGGACACTTATAATAAATCAAAATTTCAACGTAATAAATGGGCAAACAAATACAATCTTGTTCCTCCCCCACCTCCTCCTCCTCAAACAACGGAATGGTTTATAAAATAAAAACGTTTGCCAACACCGTGTATAATTCATTGCTTCTGATTTTCCTCGCGGAAAATCCTCGCAAGTTTGCTATCTTAGTTTCTTAACCTGAAAATCCTGCGGATTTTCACGCAACGAAACTATACACAAACCGTTGTAGGTAATTTAAGAAAATGAAGAAAACCATTAAAGATTTATTATATTTTGACTTACAAAAGTCTATTTCACTATACAGTCAAATGGACGAAGGAATAATAACTCAATCAACTGAAAACATTGAAGAAGGTGGAGATATTAATTCAAGTTTAGGTGTTGACGTTAAAATATTTCAAGCTAAAATCGGAGCAACTGCGAATGATAAAGAAAGTAAATCTACTACAAGAATTCCTCATCATAACTTACTAAATAAGTTACAAGAAAACATTTATAATTCTAAATCCTATATTGACCTAGACAAAATAGATGACTTGGAACTAGATTCAGAAAAACTGCACGAATTGTTAAAATCTAAATCATTCATAAAAGCAACAGGTTGGGTAAACATAGAGGATTACGATAGACTAAAAAAAATTGCAAAAAGATTTAATTCAATATCACAATTCATACAAGAATGTAGTATTGCTGATTCAGACGAGAAGGAGCAATATGATATTCTTATTCAAGATTTAAAAAAGCAAAGGAAACTTGTCAATAGTCAAAAGGATAGAAATATAAAAACAAAAGATAATATTAGACTTAATAAATTAGAAGATGATTTAGAAAAATTACTTGATGAATATAACGATACTGGAAAAATACCTGAATATTTAGTTAATGGAATTCAATTATTCATTGACACTTTTCTACCTGACAGAATAAATTTTAGATTTTATCCTTACGAAAATCTACCAAGTTTTGAAATATTATCAAATTTAAAAAGAGAACATTTTGTAGAAACAGATATTGAGAATATTACATTTTCTTATGGTTCAAGACCAAATCTAAAAATGACAATTTTTGGAATGATAACATCATTGCCTGAAAAAGAAGAAGAATTATTTGACCCTTTAAGAAAAGACTTGGAAGAAGGAGAAGAATCTATCGTTTTTGAACGAGCTTTCAGAGGAGTTTTTCGTGGATTTGAAGGTTTTGAGCAATTTGTTAGATATTCTAGTTTTCCGAGAATAACTGTAAATCCATTAGCTGTTTACAGAGAAATTGAACTATAAAAACTACCTACAACACCGTATATAATTTATTGCTAGTTCTAGCCTACTTACGAAAATCCTCGCGGATTTTCTATTCGGTTTTTATTTGCTAAATTAGGTGCTTAAACCACGCAACAAACCATATACAAACCGTTGTGTGTAAGTGGAATCAAAACTTGAATTAAAATTAAAACCATAGATATGAAATCAAAAATCAACTTTAGAAAATCATTTTCGATAATCACAATGGCACTACTTTTTTTAACAGCAACATCTGAATTGGTAGCTCAAGAAAAAAAGGCTGAATTGAAAGATTTTAAGGTTATCGTCGAGAAAACTGATAACGGAATAAAAATGAAAAGTGAAAAAGGAAGTGCTTGGATAGACTTGTCATTTAGCTTAAACAACGACCGACCTCAAGCAGTAGATGAATACGGAATGACTGAATTGGAAAAGGTTTCAGAAAATAAGGACGAAAAACTTGCGGACTTTTTATTTACGATAACCAAAACGGAGAACGGAATTGAACTCAAAGGAATTGAAGGAACAGCGTGGACTGAATTAAAATTTTCTCTTGCCGAGAACAAAAAACAAGCAATTGACCAATTCGGAATGACTAGTCTGAACTAAAAACACCTACACACAACACCGGCTATAGTTCATTGCTTCTGACTTTCCTTTCGGAAAGTCCTTGCAAATTTGCTATCTTCGGTTTACGGCGGAAAATCCTCGCGGATTTTCACGCAACGAAACCATAGCCAAACCGTTGTGTGTAATTTAACGCAACCAAACTCAGATTTTAACATCTAAGAAATAAAAGAGATTATGAAAAAACTGATTTATATTTTTGTTTTGACTTTAGGAATTATTTCTTGTAGTTCTGATAATGAATCACAAATTAGCAATTCGGATTTGGTTGGAGAATGGAATTGGATTGGAACTTCTGGTGGACTAATTTACTTTGAAGAAACACCTGAAACCACTGGAAAAGAAATACATTTGATTTTAACCGACAATTACCATTTCTCAATTACAGAAAATGGAAATGAAATATCAAATGGAACTTATGAATTGACTCTAAAAAACTCTATTTATTCTGGAGAAATGGAAAGGTTTATCAAACTTCTAACAATTGACCAACAATATGTTGGTTTTGTTAAAAATGGAATTATAAATGTTCACGAAAACGAAAGACTTGAAATATCCGACAATAATTATGACGGAATTGGAAGTGGGTTTATAAAAATTAAATAAAAAAACTACACACAACAACGGCTATAGTTCATTGCTTCTGACTTCCTCTCGGAAAGTCCTCGCAAATTTGCTATCTTCGGTTTTCGGCGGAAAATCCTGGCGGATTTTCACGCAACGAAACCATAGCCCAACCGTTGGCAACAAGCTAAAAAATGAGAATACTAATAACAATTCTAACTCTAATTTTGACTTCAAATTCCTTTTCCCAAACTCAAGCGGAAATGAATCAAGAAGCTTATGATTTATTTAATGAGACTGACAAAGAATTAAATGAGATTTACAATAAGATTCTGACAGAATATAAATCTGACCCAATATTCGTGGAAAGCTTAAAAAAATCACAACGAATTTGGATAAAGTTTCGAGATTCAGAATTGGAAATGAAATATCCGAATTACAAAGAACCTTATTATGGTTCATCACATCCAATGTGCCGTGCTTTTTATTTAAAAGAACTGACAGAGGAAAGAATAGAAAAACTAAAAATTTGGCTAAATGGGATGGAGGAAGGCGATATGTGTTCAGGCTCCATAAAAACAAACTAAAAGCCTGTTGCCAACACCGTGTATAATTCATTGCTTCCGATTTTCCTCGCGGAAAATCCTCGCAACTTTGCTATCTTAGTTTCTTAACACGAAAATCCTGCGGATTTTCACGCAACGAAACTATACACAAACCGTTACCCATAAGCTAAACCACCTAAATTTGAGAATTCTACTCCATATTATAATTTTCGTCTTCTTAACAATTATCACTCAAATTGGCGGAATTTTATACCTAGTTTCAATCTTGCTTATAAAACGAAATACAAATAAAAGGCGGATTAAACGGATTGGAATTTTTGTTGGACTCTATCTAATCGCAACATTTTTGATTGTTCCAAATGTTGCGCCGATTTTCGGACGTGAAAAAATAAAAGAAACGGAATTTCTAAAGGCACATTCGATATTCTACAAACTCGCGAATAGAAATTATGTTCGACCAGAACTTAATAAAACTCTAATCCAAGTGGCAACTGAATTTGAAAATCAGAATAGCGGAATTAAAATGGTCTACCTTGATGCAAACTTTCCGTTTATTGATAAATTTCCTCTTTTACCTCATTTGAGCCACAATGATGGAAAGAAAATAGATGTTTCATTAATATATAAAAACCCAAACGGTCAATTAACAAATAAAAAACCTTCAATTAGTGGATACGGAGTTTATGAAAATCCCAAACCTAATGAATATGATCAAAGTGCAGTTTGCAAAAAAAACGGACATTGGCAATATGACTTTCCCCAATACCTGACTTTAGGGACAATTAACAAGGACATCGACTTTTCAGAAAGTGGAACTCGGAATTTGGCTAATTTAATCTTAAAGCAAAATAGTATAGGAAAAATGTTCATCGAACCGCATTTGAAAACACGGCTGAATTTAACTAACGAAAAAGTAAGGTTTCACGGCTGTCAGGCAGTTCGACACGATGACCACATCCATTTCCAATTAAAATAAAAAGCCTATGGGTAACACAGTGTATAATTCATTGCTTCCGATTTTCCTCACGGAAAATCCTCGCAACTTTGCTATCTTAGTTTCTTAAACCTGAAAATCCTGCGGATTTTCACGCAACGAAACTATACACAAACCGTTGTACGCAATTTAACCAGACCTTGAAACACATATATTACAATTTATATTTAGGCAAAACCAACAGTATTCCGAAAGACGAAAACGGAAAAGATTTTGATGTTGTTTATTGCGTTGAGGATACCAAAAAAATATCGGCTGAATTAGAGAAAAATAACGACTTAAGATATTCACTATTGATTTTACAAAAGACTCGAGATGAATTAGACGGAGCAATTAAAAGTGTAAAATCGGAATGGAATAATTTCACGGATTTACCACTCGAAATTGAACACATTTCGGAGGAATTACAAAAAATGACGCAGAATTTTCGAGAACTAATTTTGGAAGCTGATGATGAGAGTGTGATTTTTAAATCCCAAGTTGTTGGATTTGATGAAAAGTCTGTGTATGAATCAAAACAAGCACGAAAACTGATTTTAGGAGTGTCAACTAAATCAAAATGGAATTTTTGGAATTAAAACTAATAGCAAAGAATTAATTATGGAACCAAGTCTTTTGACTTCAATCATCGGAATTTCAATTTTTGCGATAATTATGTACTTCGGATTTAAATACGCAAATGGAAATTGGAAAGTGTCTGAATCTAAAAAATCAGACTATCTGAATTGGACAAATAGACACGGAAAAAAAGTAAAAAACGGCATAATTATAATAACAGTCATTTACGGAATTTCAATGATAATTCAAATTTCGAACTTGATTTAACGGAATAAAAAAACTGCGTACAACACAGTGTAAAAATAATTGCTAGGCCATTGCTCATCGGAAAGTCCTGCGGACTTTCCTAACATATTTTTACTTTTAATATCTTGAGGGCTTAACCACGCAACTATCTTTACACCAACCGTTGTAAAACATTTTGAAACAATTCTGGACAAAATATAAACCCTTAGTATTTCTGATTTTAATTTTAATCGGAATTATAAATACTATATGGTTTTTAAAAACGAATGAGTTTTCTCAAGAAGACTTTTTTAATAAAGCGGTTTTTGACTCATATAACGAATCTTATAATGGAATTATAAGGGAAAAATTCTACCTCAAAGAAGGTGGTCGTAACATTTTTGTTTTAGACCAAGATGGAATAAAAAAGCGGTTAGACTATGTTTATCAAAACCCTAAACTATATGAGTTTTTAGAAATCGGAGATACCATAATAAAAAGACCACAAACTAACTCAATAATTATTAAACGCACCAAATTGGATACGACAATCAACCTTAAATTTGAAAACCTAAAAGGGACTGAATTATATTCTAAAAACAATAAATATTTAAATAATTAAAAAACGTTTTACAACAACATATAACCGCAA
>NZ_JCAPEU010000023.1:0-5923 GCF_059735265.1 Mangrovimonas sp. sgz306409
TCGTGAGCGGTGGACCTAAAACAGCAAACTAACAAAAAAGTAAACAACTTTATAAACTAACTTAAATTCAATGAAAAAGCTACTAGTATTTCTTGTTCTATTGTCGGTTTTTAGTACCCTAAATGCCCAAGTGACAATAGGGACTGGGAATATAGAAACTGAAAATGCACCTTTCGATCCTTATTTTGGGTATTCTTATACACAAACGGTATACCTAGCTTCAGAGATTAATGCCTCTGGAGCTATTACCGATATACAATGGTATTATAGTGGGAGTACAGGTTTGTCTAATAGCCAGGAATTGGTCATTTATATGGCTGAATCTCCAAAGGCATCTTTTGATTCCACTACGGACTGGGTACCGATTGGTTCTTTTACCGAAGTCTATTCAGGCGGGATTACCGTAACAGCTGGAACAGCTGGTTGGGTTCAAATTACTTTGGATACGCCTTTTGATTATACGGGGACGGAAAATTTGATTATTGCCGTTGAGGAAAATCAAACAAATTATGATGAATGGAATGATGATTTTTACAACACAGAGGTGGCAACCAATCGTACTATCGCGAGGTATACGAGTATCGAAGATCCAGATCCTGTATCGCCTCCTGCAGCAAATAATATTAATAATTTTATTCCAAATATCATATTGGGAGGAATTAGTGAGCTATGCCCTAATCCAACTAATGTTACTGTAGAAATTGATTTGGAAACTGCAGATTTTTCTTGGAACGGTGGAACGGCAACTGCTTGGGAAGTAATCAATCAGGAAGTTGGGGGAGCTGCCCCAACCGATACCGATTCGGGTACCTCTGTAGATGCTAGTACATACCAAATTACAGATTTAACCATGGGAGCAGATTATGACTTTTATGTTAGAGCTGTTTGTGGAGACGATGGCAATAGCTTTTGGATAGGCCCTTTGACTTATCATGTGAGTAACTTTGGAGAAAATTGTAGTACCCCAATAGTTGTTTCCAACTTACCATACAATACTGTAGATAATACGTCCAATTATTTGGATGATTATTCGGGAGCTCCAGGTTCGGACTGCGGTGCCACTGCTGCTTTTTTGAGTGGTGATGATGTTGTGTATGCTTTTTCCCCGGTTGAAGATACTTCTATAGATATCCAATTAACGGGCTTAACAAATGGTTACGCGGGGATGTTCCTTTATACAGATTGTGCCGATATTGGTACGGCTTGTATTGGTGGTGATTCCAATTTTAATACGACGGGAGATTTAGTAATTGATAATATCGTAGTTCCAGGTGGTGATACCTATTACATTGTGATCTCTACTTGGGCTAACCCACAAAGTGTTGGTTATACTTTAAATATAACAGAGAATACTTGTATTGATCAACAAGTAGCTTTTGAAGTGGTAAGTGATTGTGCAAACGGGCCACAATTCTATATCGAAGCCGATGTGACCAGTATGGGGTCTGCGACTGCTTTGACACTTACCGATAATCAAGGGAGTGCAGCACAAACGGTGAACGATTTGGGAATCTACACTTTTGGACCTTATGATAATACTACCAATGTTGTTATTACTTCGGCAAATGTAGATGATGTCAATTGTACCTTAGAAAGTGCAGGGTTGACGCAGCCTTATTGTACAGAAAACATTGTTGACTGTACTGTGGGGCCTATAAGTACAACCTTTTGCTATGGAAACAATAATGATATTGTTTTTACTTATACAAGTACAGATGGATCTCCATTAGCTTTGACAGTGAACGCTGGTTCTGTTCAAAATAATTTGGATTATTTTATAGTATATGATACAGATGGTACTACGGAGTTGACAGCTCCTAATACAACAGGAACCTTATCCGGTCAGTTCGAATCATCTGGAGATACTATTTCATTTATGGTTAGTTCTAACGGTTATGGAAGTTGCCAATCTTCATCTACTTACGAGCCAATTGAAATAACTGTTGCATGCGCTACTTGTACAAATCCACAGTGGACTTATGAAGCGGTTTCAGACTGTATCAACGGACCTCAATTTAACATTGAAGTAGATTTGTCTGATATGGGAACAGGAACGTCATATACCATTTCAGATGATCAAGGTCTTTATGCTGAAACGGTGACGGCTATTGGAATTTATACCGTTGGACCTTTCGAAAATATGACAGATGTAGCTTTGACTATTGAAAATGATAACGATGTCAATTGTATCCTTACAGGGGATACAGTGACTCAAGAGTTTTGTTTCGATAACTATGTCAATTGTTCTGAAGGGCCTTTAAATGGGACTTATTGTTATGAGAACAACGATCAAAATGTATTTACTTTTACCAGTAACGATGGGTCCTCATTATTCTTTAACATTAACTCAGGAACTGTTGAAAATAATTGGGACGCTTTACATATCTATGATACAGATGGAACTGAACTTACTTCAAGTGATTACTATGGTAATGGAGGGGATTTAAGTGGGTTGATTTGGCAGTCTTCAGGAGACACAATCTCATTTTGGATAGAAAGTAATGGAGGTACAAGTTGTGCTTCGGGCAGTCAAACAGAACTCGATTATACGGTTACCTGTGCTACTTGTGATTTACCAACATGGTCTTATGATATAGTTTCAGATTGTATTAATGGACCGCAGTTTAACATCGAGGTAGGCCTTTCTGATATGGGATCGGCAACGTCTTATACTATTACGGATGATCAAGGAAGTGCTGCACAAACAGCAACTGCAACAGGAATCTATACTTTTGGTCCTTATACTAATGAAACTGAAGTATCTTTTACCATAGTCAATGATGGAGATGCCTTATGTACTTTGTCAGGAGAGCCAGTAACGCAGCCATTCTGTTTAGACAACTATTTAGATTGTTCAGCTCAAGAACCAATTAACCTTGCCTACTGTTATGGGGACGATGATACTAATGTGTTTACCTTTACAAGTAATGATGGTATGGCCTTAAACTTCGAAGTTAATTCGGGAGAATTGTATGTTGTAGGTGATTATTTCCACGTCTATGATACCGATGGAACGGAATTAACGCCAAATGAATTCATAGGATTCGATGATGATGGAGATCTTACAGGTATAAGCTATCAATCTTCTGGGGATACCATTTCATTCTGGGTCGAGTCTAATGGATTTGCAAGTTGTCAAAGTGTTTGGACGGACTTTGAATTATTGGATATTACAGTGGCTTGTGCTTCCTGTATCAATCCGGAAGCATCCTATGAAGTGGTAAATGACTGTGAAAATGGAGAACAATTTTTGGTAGAAGTAGAGGTTACCAATATGGGGTCTGCAGAATCTTTGACCATCTCAAGTGATTACGATAGTAATACAGTAATTGCTGGGGCGCTAGGAACCTATCAAATTGGACCTTTCCCGTTTAATACCGATGTAGAAATAGCAGTAATTAACACAGATGATGCTACTTGCGATATTTACAGCCCAATATTCAACATGTTGGCTTGTCCTCCTGAAAATGATAACCCATGTAACGCCATTGCTGTTGAAGTGAATGAGTTGGATGAATGTACTTTGTTTGCGTCTGGTACCATAGCAGGTGCTTCGCCATCAGCAATAGCCGTGCCAGCTTGTAGCGGACAGCCTAATGATGATGTATGGTTTACGTTTGTAGCTAATGCTGAGGCTCAAGTAGTATCCTTGAACAACATTGCTAACGGAAACTTAAACCTTGATTATAGTGTTTATGAAGGGACTTGTGATGGTACCCTTACAGAGTTATTCTGTTCAGATGCTAATGTTAATGCAGTAGAAGGTTTGACAGTTGGGAATACTTATTATGTTAGAGTATATTCCTTCAATGATATAGCGACCACAACCAATTTTGAAATTTGTATCAAACCATTACCGGGGAATATTATTACCGATCAGGTAACGTATACCGTAGAGCAATTGGTGACCGACGTATTAATTTCCAATGAATGTGCACAAATTTCGAATATTAGTTACTCTACAGGAACGGATTATGATTCTGTAAACGGAATAGCATATTTCTACACAGAAAGTCCAGGATTCCCATTTGATGATGGAATCATGTTAGCCTCAGGAAATGCCTCTTTGGCGGATGGGCCTAATGTGTCTACAACAGCCTCTTCAGGAAGTTGGGATTGGCCTGGAGATGCGGATTTAGAGGAGTTTGTAAATGGTAATACCTATAATGCGTCTATCATTGAGTTCGATTTCGTGCCATTTGCCGATGAGATCAGTTTCGACTTTATTATGGCTTCGGAAGAGTACAATGGGGCTTCTTTTGAATGTAACTACTCGGATGCCTTTGCCTTCCTATTGACCAATGAAGCTGGAGAGACCACCAACTTGGCGGTATTGCCGGGAACCACCACACCAATCTTGGTGACCAATATTCACCCTCAAAATACGGCCTGTGGTCCTATGAACGAACAGTATTTTGGCGGTTACACGCCAGATGACTTACCTCCTATGATCTATGATGGTAGAACTGTTGAGTTTACGGCATTTTCAGAAGTAAATGTTGGGGAAACTTATCATATCAAATTGGTGATGGCCGATGAAGGGGATTCTGCCTTGGATTCTGCAGTGTTCCTTAGGGCAGGTAGTTTTGATTTGGGTACTTTCGATTTAGGAATCGACATTACTCAGGCCAATGGTAATGCGGTTTGTCAAGGAGAGTCTATCATTTTAAGTACGGGGGCTGATTCGGTAGATCACGTATGGTATAAGGATGGATTTGTTGTTGAGGGCGAAACGGGATCTACTTTGGAAATTACCGAAGGTGGCCAGTATAGTGCTCAAGTAATCTTCTCGCCAACATGTACTGAAGATGATACCATTTTTGTGGAGTTTATACCTAGCCCGGCTATTTCAGAGCCTATGGATCTTGAAGTGTGTTCGGAAACCCAAATTGGGGTATTTGACCTTATAGAAAACGATATACCTGTGTTAGGGGAATTGGATGCGTCCCTTTACACGATATCGTATCACTTAACAGAGCAAGAGGCTATGGATGATGTAAACCCATTGTCATCTCCTTATACCAGTATCTCCTCTCCGCAAACTGTTTGGGTAAGAGTGGTTAGTTTGGAAACAGGATGTGTGTCTTATGATACATTTGAATTAATCTTGACAGCTCCAACTCATACAGCTACCAGTGTAGACCTATTGGAGTGCGACAATGACGGAGATGGTGTTGCAGAATACGATCTAGATGCGCACAGTACTTATATTTTGGACGGTCAAGATGCTGCTTCTTACAACGTGACGTACTATGCCTCTGAGCAGGATGCCATGGATGCAGCCAATCCACTTGCGAACCCTTACACAAGTTCCGGTAACGAAACGGTTTGGGTGCGTGTAGAAACTGTTGGGCTGCCAGATTGTTATGTAACCAACAGCTTTATGTTGACTATTGGAACGTCTCCTCTAACTACCTTCACTGAAGATTTTGATTATGTAGTTTGTATTGGTTCAGACTCACCTGTAACAATCGAGGCTACTCCGGAAAATTATTCCGAAGACGAGGTGTCCATCAATTGGTACCAAGATGGGGGACTGATTGATGGCGAAAACGGGTTGACTTTACCAGTTTATGTTGAAGGAACTTACGAAATAGAAGTGATTTTTAATGAAACTGGTTGTAGCTCTATAATAGAGCGGGCCATGGGGCAAATAGTATGTGAAATCCCTCAAGGAATCTCTCCAAACGGCGATGGTTTGAACGACAGCTTCGAGCTTAGCAACTTCCAGGTCCACAAGATCGAGATCTATAACCGCTACGGTACCTTGGTATATTCGAAGAACAACTATACCAACGATTGGTACGGACAGACCAACGACGGCGAGGACCTTCCTGTGGGAACGTATTTCTACACCATGGAGTACGGAGAGGGAGAGACGCACTGTGGATGGGTCTACATCAACAAATAAGAGCAACCAAGA